>CAVRUB010000017.1:0-168527 GCA_963724275.1 uncultured Actinomycetota bacterium | reverse complement strand
CAGCCAACCGGCTCACGAAGCGGTGGTTGTGGTCCACCTCCCGCAACGCGACATGGAGTTCGCAACCTTGCTCCACCAGTTCGGCGAGGACTTCGGTCAGCAACAGGCTCGAACGCGCGACCCCCCCAGGACCGCGTCGTACTGACGGTGCCGGTTTTCGAGAACAGGGATATCGGTGATCCAGCCGCACACAATCCAGAGTTCGGCACTAGGGCGGCACAGTTCGGAGAGCAGCGTCCGATGTGAGCAGGTCGCTGATCGCCAGGCCGTTGCGTGGCCGCGTGCGAACGCTGCGGGTGCCGGTCATTGCAACTCCTCCGCGAGCGAGATCGCAGCGCGGACGTACCCGCGGGTCTGGGTCAGCGCCGTGACTCGGCCGTAGACCCGAAGCCCGTGGCGATCAATCGGCATCACGACGACGTCACGCAAGGCACCCGAGATCGACGTCCGTTCGCGGTACGGCGCCTCGAGGGTGTCCCCCCGTCCCGCTCGACCGCTGCGACGTAGTCGGTGCGCCATCGGGGCTTGGTCACGTCGATGACGGACAGCCCTTCCGATAGGGATCCGGACAAGGCCAACCGGTCGACCAACACATCGTCACGGAACGGGTGCCAGTGCTCAAGCGTTGTGCGCGTGCAGGGGCACCTCGCAGCCAGAGCATCGAGAACGCCATGTCGGGCGTCAGTGACGCCGAGTGCGAACGGAGTCGGCCGGCCGGCCAGGTAGATCAGGGTTCGGGCATCGATCTCGACCCCGAGGCGCTCTTCGAGGCTACCCAGGCATCGGTTAGCCTGGCGACCACCTCGTCGATGGCTCTCTTCGAGCCGGGCCGCAGTAGCCGGGCGGCGAAAGTCGACACCAGGAGATGCGGCGGCGGACCGTCGAGCTCCGTCCACTTCGCGACGAGCGCCTCGAGCGCGGCATCCATCGACGCCACGTCTGTGGCCTCCCGGAACGCCCTGACTGCGGCGCATAGTCGGAGTCGGTCCTGACCAGGTCGGCGACCATCGCCTGCATCGCCGCGTCGACCTCCTCCGATTCTGTGGCTCGACACGCCCGTCCGACCGCGTCCCAGAAGATCGCGGATCGAGGTGTAGTCGCGGTAGAGGGCCTCGAGAAGGCCGAGCCCGCCGATCGAGGTCTCGGTGAGGATGATCTTGAACCGACGCGTTGAGGTCGTCGAGTTCGATGTCGACGGCGAGGTCCTTTTCCTGGGCGTCGGGCACGCATTCCTGGACGGCGGTGAGGAGCGCGCGCAGCCCAGGGTGTCCGCGAAGACCCTGTCGAGCAGGTCGGTCAAGGCGGCGGGGTCCTTTCACGAGCAGTCGACCATGCTTCTCGATCACTGCTCGGACCGTCGGGTCCGTCGCCAGTTCCCGCAGCGTGGCGAGCAACGGGGTCTTCGATCTCGCCGATCGGCTCGGTAGGAGGCAGCGAAGAATCGGCCATCGTCCTCGGCCCAATGCCCGCCGGCCAGGGCTGCTGGACTCGCGGCGAGGTCGTCCTGGTCAAGTCCGTAGTTCACGTGGGCATGCTCGTAGACCTCGACCAGCCACGCGCGCTGAAACGAATTGGCGATGCCGTCGAGTCCCGAGTCCTGGAGCACGAGCTGACGTGAAGGCCGCCGTGCGCCACGCTGGTGCCGGGGCGTAGCCGCGGAGGTCCACGCCGACTTCGTCGAGGCGTCCGCTGATGACCACACCGTCGACGTCCAGTTCGTAACCGAGCGCTGCGGCCTGGCCGTCATGGGTGTAGCGGACCGAGACCGGTCGGCGGACCACCTTCCACCCTTCGCTGATCGCCAGTTCACCTTCGGAACCGATCGTCATCCGCCGGACCTGCATCGGCCCCCGGTGACGTGCAGCGCGAATCCGATCCGGTCCACGAACTTCGACCAGACCGAGGGCTTCGGGACGTCGACCTCGACCAAGGATTCAGCCGTGTACTCGAAGGACGAGCGCCACACCGGCATCGCCTGTGACGACTGCATGACGCTCTTGTCCGGCTTTCTGAGTTTTGAGCGCGAACGGCCGGACGACCCGGAACTCTTCCCCGCCTGCTAGTCCAGTTCCCCAGGCTGTGCCCGCGGACCACGACGTCTAAGGGCCAACTGGTCACCGTCGGCGGAACCGGCAGCCAGGTGCGTGGTCGGACCGGCATGCCCGAAGCGCCGGCTGAACCGTCCCGGCACGGCCTCCCGCAACGCCTGGGCGATCGGCATCGTCTGCGGCCTCGCTGTCCTTGAAGGGCAGGGTGAACTGCACGTCCGGCGTGTTGAGCGGCTCAAAAAGCGCCCGCGTCATGAACTCCGGAAGCGGCTCTCGATCCTGCGCGCCGGGGTCGCTCGTCACCCAGCGGCGTCCACCTCGACTCGAGACGTCGCAGCGCTGTCGGTACCACCGACAGCATCAGCGAGCGCGGCTCTTCCCACAGGACCGCGTTGGCCTCGTCCTCGGTGATCTGCAGCGCCCGCCGCAGATGCATCGTCAAGTTCACGCTGGAGGTCCGTGTTGTCGAGCAGGCGCGCAAGCAGCTCCGGCGACCTCATCCGTGCGGGTGTTCATCGATCCGGTTAGCGGCGCGGTCATCACCCAGCGCGCGTCTGCGCTGGTCTTCCGACGATCCAGTCGAGCAGAGCGTGAGTCGCCTGGATCTTCACGACGAACCGGTTGCTGACTGGCAGTGTGCGGGCGTCGATCTCCGGGTCGAGCAGACTCTCGTAGGTCTGGTAGGCGATCCGGTCTCGGCCGTAGTCGGACAGCACGACGACCGTCATCGGTCGCATCGCGAGCTCGCGTCCCGCGCGACCCCGGCGCTGCAGGAACGAGGCCATGTCTCGCGGCGCCTTGTGCTGGATGACCGCGCCGACCCGCGGATCGTTGAACCCGACCTCGAGCGACGACGTCGCGGCGATGACGTCGGCCGCCGAGTCGACGCCGGTGTCCTGCGAGGACGTCCGCGCGATCCGCAGGGCGCGGTCCATCCGCCGCAGGTGGCTGGGCAGGTCCCAGGACTGCCCGTCGGCGTAACGGGCGCCGGCCTGCGGCTCTCGCGGGCTGCCGCAGGTCGGCCAGCACCGCACCCGCGGCGCGATGCCGCGGGGTCGTGCCCCTCGGCGTCGCGCAGGTTGTCGTACAGGCGGTTGATCACGTCGAGGTCGTCGGTGAACGCGAAGGCCACCGAGCCGTAGATGCCCGGGCTGGTTGTCGAGGACGCGGCCGAGCAGCATCGCCGTCTGGATCGTCGTCGACAGCAGGCGGTGCCCGAGATCGGGTCGCCGCGCAGGACGATGCCGTACTCGCGGCTGATCGGCACGAGGTCCGTCGCGCGCCGGCGCGATCGACCTCGACGTTGCTGCGCTCGGCCCGGTCAGGGCCGCGAAGAAGTCGCCGGCGTCGCGCAGCGTCGCGGACAGGCCGACCATCACCGGGCTGGTCCGGCCCCACTGGCGATTGGCGTGGCGCCAACGCCGGAGCATCAGGCCACCTGGGCGCCATGGACACCCGGAGTAGGTGTGCACTTCGTCGAGCAGCACCAGGCGCGTGCCGTTGGGTCCCTTCCACCCCAGGACTCGGCGCGAGCAGCGAGTTGGTCGACTGCTGGCTGAGCATCTCGGTGGAGCTGAACAGGATGTCGGGCGGATTTCCTTCGCATCGACTCCCGCGTCAGCGCGAGCGTCCCGGGCGGGGTGGTGCACCGCACGCGGGCAGACGAGTCGCTCGCGATCCTCGTCCGGTCGGCGTCCGACCACACCAGGCGCCTCCGGCAGTCGTCGTTCAGGCAGGGGAAGTACGGCGTCGCCCATCCCCGGCCACTGCTTCCACGCCCGTGAGTCCTGGTGCCCTTGAGGTCCTTGGCGTCACGGGGTGTTTCCGTAGAGCAGGCCGATCCGCGCCGGACCGCGATCGCGCCCGTTCAAGCGGCCCGAGGATCTCGACCACGCGGAGGGCCTCCCTCGCCTGGTCACGCAGCAGTTCGTTGCGCGGATAGAGCGCCAGCGTGTGCGGGCCGGTGCGCTTCTCGCGTGGTGCGCGCGATGTCGAGCAGCGCGGGCAGGTAGAACGCGAGCGTCTTTCCCGAGCCGGTGCCCGCGGTGACGATTCGGGCGGGCTGCGGGTCGCCCAGCGCCTTGAGGATGCTCCGGGTCGCGTCGACCTGGAATCGGGCGAGCAGATCCGAGCCGACCATCTTGCGGACGACGTTTGCCCGGACGTCCGACCACTGTCCGGCCGTGCATAACGTTGCTATCACCTCGTCAACGGCGATCCGTCGCGCGGGGTACCGCCGGGGCGAGACGCGGACACGGTATCGGACACCAGCGTGCTGGAGTGCCGCCACCAACCGGGGCTCGACTCGTCACTTGGAGGCAGGAGTTGCCGCAGCGTCCGAAGCAGTCGGAGCGTCTCTGCGAACCTCGTCCGGTAACGATCTTCCGGGATCTCGTGGAGCAGGCCTGCCTCGATCAGGTGATCCAAGTACTCCTCCGGCGACGGCACGACCAGCGACGGGTCGCGCTTTACGTCGGCGTTCAACTGCTCGTCGATCGCGCCGTCTACGTCGCTGCGACTCAGGTGCCCGTCGACCACACCCCACGACAGCAGGTGCAGTTCGAGGTCTTCGAGGCGCGAGAGAAGATCAGGCAGGCCGGCCCAACGATCGTCGGTCACCGAACGTCTCAGCCTGACCCGTCGTGTGTGCTCCAGCGAAGTGACGCAGACACATCGATCTCCTCGGGGTGAGATCGGCGAAGGTCATTCGGCCCGGGCCTTTCGATGCGCCGATCACGTCCTCTGCGTCATCGGCGACCCGCAGCACCTCCAGTAGGTCCCTGACAATTTGGAGTTGAAGCTTAAACAGCGTGAGGCGGGAATGAAAGGCTTTGTTACCGACTGCTCCAGTTCAGCCAACTTCTCGAGACTCTCCGCCCCGGTGACTATTGAGTGCAGTCAGATCAATCCCCCCAGTCCGACCTGCGTCCGCGACCAGTCCTTCCAGGCCCATCAGTCGCGATCCGGAGCGACTTGATACGTCGCGGCCACATCCGACGAACGGCTAGTCAAGAACTGCGGGAGAGGCCGCCCGATATCTTCGATGTGCTGCGCGGAATTTTCCGGAGCCTTCGAAGGTCTGGCGTATCAGGCAACTCGCTCCTGTCTTGGCGAGCGCCGACCGGTTCGTCAACTGGGTCTGGAGTTCGGGGAAATACCCAGCGAGCTTGTTCAGCGCGGTCGCAAATTGGCCGGCGGCCTGGATGTCGGCCGCGTTGTCCCGCTTTGCGCGAGCGACCGCAGCGAGGCGCTTGGCCCGGAGGAGCAGACTGTCATTGTCGTTCATGGTCGGTCTCCTTCCTGACTTCTTCAGGATCGTCACCAGCATATCGACGTCGCCCCCGCCTGAGTCTTCCCCGACGTCGTCCAGGTAGTCGTCCACGATCTCGAGACCACTTGTCCACCGGTTCCCCGAGTTCAGAAGTCCTGGTCCGTCTCCACTCCTTCCCCGCCTGAGCATCGGCGAGACCGGCGTCAATCCATTTAGCGGACGCCTCCAGGAACTCAACGATGCGATCCAGGTCGACTCCCACTTCGCTCCCGACCAGTGCCAGGCGATCCGCCCTCTTCAGCCGAAGACAACGCGGCGAGCACCTTCTCAACGGCCGGCAGCGAGGACGGCTCGAACCCCTTCGCGGCGTTGTTGATCATCGGCATCTCGGCCATGTTGTTGACCTTGACAAGTCCGAGGTCGCCGCCCGCTTTGGTCGTGTCTGGGATGATGGCGGCCACGGTCTCGGCGGAGGCACGACGCCCTCGGGGAAGCAGTGCCCGAGTGCGCGCCCCGCGAGGTCGGTTCCAGTAGCGCGACCTGAGGTCCCACGCGGGCACGGTCCCAGAGCGTTCATGGGCTGCTCGATAGGACTTTGAGCACCAGTCCGGGAGCAACCAAGGCCTCGCCCGCCCGGAACACTTTTTTCCATGCCTTCTCGCACAAGTGGGAGCAACCGGTTCCACGTCCAATGCGTGCACCGCCCCGGTTCCCTGCGCTGCACCGATGACCAGCAACGAACCGCTGGCACCCATGTCCGAGCGCGAGGCGACGTGGCCTAGGTAGGCCGCCAGGGCCAATCGGGCCGACGCAACGGCTTCATCAGTACGTACGTTGCGTCGCGTGTCCGACCCAGAGCACGGCATTGAGCAGGTCGACCTCGTTCGGGTCCCCCGCCCAGTCGCCCACATCGTGCAGAGCACCGCGGAGTAGCGACGCGGCGACCTCGGTCCAGCGAGGCGTCGTCCACCTCCAGGACACGCAACGACTCGGTTTTCGCAACTCTTAGATCGCCGGAGACGACAAAGGGCATCGAGTCGGGGAAGAGCCTCGCCTGCTTGCGTACGGAGTGAACCTGCATTGAGTTTGTACCAGTCCGAATGAACATCTGACCGTTCCGGGCGCTGCGCGGCACGACCAAGATGGGGTTCGCATTCTTGATGTTCTCGGTAGCCCCCTCGATCGAGATACCAGCCGCCGTTGTTGGGGAAGAGCCTTCTTCAAGGTACTCCGTGTCAGGGATCCTTGATCGTCAGATCGAACCAATCCAGGCGCGTTCAGGAGTGCCTCGCGGACGGTGCCGAGCGCAATTCGCCCGCGAGACCGGGAGGCAAGAGTTACGACCCCCGCTGACCACTTCTCGATCGCCTCGACCTTCGCCCGGACTGGGCCGGGGAACAGGACATAGCCAATTCCTGAACCTCCCCCGAGGCCTCTCCTCGCCGACTGGCGTCGTCAGTACTTCGAAGATCGACGAAAGGGTCGCGCTCGTGGCTGAACGCCGACGAGGTGCCGGGTTCGATCGGCACTCGCCCACCATCGCCCCAGAATGTCAGCAGCGATTGCAACCGACCCCGATTCCACCTCGCCGTAGATGGTTCTCGATGTTTGACCTGGACGGCGATCGGTAAGCGATTGAAATTGATCGCCTTCACCCCGGCCCGCCTGCAGAGGAAGTCCGCCGAGCGGAAACTCTCCCTGCCCCAATCAAATAGCCTGGTTGTCGCCCAGCGTGTCCCGGACTGCCCTCGCGAGGGCACCCACCAGCGGGTTGAATGTCCGTCTGGTCACCGGTCCTGATCAGCGAAGTGACTTAGATGGCACGCAAGATATTTAGGCTGGTCTGTATCTGATACAGGCCGTACTCAGTCGGAGGACTCTCCAAAATCCTGGTGGCAGGTCGGCCGGAAATCGGCACCCCGATCACAGGCGTTCGAGCACGAACGGCGCGGCCCTGACTCAAGAACTCTGCTTGCCGACCCTGAGCCGCATTGAGGTAGCGACCGATGAAGTCGACGAAGAGGTAGTCATCCTGATCCAGGCGCCCGCCTGCCAGGTCGACATCGATGACGTACTGCGGGGCCCGTGCATCCAGCGCGCTCGCCGGAACGTCTCTGGCAGCGCTCTCGTTGGTGAGTCCCGTGAAGTGACCGCCATCATCGTGCGGATCGTTGCGTACCTCTTGAAACCTTTTTTTTGTCGACGCCCGGCTCGACGATGGCATCCAGCAGATCTCTTCGGACCCCCTGGATCAGAGCCACGTCTTCAACGAGAAGGATGATCTCCTCATCCTTGAGGTTCGCCCGCACCTGCAGGAACGCACTGGGGGACACGTCACCAACGAGGAGAGGCCCACGGCTCGGGTTACTGCCTCATGGAGCAGGTCGTTAATCATGGCGACGGCGTAGGCCCTGGAGTTGCAGGTTCGTTGTTAGGGAGTCGGTTGCAAGACTTTACTGCGTTTGAGCCGCCGCACTGTCCGTGACATTACCGCGAAGTCGACGATGTCCAGGGGCAGTTCGTCCGTCGTAAACTCGAGCGGAATATCCGGCTCGTCAGGATCACGACCTGCAAAGCATGCTTGGCCCTGAGTTGGACGAATGACCCGGTTCGACGCAGGTACTCACGGAATAGCGGATCCCGAAAGAACACCGCCAGACCATTCGGTCCGACGAGCGCCTTCGCTACCCCGGGCGCTTCGTGGTTCTCCAGTGCCTCGGCCAGAGAGTCGAGAATTCTGACCCTCCATGGTCTCCTGTGTGACCCCACTGCCCAGCGAGTCGAGTTTCGTTCGGATCTCATCGAATTTCGGTCCGTGCTGGCCGATAAGCAACTGCTCGACGACGCTTTTCAGACTGGTATCGGTCTTCCGCAGATAGATCACGTGGCGTCCGGGCACCCGGTCAATCTTCGCCTCAACCCAGCGGACCAAGTGGGACTTCCCCGTTCCTGACTCGCCAAGGACGGCGCCACCAGGACGCCGTTGGTCGAGCTGCTGTCGAGAAACTCGTCGAGGACTTGCTTCTCGGTCACAAACTCCGACTCGGCATGTCCTGCGGTCGCACCTCGACGGGTAATCCGCAGAGGGGGCGGAGTAGCCAGCAATACCTCGGCCGATGGCGTCGCTGCCTCGGTTGGAATTGTCCCCCTTGACGTCTGCCGTTGTCCAACAGACGAAGTTCACCTGAGTACTCATCGCGTCACTTCCCGATCGTAACCGCGGATACATACCGCGCTTCGCCGTGCTGTGCATCTGGCAAAGCCATCACGCTGGACGGGTCTGACTGGTAGTCAAGCTTCACAATCCCGAGTTCCTCGGCTCCGGTCAGCGCGAACCCCATGACGCGTAGAGCATTGTCCTGGTTGGCGTCGAGACCCTCGAAAGTCGCGCTGGGGTGTCCCGGAAGGACCGGAAGTTCCTGGCGAAGGAACTCAACGAAGGCGTTGATCGAATGCTGGTTACCTCGAGGGAGGTCATCGCTGAACGGGTGCAGGATGACGTCCACCACTGCCCGAGTCGGGTTAGGCACGATCCTGCCGACGGCCCTGTTGTCGGTCATCACGCTAAGCGCCCCCTGCCCTAGTCCAAGGGCATCGCACCAGGTCCGGAAGGTGTTCCAACGGGTGCCGTTGACGAAAACGGAGGTCTTCGGAGCAACATCAGTTTCGTAATCGAGTGCTTTCGCTGGCGATCCACGCATCAGCCAGATCAGGCCCTTCCGGATATCGTCAGCGCCGTCGAAGTCGTCGCCAAATTCCTCCCCGGGTTGCACGACGCGGTGCCGCAAGACGCGCAGAAACGCCGCGGCGTTTGGAACCTTCTGTGTATCAAGACCATCGGCCTGCCGTTGACCAACCCCAGTTTCTCTAGTCGCGTCAACGCGATCTTGACGTGGGCACCGCCCCCTCGGGCGCCGGCGCGCATTGCCTCAGGCACGAGCAGATCGAGGAGCCTTCGGGCGTGGTACCCGGCCGTTCCATCACGGCGCGGTAAACCAACCACATGGTCTGGGGCAACGCAGGGACTGGGGCGGGGTTCAAGTATTCCATCAGTCAGATCCCCTTCAACAAGGTGGTGGCTGCGATGCACGGGCCGTCGGCGACGTCTCGCAGTCGCTGGTCGGGGCGATCGGGATTCATGGTCTCGCTCGGACCGATCAGGTAGGTCGGAAGCCCCGCAGCGATCCTTTCCCATACGCGGGCCGGAACCGACGGTTCCTCCATGACAACCACGAGGGACCTGCGTAGAGGTCGAAGCAACGGCGGATTCCTTGTGGTTATCGTGAATGATCGGCACCTGACGTACGTCCCGTTGCAGTCGCTCGGCCACTTCTCGTTCTACCCGCCAGATACGGAGGTTTCGCTCGGCCATGCGTGTGAGACAGAACTTTCAGATTGTCGTCGGTGCCGTACGTGGATGAAGATCCACTCTTGTCGTTGCGCCATTCGGCCATCCGGTCGCGGGCTGGATCAGGCTCGGGAAGCGGCGGGATCGGCTCGGCGGGGTCACTCCCGGGCTATCGGCCGGCTGCCGTCGGCACGCCGGGGCATCCACGACAAGCGGGGTTGGTGACCAAAAACCCGTCTCCCAGCTGCACCCGATAGTGCTTCGCGAGAGCCCGCCCGACGCAGAAGTCGCCGGGGGTCGTCGCGCGCAGCGATGCGAGCGCCGCGGTCTGGCGCTTCGTCCACCTGCGATCGAACTTGGGCGGAGCGCGCCGACCCACGCTCCCTTTCCCAACAACGTTCCGTCGAGAAGTTCGAACTCGATGTACGACTCCACCTCGGCATAGAACTCGTCGCGACTTGCCTGCTTCTCCTCCTCCGAGAGCCCGGGATCCAGGACCAACTGCGGAGCTCGCAACGCGATGATCGCCCGCCTGCGCCAGGAAGGTCAGCGTGCGGATGTTCCACTGTTCGGAGCGCGCGTAGCCATCGTCCAGATACGGCGGCAGTGTGCCCTTGCGCATGCGATACCGGAACTGACCTCAGCTTTCGCCCCCTGTCGCATGGATCCGCCACCGCTTCCAACCGCAGTTCGTCACCAATCATCGTGACACGCTGTTAGAGCGCTTGGCGATCCTGACGTCGTCCGGGCCCCTGGCACAGGTACGCGATCGATGGCCGTCCGTCGCGACCCCCCGCCCGACCTCTTGGTAGTACCGGTCGATCGTCTCCGGCAAGCAGGCGTGCACGACCGTGCGGACGTTCGGCATGTCCAGACCGAGTCCGAAGGCGGAGGTGCCCACAACGACGTCCAGCGACGTGGGACGTGCGCGCCGTCGGTGGGATAGCCGCGCCATCGCTCCATCACGGTACGACGGTCGATCATCCCCCGACTTGCCGGTCATCGCACCAACACGGTCAATACCCGCGTCCCGCAGGCGCGCGACCCAGTCCTCGGCGTCATCGACCTTCGTGGTGTACAGGATCAACGGCCGCGGCAGGCAACTCACGCCTCGCAAGACGCTGCGACACGGTCGCCTCATCCTTGTGCTTCGCGAAGAAGTACGCCGGCTCGGTGCGGATCTCCGATCCCCAGACCACGTCGACCGGGTCATCGCCGACCGCGAACAGTCGGGTCAGCAGGTCGATCGGCCGCTGGGCCAGCGTCGCGCTCAGCAGGAGAACAACAGGCTTCTTGTCCTCGGGGCGCGGCGTAGGCCTCCCGAATGAAGCCCGGCATCGTCTGGAACTCCGGACGGAAGTCAGTGCCCCATTGGTCGACGAGGTGCGCCTCGTCAATCACGACCTGTTGCAGCATCCCATCGCTCCGGCAGCCCAGCACCGCGCGGAGCGAGACCCGAGACGAATGCTTCGGGCGAGGTGTAGATGAGTCGCTGAGTCCCCGCGCGCACGGCGTCACGCAATTCTTTCTTGATCTCCTTGGTCGAGCGACCCGATGTAGGCGAACCGGCCGAGCGGGCTCAGGTCTCGCCCGAGTTCGCTCCTCGACCTCCTGCGTACGACGCTCCATGTCGAGCGCCAGCACCACCGTCGGCACGACGACGACGGTGACCCCCGTTCTCGACAGCAGCACCTTGGACCAAGCCACTGCTGTCTTGCCCCGCCCGGTCGGCAGGGCCACGATGAGCGAGCCGCCGTCATTGAGCACCGCCGCGCGGGCGGCCTGCCGTTGGGGCTCGCCACGGTAGGCACGAAGTCGCGTGCGCCCCTGTCCAAAACGGGTCGGCGGGCAACCATTGTTCCGCGACGGTCCACATCGCGATAGACCGCGCGCACTTGCTCGCAGCGCGAGATCCTCGCCGATCCCGTCTTCTCACCGGGTGTGGCAGGCGGCGCCCATTCCTGTGCGTGATCCGCCGGCGTTCCGCCGAGTCGCTGCCGCTGAGCAACGGACCCGTCCCATTGGTTCGCAGTCGGCCATGGCGCGTCGGGGAACGACGCCGAAGGCGGCACCGCCGTATGTCACCCCGCTGACGATCAGCACTTGCCGGATCAAGCCGGCGATATCGCGCCATCCCGCTCCCGGTCGACCAAGCCCCGGCATGGCATCCAGCGCCCGGCAACACGCGTCACTGACCTCCTGGTCGGCGACGGCACGGGGGCGTCGGGCCAATCGTCGAGCGCCTCCTGCAGCGTGGCAGATCGTGACTAGACATAATCCGCCCACGACTGGGCGGACACGACGACGACACTGACCCCGCTCACCCGGATGACAGGAGCCGACACGCCGGCCTCGATCGCCCGACTCATCCTGACCTCGCCCTCCAACGCGTCGGGTCGCCGACCAAGCCGGCCGCCTTCGCTCGCGCGGCGCTGCCGAGCGAGCAGAACCTCGGTCTCCCGGTTCACGCGCTGCACCGCGACGCTTGGACGCCTCGACTACGCCGTCGACCTCGTCTACCCGGGCACGCGCCGCGCGAAGCACCGTTCGCCACCGATGCCAGGTTCTGCTCACCGCCGACTAGCGTGTGAAGTGCCGGAATCCGTTCAAGGTTCAGGTTCACGTCGCGGCCTTTGATCAACGGCTCACCGAGGTAGTTCGCGAAGCCCGGTCGGTACCGGTTCCATGGAGGTGATCGGCAACCAGATGCGTTGGTGCTGTGGAGGGAACGCCGCATCGGCGCGTCGCCGCGCGACCGGCGCCGCATCCCGTCGTTCTCGCCGAGCATCGCCATCGTCGGCCCGACGTCCGCCTCGACCAAGAAGTCGAAGCCGAAGAACGCTAACGGGTCCTGCGGCCAGGCCGGTTGAACCGCCACATCGCCGACGGCCTGCCCCCGGTCGTCGAGGTTGAGGAGGTCCTCGATCCCGTCGATGAATGGATTGCCTCGACGGAAGAGTGCTCGTCCCGGAGTCATGCGCCATCGATCGAAGTAGCCCGGTTCGAGCGTCCTGGACGTTCATGAGTCGACCCAGCAGTCGCTCGCTCAGGAGGGGTTTGTCGACCGGGTCCCGGTCGAAGTGCGATGCTGCCGTCCTTGTTGGACTGCTGACGAACCGGAATCCCTCGGCCCCCTCGATCAGCTGCACGGTAAGCCTCCTCGATCCCGGCCACTCCTCCTCGTACGCGGCGATTGCGGTCGCCATCGCCTGCCCGCCTTCGTTGCCGGCATAACTCGACTCGAGGGCATCGAGTTCGTTGATCCGCCGCTTCTCCTTGACCAGGCCATCCGTGATCGTTCCGCCAGAGCCTCGACCGCTTCCACCCCGTCCCTAGAAGGGCCGTCCAGAGATCGTCCGTCAGATCTTCGACCGCCTCCTGGAGCGCCGAGATCGAGGCGTCGAAGATGCCGAAGGAGCGGACTAAGGCGCCGAGCCACGCCGACGTGAGTGCCCTGCCTGTCGTCGTCGGCGAGGACGTACTGCTGTGCCGTGCCTTCATGGCCATAGCGATCCATCCGTCCGATCCGCTGCTCGAGCGAGTTCGGGTTGGCCGGGAGCCGCACGTGGAAGGCGACGTCCGCCTGCTGGAAGTTGCGCCCGACGTCACCGGTGTCGTCGACGACCAGCACCCCGCCCTTGTCGAGCCACGTGCTCACCGCCTGCTCGCGCTCCACCTCGGACTGCCTGGTCACGTGCCGGTAGACGCCACTGACCTGCTGGTCAGCGAACGCCGCCGCCAACGCGGGCGCCAGGGATCCGCGGCCGCAGAACACGACAGCCTTGCCCTTGCGCGGCGTGCGCTTGACGATCTGTTCGGCCGTTGCGGCGACGGCACCGCCGCCGATCGCTTCGCGGCTCTCATCAGGATGTCGGCTTCGAACCAAAGGACCGGGGCCCCGTCCAAGACGGCTTTCTCCGCGGGAAGAAGCGCGGCCGAGTCGCGTCGCCGCCGAGCCGGTGCGCCAGAACCGCGCAGACGTCGTCGATCGAGCCACCGAGCCGGGAGACCAGGACTCCGAGCGCGGGGCCGTAGGCGCCAGGGTCGATCCCGTCGTCCAGGACAGCATCGGCACAGCGCGACGCCCAGGCGGCGACCGCGGCCGCCCCCGCCTGGATCTCGTCGTCGTCCGACCGCGCGACCTTGGGACGCGACCGCCCGGTGAACTCGAACGGCGTCAGCAGCCCCTCGTCATCGAGTCGCTGCTTCTCCACCACATGCCGACGGTTGCGGATCACCCGCTGGTGGAGACGATATGTTTCCGAGACATGGGCGCGGACTGCGGCGACGGCGAGCCGGAGTTCCTTGAGTCGACGTCTTCGGGCAGCGTGCCCTCGGGCCCGTAGACCGCCATGGCCCGATCGATCGCTGCCTGGAGCACATCGTCGTCGGCAGGTTCTCCCGCACCTGGTCGAACTGGAGTTGCAGGAGTTCCGGGTTGTCGACGTCCGGTTCTTCGTCGAGACCGAAGACAGCGAGCGCAAGTGCGTGCCGGCTCTTCAGCAGCTGCTCGAAGGCGGCGAGCTCGTCCCAGCGGAACAGCGCCGGGTCCAGAAGGTGCAGGAGGGCCAGGTGGGTGGTCACACCGCGTGAGAACGGCGTGGCGGAGAGCATCAGCAACCGTGTCGCGGCGTGGGCGATGTGGCGAGTTGCGGTAAGGCGAATCGCCCGGGCCGGGCGTCCGGGCGAGGAGGTGCGCCTCGTCAACCACCAGCAAGTCGAGGTCACCGAAGCTCTGCCACTCATCGACCTGACTGTGTCCTAGGATCCGAACGGATCCTCTCCGTCACGGGTGGGAAGTCGCTGAGGTGGAACTTGTCCCTCAACTCAGCGCGCCACTGGCCCATCAACGCGTCCGGGACAAGGGCGCCAATCTGTCGTCCAGGTGCGTCGTGCAGGATTGCCGCATGACCATCCCGGCCTGGATGGTCTTGCCCATCCCGACCTCGTCGGCAAGCAGGTAACGCTGGATCGGGTCACGGATGACCCGCAACGCCGCATTGATCTGGTGGGCGTGCACGCGTACTCCAGAGGACGCAATCCCGGTCGCTGAACCAGTGGCGGCGCGTTCAGCAGTGAGGAGTCGCCGAACCGGTTCGCGCACGTCGCGAAAGCGCGGCGTCTCGTTTGCCCGGAGAGAAGAACCTGTAACGGATCGCTTCGGTGGCTTCTCCCACCGAACGCGGAGGTCCGCCTCGTCGATGTCGACGTCCAATCGCACGTTTGGCATGCGGACGAAGTACTTATCTGGTCCCCCGCCCGATCACACGTCCCGCTCGCCAACGGCCGCGACCGTCTCTGAAGAACACCCGAGTCTGTTTGCGCCTAGCCCGACGCGCCCTAGCTTTCACATTGCGGGAACCCATTCAGGGGACACAACCGACTCGGCCGCCGACTCGAAGAAGTCGACTCGAATCGACTCACCGTCGATTTCGCTCACCCGCCCGATACCGGGTGTTCCCCGAAACGTAACGGCAGTTGTCCACCTGGAAACGCACCGCAACCCCCACTCATGAACCCATCCGGAGGTTAATCTCGTGTCCCCTGCGAGGGAGCACTTTTCGGTAAAGACGCCGATAGTCGCACCGGGCGGCCAGGACACAAGCCCTCTCGCCAACCTCTTGACGCCGAACACGCTGAAGGGCGGCCGCCCATCCGGTGTGGTTCCCCCCGAATCGTGGAGGGTTTCCTTATGCGGCTTCCCGGTCGGGAGCTGCGGTGTTCTCGTAGTTGATCGGGCTCATCATGGCCGCCGAGCTGTGCCGGCGCTGGTGGTTGTAGAAGCCGTAGCACCAGTCGAGCACGACCGCTTGTGCCTGGCGGGTGTCCGCGAGGGTGTGTCGTGAGAGCACCTCCCACTCGAGGCTGCTGAAGAACGCCTCGGCGGCGGCGTTGTCGAAGCACGACCCGACCCGCCCCATCGACTGTCGGACACCGAGCTGACGGCACAGCTTGGTGAACGCGTGCGCGGTGTAGGTCGAGCCGCGGTCGGTGTGGAAGATGACCCGCTCGGCCTCGTCGGCTCGCCAGATCGCTCTCGCCGCCACCGCGCGCCGCCACGGCCATCTTGATCGCTGCGCACGCGAGGTCGGCATCCGGATGCAGCGATGTGGCGGCGCCGAGCAGCCGGCGGGAGTACAGGTCGATCACCGTGGCCAGGTACAGCTTCGGGCCACGCCCATCAGGGCCGGTAGGGACCTCGGTCATGTCGCCGACCCACCGGGCGTTCGGGCGGTCGGCGGTGAAGTCCCGGTTGAGCAGATCAGGAAACTTCGGCGCGGTCTTGTCCTGCCTGGTCAGCCCGTTCCTACGCCTGATCCGACGCGCGACCAGCCCTTGACGGCGCATCGAGTCAGCGACCGTCTTCTCGCTGACCTTCCAACCATCATCGAGCAGGTCGGCGTGCAGCCGCGGCGAGCCATGCAGCCCACGGGCCTTCTTGAACCCCACCGCGACCGCCCGGTCGATGGTGTCGCGGCGCCGGTCCCGCGGCGTGTGCAGACCATCGGTCGGCACCCGGGCCCTGCGGCCCGGCCGAGCCACTTGTAGAACCACGACACCGAAACCCCGAGCAGGGCACAAACGACCGCGTGCGGCACCAGGTACATGGCCCTCTGGTCGGCGATGAAGCGTGCCACGCTCACTTCGTCGCCTCCTTGACCCACAGGACCACGGATCGCTTGAGGACATCACGCTCCATCCGCAGCTCGGCGTTCTCCGCCCGCAACCGCTTGAGCTCCTCAATGTCCCCCTTGGACAACCCCTCGGTGCCCTCCCGGGCCTCGCGAGCCCGGGCCACCCAGTTGCCCAGCGTGCCCTCGACGATCCCCAGGTCGCGAGCGACCTGCGCGATCGGCTTCTTCGTCTCCTCGACGATCCGGACAGCCCCTTCACGGAACTCCCGGTCGTACTTCTTCCGCTTCTCTGGCATCGCTACTCCTTATAGCTGATGCCTCCTCGGTTCGGGGGGAACCTCAGGTGACCGCCCTTCGACGTGCTCGTCGCCGGCTGACTCAGCTGCAGCCGCTGGTGCTGCCGCAGCCCTCGCAGACGTAGCAGGACCCAGCCGGGCGCATCTTGGTCCCGCAGGTCATGCAGAGCGGGCTGTCGACGGCGTGGCCGGTGATCTGCTCGAGGAGCTCGGCTGAGGTGCGGGCCTGGGGGTTCGACAGGCTCGCAACCGAAACGGGCTTGTCGGCGATGACGATTCGGCGTCCTCGGTTGCGACGTCGTTCTCGGCCTCTGGGGTCTCGATACGGTCGCTCGCGCGACCTCCCTCTCGACCAGCGGAGGGGCGGGGTCCTCGATGAGTTCGGACGGGCTGCCGGTCTCCTCGACGGGCTCGTAGCTGCCCGTCTCGAGGTGGCGCTGGCGCTCGTCGGCGGAGTAGATGCCCATCGCCGAGCGGGCCTCGAAGTCGAGGTAGTCGAGGGCCAGGCGGCGGAAGATGTAGTCCATGATCGACTGGCTCATCCGCACGTCGGGGTCGTCGGTGAGGCCGGCGGGCTCGAAGCGCAGGTTGGTGAACTTCGAGACGTAGGTCTCCAGGGGCACGCCGTACTGCAGGCCGATGGACACCGCGATCGAGAAGGCGTCCATCACGCCGGCCAGGGTCGAGCCCTGCTTGCCGAGCTTGAGGAAGATCTCGCCGAGCTGGCCGTCGTCGTGGGCGCCGGAGATCATGTAGCCCTCGGCGCCGCCCACGGTGAACGACGTCGTACGCGAGCTGGCGCGACTTCGGGAGCCGCTTGCGGGTCGGGGCGTAGACGACCTTCTCGATGACTTTGGTCTCGGCTCCCGGGGTCTCGATACGCTCGCTGGCGCTCGCTACTCGACCAGCGAGATCGGCGGCGTCGGCGGCGTCCTTCTTGGCCTTGCCGCCACCGTCGGACAGGGGCTGGCCGACCTTGCAGTTGTCGCGGTAGATCGCGGTGGCCTTGAGGCCGAGCTTCCACGACTGGAGGTAGATGTCCTCGATCTCCTCGACCGTCGCCGACTCCGGCAGGTTGACCGTCTTGGAGATCGCACCGGACAGGAACGGCTGGCAGGCCGCCATCATCTTCACGTGGCCCATCGGCTTGAGGGACCGCTCCCCCATCGCGGTGTCGAAGACCTCGTAGTGCTCGGTCTTCAGGCCAGGCGCGTCGACCACGTGGCCGTGCTCGGCGATGTAGGCGACGATCGCCTCGATCTTCTCCTCGTCGTAGCCCATCTTCTTCAGCGCCCGCGGGATCGTCTGGTTGACGATCTGCATCGAGCCGCCACCGACCAGCTTCTTGAACTTGACCAGCGAGAAGTCCGGCTCGATGCCGGTCGTGTCGCAGTCCATCATGAAGCCGATGGTGCCGGTCGGCGCGAGCACCGACGCCTGCGCGTTGCGGAAGCCGTTGGCCTTGCCGAGCTCGACGACCCGCGCCCACTCCTCGGTGGCCAGCTTGTGCACGCCTGCGTCGGCGATGTGGAAGGTGCGCACCTCGTCGTTGGCCGCCTGGTGCTTGCGCATCACCCGGTTGTGCGCCTCGGCGTTGCGGGCGTAGCCGGCGTAGGGGCCGACGATGTCGGCGAGCTCCGCCGAGCGGCGGTACGACGTACCGGTCATCAGGCTCGTGATGGTCGCCGCCATCGCGCGGCCGCCGTCGGAGTCGTAGCCCAGGCCCATCGCCATCAGCAGCGCGCCGAGGTTGGCGTAGCCGATGCCGAGCTGGCGGTAGTCACGGGTCGTGTCGCCGATCGCCTCGGTCGGGAAGTCGGCGAAGCAGATCGAGATGTCCATCGCGGTGATGATCAGCTCGACGGCCTTCGCGAACAGCGGGGCGTCGAAGGTGTCGTCGTCCTTGAGGAACTTCAGCAGGTTGAGCGACGCCAGGTTGCACGAGGAGTTGTCGAGGCTCATGTATTCGGAGCACGGGTTGGACGCGGTGATCCGGCCCGTCTCCGGGTTGGTGTGCCAGTCGTTGATCGTGTCGTCGTACTGCAGGCCCGGGTCGGCGCAGGCCCACGCGGCCTCGCTGATCTTGCGGAACAGCGCGCGCGCGTCGACGGTCTCGATGACCTCGCCGGTCTTGCGGCCGCGCAGCCCGAACTCGCTGCCGTCCTCGACCGCGCGCATGAACTCGTCGGTGACCCGGACCGAGTTGTTGGCGTTCTGGTACTGCACGGACGTGATGTCCTTGCCGCCCAGGTCCATGTCGAAGCCGGCGTCACGCAGGGCGCGGATCTTGTCCTCCTCGCGCCACTTGGTCTCGACGAACTCCTCGATGTCGGGGTGGTCGACGTCGAGCACGACCATCTTCGCCGCGCGACGCGTGGCGCCACCGGACTTGATGGTGCCCGCGGAGGCGTCGGCACCGCGCATGAAGGAGACCGGGCCGGACGCCGTACCGCCGCTGCTCAGCAGCTCCTTGGACGACCGGATCCGGGAGAGGTTGAGGCCGGCACCGGAGCCGCCCTTGAAGATGAAGCCCTCTTCCTTGTACCAGTTCAGGATCGAGTCCATCGAGTCGTCGACGGAGAGGATGAAGCAGGCCGAGACCTGCTGCGGCGACTGGGTGCCGACGTTGAACCAGACCGGGGAGTTGAAGGAGAAGTACTGGTGCACGAGCAGCCAGGTGAGCTCGTGCTCGAAGGTCTCCGCGTCGGCCGGGGTCGCGAAGTAGCCGTGCTCGACGCCGGCCTTGGTGTAGGTCTTCACGACCCGGTCGACCAGCTGCTTGAGGCCGGTCTCGCGCTCGGGGGTGCCGACGGCGCCACGGAAGTACTTCGTCGTGACGATCGTGCTGGCGTTGACCGACCAGAAGTCCGGGAACTCCACACCGCGCTGCTCGAAGACCGTCTCACCGGTCTTCCAGTTCTGCTGTACGACGTCGCGCCGCTCCCACTTGATCTCGTCGTAGGGGTGCACGCCCTTGCTGCTGAAGACGCGGTTGATGGTGAGCCCCTTGCGGGCGCCCGTCGTACCTGTCGCTGCGGAGTTGGCCGTCTCGGTCATGACTCTCCTGATCCCCCTGGCTGGGTGTCCGGTTCCGGTTTGAGTGTTGCTGGTGGCACCGACAGATCAGTGCCGGAGATTGGGTGCCCGGGCAGGCCGCTTCCCCACGGCCTACCCGGGCGTCTGTGTCAGCCCGAAGGGGCTGAGATTCCCAGCGGAGCGGCTGTCTCTTCTTCAACAACCGCGTCGGCGCGTTCCATCCGCAACAGGGCGATTTCTGCCTCGAAATCGTCGGCGGACTCGAACCCGCGATAGACGCTGGCAAAGCGGAGGTAGGCGACCTCGTCGAGGCGGCGCAGCGGGGGGAGGATCGCCAGACCCACCTCGTGGGCGGCGATCTCGGGGCTCCCGGCGAGCCGCAGCTGGTCCTCGACCACCTGGCCGAGGCGGGCGAGCTCGTCCTCGGTGACCGGCCGGCCGTTGCACGCCTTGCGGACGCCGGCGACGGCCTTCTCCCGGTTGAACGGCTCGGTCGCACCCGAGCGCTTGAGCACCGTCAGCTGCATCAGCTCCACGGTCGTGAACCGCTTCTCGCAGTCCTGGCACATCCGGCGGCGGCGGATCGAGCAGCCGTCGTCGGAGACCCGGGAGTCGAGGACCTTGGTGTCGACGTGCTTGCAGTAGGGGCAGTGCATCGGACGGTCCTCCTCTCCCTGATTGGGCTGCCTGGGCATGACGAACCAGACCCTCGGACGGGCCGTTCCTGTGGATAATCCGGCTCAAGCTGTGCAGTTCGACCACTGGTTCTGTGAACTAGATGTGGAGAACTACACCGTTGTAAGTACTAGATGTTGTGGTGACCCTACGCCTCTCCCACTAGGGCCGCAAGCGATCGCCGGAATCTGTTGCGACGAATGTTGCCTGGGTCACGTTTGCGCAGGTCAGGGGTGCTTTGTCCGCCAGGAGTACGGCGTGTCGGCGGTGGGTCCGTCCGCCTCGCCGGCGTCTCAGACCCGTCCCAGAAGGGTGCCGATTCGTCCGATCGGCGGGATCATCCTGAACTACCTCGTGTCGCCGGCGCCTCAGCCGAACCGTCCCTCCGGCCGATGGCGCCCGGCTCCGATCGGGCGTAACGTCGGCTGGGCTACCGGCTTGGAGCCGCTGGATACACGTGGGGACATCGAGCGGCTCCGGGCCGGTTGGCGGGTCCTGACATCGCAGGCTAGGTGGATCGGTCAGAATGCCCCAGTGAGCGGCGGGAAGCGCGCGGGTGCGCGGCAGAAAAAAGGGTTCCGTCCCGTACTGCTCGTCCTCGCCGTCGGCATCACCCTGTGCGTGGTGGCCTGGGGCTACCTGGTGTACGCCGCGATCGACTTCGGCTCCACCGCCCGGCACGACAACGACTCCTCCGCGTGGGTCTACCTCGCAGTCGCGGCTGTCGGTGCCGTTGCGTGCCTGTTCCTCGGGTTCATGCTGCTCGCACGGTTCACGCGGGCGCTCGGACTCAGCTCCGGTCCGGAGCCCAAGCCCAAGCGGGACCCGGCCGCGCCGAAGGGCGGCAAGCGCGCCGCTCGGTGACCCGGTAACCGTCCACAGGGCGTGGGGACGGTCAGGTCGTCCACAGTCGGTACGGCGCATGGTCGCCCGTCGTCTGTGGTCGATGCATCTTGGTGCCCGTGGCAGTCAGGCACCGACGCGCGATGGGCGTCGCCGAGAGGCAATGCGGTGTGGTGTCGCGCCGACAGCTGTACACGGTCGGCATCACCCGCAGCGAGCTGCGTGCCCAGCTCCGTGCGGGTCGCTGGCAGACGGTGAGCAGCCAGACGATCGCCGTCCACAACGGGCCGATCGGTGAACGGGCCCGGATGTGGGCGGCCGTGCTCGAGGGCGGTCCGCGGGCCTACCTCGACGGGACCTCTGCGCTCGTCGCCGGTGGCTTGGAGCGCTTCACGGTGGACGTGATCCGGGTGTCGGTGCCGCGCGGCGTCCCGGCTCGATCCGGTGATGGATGGGTGGTGCGGCCGACCCGCCGGTGGCGTGAGGAGGATCGGGCGCCCGGTGGCATTCCTCGGACCCGGCCGGCGATCGCCGCGGTGCGCGGTGCTCTGTGGGCCCGCACCGACCGCGAGGCGGCGTACATCCTCACGCGCGTCGTCCAGGACGGGCTCGCCCGGCCTGAGGATCTCGGCGCTGAGCTGATCCGGATCAAGCGGCACCGGCGTCGGATGCTGCTGCACGTCGTGGTCAACGACCTGCTCGACGGAGGTCGCGCGATGGGCGAGATCGACCTGAGTCCGATGTTGCGGCGGCGCGGCCTGCCATCGCCAGCTCGACAGGTGCTGCGCCAGGACAAGCGCGGTCGGTACTACCTGGACTTCTACTGGCCCGATCTCGGCGTGGTGGTCGAGGTCGACGGCATCCACCACGCGTGGGCGACCAACGTCATCGGCGACGCGCTCCGGCAGAACTGCCTGGCGCTCGCCGGCGACACGGTGCTGCGGCTCCCGCTGCTCGGCCTCCGACTGCGACCGGAGGAGTTCCTCGACCAGATCGAAGCAGCGCTGACGGCCGCGGCGGCACGGAAGGCGGCGTGATGGTGGGCCGGAGCGCGGCAACGGCATCGGAAGTGGTCGTCGGGACGACCAGTTCGTATGTCGTTATCGATGGCTGGGATCTCCACAGGGGCCGAAACAGGGGGTGTCGGCGGGTGAGATTCCGCGGTACTTTCGAGCCCCGCCCCTGGGTCTGGGCGGGCGCACGATCTCTCGGGAGGCCTGCATGAAGTCGTCGCTCATCTCGCGAGCTGCGGTCGGGGCTGGAGCGTTGCTGGTCGCGGTGGCGCTGGCCGGTTGCGACGACGAGGAAGATCCGCCGAAGGCGATCGAGTCGAGCAGCGAGCCGACGCCCGCTCCCACCAGCGCCACGACTGAGCCCACGCAGACGGGGCCGGTGGAGCCGACGTTGCCTCCCGAGGCGAAGCAGAAACGAAGGCCGGGCGCGAGGCGTTCGTCGAGTACTACTGGGAGGCCGTGAACTTCGCGCAGTAAGACTGGCGACGTCGAACTCGCTGCGAAGCCTGTCGATCGCATGCTGCGTGGGCTGCAACGGCGGGATCGAGTCGATCGAGACGGTCTACCGCCGTGGTGGCCAGATAATCGGTGGCGGCCAATCGAGTCTCGAGTCCGAGTCCCGGCCGTACGCCAAGCGGCGCCTGGACTGTTGTCTGCGCAGGTCAAGGTGGGCGGCTCAGCGAGCCGTCGGGGCGCGGCGATCTCGACAATCAGAAGCGCGCAAGGTGGTCGTTCCAGGTCGGCTTATGCGCACGCACGAGTCGTGGTCGGATCACTTCCTTGGATGTCGCATGACTGCTTGGCCACGCATCGCTATGGCGCGGTCGCATTGCTATTAGCACTCATTGCCAGTCGCGAGCACCGGCGATCCGGACGAGCCGAATGTCCGACGTCGACGACAGACCATCATCACCTTCGTGACTCAGCGCAATGGCGGAGACCACGACAGCTCGAGCGCCAGCCAACGAGCAACCATGACGGTGGGCACCTACCACCAGGAGCCCGCCTGCGCAGGCGTTTGCACTGGCGAGCTGACCTGCTCGGACGGCACGTTCAAAATTCACTGTGGATTGAACTGCCCAACGGCGACAACTACACACGATCGTTCTGGTGCCCGTCGGAGGACGCTCCAGTCATCACCGGCGGCTCGATCGCCAGTGGCCCTCCGCCGAATCCCCCTCCCGCCCTCGACGTTCTCCATCCAGCCCCCAGGCGGCCAGACGCTCGTGAACTTCGACACCAACTTCTTCACCGAGGAGCGGACGCTCGACCGGACGGTGCGGCTACTCGGGCAGCGGGTGGACCTCCGGATCTGGGCGCACTCCTACACCTGGCACTTCGGCGACGGCGAGACGATCACGACGAGCAACCCGGGAGCGCCGTACCCGAAGCTGCAGATCACGCACAACTACCTGAGGAAGGGCGACTACCAGCCGACGATGGACACGACCTGGGTTGCGGACTACCGGGTTGGTGGCGGTGCGTGGCAGTCGGTGCCGGGGAGCGTGACGATCGAAGGCGGTCCTACAAGCCTCGAAGCCATCGAGGCCAGGCCGACGTTGGTTGGGTACGGCGGTTAGGTCTCGAGACGGTCGCCAGGGCGACCTCCTCGACCAACGGGGTACCGGCTGGTCTCGAGACGGTCGCCAGAGCGACCTCCTCGACCAACGGGGCTCACCGCGTGGTCTCGAGACGGTCGCTAGAGCGACCTCCTCGACCAACGAGGGTCTCGAGACGGTCGCCGGAAAGGCGCGAAGGGCGGACCCGGGGTCTTGGGTCCGCCCTCCGTCTTCCCCTTCGGGCCCGGGCGTGGGCCCTGTCGTCCGCGGGGGTCGAGGTCGCGGACGAAGTCTTGTTACTCCGTCGGGATGCGGAGCTCCTGGCCGGCGAGGACCATGCTCGAGTCGAGGCTGTTCATCTCCTGGATGCGGTCGACCATCTCGCCGACGCTGCCGTCGCCCGTCGTGGCGACGGCGTCGGCGGCGATGTCCCACAGGGTCTCGCCGGGAGCGACCTTCACGATCTCGACCTGCTCGACGCCGGCCTCATGCGTGGCGACCGAGCCGGCCGCGAGCCACACGCCGAGGGCGAATGCCAGCAGCACGCCGACGGCGAAGACCACGAGCCGGCCTCGGCGCGTGAGCCGTACGGAGTGGCGCTGAAAGCTGAGCTGCGGGTCGAGGGTGATGGTGCTCATTGGTTGACCTCCGGGGGAAGGGTTCCGGCTCTCGGAACCCGGGGATCTCGTGCGTTACGTCCGATGTCTATCGACGACCCCCGACACTTGATCGTGGGAGCCGTTCGATCAACAGTTCGATCGAACACATGTACGAGACTAGATCACCTGTTCGAACGGTTCAAGGCACCTGTTCGAAACTTTGTTCGAGGGCGTGTCGCGACACGCGGTTCGAACAGATGTTTGAAATCGACAGGTGATCGGCGTTACCGTCTGCCCATGGCAAACGACAGGGCGAAGAAGGTCAGCGAGCTTCCGGACGGCCCTCCCGACGCGAGCGGGCTCACCCCGCGGCAGCAGCGGGTGCTCCAGCACATCAAGGACAGCATCGACCAGCGCGGCTACCCGCCGAGCATGCGCGAGATCGGGAAGGCCGTCGGCCTGACCAGCACCTCGAGCGTCGCCCACCAGCTGCGGGTGCTCGAGGAGAAGGGCTTCCTCAAGAAGGACCCGAGCCTCCCCCGCGCCCTCCAGGTCGTGCTGCCCGAGGGGATGCATCGGCAGGCGGTCGGCGCAGCAGCGGACACGTCGTACGACGAGACCGGCTTCGGCGACTCCTCGCCCATCCCCACCAACGTGCCCGTGGTGGGCCGGATCGCCGCCGGTGGTCCGATCCTCGCCGAGGAGCGGATCGAGGACGTCTTCCCCCTGCCCCGCCAGCTCGTCGGCGACGGCCAGCTGTTCCTGCTCGAGGTCACCGGCGAGTCGATGATCGACGCCGCGATCTGCCACGGCGACTACGTCGTGATCCGCCAGCAGCCGACCGCCGAGAACGGCGAGATCGTCGCGGCGATGATCGACGGCGAGGCGACGGTGAAGACCTTCCAGCGCAAGGACGGCAAGATCTGGCTGCTGCCCCACAACGACGCGTTCGAGCCGATCGACGGCACCGACGCCACGATCCTCGGCAAGGTGACGGCGGTCCTCAGGCGGATGTGACGGGCGCCTGGTCTCGAGACGGTCGCTAGCGCGACCTCCTCGACCATCGGGGCGCGACGGCGTGCGCGACCTCCTCGACCACGGGGTGCGAGCGGTCGCCTGGTCTCGAGACGGTCGCTAGCGCGACCTCCTCGACCATCGGCGGGCGACGGCGTGCGCGACCTCCTCGACCATCGGCGGCGACTGGGACGAGCAACGGCGTTCTCCGACCTTCTCGATCAACGCGACATATGGTCGGATCATGCTCGGTCGTGCACTCGCTCTGCTGTTGTTCTTCGCGGTGCTGGCGGCGCCGACGACCCCTACGACACCGGCAGCCGCCCAGCCTGACGAGCCCCGGCGGGCGGCCCGGGCGGAGGCGGCGCTCAGCCGCGTGGAGGCGGTTCTCGAGGAGCGGGCAGGCGGCAGCGCCACCATGGCTCTGCGTGACCTGGCCCTGCTGAAGGACGCGCTGCCGGCGGACCTGCAGGCGCGTGCGGCGTCGTACCTCTCACGGCCCACGGCCAACCCTGACCGCTGCCCGGACTACTCCTGCTACAGGACCAGGCGCGTCAAGCGGGTGTGCTTCTCCGTGGTGTGCGTGCACTACGTGCTGCGCTCCGACGACGCGAAGAACGGTGTCCCGCCCCGCGACACCGACAGCGACGGGCGGCCCGACTACGTCGAGCACGTGCTGCAGAGCGTGACTCGCGTGCACCGGACCTACGTCGACGCCGGCTACCGGCCGCCGGTCCACGATGGCCGGCGCGGGGGCGACGTCCGACCGGACATCTACCTCGCGCAGATCGGCAACAGGGGGCTCTACGGCTACTGCACCACCGACGCCGCACAGGTGCCGGCGCACGGTTCGACCTGGGCCTACTGCGTGCTGGACAACGACTATGCGCGGACCGAGTTCCCCACGCACACGCCGATCGAGAACATGCACGTGACGGCAGCACACGAGTACTTCCACGCCGTGCAGTTCGGCTACGACGTCGGCGAGGACCCGTGGTTCATGGAGGCGACCGCCACCTGGGTCGAGGACGAGGTCTACGACGGGGTCAACGACAACGTCGCCTACCTGCGACAGGGCCCGATCGGGCACCCCGCCACCCCGCTCGACTCCCGGCGAGGTGGGTACTACTACGGCGCCTGGATCTACTTCCGGCACGTGACCGAGCGGTTCCGGCGGTCCCAGGCCGGCCTGCCCGTGATCGTCCGCAGGATGTGGCGCCTCGCCGACGCGGCCAGCGCAGGCGCGCCGAACCTCTACTCGATGGCAGCCGTCCAGGACGCGCTCGCCGAGAAGGGATCCAGCGTCGGGAAGCAGCTGCTCACCATGGCGGCGGCCAACCTCCACCCGCGCCGGTGGTACGACGAGGGCCGGCGCTACCCCGCCGCCGAGGTCCGGCGCACCTTCACCCTCACGAGGGCTGCGCCGAGAAAGACGCTCGGGTTCGAGCAGGACCACCTCACCTCGGCGTCCTACCGGTTCGAGCCGGGAGCGGGCATGACCGAGGACGACTGGCGGCTGCGGCTCAGCCTCGACCTCGCTCCCGAGCAGCAGGCCAGCCAGGCGCTCGCTCGGCTCATGCTGAGGTCTGGCCGAGTTCGGACCGTCATGCTCGAGCTGTCGCCGGCGGGTGACTACGAAGGCTCTGTCCTGTTCTCGGCAGCGCAGGTCAGGGCGGTCGAGCTGACCGTCGTCAACGGCAGCACCCGATACCGCTGCAACGTCGGCACCGGCTGGAGCTGCAAGGGCCGGCCGCTCGACCAGGACGTCGCGCAGTCGGTCGTGGTCGAGGCCGCGCGGGGCTGACGGGACCCGAGGCTCGGCCGCCGGCGGCTGTACGTCAGTCGTAGCGCTTCCGGACAGCCGGGTCAGCGCTTTGCGGACGACGGCCGGGTCGGTCGTGGTCCACATCGGCGGCAGGCTGGCCTTGAGGAAGCTGCCGTAGCGGGCGGTGACCAGCCGGGGGTCGAGTACGGCGACGACGCCCTTGTCGGCATGGGTCCGGATCAGCCGGCCGGACCCCTGGGCGAGCAGCAGGGCCGCGTGCGTGGCGGCGACCTGCATGAAGCCGTTGCCGCCGGCCTGGTCGGCCGCGCGCTGGCGGGCACTCATCAACGGGTCGTCGGGTCGGGGAAACGGGATCCGGTCGATGATCACCAGCTGGCAGGTGTCGCCAGGGCACGTCGAGCCCCTGCCACAGGCCGAGGGTGCCGAACAGGTTGGTGTGGGGGTCCTCGACGAACTGGCGCGCGAGCTCGGGCAGCTGGGCGTCGCCCTGGGCGAGCGTCGTGAGGTGAGGCAGCTTCTCGCGGACGTGCTCGGCGGCGGTCTCCGCCGCCCGGCGGCTCGAGAACAGCCCGAGGGTGCGGCCGTCCGCGGCGTCGACCAGCTCGGCGATCTCGTCGAGCTGGGCTGAGCCGAGTCCGTCGCGGCCGGGCTGGGGCAGGTGGCGGGCGACGTAGAGGATGGCCTGCTTGGCGTAGTCGAACGGGCTGCCGACGTCGAGGCCGACCCAGGGCTCGGCGTGGTCGGGGTCCCGGTCGGCGGTCGGCTCACCGGGTCTCGATACGCCGCCTCGTTCCTCGGCGGCTACTCGACCAGCGGTGGAGTCGCCAGGAGCGGTGGTCTCGAGACGGTCGCTAGCGCGACCTCCTCGACCAGCGGTGGGCGCGGCGGTCGGGTCACCGGGTCTCGATACGCCGCCTCGTTCCTCGGCGGCTACTCGACCACCGGTGGAGTCGCCAGGAGCGTGGTCTCCTCGTAGCGCGACTCCTCGACCAGCGGTGGGCGCGGTGGTCGGGTCACCGGGTCTCGATACGCCGCCTCGTTCCTCGGCGGCTACTCGACCACCGGCGGTGGGGACGGTGGGGGGCGGCGGCGGTGATGGGAGTCGTTCGCTCGGCTTGAGGCCGACCGAGGTGGCGACGGAGGTGAAGTCGCCGCCGAGCATCAGGGTGGCCGACGTCATCACCACGGTCTTCTCGGAGAGCAGCTTGTCGCGCAGCGGGCCCCAGACCTGGAGCGGGGCGACGCAGAGCCGGGGTGGCAGCCGGTCGGTCGCCCTCGGTCAGCCAGAGCACGTCGGAGTCGGCGTTGGCGGCCATCCGGTCGGCGGTCGCGAAGAGCTCCTGGACGTTGCCCTTGGCCTGGGTGAACCCGGCGTCGGGCTCGTCGCTGGCGTCGGCCTTCGGGAACGCGCTCACCAGCGCCCGGGCCGCGTCGCGGACCAGCACGAGCGCGTCGGCGAGGTCGTCGGGCACGGCGTCGAACCGCCCCGGCCGCGCCTCGCCGATCGCGGCCCGCAGCGCACCGGCGGCGTCCTCGAGATCGCCGGCGGGATCGCCGGAGTCCGACTTCACGTGCCGGGACGACCGGCGGGCCGCCCGCTCCACCTCCGACGCCCACAGCTCGTCGGTCGCCGCCTGGGTCACCCGGGCGGTGAGCTCGTGCGCCTCGTCGATCACCACGACGTCGTAGTCAGGGATCATCGGCACGCCCTCGATCGCGTCGATCGCGAGCAGGCTGTGGTTGGTGACGATCAGGTGGGAGCGCTGCGCCTTCTCGCGCGCGCGCTCGGCGAAGCACTCCTCGCCGAACGGGCACTTCGCAGCGCCGAGGCACTCGCGCGCGGTGACGCTTATCTGCCGCCACTCGCGGTCGGTGTGCCGCGGGGCGGCGTCCTTCTCGCCGGTGCCGCCGTCCTCGGACTCACCCTCGGCCCACTTCCGCAGCTCGAGGACCTTCTTGCCGAGCGTCCCCTCGGGCACCTCGACCAGCACGCCCTGGTCGTCGGGCACGCCCTCGCGGATCCGGTGGAGGCAGGCGTAGTTCGACCGCCCCTTGAGCACGGCGTACGACGTGTCGACGCCCGTCCGGCCCTCGACCGCCTTCGTCAGCCGGGGCAGGTCGCGCTCGACGAGCTGGTGCTGCAGCGCAAGCGTCGCGGTCGCGATGACGACCCGCTTGTTGTGGACGAAGCGCAGGCACGAGGTAGCCGAGCGACTTGCCGGTGCCGGTGCCGGCCTGGACCAGGAGGTGCCGGCGGCCCGACGGCGCAGCCATCGACTCGGCCACCGCCTCGGCCATCGCGATCTGGCCCGACCGCTCACTGCCACCGAGCGCCTGGACGGCCGCTTCGAGCGTGGCGCGCAGCGCGTCGTGGTCGACCCCGGACATGCCCGGAACCCTAGGCCGTGACGCGGACAGCTGCCGCGCCGCCTCCACAGGCAGACACGCCCGGCGCCTCACTCCGCCAGGGAGAGCTCCGCGGCGGCGCGCTCGACGGCCTGGTCGATGGACTCGGGCGACAGCACGTGCCCGATGGCGAGAGCAGCAGCGCCGATCACGCCCGCGCGTTCGCCCGCTCGGGACGTGACGATGCGGAGGTGCTCGGTCGCCAGCGGGAGCGACCGCTGGTAGACGACCTCCCGGATGCCGGCGAGCAGCCCCTCCCCGGCGGCTGCCAAGCGCGCCGCCGATCACGATCACGGAGGGGTTCACCAGGTTGACGAAGGCTGCGAGCACCTCCCCCAGGTCGCGACCGGCCTGGCGCACCACCTGGATGGCCTGCTGGTCCCCGTGCCGCACGAGCGCGACCACGTCGTGGTCGTGGGTACGTCGACGCCGGCCCGGCGGATCGCGGCCGCCAGCGCGGGCACCGCCGCGATCGCCTCGAGGCACCCCTGGTTGCCGCACCGGCAGGTCACGTCGGCCGCGCGGGCGAGCTGGACGTGGCCGAGGTCGCCGGCGGTGCCCTGGGCGCCGCGCTGCAGCGTGCCGCCCGAGATGATGCCGGCACCGATCCCGGTGGCGACCTTGATGAAGACCAGGTCCGGTACGTCGCGCAGGTGCGCGTGCTGCTCCCCGAGCGCCATGATGTTCACGTCGTTGTCGACGAGCACGGGTACGGCGAACGCCCGCTGCACGTGGCCGGGCACGTCGTACCGGTCCCACCCGGGCATGATCGGCGGGTTGATCGCGCGGCCGGTCGAGTGCTCGACCGGTCCGGGCACCCCGATCCCGATCGCCGCCAGCTCGCGCGACGTCGCGGTGTTGGTCGGCCAGCAGCTCGCGGACCACGTCGCAGACCCAGCCGAGCACCCGCTCCGGGCCGAGCGAGATGTCGAGTCAGTGCGGACCGTTCGGCCAGGATCTGCCCGTCGAGGTCGGCGATCGCGGCGGTGGCGTGGGTGGCGCCGAGGTCGACCCCGACGACCACGCGGGCACCCGGGTTGAACGCCAGCAACGAGGGCGGCCGCCCGCCGGTCGACACCCCTCCGAACGGCACCACGAGACCGAGCCGCATCAGCGCCTCGAGCCGGGCGGCGATCGTCGACCTGGCCAGCCCGGTGGCCTCGGAGAGCTGCGCGCGGGTGCGGGGCTGACCGTCCCGAGGAGGTCGAAGACGTCGCTGGCCCGCACGCCAGGAGTCAACCACGCAGACTTCCGTACGTCCAGCAAACAACTTCTGGCGATCTCTCGACAGAAGTGGGTGACGCATGCCACAGTGGCCACGTGCCGCACGACCTCGTGGAGACTCCCGCCGCGCCGAACCGCAGCGATCAGGCAGCTGCGCTGCTCCGCGCCCGAGGTCTCACGAAGAGCTTCGTCGGCAACACGGTCCTGGCCGACGTCGACCTCGACCTGCGCGCTGGCCAGGTGCACGGCCTGGTCGGCGAGAACGGTGCCGGCAAGTCGACGCTGATGAAGATCCTCGCGGGCGTGCACACCGCCGACCGCGGCACCGTCGAGCTCGACGGCAACGCGGTCAGCTTCCACCACCCGCTCCAGGCCCAGGCCGCGGGCATCTCCACGGTGTTCCAGGAGTTCAACCTGCTCCCGGAACGCACCGTCGCCGAGAACATCTGGCTCGGACGAGAACCACGGCGCTGGGGGTCTGTCGACGTCGGCCGGATGCAGCGCGACACCCAGGCCCTCCTCGACGACCTCGGCGTCACTGGCCTCCGCCCCCAGCAGCGGGTGCGCAGCCTCTCCGTCGCCGAGCAGCAGATCGTGGAGATCGCCAAGGCGGTCAGCTTCGATGCGCAGATCATCTCCATGGACGAGCCGACGGCAGCGCTGGCCGACCACGAGGTCGGGTTGCTCTACTCGATCATCCGCGGCCTGACCGCGCGCGGTGTCGCCATCCTCTACGTGTCCCACCGGCTCAAGGAGATCTTCGACCTCTGCGACACGATCACCGTGCTCAAGGACGGTCGCCACGTCGCGACCCGGCCCGCTGCCGAGGTCGACGACGCGCGAGCTCGTGCGGCTGATGGTCGGTCGGGAGATGTCCTCGTTCTTCCCCGACCCAGTGGCCGGCACCGAGGTCGGAGCGCCCCGACTCGAGCTGCGCGGCGCCGGCAACGGCTACGTCGACGGCATCGACCTCACTCTGCGCGCCGGCGAGATCGTCGGCGTCGCCGGCCTCCAGGGCTCCGGGCGCACCGAGCTGATGGAGGCGGTGTTCGGCGTCAACCCGTTCACGCGCGGAACCATGCCGGTCAACGAACGGCGAGTACGGCCCCGCTCGCCGCGAGCAGCCGTGCAGGCAGGGCTCGCGCTGATCACCGAGGACCGCAAGGCCACCGGCCTCGCGCTCAACCAGTCGATCCTCGACAACGCGCTCGGCCCCGTGCGCGCGGTGTTCCCGCGGCGCACCGGTCGGGCCCGCCGGGAGGTACCGGGACTGCTCAGCAACCTCGCGGTCGCTGCCCGCGCGCTCGACCAGGAGGTGCAGTTCCTCTCCGGCGGCAACCAGCAGAAGGTCGTGCTGGCTCGCTGGCTCGCCACCCAGCCCGAGGTCGTGCTGATGGACGAGCCGACCCGCGGCATCGACGTGGGCGCGAAGCACGCGATCTACGAGCTGATGCGGGTGCTGGCCAAGGAGGGCGTGGCGATCCTCATGGTGTCCAGCGAGCTGCCGGAGGTGATCGGCATGGCCGACCGGATCCTCGTCATGCACGACGGCCGCCTCGCCGGCGAGCTGCCCGCCGGTTCCTCGGAGGAGACGGTGCTGCACCTGGCGACCGGAGCCACGACCTCGGAGGGGGAGGACCGATGAGCACGTCGCACGCATCGCGGAGCAAGGACGCTCCAGTCGCTCCAGGCAGCTCACGTCGACCGGCATCGTGCTGATCCTGCTGGTCGGCGCCGTGATCCTGGGCACCATCCTCACCGCGCTCGAGGGACGCAACTTCTTCAGCACCGGCAACCTGCGCGACATCCTGACCGCCACCAGCATCCTGGGCTTCATCGCCATCGGCCAGACCCTGGTCGTCCTCTGCGGCAGCCTCGACCTCTCGGTGCCGTTCGTCGTCGAGCCTCACCGGCGTCATCGCGGCCGGCACCATGGACGGCCAGCCGGGCAACGTGCTCCCCGCGCGTCCTGCTCGCACTGGCGATCGCTGCCGCGATCGGGCTCGTCAACGGCATGCTCGTCAGCCTGCTGCACGTCCACGGATTCATCGCCACGCTCGGCATGGGGCTGATCATCAGCGGCTACATCGCCACCAACTACCAGGGCAACCACGGCTCCGCGCCCCAGTCGTTCCGCACTGATCGGCACCACGCTCGTCGGCCCGGTACCGGTCTCGACACTGATCATGCTGGGGTGCGCCGCGCTGGCCATCGTCCTGCTGCGCCGCACCCGCATCGGGCCTCCACCTCTACGCCGTCGGCGGCAACGCCGAGGTCGCCCGGCTCTCCGGCATCCGCACCTCGGTGCCGGTCATCACCGCCCACGTGCTCTGCTCGATGCTCGCCGCAGTCGCCGGCCTGCTCCTCCTGGCCCGGCTCTGCGTCGGCAACCCGACGATCGGCAGCCAGGGCGACTACGACCTGATGTCGATCGCAGCGGTCGTCCTCGGCGGCACCCTCCTTGCCGGCGGCAAGGGCAACATCATCGGCACGCTCGCCGGCGTCGCCATCTTCGCCGTCATCGACAACGTGATGGGGGTCATGCAGGTCGACCCGTTCCTCACAACGTGGTGCGAGGCATCGTCATCGTCGCCGCGGTCGCGGTCTACGCCCGCCGCGACCTCGACCGCAGACCCGCCCGGTTCGAGCGGCCCGCGGTCCTCGACGCCGCCCTCCAGGAGGCGAAGTGAGCACCACCGCCACGGCGACGCAGCCGCGCAAGACCCTTCCGACGCACTCCCACGGACTCGCCGTCCGGGCCCTGGCCGCGGTCGGCATGCCGGGCGGGGCCGTGTTCCTGCTGGCGATCGCCCTCCTCGTCGCGACGATCATCGCCAACCCCAACTTCGGCGACCCCGGCGTCGTCATCCGCTTCTTCGGCCGCACGGCGCCGATCGCCATCGCCGCCATCGGCCAGTACTACGTCATCGTCTCCGGCGAGTTCGACCTCTCGATGGGCGCGGTGATCGCCGCGCAGGTCGTGATCGCCGGCAACTTCATCGGCGACGACACCGGCCGCAACCTGATCCGGGCTCGCGCTCATGCTGGCGGTTCGGGGCGTTCATCGGCCTGATCAACGGGCTGGTGACCACACTGCTCCTGGTGCCGAGCTTCATCGTCACGCTCGGCGATGATGCTCGCCCTCACCGGCCTGGTCCGCTACCAGTCACCGGCGGCGCCGCCGACGCCCCGCCCAACGACGATTCCGCAGCTGGGCCGCGGCGTCGTCGAGGACGTGCCCATCGTCGAGGTCATCCCCTACCCGCTGATCGTCCTGACCGTGCTGTGCGTGGCGGCCGCCTGGCTGATGCGTCGCCCGTTCGGCCGGACGCTGCTCGCCGTCGGCGACAACCCCGCAAGCAGCCCACGTCGCCGGCTCCCGCGTGTGGTGGGTCAAGACCCGGGCCTTCATGCTCTCCTCGGTCGCCGCCACCGTCTCCGGGGTCCTGCTGGTCGGCTACGCCGGTGTCCACCCCGCGTCGGCCAGGGCTACGAGTTCGCCGCCATCACCGCCGTCGTGCTCGGCGGCGTCGTCCTCGGCGGTGGCCGCGGCTGGGTGCTCTCCGCCGCAGCGGGTGCCTTCGCGCTCGAGCTGCTCTTCACGCTCCTGACGGTGCTCGAGGTCGAGTCCACGTGGCGCGACACCGTGCAGGGCCTGATCATCATCGTCGCCGTCGCGCTCGCGGGCCGGGCCTGGCACGGCTCGGCCGGCGCCCCGCGGCCGCGCGGACGTCCCATCGACGTCCACGACCACCACACCCACCCGCCCACCCCGGGCACGAACACAGGAGAAGACCGATGAGGAGATCGAAGATCACGGGCGTCGCTCGCGGGGGTGGCTGCGCTGGCAGTGCTCACAGCGTGCTCGCACCGAGGAGCCGACCGACGAGGCCGACGCCACCGACGACACGTCGGAGGAGGCGCTCGTCGCAGCGAAGGAGTGGTTCGTCCAGGCGGACTACGAGGAGCAGGAAGAGCAGATGGGCGCCTCGTTCGAGGGCAACCCCGAGGAGCCGTGGCTGCAGTACATCGACGGACCGATGACCGACACCTCGGAGTTCGCCACGCAGGAGCCGATGAAGGCGTGCTTCGCCAACGCGTCGATCTCCAACCCGTGGCGCCAGACCGGCTGGATCACCATGAACCAGCAGCTCAAGGTGCTGCAGGACTCCGGTGTGATCTCCGAGATGGAGACCCGCGACGCCGGCGACGACGACAACACCCAGATCGCCGACATCGACTACTTCATCAGCGAGGGCAACTGCGACGCCTTCATCATCTCGCCGAACTCGACGGCAGCGCTGACCCCCGCGGTCGAGCGGGCCTGCGAGACCGGCAAGCCGGTGGTCGTCTTCGACCGCGGCGTCGAGACCGACTGCGCGACCACGTTCATCCACCCGATCGGTGGCTACGCGTGGGGCATCGCGACCGCGAACTTCCTGGTCGACAACCTCGAGGAGGGTGACCGCGTGATCGCGCTGCGCATCCTCCCGGGCGTCGACGTGCTGGAGACCCGCTGGGCGGCCGCCGAGAAGATCTTCGAGGAGAACGGCATCGAGGCGGAGGACCACTTCACCGGGGCCGACCCCGCCGAGATCAAGAAGATCATCACCGACGCCCTCGTCCAGGGTGAGGTCCAGGGTGTGTGGATGGACGCCGGCGACGGTGCCGTCGCGGCGATCGAGGCGTTCGAGGACCAGGGCGTCGACTACCCGGTCATGACCGGCGAGGACGAGATGAGCTTCCTCCGCAAGTGGGAGGAGACCGGGCTCAACGGGCTCGCGCCGGTGTACTCGAACTTCCAGTGGCGCACCCCGCTCCTGGCGCTCGAGAAGATCGCGAAGGGCGAGGAGGTCCCGGCTGAGTGGGTGCTCCCGCAGGTGCCGATCACCGAGGCCGAGCGGGCGGCGTACCTCGAGGCCAACGACGGCATGCCCGACGGTCACTACGCGAAGTTCGGTGGCGAGGACCTGCCGGGTTACCCGGAGGTCTGGCAGGAGCGCCAGATCCCTGAGGTCTCGATACGCCCTCGCCTAGCGGCTCGGGCTACTCGACCACCGAAGCGGTAGCGGCCGGACGACCACCGAGCGCCGACCCGGTCTCGATACGCCCTCGCCTAGCGGCTCGGGCTACTCGACCACCGAAGGACGGAACGAAGACGGGACGCCCGCGCCCTCGTGGCGCGGGCTGCCCGAACACCGAAAGAAGGCCTCGTGAGAGCCATCGGCGTCAACACGTGGGTGTGGACCTCCCCGCTCACGGACGCGAACCTCCCCGACCTGCTCCGGCACGTCGCCGCGCTCGGTTTCGACGCGGTCGAGCTGCCTCTGGAGAACGTCGGCGACATCAGCCCCGGCCCGACGCGGGCGGTGCTCGCCGAGACCGGCCTGACGCCGTACGTCGTCGGGGCGATGGCCCCCGGCCGCGACCTCGTCGCCACCGACCCGGGCACCGTCGCCCGCACCCAGGACTACCTGCGGGGCTGCATCGACCTGGCGTCGGCGATCGGCGCGGCCTCCGTGTGCGGGCCGTTCTACGCGCAGACGGGGCGGGTGTGGCGGCTCGACGACGACGCCCGGGCAGCGGCGTACGACGAGTGGCGGACGCACCTCGCACCGGTCGTCTCGTACGCCGACGAGCGGGGCGTCCGGATCGGGATCGAGCCGCTCAACCGGTACGAGACCTCGCTCGTCAACACCGTCGACCAGGCGCTGGACGGACTCGGCCCGCTGCTCGGGCCAGGACTCGGCCTGGCGCTCGACACCTACCACCTCAACATCGAGGAACGCTCGAGCGTCGCGGCCGTCCGCCGGGCCGGGGAGCACCTCGTGCACGTCCAGGTCTGCGGCAGCGACCGCGGCGCACCGGGCGGCGACCAGACCGACTGGCCGGCGCTGCTGACGGCGCTGGACGAGGTCGGCTACACCGGCCCGCTCAACATCGAGAGCTTCACCCCCGACAACGCCGCCATCGCCGTGGCCGCGTCGATCTGGCGGCCGCTGGCCGCCTCCCCCGACGACCTGGCCCGGGACGGCCTCGCCTTCCTGCGCTCGGTCCGGCCCGCCGCACCGACCGGAGGCACCCGATGACCGACCAGCCCTTCGAGACGCCTCGTCCCTCGGCTCCTCAGGACAAGCAACTCGGGGTCGCCGTCGTCGGCTACTCGTTCATGGGCAAGGCCCACTCCAACGCGTGGCGCAACGTGGGCGCGTTCTACCCCGACACCGCGGCCGTCCGCCAGCAGGTGCTCGTCGGCCGGGACGCCGCGGCGGTGAAGACGGCTGCGACGCGGTACGGCTGGGCCGATGCCGAGACCGACTGGCGCGCCGCGGTCACCCGCGACGACGTCGACGTGGTCGACATCTGCACGCCGGGTGACACCCACGGCGAGATCGCCATCGCCGCGCTCGAGGCCGGCAAGCACGTGCTGGTGGAGAAGCCGGTGGCCAACAGCGTCGTCGAGGCCGCGCAGATGGTCGCCGCGGCCGACGCCGCCCGGGAGCGTGGCCAACGCACGATGGTGGGCTTCAACTACCGACGCGTGCCGGCGCTCGAGCTGGCCCGCCGGCTGGTGGCGGAGGGCCGGATCGGCACCGTGCGGCAGGTGCGGGCGTCCTACCTGCAGGACTGGCTGACCGACGCCGCGGCGCCGATGACCTGGCGGCTGCGCAAGGAGACCGCCGGCTCCGGCGTGCTCGGCGACCTCGGCTCGCACGTCGTCGACCAGGTGCAGCACCTGCTCGGCGAGCGCGTGGTGTCGGCAGCCGGCCACCTGCGGACGTTCGTGCCGACCCGACCGGGACCGGACGGACCGGAAGCCGTCACCGTCGACGACGCCGCCTGGGCGACGCTCGAGACCACGAACGGCGTCGTGGCCAGCGTCGAGGTCAGCCGGATGGCCACCGGGCGCAAGAACGGCCTCACCCTGGAGCTGTACGGCGACCGCGGGGCCGATCACGTTCGACCTCGAGCGGCTCAACGAGCTGCACGTGCTCGAAGGTCCCGGCGGCGACCACGCCGGCGCGCGCAGGGTCGTCGTCACCGAGTCGCACCACCCGTGGGTCGGTGCGTGGTGGCCACCCGGTCACGTGCTCGGATGGGACCACACGTTCACGATCCAGGCCGCCGAGCTGCTGACCGCGATCGCGTCCGACACCGACCCCAGCCCGTCGTTCGCCGACGGGCTGGCGGTGCAGCAGGTGCTGGGAGCGATCGAGGAGTCGGCCGCGCAGGGTGGCAGGCGCGTCGACGTCGTACACACTCAGCCGTAGACCTGCAGGAGGACCGATGGGCAAGCGCTACACGCTCTTCACCGGGCAGTGGATCGACCTCACCCTCGAGGAGGTCGCGGAGCTGGCCGCCGGGTGGGGCTACGACGGCCTCGAGATCGCCGTGTCCGGCGAGCACCTCGACGCGTGGCGGGTCGACGAGGAGGGCTACGTCGAGGGACGCCTGGAGATCCTGCGGCGCCACGGCCTCGGGTGCTGGGCGATCTCCAACCACCTCACCGGGCAAGCGATCTGCGACGACCCGATCGACTTCCGGCACCAGGCGATCGTGCGCGACCGGGTCTGGGGCGACGGCGACCCCGAAGGCGTGCGGCAGCGGGCAGCGGAGGAGATGAAGCTGACCGCGCGGCTGGCCCGGGCGATGGGCGTCGACACCGTCGTCGGGTTCACCGGGTCGTCGACCTGGCGGTACGTCGCGATGTTCCCCCCTGTCTCCGCCGACCGGATCGCGGCCGGCTACCGGGACTTCGCCGACCGGTGGCACCCGATCCTCGACGTCTTCGACGAGCACGGCGTGCGGTTCGCGCACGAGGTGCACCCCAACGAGATGGCCTACGACTACTGGACCACGGTGAGGACGCTCGAGGCGATCGACCACCGACCCGCCTTCGGCCTCAACTGGGACCCGAGCCACATGATGTGGCAGGGGCTGGACACGGTCGCGTTCATCACCGACTTCGCCGACCGGATCTACCACGTGGACTGCAAGGACACCCGGATGCGGATGGGCGGCGGCCGCAACGGGATCATGTCCTCCCACCTCCCCTGGGGTGACCAGCACCGCGGCTGGGACTTCGTGTCGACCGGCCGCGGCGACGTGCCGTGGGAGGACTGCTTCCGCGCGCTCGCCGCGATCGGGTACGACGGACCGATCTCCGTGGAGTGGGAGGACGCCCGCATGGACCGGCTGCACGGCGCCCCTGAGGCGCTGGAGTTCCTCCGGAGGTTCGACTACGACCCGCCGGCCACCTCGTTCGATGCCGCGTTCAGCAAGCAGAGCGAGGGCACCGACTGACGCCTCGGGCTGTGATCGTCGCGGCGACCAGTGCGGTCAGCGCAGGGTCCCGCTCAGCCGGCCAGCCCAGCGGCGGCTCCGGACACGGCCGCGGCGACGCGCTCGCCGAACTCCCGGTGCCCCTCCGCAGTCAGGTGCAGGCCGTCGTCGAGGTAACCCAGCTCGGTGTCGAGCATCGAGAGGTAGCCCACGCCGTGCGCCTCCGAGAGCCGGGCGAGCAGCGCATCGACAGCCGGTACGGCGTCCACCCGGTCCGGCGCGGGCGCCGGTCCGACCACCAGCACGTGCCGGCCGGCGAGCTCGGCCATCAGCGTCGCGAAGCCCTCCCTGATCGCGCGCCGGGGCTGGTTGACGTCGTTGAGCCCGCCCTCGACGACCACGAGCCCGGGATCCCTTCGGAGCCCGGTCGAGCCGCGCGGACGCCGTACGACTGCGTCGCCGCAGGGACTCGCGCCCCGGCTGAAGCCGGAGCCGGAGAAGCCCTCCACCGCGACCCGTCCGGGCAGCCGGGTCGGCCAGCTCTCCGCGGCCGTCACGCCGAGGCCGACGGAGTAGGAGTCGCCGATCACGAGCACGTCGCGGCCGGACCCGGTCACCAGCCCGGCGCGCTCCCTCGCCGCCGCTCGGAACTCGGTGCACCGGTCGGTGTCAGCACCGGCATGCGTCACCACGAGCAGTCCAGCCGTCGCCACGAGGACGGTCAGCCCGACCGGGACGAACCATGCTCGCCGGATGCGCACCCGGAGATGGTGCGATGGCTAGGGCATCGCTGTCCGGCGAATGCTCAAACCGTGATCTCGGTCGGGGAGAATTCGTAGATCGGCGTCGCCGTCAGCTGATCGCGCGCGAGTCGGGTCGAGCTGTCGACCGGCCATCGCTGCGCTCCGGCAGGGGTCAGACGGCGTACGCCGCCAGCTCTCCCGCGAGTGCCTCGGTGGCCCGCCCGGCGATCCGGGTGCCGTCGGCGGTGTGCTCGAGCTTGTCGATCTCACCGAGCCGGTGGATCTGGTCGACCAGGTCGCCGCGGACGTAGGGCACGAGTGCGTCGAACTCCACCTGCGGCCGCGGCAGGTCGGCCTCGATCGCCGCCAGTGCGTCGTCGATGCCGGCGCCGGTGCGTGCGGAGACCACCACGGAGTGCGGCTCGCGCTGCTTGAGCCGGGCCACGACCAACGGGTCGGCGACGTCGGCCTTGTTGATGACGATCAGCTCAGGGATGTCGGCGGCGCCGATCTCGGCGAGCACCTCGCGCACGGCGCCGATCTGGCCCTCGGGGTCGGCGTGCGACCCGTCGACGACGTGGACGATCAGGTCGGAGTCGGCGACCTCCTCGAGCGTCGAGCGGAACGCCTCGACCAGCTGGTGCGGCAGGTGCCGCACGAACCCGACGGTGTCGCTCATCGTGTAGACCCGGCCGTCGGAGGCCTGGGCCCGCCGGGTGGTGGGGTCGAGGGTCGCGAAGAGGGCGTCCTCGACGAGCACCCCGGCGCCGGTCAGCCGGTTGAGCAGCGAGGACTTGCCGGCGTTGGTGTAGCCCGCGATCGCGACGGCCGGTACGGCGTTGCGCTTGCGCTCCTGCCGCATCGTCGTCCGGGTGCCGGCGTTGGCCTTCAGCTGGCGGCGGAGCTTGGCGATCCGGTCGTTGATCCGGCGCCGGTCGGTCTCGATCTTGGTCTCACCGGGGCCACGGCCACCGATGCCGACGCCACCGGCGGCACGGCCGCCGGCCTGGCGGGAGAGGTTGCCGCCCCAGCCGCGCAGCCGCTGCATCATGTAGTTCAGCTGGGCCAGCTCGACCTGCGCCTTGCCCTCCTTGGACTTCGCGTGCTGGGCGAAGATGTCGAGGATCAGCGCGGTCCGGTCCACGACCTTGACCTTGAGCTTGTCCTCGAGGTTCCTCAGCTGCGACGGGGCGAGCTCACCGTCGCAGATCACCGTGTCCGCACCCGTGGCCTGGACGATCTCGCGGATGCCGTCGACCTTGCCGCGCCCGACGTACGTCGCGGGGTCGGGGTTCTGCCGACGCTGGTAGACGTTGTCGAGGACCTCCGAGCCGGCGGTCTCGGCGAGGAGCGCGAGCTCGGCCATGGAGTTTGCGACGTCCTCGGGAGTGCCCTCGGTCCAGACGCCGACCAGGACGACGCGTTCGAGGCGGAGCTGGCGGTACTCGACCTCGGTGATGTCCTCGAGCTCGGTGCGGAGCCCGGCGACCCGGCGCAGCTCGTGGCGCGCTGCGAGGTCGAGGTCACCGGCGGTGACCTCCTCGGGGTCCTCGTCTGCGTAGCCGGACTCGAATGCGTCGGAGTCGAGGTCGATGTCGTCGGTGTCGTCGGCCTCCCAGGCGGCGGTCTGCCTGAGCTCGGCGTCGAGGGAGAAGTCTTCTGCATGGTTCGTCATAGGTCTGTCCAGCGTAACCACGGCGCGCGGCAAAGGCTTCCCGATTATCGGCTGGGTTCCCCGTGGTCCCGCATGAAGTGCGCAACCGCATATCTTGCGTGTCCGCAGTTTGTGCGGTAGGTTCGCCGCATGACCCAGGATCAACCGGTCGACCCGCACGATGCAGGGCCCGACAGGGAGGGGTTGTCCGCCGTACGCCGTGCCCTCGACGCCGCAGAAGACCTCTTGGCGAAGGACAAGGATTCCGTCGGAGCCCTCCCCTACCTTCGGGAGGCGGCCGACCGGCTGACCGAGCTGATCGACGAGTCGATGGCAGCCGCCGTGCTCACCGGCCAGGCGTCGCTCCGGAGCGCCGGAGCGCAGGCCGGACTGACGGAGAACGCCGTCGGCCCGCGACTGGCCCGGACGCTCAAGCTCGGCGCCTATGCCGACGAACGCGGCCGGGTGACGGCCTCGGGCGTCGAGCGGGCGAAGTACGACCTGGAGTCAGGGGTGCCGCGGCAACCGGCGGCGGCGCCCGCCGCGATGCGGTTCAAGCCGCGTCGACCAACACAGTAGGGAACGGTCGAAGGGCCGCTCCCGGGACGGAGTCACGATGACCCGAGCGGACCTCACCCACCTCTACTTCCTCCTCGACCGCAGCGGTTCGATGCAGTCCATCAAGACCGACACCGAGGGTGGCTTCGCCGCGTTCCTCGACGAGCAGCGCAAGACCGCCGGCGAGTGCCGGGTGACGTTGGCGCAGTTCGACAACGAGTACGACGTCGTCTACTCGGACCGGCCCCTGGCCGACGTCCCCCCGCTCGACCTGCAGCCGCGTGGTTCGACGGCGCTGCTCGACGCGATGGGCCGGCTGATCACCTCGGCCGGTGCCGAGCTCTCCGCGATGCCCGACGACCAGCGGCCCGCGACGGTCATCGTCGCGGTGATGACCGACGGCTACGAGAACGCCAGCCAGGAGTGGACCCACCCGGCGATCAAGGCGCTGGTCGAGCAGCAGACCAAGGGCTACTCCTGGCAGTTCCTCTACATGGGCGCCGACCAGGACGCGATCGAGGTGGGCGTCTCGCTCGGGGTCAGCGCCGCCGCCTCGGTCACCTACGGGCGCGGCAAGACCAAGGAGGCGATGGCGATGAGCTCCCAGAAGATGGCGAAGCTGCGCCGGTCGCGTGCGGCTCATGCCGCCTCCGGGTCCGCCGCCCCGGCTCCCGTGATGGAGGCCTACACCGACGAGGAGCGGGCCGAGCTGGCCGACTGATCCCTCGCCTTCACCGTCCTCAGCCGACGCGCCGGTGACGGGGACGTGGACGGCTCCTGAGACCAGCCGGGACCGCCTGCCCCAGCAGCTCGCGATCATCGACGGGCGCCCGGTCCCGGGTCCGGGACGCGTCGTCCGGACTTCCCGCCCGGACCGGGATCGCAGCCTCAGGCGCCAGGACGTGCGGACGCGCAGCGTCGCCCCCAGCGGTGGACCCACCGCCGCTGGGGAGGTATCCGATGAAGGCGACAGCAGTAGCGACCATGGTGGTGGCGTGCCTGGTGACCGGCGGATGTGTCGCCGCGGGCGACGGTGCGACCCGGGCCTCGGAGTCCGAGGGACCCAGCCCGACGACGAGACCGGCCACCGGGTCCGCGAGCCCGCTACCCCCGGGCGGGACGCCCACGGAGACGCCGACCGAGGATCTCGCAGGCACCAACGACTGGCGCCTGGACCTGCCGGCGGTCGAGTCCGGGATCGAGGCGTTCACCACGCGGGTGAGCGGCCCGGAGGGAGCCCGGGTGGGGCTCAAGGTATCGACGTCGGCGAAGACCTGGCAGGTCGTGGCCTATCGCATCGGGGACTACCGCGGTGGTTCTGGCCACGTCGTCTGGAAGTCGGGACGGCAGGAGGGCGAGGTCCAGCCCGAGCCCGTGTTCGCTCCGTCGGCCACCCGCACGATCGTCGCCCCGTGGCGGCTCAGCCTCGTCATCGAGACGGACGGATGGCCGGAGGGCTACTACGTGTTCAAGCTGCGGACCGGATCGGGAGCCGAGACCCAGCTGCCCTACATCGTGTCCTCACGGTCCGCCGAGGGATCCGTTGCCCTCGTCGCTCCCGTCACCACGTGGCAGGCCTACAACGACTGGGGCGGCTACAGCCTGTACGACGGCCCCGCCGGCGCACGCAGCTGGGCGGTGAGCTTCGATCGTCCGTACCACGCCAAGACCGGCGCCAACGACTTCCGTACGGCGGCCCTGCCGATCGTGCTCCGGGCCGAGCGCTGGACGCGAAACGCCGGTTCAGACCCCTGCCGCCAGTCCTGACCTACTTGGGGGGCATCCGGATGCCGCCGTCGACGCGGACGACCTCGCCGTTCATGTAGGAGTTGGTGAGGCACTCCATCACCATCGACGCGAGCTCGTCCGGGACGCCGAGGCGCTTGGGGAAGAGCACGCTCTCGCCGAGCTTGGACTTGAACGCCTCCGACGCCTCGCCCTCACCGTAGATCGGCGTGTCGATCAGCCCGGGGGCGACAGTGTTGAGCCGAATGCCGGCCGCAGCCAGGTCCCGGGCGACCGGGAGGGTCATGCCGACGACGCCGCCCTTGGAGGCGGAGTACGACGCCTGTCCGATCTGGCCGTCGAACGCCGCCACGCTCGCCATGTTGACGATCGCGCCACGGCAGCCGTCGTCGTCCACCTCGTTGGCGCTCATCGCGGTAGCGGCCTGACGGACCACGTCGAAGGTGCCGACCAGGTTGATGGCGATCACCTTCTTGAAGGCCTCGAGCGAGTGCGCCGACTCGAGCGTGCCGTCGCGGCCGATGGTGCGCTGCGCCCAGCCGATGCCGGCGGAGTTGACGACTGCACGGAGCGGGGCGATCTCGGCAGCAGCCTTGACCGCCGCCGCGATCTGCTCGGTGTTGGTGACGTCGACCAGGGCGAACACGCCCTTGATCTCCTCGGCGAGGGCCTCGCCCTTGTCGGCCTGCAGGTCGGCGACGACGACGGTCGCGCCGCGAGCCGCGAGCTGACGTGCGCAGGCGGCGCCGATGCCCGACGCGCCGCCGGTGACGAGGGCGGATGATCCGGTGAGTTCCATGCCGCGGACTCTAGCGAGGCGGGGTCAGAGGTACGCGGCCACCCCCGCTGGTCGAGGAGGTCGCTCTGGCGACCGTCTCGAGACCCCGCCACCCCGGCGGTCGAGGAGGTCGCCCTGGCCTCGCCTCACCGCCACCCGGCGGTCGAGGAGGTCGCCCTGGCGACCGTCTCGAGACCGACGCTGTCAGAGAGGTGGTCCCGGCGGCGACGATCACGGCCGGGCCGGTCATCAGGATCCGGTCGTCCGCGGTCCAGCTGATCCGCAGGGTGCCGCCGGGGAGGTCGACGCGGTACTCGGTGTCGCGCGCGGCGTCGTCGGCGAGAGCAGCGGCGACCATCACGGCGCAGGCGCCGGTGCCGCACGAGCGGGTCTCCCCCGAGCCGCGCTCGTGGACCCGCATCGCCACATGGGCGGGCCCGCGCCGTACGACGAACTCGACGTTGACGCCGTCGGGATAGACGTCCTCATCGTGCGCCGGCGCGTCCGTCAGCGGACCAACATCCGCCAGGTCGTCGACCCAGGCCACCGCGTGCGGGTTGCCCATGTCGACGTGGGTCGCCGGCCAGCGCCGCTCGACGCCCGAGACGGCCACGGAGACCTCAGTCTCCTCCAGGACCTTCGGCGTACCCATGTCGACGGTGATCTCGCCGTCGGCCGCGCCGCCGGCGAAGGTCAGCGTCTTGACGCCGTCGCGGGTACCGACCGGCACCGGGCCGGACGGGTCGGCGAGGCCCCCCAGCGCAAGGTGACGTCCGAAGAGCCGGATCCCGTTGCCGCACATCTCCGACAGCGATCCGTCGGCGTTGCGGTAGTCCATGAACCACTCGGCCGACTGGCCGCGGCCGGCGTCGATCTCGGAGGTACGGATCACCCTGAGGACGCCGTCGCCGCCGATGCCGGACCGGCGGTGGCACAACGCCCGCACCCGGTCCGGGCTGAGCTCGCCGTGGACGGTCCCGTCGTGGTCGGGCAGCAGGACGAAGTCGTTCTCTGTGCCGTGGCCCTTGAGGAAGGGGTAGCTATCCATAGAGGCCCTCGAGATAGCTCTCGCCGTAGTAGGCGTCGAGCTCGGCGATGCTCTTGTCCTTCTTCTCCATCCGGTGCGAGATCACGGCCCGGCGCGGGACGACGCCTTCGGGATCCCACGTCTCCGGGTCCCACAGCTGCGACCGCAGGAACGCCTTCTGGCAGTGGAAGAAGACGGTGTCGATCTCGACGACCACCGCGAGCAGCGGCCGGTGACCCTTCACGACCATCGCGTCGAAGAACGGCGCGTCGCTGACGAGCCGGGCCCGGCCGTTGATGCGGAGCGTGTCGCCGCGACCGGGGATGAGGAAGTTCAGGCCGACGTGCGGGTTGCTGAGGATGTTGCGATAGCCATCGGCTCGTCGGTTACCGGGCCGCTCGGCGATTGCGATCGTCGTGTCGTCGACGACGTGGGCGAGCTTGCCGGCCGGGTCGCCCTTGGGCGAGACGTCGAGGTTGCCGTCGGCGTCGGAAGTCGCGACGACGCAGAACGGCGACGCCGCCAGCCAGTCGCGGTCGACGTCGCTCAGCGCGGACCGCTCCTTCGCGCGCGCTGCATCAGCGGGCTCGCCCAGCAGCGCGGTCAGCGCCGCTTCGGAGGAGATCTCGGTCCAGGCGGTCACTCCCCAAGGGTAGGCGGTCATCCGGGCAGCCCGAGCGTCCGGTCGTCGAGTAGCCCGAGGTGGTCGTCGAGTAGCCCGAGCCCCTGGGCGAGGGCGTATCGAGACGCCGCACGTGGAAGCCCAGCCTGGGCGAGTAGCCCGAGGGGTCGTCGAGTAGCCCGAGCCCCTGGGCGAGGGCGTATCGAGACGCCCGCACGTGCAGACCGCCGTTCCCAGCCCCACCAGGTACCTCGCCGCGTCTGGCTACGCCCTCGCTCGTACCTCGCGACGACTACTCGACAACCCGAGGACGGACGACGAACGCCGCACCACCCCCACGCCGCGTCGGCTCGGCGACAGCAGTCATCCTCCCCCGCGCCCCTATCTCGATCGCAGCCACCGCCCCGATCTCCGCAGAGCTGGCACCGGGTGGACCCGGCACGACGAACTGGTGACCGTAGCCCTGGAGCACCGCTCCCCACTTGTCGATGAAGGCCTGTTCCGCGGTCACCGCAGCTGTGTTGCGCTGGGCGGCGCGGGGTGCGGCAACGGCCGCGGGCAGGGTCATGCCGAGATCCAGCCGGTTGACGAGCACCTGGAGGACGGTGGTGATGATGGTCGATCCGCCCGGTGAGCCGAGTGCGAGCACAGGCCGACCGTTGCGGAGCACGATCGTCGGCGACATCGAGCTGCGCGGCCGCTTGCCGGGCTGGATCCGGTTGGGGTCGCTCTCGTTGTAGACCGTGGTGAAGTCGGTGAGCTCGTTGTTGAGCAGGAAGCCTCGCTCCGGCACGACGATCCCCGAGCCGCCGGTCTGCTCGATGGTCAGCGTGTAGGCCACGACGTTGCCCCACCGGTCGGCCGCCGTCAGGTGGGTCGTGGAGCGACCCTCGGTGTCGGAGTCGGCCGCCCCGTCCCGCGGCGCGGCACAGACGCCGTCGTACGACGACACGTCGCCGGGCAGGACCGGCTTGGTGGCAGCCTCGTCGGGGTCGATGAGGCAGGCCCGCTCGGCGGCGAACTCGTCGTCGAGGAGGGCATCGACGGGGACGTCGACGTAGGCGGGGTCGCCGACGTACTTCCCCCGGTCGGCGAACGCGAGGGCGCTCGCCTCGAGGTAGTGGTGCAGCACGTCGCGGCGACGCATCGCGCCGAGGTCGAACTGCTCGAGGATGTTGAGCGACTCACCGACCGTCGTACCGCCGGACGACGACGGCGCCATCCCGTGGACGTCGTAGCCGCGGTAGCTCACCCGGGTCGGCGCCTGCAGCAGTGCCTCGTAGTCGGCCAGGTCCGCTTTCGTCATGCTGCCTGGCGGTGCCGGCAGGTCGGTCCTGCCGCTCAGCGGCGGGTCCTGGACATTCGCCGCGATCTCTGCCGCGAGCCGTCCTCGGTAGAACCAGTCCGTGCCGCGGTTGCCGAGCCGCTCGTAGGTGCGGGCCAGGTCGGGGTTGCGGAACCGACTGCCGACCACCGGCAGGCCGTCGTCGAGGAACAGGTCGAACGTCGGCTCGAAGGTGCGGAACCGGGCCGCGTTCTCCTTGGTCTGGAGCCGGAAGGTCTCGTCGACGACGAACCCGTCGCGCGCCAGCGCGGCGGCCGGCCTCAGCGCCGAGCGCAGCGACAGGGTGCCCCAACGGCGCAGCGCCTTCGCCCAGGTTGCCGGCGTACCGGGCACACCGACGGAGACTCCGCTGGTGACCAAGTCTGGGGTGAACGGGTACGGATTGCCGGTCTCCGGGTCGATGAACGCATCGGGCTCCATCGCCGCGGGTGCGGTCTCGCGGCCGTCGATGGTGGTCACCTGGCCGGTCTTCGCGTTGTAGAAGACGAAGTAGCCACCCCCTCCGATCCCCGCGCTGTAGGGCTCGGTGACCCCGAGCGCCGCCGCCATCGCGACCGCGGCGTCGACAGCGTTGCCGCCGCGGGCCAGCACGCCGCGGCCGATCCTCGACGCGTAGGGGTCGACCGAGCTGACCGCCCCGCCCCGCCCGACCGCGGTCGGATCCTTCGGGGGTTCGGCGGAGACCTGGGCGGCCGGGGCGGACGCCGCCGTCGCTCCGTCGGTGCCGGCGTTGATGCCGGCAAGGGTGAGCGCAAGTGCGCAGGACGCGGCGAAGGCGGTGGTACGGCGCATGGGGCCTCCCGAGCTGAGTTCCGGTGCGATCCCCACACCTTGCCTCCGATGTCCGGGGATGTCGAGAGGTGCGCGCCCTCGGTCGTCGAGCAGCCGTGCCAACGGTCGTCGAGTAGCCCGAGCCAACGGTCGTCGAGTAGCCCGAGCCAACGGTCGTCGAGTAGCCCGAGCCGCCAGGCGAGGGCGTATCGAGACGCCCGCACCCGACCCACGACCGTCCCCACCCCCCGGGCCACGCACCGCGTCTCGATACGCAGTCGCTCGTCCCTCGCGACCGCTACTCGACGACCAGTTCCTCAGCCGACCCACGGCCGCCCGATACGACGGTCAGATCCACCCGGTCCTCGGTCAACGGCCCGACGAAGCGATACCGGGCGGCGATGAACGCCTTGTTCGGCGTGGCCTCGACCAGTTCCAGGTCGAGACGTCGCGGAAGGATCGGCCGGCCGGCCCCGAGCGTGACGGGGGCGATGTAGGTGATCACCTCGTCGAGCAGGCCCTCGTCCGCGAACTGGCCGACCAGGTCTCCCCCACCGACCACCCACAGGTCCTTGCCGCCCGCGGCGGCCACCATGGCGTCGTACACCTCGCGCACGCTGCCGGACGCGAACCGCACGTCGGCGTCGAGTCCCGCGACGGCCGGCGGCCTGAGGTCGCGATGGGTCATCACCCACGACGGCATCGAGTACGACCACTCGTCCGGCTGCTTGGTCCGGATCCATTCGTACGTCGTCGCGCCCATTACGATCGCGCCGATGTCCTTGATGAAGTCGTCGTAGTTGAGCGGGCCCTTGTCGTCCTGGTCCTGCCGGAACAACCACTCGAGCGAGTCGTCGGGGTCGGCGATGAACCCGTCGAGCGTCGTCGCGGTGTAGTAGGTCAGCTTCGTCATCTGTCGTCCCCGTCCTCCCCGCGGCGGGCGCGGAGCCAGTTGATGGGGTCGCCGTCGTCGACCTCGACGGGTACCCCCCGCATCATCTGCCGCACCAGCTGTCGTCGGTGCGCGGCAAAGGTCAGCACGTGCGCGACCACGCTGCCCATCTGGAAGCTCTCCGGCGGGTCGCAGAGCGCGTCGATCAGCCGGTCGTCCCAGGCGCCCTTGCTGTCGATGTCGCGGACGAACCCGAGCCAGCGCGCCGCGACGGCGTCGTGCCGCTCGAGCAGCCGGGCCGGGTCGTCGCCCTTCTCCTTAGGGAAGTCGGTGCCCTCGACGGCCGCCAGCCAGACCTCCTTCGTGAACACCTGGTGCTCGAGCACCTTGTCGATCGAGGAGTCCTCGCCGTCCCACCGCAGCACGGTCTCGCCGGGGAACCGCTCCTTGCGGTACTCCTCGTCCGGGAGACCCTTGGCGACCTCGATCAGGCGGCGGGTGTCGTCGAGGTCGTGCTCGACGAGCTGTTCGGTCAGTGGGTTCATCGGCTCCTCCGTGGTGTGCACCCACAGCGACATCGGCGGGTGGAAGTGGATCCCGTTCTTCGCCGGCAGCCAGTGGCTGTCGGCAGGCGCGCTCGGCGGGTGGCCGAACGCCCGGTTGAAGGCCCGGCTGAAACCCTCGACGGACTCGTAGCCCGCCGCCCACGCGGCGTCTGTGACGCTCATCCCCTGCCGCAGCTGCCACGCCGCTCGCTCCAACATGACCCGGCGGCGCATCGCGACCGGCGCCTCGTAGGCGCTGCGGGAGAGCAACCGGTTGAAGTGGTACGGCGACGCGTAGGCGTCCCCCGCCATGTCGTCGAGGGTGCGGTTGTCCTCGTCGAGGACGGCGTCGAGCAGCTCGCGCAGCCGGTCGCGCGGGGTGTCGGTCATGCGACCAGTCTGACCCGTAACGGCGTACGGCGCCTGACCGATCTTGCTCGACCGCAGGTCGGGCTGGGAGCGAGCGCAGCGAGGGCACCCAGCGGGGTCTCGATACGCCCTCGCGCAGAGCGCTCGGGCTACTCGACCACCGAGAGCGGCGCCCCCTCGCTGGTCGAGTAGGGAGCGAGCGCAGCGAGCGGACGTATCGAGACCCCCGAGCGGCCCCTCCTCGCTGGTCGAGTAGGGAGCGAGCGCAGCGAGCGGACGTATCGAGACCCCAGGCGGTCTCCGACACGCCTTCGTGCAGAGCGGTCGCGGCTACTCGACCGCCGCGACGGCTGCCACGGCCAGCTCGACCCGGTCGGGGGCGTCGTGCTCGATCCAGGTGATCCGGGGGTCGTCCTTCCACCAGGCCAGCTGGCGACGGGCGAACTGACGGGTGGCGATGACGGTGCGCTCCCGCGCCTCGTCGAGGGTGAGGTCGCCGGCCAGGTGCGCGATCACCTGCTGGTAGCCGATCGCCCGCGACGCCGTACGCCCCTCGGCGAGGCCGTCGTCCAGCAGCCGGCGTACCTCGTCGACCAGACCGTGGTCGAACATCTCCGCGACCCGCCGTTGGATCCGCTGCTCCAGCAGATGGCGGTCGATCCGCACCCCGACCTGCACCGTGGCGGGATCGACGTACTCCAGCTGCGGGAGGGTCGCCGAGAACGGCCGGCCGGTGAGCTCGATGACCTCGAGCGCCCGGACCACCCTGCGACCGTTGTCCGGCAGGATCCGGGCTGCCGCCTCGGGGTCGCGCTCCGCAAGCAGGGCATGGAGCTCGGCGGCGCCGCGTACGGCGAGCTCGGCCTCCCACTTCGCGCGGATGTCCGGATCGGTGCCCGGGAACTCGAACCGGTCGAGCACCGCCCTGACGTAGAGGGCCGACCCGCCCACGAGAACCGGAGGCCTCCCGGCGGCACGCAGGTCCGCGATCACCCGGCGGGCCCAGCCCTGGAACTCCGCCACCGTCGCGGGTTCGCGCACCGTCAGCAGGTCGAGCAGGTGGTGCGGGATGCCGCGTCGGTCGGCGACGGGCACCTTCGCCGTACCGATGTCCATGCCGCGGTAGAGCTGCATCGCGTCGGTGTTGACGACCTCCCCGCCGAGCCGCTCGGCGAGGTCGAGCGACAGGCTGGTCTTGCCGGCCGCCGTCGGCCCGACGATCGCGACGATCGGGGTGGCCGCTCGCCCGGTGCCGTGCTCGTCCATGAGCGCAGTCTGCCAACCGGGATAATGTTGGACGGACGCGGCCCGGGCGGGCCGGCCGACCTCAGGAGGTGTCTCGTGGGCTTCTTCGACAAGGCCAAGGACAAGCTGACCGACGCTGTCGACAGCCACGGCGACAAGATCGCCGACGGGATCGACAAGGCGGCCGACGCGGTCGACAAGAAGACCGGCGGGAAGCACGGCGACAAGCTCGACACCGGCGCGGACAAGGCGAAGGACGCCCTCGACCGGCTCGACGGCAAGAACGACGACATCAGGTGACGGTGGAGGACCCGTCGACCGGCGCCGAGCGCTTCGTGGTGGTGCCGGCGTCGTACGTGTTCTTCCTGCGCGACGGTGTGACGGCCACCGAGGTGCTGCTCCAGCTGCGGCGCGGCACCGGCTACATGGACGAGCACTGGGCCGCGGCGGCTGCCGGCCACGTCGAGCGCGGCGAGACCGCCGAGGACGCGGCACGACGGGAAGCCGCCGAGGAGGTCGATGTCGCCGACCTGGTGCTGGAGTTCCTCACCGCGATGCAACGGACTGCGCACGACCTGCCGATCGACGAGCGCGTCGACTTCTTCTTCGCCGCGCGCTCGTGGACGGGCGAGCCGCGGATCGTCGAGCCCGCCAAGTGCGCGGACCTGCGGTGGTTCCCCCTCGACGCGCTTCCCGAGCCCGTGGTGCCGCACGAGCGCACCGTGCTCGAGGCCCTGCGTGCCGGCGCGGTGCCGCCGCTGACGCACTTCGGTTTCTAGAAGGAGCCGGAGTCGACGAGCTTGCCGTCCGCGTAGAGGCGGACGGAGGCCGCGGGACCCGAGCGCGGGTCCGCGACGAGCGCGACGACGTTGAGGACGACCTCGGGGACGTCGCCCCCGGAGTAGCGGTAGGTGCACCTCACCGGACCGTCGAGCGGGTTGAGGTCGCTGATGATGCCGTCGCAGCGCCATCTGGCGCCGGACCGTCCGAGCAGGAGGACCAGCTCCGAGAAGCGGTACTCCACCTCGAGCGTGACGGGACTGGAGCCCTCCGCCGACACGGTGACGCCCATCTTCCAGGGGGCGACAACAGCGGAGCCGGTACGACGGGAGTCCAGACCGGCGAGGCGAGGAGCGGCCGGTTCCTGGGTCGGTGGCGGTTCGGTCGTCGGGTCCGTCGTCGGCGGTTGGGTCGTCGGCGGTTGGGTCGTTGGCGGTTGGGTCGTCGGCGGTTCGGTCGTCGGCGAGCCAGTCGGCGGCGAGCCAGTCGGCGGCGGGTCGGTCGTCGGCGGCGGTTCGATGAGCTGCGGGTCCGTCGGCGGCGGTTCGGTCGTCGGCAGCGAGGTGGCGTCTGGGGGCTCGGTCGTCGGTCCCGTCGTCGGCTCGGTCTGGATCGGCTTCCTGAGTACCTGCGTCTCCACGTCGAGGGCGGGCTCCACGACGTCGGTGGTCGCCGCGTCGGTCGGGTCGTCGGCCAGGGACCTCCTTCACAAGTCATCGGGTGCTGCCCTGCCGGTGGCGGCCGGCGGGTCCGCCGCTGCGGAGTCCGCCAGGTTGTCGTCGCCGACCGACAGCGCAAGGGCGAAACCGCCGGCGATGGCAACCGCGACGGCGACGGACGCTGCGCCGAGGGCGACCGGACTCGCCGCTGCTGACGCGCCGGACACGCCGGATGCGCCGGATGCGCCGCGTGCGCCGCGTCGTCGTACCGCTGGTCGTCGTACCGCTGGGACCCGCGCCACTCCCGGCCGCACCAGCCCCGCCAGCTGCCGCGAGCCACAGCACGCCGCCCTTGTCGGCGCTGGCCAGTCCCCAAAGGACGACAGGGAACAGCCACAACGCGAGCTTCTGGTTGACCCGGTCGACGGAGACGAAGGCGGCTCCGCAGGCACTGCAGTTGTCGAGGTGATCGGCGACCTTCTGCTGGGCCCGGGGGCTGAGGTCCCCGCGGACGTACTGGGACATCCGGTGCTGGGTCCACCCGCACTGGCCGCCGGCCGCGGGTCGGAACTGCTGGTCGAGGTAGGCGCGCTTCAGACCCTCGCGGGCGCGATAGGCCAGCGACGACACTGCGCCGGCTTCCATGCCGAGGATGCTGGCTACCTCGGCCGGTTTGCGGCCCTCGACCTCGAGGTGCCACAAGACCTGTTGCCACGACTTCGGGAGGGTGGCGAGCGCGCTGACCGCGACCTCGCGGTCCAGGTCCTCGACCAGCTCCTCGACCGGGGGGAGCACGTCGTCGAGCAACCACGGCTGGTCGGACGCCGGAGACTCCTTCGTGGCCCGGAAACCGTCGCGGAAGCCGTTGCGGATCGTGACGTGGAGATAGGCACGGAAGTCGTCGGTTGGCCCGCGCCCGGCCCGGAGCTGAGTGAGCACGCGGGCGAACGACTCCGAGACCAGCTCGTCGGCCCCCTGCTCTCCCACGAGGATCCGAGCCAACCGCCTGGCGGCCTCGACCTCCCGGCTGTAGAGCTCACCGTAGGCGTCGCTGTCTCCCGCGCGGACGCGCTCGAGCAGCGCCGCGTCCGCATTGTCCCCGGGGCGGGGAGGGAGATCAGCCATGAGTTGTGCCTCAGTGAGATTTGGAAGGTGCCCATGCACCCGCCGAGCGCTTCCCGTTCAACGAACGGGAGACGACAACATCATGCCGCCGATCAAGAATCTTTGGGAGATTCTCGAAATTGCGTGATATTCGGAGGCTCGTCCCGTCTTGGTGGGTGAACGCGGTGGTCGTCGAAGTCCACTGCGCCAGCACGAGGACGGGATCCCATGCCGACGACGAACTGCCTACCCGCAGCCGCCCCTACGTCCCTGACCGCCTACCGTGCGCGTACCTCCTCCGTTGCCGGTGACGTGCTCACCGGGACAGCCGGCGCTCCCACCCTGGACGCCCGCGCGCTGCACGCCTTCTATGTTGCCGCTGCTGACGCCGACCCGCGCGGAGGGGACTTCCACCGGATGGTGGCCGCGGTCCTGTCCCGGGCGGACCGGGTGCCCCCTACCGACGCACGGGAGTGGAGCCGGTTCCTCGGCCTCATCGAGCGGCATCGCCAGAACCCCAACGCAGCGCTCAACTGCAGTGTCCTGGCCAACCTGGTCGGGATCGCCGTCTTCGGTGACGAGGCCGACTTCGACGCCCTTTCGGAGCTCACCGAACTGCTGGGTGTCGAGCGCGTCGCCGCGGTCCAGCACCGGGCGGCGAGGTTCATCGAGCCCGACCTGACCTTCCCGCTCACGACTAGTGCACTGCGCCGGATGGTCGCCGCTCCGCCTCACCGAGGCTCGGGCACGATCGTCGAGTCCACGGTCGCTCTACTGCTGGAGGGTGTCGACCTCGACCGAGTCCTCCCTGTGATCCGCACCAGAGCGGAGCTGCTCGGGGTGGTCGATGGAGGCACCGTCCTCGAGTGGCGCCACCACTTCGCCGCGATCGCGGTGAACCCATGGTCGCCGTACTCGCGGCACCTCGTCGATCTCGCGCAGCAGGCGGCCCGTCCGCAGGTGGTCGCGGTCATCGACCGGTTCACCGAGGTCTGTCGCGAGCACAACAAGGAGCGCGAGCGCGAGCAGGTCGCCCGGGAGGTACGCCGCATCGTCTACGCCAGCGGGACGACCCAACGCGATTTCGCGCACTGGATCGGCACCTCGCCCTCACGTCTCTCGACCTACATCTCAGGAACCGTCACTCCGTCGGCGACGCTGATGCTACGGATGGCGCGCACGTCCCGCTTGCTCCAGGAGCGAGACGCGCCGTCACCCAGCTGGCCCGGTGGCCCGACCGAGCTTGCCGAGCGGGCGCCGCTCGGTCGGGCCCGGACACATCTCTCGGCGGTCTGACAACGAGCCACCACACCGGGAGCGGGAACACCCGCCCGACCGAGCGCGCATGGGGGGCGCTCGGTCGGGGCGGGCGGGGAGAGAACCCGAATCAGCCCCCTTGGTGCGCCGAATCGGACCTTTGGGCGCGCCGAATCAGCCCCCTTGGCGCGTCGAGTACGACGTACTGGTGCAGCGTCGCGCCAGGAAGTCTGACTCGCCGCGCCAGGAAGTCCGACTCGCCGCGCCAGGAAATCCGACTCGGTGCGCCAGGAGGTCCGATTCGGGCAACCAACACAGGGGATTCGACGAGGAGTGCGGCTGGGGGCGGGTCAGGGCGTGGCGTGCCAGTCGTCGGCGTCGACGACGGCGTGCAGCAGGCGGGCCGCGGCCGTCGCGACGGGGTTCGACCCGCTGCGGGCGGCGAGATCGACAAGGGCAGGCAGGTCGGCGGCGCGCGCGAGGTCCGTCGCCTCCTCGGCAGACGTGCGGTGGTGGGACTCCCACGCGGAAAGGACCCCCGCGACATAGGCGGGCATGCGGTCGAACCGCAGCAGGTTGCCGAGGTCGGTGAACGGGTGGCCGCTGTGCGCGAACTCCCAGTCGAGGACACCGGTGACGGCAAGGGTGTCGGGGTCGAGGAGCAGGTTCTTCGGGTTGAGGTCGGAGTGCACGAGGCTGGTGCGACCGACCGTGTCGAGGGTCGCCTGGGCGCGATCCGCGAGCGCCGTCAGCCGACCGAGGTCGGCATCGGACCACCCGGCGCCGGCGAGAGCGGGACGGTTGCGCTCGACCCAGGCGGGCAGGTCGGCTTCGAAGGGCTCGGTGGTCAGGTCGCCGTCGACGAACATCCCGGCCCGTAACGTCGGCATCCCGGCAAGCCGGGCGGCGATCTCCCCCATGGCAGCCCCGGCACGACCGAGTCCGGCGTCGTCGAGGGTCGGGAGCAGCAGGTCACCCCGCACCCCGGGCAGCATCTCGGTCACGAGGAGCGCAGGGGTACCGCCGACGGAGTCGGCGCGCCGTACCTCCCGGACCGCGGGCACCGGCAGCAGCCCCCGCACCAACCGGAGCAACGACGCCGTGATCTCGGCCGCGTGCTCCGAGTGGCGCGGGTCGGCATAGATACGGACGACGGTCCGTTCACCGGCGCCGTCCGCGAGGAAGGTCTCCCCGGACCAGCCGCCTTCGAGCGGCGTGAGCGACATGCCGGCTTCCTGGAACGGATCCATCAGCGTAGGAGCCGGGTCTCGAGGCGGGTCTCGACCGCCCCGTCCGGCCCGCGCTCCACCAGGTAGGCGGCCTTGTCCTTCTTCTCGGTGAGCGCCTCCACGAACTCGGTACCGCGGTAGTGCACTCCGACGCCGTCGTCGGTGGCATAGCCGGTCGGCAGCGTGCCGTCGGCGATCAGGGACTGGAAGAGCGGTCGGCGCTGTTCCTCGGAGTCGTAGTGCACGCCGTTGGAGTACGGCACCAGCCCGAGCCCGTTGGTGATCGGCTTCAGGTCCGGCCCGAACGAGTCGGTCGTGCCGCCGACGTGCCAGCAGATCGAACCGGCGGACACCCCCGTCAGCACGACCCCGGCCTGCCAGGCCTCGCGCATCAGGACGTCGACGCCGTGCAGCTGCCACATCGCGAGCAGGCCTGCGACGCTGCCGCCCCACACCCAGATCACGTCCTGGCCGAGGAGCAGCTCACGCATGTCGTCGACGTTGGGCATCGTGAACAGCTGCAGGTGCGTGCCGTGGAAGCCGGCAGCCTGCGACATGTCGTAGAAGTCCTTGATCAGCTGCGGGTTGTCGCCGCACGCGGTCGCCATGAAGCAGACCCGAGGGGCCCGTCCGGACACACCGGACAGTTCGACCGCGTAGTCGGTCAGCGGTCCGACCGACCACCGGATCCGGTCGGCGGGCACGGCGCCGCCCGAGGTGGCCAGGATCGTGGGAGCGTCAGCAGGCACTTGCTGATCGTAAGGGGCGTAGCCGGACGGACCGCTCGGGACCATTGCGATTGCTGTGACTCAGGAGGCGGACCTGCAACGCGGACAGAGCAACGCAGTCCGTTCGGCTACGGCGGCCTGCAAGACCGCCGCAACCAACGAGGGTTGGAACATGACGTCCTCCCAGCAGAACCGCAGGACCAACCAGCCCTCGACGACGAACGCGTTGTAGCGGCGCGCGTCGGCAGTCAGCGCCGTACGACCGCCGTGCCACTCGAACGAGTCTGCCTCCACCACGATCCTGAGATCCTCATCAACGAGGTCCGGCCGACCGAGGAAGGTCCCTCCGACCACTTCACTGTCGCGCCGATACAGCCTCACCTGTGGTCTGAGACTCAGACCCGCGACACCAAGACCGATCGCTCGCAGGACCGACTCGAAGGGATTCGCCGATTCCCCGCTGGCGACCTCGACAACCTGACGCATGCGAACCGCGTTCTGGCCGCGGGCGTCGCGCGCCAGAGCACGCAAGCGGGTTTGCGTGTAGCCCGAGCGCAGCGCGGAGTCCGCCACCGCGAGCGCCTCGTCGAAGGGCAGCACCCGTAAGCAGTCGAGGAGCGTCCGATCTGGCGTCGTGGCCGCGTCCGAGACGTCGTCGGGCCCGAACCGAAATCTGTGCAGCTCGACCTTGGCAGCCCGGGCCGGGTCCACCTTGCGGTTCGACGGCACCGAGATCTGCGGACGGTCCGGCGGGAGTTTCACCGCCCAGCCGTGGGCGAGCGCAGCACTCAGCAGACAGACGACACCGGTCAGCGCGTGCGCCGCTGCGCTGGCGTCGTCAGCATGCGGCAGCGCGTAGCGCCCCCGGGCGAGGACGACGACCGAGCCAGCAGCCAGAGCAGCGTCGACCTCGCGACGTGAGGTCGTCTCGATCAGCTCGGCACGGGTCGCCACACCTCCTCGCCGGGTGAGCTGCTCGACCACATCCATGCGGACAGGGTGGACCGATCCGGGGCACCGCGCCGGTCGTCATCCACAGCCTCGTGGGCCCCGGCGCAGTCGTCTGGTGGCGACGCTCTCAGTCGCAGGCGGGCGCGTCCGGCAGCGGAGCCGGTACGCCGACCGCCGGCATCCCGAGACCGACACCGGCCGGCCGCCGGCGCCGCCGTACGACGCTCCCACGCGTCGCCCGAGCGAGTACGACGCAGCACGCGCACCGGGCCGTCGGCCACCAGGTGGTGGGGCGCGGCGTAGGTGATCGCGACGGTGACCAGGTCCCCGGGCCGCGCCTCGCCGTCGACCCGGCTGAAGTCGGCTTCGAAGTGGACGAGCCGGTTGTCGGGACCACGGCCGGAGAGCCGGTGGGTCGCTGCGTTCTTGCGGCCCTCACCCTCGGAGACCATGAGCTCGACCTCGCGGCCGACGAGCCGCTTGTTCTCCTCCCACGCGATCTCGTTGACGAGCTCCACGAGCCGGTTGTAGCGGTCGGTCACGACCTCGTGCGCGACCTGGTCGTCGAGCGTCGCGGCCGGGGTGCCGGGACGCTTGGAGTACTGGAACGTGAACGCCCCGGAGAACCGCGCCTGCCGCACGACGTCGAGCGTGGCCCGGAAGTCTTCCTCGGTCTCACCCGGGAAGCCGACGATGATGTCGGTGGTGATCGCGGCCTCGGGCATCGCCGCCCGGACCCGGTCGATGATGTCGAGGTACTTGGTCTGCCGGTAGGACCGGCGCATCGCCTTCAGGACCCGGTCGGAGCCGGACTGCAGCGGCATGTGGAGCTGCGGCATCACGTTCGGCGTCTCCGCCATCGCCTCGATGACGTCGTCGGTGAACTCCGCCGGGTGCGGGCTGGTGAAGCGCACCCGCTCCAGACCGTCGATCTGACCGCAGGCGCGCAGCAGCTTGGAGAACGCCTGCCGGTCGCCGAACTCGACACCGTAGCTGTTGACGTTCTGCCCCAGCAGCGTGACCTCGGAGACACCCTCGGCGACCAGCGCCTCGATCTCGGCGAGGACCTCCCCGGGCCGGCGGTCCTTCTCCTTGCCGCGCAGGCTCGGGACGATGCAGAACGTGCAGGTGTTGTTGCAGCCGACCGACACCGACACCCAGGCGGCGTACGCGGACTCCCGCTTGGTCGGAAGAGTCGAGGGGAAGACCTCGAGCGACTCGAGGATCTCGACCTGTGCCTCCTCCTGCACCCGCGCCCGCTCGAGCAGCACCGGCAGCGAGCCGATGTTGTGGGTGCCGAAGACGACGTCGACGTACGGCGCCTTCGTCGTGATCGTCGAGCGGTCCTTCTGCGCGAGGCAGCCACCCACCGCGATCTGCATGCTGGGGTTCGCGGCCTTGATCGGAGCGAGATGCGAGAGGTTGCCGTAGAGCTTGTTGTCGGCGTTCTCCCGCACTGCGCAGGTGTTGAACACGACGACGTCCGCATGGTCGCCCTCGGCCGCCCCCGCTGGGTCGAACGCAGTCAAGCCGGCGTCCTCCAGCAGCCCCGAGAGTCGCTCGGAGTCGTGGACGTTCATCTGGCACCCGTAGGTGCGGACCTCGTAGGTGCGGGCGCTGCTCATAACCCGAAAAGAGTACGGCGCGCCGGGGTCGGCGCACCGCATCGTCGTACTCTCGCCGGATGAGCACGGCGGAGCTCCGACCAGCAACGACGGCCGATGCTGCCGACCTCGCACGGATCTGGCGTGAGGGGTGGCGCGACGGGCACCTCGGGCACACGCCGGTCGCACTGGTCGAGGCGCGCACCGATGCGTCGTTCGACCGCCGGGCGATGGAGCGCGTGTCGCAGACGACCGTGGCCACGATCGACGGCAACGTCGTCGGGTTCACCGTCATCGTCGACGACGAGGCCGAGCAGGTGTACGTCGACCGCGCCGCCCGCGGTTCGGGGATCGCCGCGCTGCTGCTCGCCGAGGTCGAGCGCCAGGTCGCTGTCAACGGGCACCAGCGCGCCTGGCTCGCGGTGGCGGCCGGAAATGCGCGGGCCCGCCAGTTCTACGAGCGCAGCGGGTGGGTCGACGACGGTGCGTTCGACTACCTGGCGGACGGTCCTGACGGGCCGATCGCCGTACCGTGCCACCGCTACGTGCGCGACTTCTGAGCCCGCGCCGGCCCTCGCCGCCGGGTCACAGAATGGTCGCGCCCAGCGCGGCGGTCTAGCCGAACGGTCTAGCGCAGGGCTAGCGTGCGCTTGCATGACGGTCTCAGAGGAAGCATCGACGGCTCCGCCCGCAGGTTCGGGCCAGCCATTGGTGCGTCTGGCGGGTGTGCAGAAGCACTTCGGCAACCTGCACGTCCTCAGGGACATCGACCTCGACGTGGCCGCGGGTGAGGTGGTCGTCGTGATCGGTCCCTCGGGCGCCGGCAAGTCCACCTTGTGCCGCGCGATCAACCGGCTCGAGACGATCGACGAAGGCGACATCTTGCTCGACGGCCAGCCGCTGCCGCAGGAGGGCAAGGCGCTGGCCCGGCTGCGGGCCGACGTCGGCATGGTTTTCCAGAGCTTCAACCTCTTCGCGCACAAGACGGTGCTGGAGAACGTCACCCTCGGTCCGATCAAGGTCCGCAAGAAGTCGAAGGCCGACGCCGAGAAGCGCGCCAACGAGCTGCTCGACCGGGTCGGTGTGGGACACCAGGCGAACAAGTACCCCGCACAGCTCTCCGGCGGACAGCAGCAGCGGGTCGCGATCGCTCGGGCGCTGGCGATGGACCCGAAGGTGATGCTCTTCGACGAGCCGACCTCCGCCCTGGACCCCGAGATGATCAAGGAGGTCCTCGACGTCATGGTCGACCTCGCCGAGCGCGGCATGACGATGATCGTGGTCACCCACGAGATGGGCTTCGCCCGTACGGCTGCCAACCGCGTCGTCTTCATGGCCGATGGCGCGATCGTCGAGACGACCGATCCAGAGACGTTCTTCACGAATCCCAAGAGCGATCGCGCCAAGGACTTCCTCGGCAAGATCCTCAAACACTGAAGGAGTTGGGTGTAGATGCGCAGGATGAAGCTCGGGATGGCCGCAGTAGCGGTGCTCCTGGCAGGAACACTGGTCGCGTGCGGAGACGCCGGCGACGACGACGGCGACGACGCGCCAGCAGTCGAGGCCGAGTCCGACTGCGACGACAAGTTCGACGACGGCACCCGGATGGCCGAGCTCGCCGAAGCGGGCGAGATCAACGTGGGGGTCCGCTTCGACCAGCCGGGGCTCGGGTTCAAGGGCGGCACCGACGAGCTGCCGTCCGGCTTCGACGTCGAGATGGCGAAGCTCCTCGTGGCCGACCTCTGCATCGACCCGGAGGACACCGAGGCGGTGAACTACGAGGAGACCATCTCCGACAACCGCGAGCCCTACCTGACGAGCGGCCGGGTCGACCTGGTCGCGGCCTCGTACTCGATCACACCGGAACGTCGCGCCATAGTCGGTCAGACCGGACCCTATTTCCTCACCGGTCAGCAGGTGTTGGTGAAGGCGGACAGCGACATCGAGTCGATCGAGGAACTCAAGGGCGAGGAAGTGTGCTCGGCGTCCGGCTCGACCTCGCTCGAGAACGTCAACGCCGCCGGCGCGGTGGGCGTGCCCGCCGACACCTACAGCATCTGCGCCGAGCAGGTCGCCGACGGTTCGGTGCCGGCGATGTCCACCGACGGCTCGATCCTGCTCGGTCTCGCCGCCCAGTACGACGGCGAGCTCAAGGTCGTCGGTCCGGAGTTCTCCGAGGAGCGGATCGGCATCGGCTACCCGAAGGACTACCCCGAGATGTGCGAGTGGATCAACGGGGTCATCCAGGAGTCGTACGACGACGGCACCTGGGCCGAGGCGTTCGAGGCGACCCTCGGCGAGTCGGGCGCCGAGACGCCCGAGCCGCCGGAGCTCGACCCCTGCCAGTGAGCCGCTGACCTCGGCGGGCGGGGCGCACGACGCCGCCCCGCCCGCCGAGGTCGCACGACCGCGAGAGGACCCTGGGTGGACGCAGTCTTCGACAACTACGAGGCGATCGCGATCGCCTTCGCCACGACCATCCTGCTGTTCGTCTTCTCCGCCGTTGGTTCCCTGATCCTCGGCGCCGTGCTGGTGACGCTGCGCGTCGGTCCGATAGGGGTGATGCGCCGCGCCGCGGCCACCTACGTCATCCTGGTGCGCAACACCCCGCTGCTGCTCGTCCTGCTGTTCTTGTCCATCGCCGCTCCGAAGATCGGCATCAACTTCCAGTTCGTCGACATCGTGATCTCCACCGGGTGGGGAGACATCCGGATGACGAACGCCTTCGCCGGAGCCGTCGTCGGCCTGACGCTCTACACCGCCAGCTTCGTGTGCGAGGCGTTGCGCTCGGGCGTCAACGCGGTACCGGTGGGTCAGGCCGAGGCTGCCCGCGCCATCGGCCTGCCGTTCGGCGGCGTCATGTCGAACGTCGTGCTCCCCCAGTCGATCCGGGCCGCACTGCCACCGCTGGCGAGCACCATGATCGCCTTGCTGAAGAACACCACGGTGGCGATCAGCGTGCTCGTGCTCGAAGCGGCGTACCAGCTCAAGCAGCTCCTCGACGTGTACCCGACTGATCGCTGGTGGCTGCTGGCGGTCTTCGCCGGGATCTTCGTGCTGATGGTCGAGGTGCTCTCGTTGTTCAGCAACCGCCTCGAGCGTCGATGGAGGGTTGCCCGATGAGCCAGAGCGTGCTGTTCGACGCCCCCGGACCTCGCACCATCCTCCGGCACCGCCTCTACACGGTCATCACCGTGGTGGCCCTCGTGGGAGTGGTGGCGTACGCCGTCTACAAGCTCAACGAGGAGGAGCAGTTCACCGCCGACAAGTGGGAAGTGTTCACGACTCCCGACTATCTCGAGTTCATCTTCATCGATGGTGTGCTCGAGACCCTCAAGATGGCCGTCGGAGGCATCATCGGCGCCCTCATCCTCGGCTTGGTGCTCGGCGTCGGCAAGCTCTCCGACCATCGCTTCGTGCGTGGGCCCTCCTGGGCGATCGTCGAGTTCTTCCGGGCCGTGCCGGTGCTGTTCCTCATGATCTTCTTCTTCTCCCTCTACGGCATCTACCACGGCGACACCGGCCCGTTCTGGTGCGTGGTGTGGGCGCTGTCGCTCTACAACGGCGCCGTGCTCGCCGAGGTCTTCCGCGCCGGCGTCCTCGCGGTGCCGGCCGGCCAGGGAGAGGCCGCCTACGCGATGGGCATGCGCAAGGGGCAGGTGATGAACATCGTGCTGCTCCCGCAGGCAGTGAAGATCATGATCCCGGCGATCATCAGCCAGTGCGTCGTGACCCTCAAGGACACCAGCCTCGGCTACGTGATCGCCTCGCCCGGCCTCACCGCCGTCGCTCGGCCGATCTACCTCGAGTTCCAGAACCACGTGCCGGTCTACCTGGTGATCGCGGCGACGTACATCGTGCTCAACCTGATCCTGACCTGGCTCGCGACCCTCGCCCAGAAACGCTTCGTCGGCGAGAAGAAGGTCCTCCAGATTCCGATGATCGGCGAGGCCGACCCCAAGCAGCCGACGCCGCTGGCCTAGCAGCTACTTGCTCCTCGGCGTGACCCAGAGCCGGATCTCGCCCTCGATCACGACGGTTCCGTCGTCACGCACGCCCTTGACGCGCACGGGCAGGTCACCGTCGGCGGTGTCCCACTGCGCCTGGTCGGTCTCGGCGACGCAGGTGATGTCGCTCGTCGCCTTGGCGGTGTAGGTCACCTCCATCCCCTTGGGGATCCAGCGCTTGTCCTCGGGGATGGTCACCTCGGCCAGCGCACCCATCGCGGCCTCCAGCCCGTTGCACAACGCGATGGCGTGCACGGTGCCGATGTGGTTCTGCACGCTGCGGCGCTTCGGGATCTGCAGCTCCACGTGGTTGGGCTCCACAACGGTGAAACGCGGGTGGATCGAGGCGAAGTAGGGCGCCTTCCGGCTGAAGGCGATCGAGAACGCTCGCTTGCCGACCGCGCCACCGACGACGGGGAGGCTCGAGGCGGTCTTCCAAAGGTTGTGCACCTGACTCATGACACGACATTACTTGTGAGTAACAAGCGGCGACAAGCCCTGGTGCCGAGACGCCCGCCGCCGCGGCTCAGGGCACCCGGCCGTGACCGTCGCTCCGGTTTCAGCTTGCGAACGCGTCGTTCACAACCGATTTCGTTGCGTAAACCGGAGAGCACATTCGGGTTGATTGGTGAAAACAGGCGAATCTTGTCGAAATCGAGATACAACGGCATCCCGGGGCCTAGCGTGATCGACATCAACGCCGAGGGTCGCCAGCGGATTGATCACGAACATGGGTGGCTCCAACACCTGTGACCGCGATCAAGGCTCGGGCCGCGAGCGGCGTCCTGGACCCACGCTGTCCGGGTTCAGGCTGCCGCCATGACCTCGACCCGGTTGCCAGCGCCGTCCCGGGCATGGAAGCGCTGGTAACCGGGGAAGCTGGCGCGCTCCCGCCAGTCGACCTCGAACCCGAGCGAATCGAGCCGGGCACCGACGACCTCGAGCTCGTCGACGCCGGGCAGCAGCAGCGCCGGATGTGCCTTGCGCGCCGGGACGAACCGGTCCTCCGCGCCGACGTGGATCTCCGCGGTGACCGCGCCGGCAGCGTCGTACGAACGGAACCAGGCGCCGCCGCGTCCCGCCAGCTCTTCGGGCTTGTCGACCTCGACCATGCCGAGGCCCGCGCCGTAGAACCGGCGCGCCGCGTCCTCGCCGCCGGGTGGGCAGGCGACCTGGACGTGGTGGAGCTTCATGCCGATGCCGTCCGAGCGACGACGAAGATCCGGCGGAACGGGAGCACCACACCGTGGCCGTCATCGGGGTAGGCCTCCCGCAGCCGGCGCTTGAGCTCCCCCTCGAACGCCGGGCGGAGGTCGTCGGGCAGCGCCTGAAGCGTCGGGCGGGCACCAGTGCCGGAGACCCAGGTGAAGACCGGGTCCTCGCCGTGCAGGACGTGGAGGTAGGTGGTCTCCCAGGCGTCGACCTGGCACCCGAGTCCCTGGAGCGCGCGGAGATAGGTCGCGGCGTCGTACGACGAAGGCACGGCGGCGCCGGCGGTGTGCTCGGCGTACGGTGCCTCGCCGGCCAGCGCGGTGCGGATCGTGTGGCTCGGCTCATCGAAATTCCCCGGCACCTGGAACGCGAACCAGCCGCCCGGGCGCACCTGCGCGACCAGCCGTGGCAGCAGCTCGAGGTGGTCGGGGAGCCACTGCAGGGTCGCGTTGGAGACGAGTACGTCGACCCCCTGGGGCGCGGACCACGCGCGAAGGTCGCCGACCTCGAACCCGATCCTGGGGACGTCGCGTCGCGCCCGAGCGATCATCTCGGCGCTGCTGTCCACGCCGGTCACCGACGCGTGCGGCCAGCGCTCGGCGAGCAGCGCGGTCAGGTTGCCGGGACCGCAGCCGAGGTCGACGACCGTCTGCGGGTCGGCTGCGTCGATGCGGGCCACCAGGTCGACGAACGGGCGGCCGCGCTCGTCGGCGTACGCCAGGTAGCGGTCGGGGTCCCAGGTGTGGCTCACGGTGCCTCCTCGGAGATGGTGAGCTGGTTCATGGGGACCACATTAAGTTCAGTTTATCTTGACGTCAAGATTCTCGACAGGTCCGGTAAAGTGCTGCCATGGCCGCACGAGACGAGGTCGACGAGCTCCTCGACGCATGGTCGCGCGAGCGCGGCGACCTGGACCTCGGCCCGGTCCACGTCTTCAGCCGGATCTCCCGACTGGGACATCACGTCGACCGCGCCCGCCGGCAGGCGTTCACCGCCCACGACATCGAGCCGTGGGAGTTCGACGTGCTCGCTGCGCTGCGGCGGGCCGGCGCGCCGTACGAGCTCTCGCCGGGGCGGCTGCTCCGCGAGACCCTGGTCACCAGCGGCACCATGACCAACCGCGTCGACCGGCTCGCGGCGCGCGGCCTGGTCGAGCGACACCCGGACCCGTCCGACCGTCGGGGGGTGCTGGTGCGGCTGACCCCGGACGGCAAGGACGCGGTCGACGGCGCGTTCACGGCGCTGCTCGAGGCCGAGCGCGACCTGCTCGCCGACCTGTCCGCCGCCGACCAGAAGTCACTGGCCGGGCTGCTGCGCCGGCTGCTGGTGCCGTTTGCGGGGTGAGTCCGCTCGTCGAGCTCAGGCGGGAGTCACTCCAGCACCGCGGCGGCCTCGAGCCACTCCAGCTCGACGGCCTCCTTCTCCTCCAGGAGCGCCGTCATCTCGGTCGCCAGCTCGGTGAGCCGCTCCGGGTCGCTCGCGTGCGCCGCGAGCGCCTCGGTGAGCTCGGCCTCGCGCGTGGCCAGCCGCTCCAGCTGCTTGTCGAGCCGGGCGAGGGCCTTGCGCGCCGTACGCTCCTCTGCCGAGCCGGCCCGCGCCTTCCCCCGAATCGGACCTCCTGGCGCCCCGAATCCGCCGGATTGGTGCTCCGAGTCGGACGTTTTGGCGGAGTCCGTACGCCGATCCTCCCGACTCGATGCGCCAGAAGGTCCGATTCGGCGCGCCAGGAGGTCTGATTCGGCGGCGCGGCGCTCGAGGTACTCGTCGACACCGCGGGGCAGCATCGAGATCTTGCCGTCGCCCAGCAGCGCCCAGACGGAGTCGGTGACGCGCTCGAGGAAGTAGCGGTCGTGCGAGACGACGACGAGGGTGCCGGGCCAGCCGTCGAGGAAGTCCTCGAGCACGTTGAGGGTCTCGATGTCGAGATCGTTGGTGGGCTCGTCGAGGAGCAGCACGTTGGGCTCGGTCAGCAGCAGCCGCAGGAGCTGGAACCGACGCCGTTCGCCTCCGGACAGGTCGCCGAGCCGCGCGGTGAGCTTGTCACCGGTGAACCCGAACCGCTCGAGCATTGCCGACGCGGAGACCTCACCGTCCACCGTCCTGGTCACCCGCCGGATCGACTCGACGGTGGCCAGCACCCGCGACTCCGGGTCCTCGAAGTCGACGTTCTGCCCGAGCGACCGGAGTACGACGGTGCGCCCCTGCCGCACCCGGCCGGCCTGCGGGGCCAGCTCCCCGGAGATCAGCGACAGCACGGACGTCTTGCCGACGCCGTTCACGCCGACGATGCCCACCCGGTCGCCAGGCCCGAGCCGCCAGGTCGCGTGATCGAGGAGCATCCGGTCGCCGCGAGCCAGGTCGACGTCCTCGATGTCGATCACGTCCTTGCCGAGCCGCTGCGTGGCGAAGCGCTGGAGCTCGAGCCGGTCACGTGGGGGCGGCACGTCCTCGATGAGCGCGTTGGCGGCGTCGATGCGGAACTTCGGCTTGGAGGTGCGCGCGGGCGCGCCCCGGCGCAGCCAGGCGAGCTCCTTGCGGACCAGGTTCTGCCGCCGCCCCTCCGACGCGGCGGCCTGCCGCTGGCGCTCGGCCTTCGCGAGCACGAACGCCGCGTAACCGCCCTCGTAGGCGTCGACGACCCCGTCGTGCACCTCCCACGTCTGCTGGCAGACGGCGTCGAGGAACCACCGGTCGTGGGTCACCACGACCAACGCCGACGGCCGGGCCGCCAGGTGCGCGGCCAGCCACGCGACGGCCTCGACGTCGAGGTGGTTGGTGGGCTCGTCGAGGACGACCAGGTCGTGCTCGCCGATGAGCAGCCCGGCCAGGCTGCAGCGACGCCGCTCACCTCCGGACAACCCGGCGACCGCCCGGTCCAGCTCCACGCCCGCCAACAGGACCGTGACGATCTCCCGCAGGGCAGCGTCGGCGGCCCACTCGTGGTCCGACCGCCCGCCCAGCACCACCTCACGCACGGTGTGGGTGTCGGAGAAGTCGTCGGTCTGGCGGAGGTACCCGATCGGCAGCCCGCGCTGTCGCGAAACCCGGCCCTGGTCAGGCTCCTCCTCGCCGGTCATCACCCGCAGCAGGGTGGTCTTGCCGTCGCCGTTGCGACCGACGATGCCGATCCGCTCCCCGGCCCCGACACCCAGGGAGACGTCGGTGAGGAGCGGGCGGACGCCGTAGGACTTGGAGACGCGTTCCAGGTTGAGGAGGTTAGCCATACGCCACCACGTGCGCACCGGCCACCGGGCCGTGGACGACGGCGGTTCGGTCGTAGCCGTGCTCAGCCAGTCGGACGACGATGGCGCGCGCGTCGTCGGCGTCGTTCGCCATCGCCAGCATGGTCGGTCCCGACCCCGAGAGCAGTGTGGTCGCGGCGCCGCACTCGAGCGCCACCTCCGCGGTCTCCTGGAGGTCGGGCCGGAGGTAGAAGGCTGCGTCCTCGAGGTCGTTGTAGAGGAACATCTCGATGCCGTCGGGGTTGCCCGCCGGGTCGCGCAGCGTCTCCAGCAGGGCCGGCCGGACGCGGTAGTCGTGCTCACCACCTTCGAGCAGGTCGTAGGCGCCGTAGACCGACGGCGTGGACAGCCCCTCGCTGTTGAAGACCACCACCCACCACCAGCTGCCGTTGTCCTCGACCGGCGTCACCACCTCGCCACGGCCGCTGCCGGTGGCCGTGCCGCCGACCAGCGCGAACGGTACGTCGGAGCCGAGCTGCGCGGCCAGCGCGAGCAGCTCGTCGTCGGAGGTGTTGAGGTTCCAGAGCCGGTCGAGGGCGACGAGCGTGGCTGCGGCGTCGGCCGAGCCGCCGGCCATCCCGCCGGCGACCGGGATGCTCTTGCGCACCTCGATCCGGGCCGCGCGGTCCAGCCGGTGGTGCGCGGCGACGAGCTTGCCGGCACGGACTGCGATGTTGGAGTCGTCGTCCGGCACTGCGGCGGTGTCGACGTGCAGGCCTTCGGTGAGCGTCGAGACCGACCACTCGTCCGCATCGGTCACGGTGACGTCGTCGTAGAGCGACACCGCCTGGTAGACGGTCTCGAGCGGGTGGAAGCCGTCGGGCCGCACCTTCCCCACGCCGAGGTAGACGTTGATCTTCGCGGGCGCTCGCACGGTCACCGAGATCGGGTCCGGCAGCAGGGCAGCACTCATTTCCGGGCGTCCCCGCAGCGTTGTCCGGCGGCGGATGGAAGGTGCCCCATCGCTGTCGGCTCCGGGCCGCATGGGGGAGCCGGAGAACGGTGTGGGGTGTTCACGCGCCTGATCCTGCCAACTCCTCGGTGATCCGGACGAAATCAGAGATGCCCAGGGACTCACCGCGCGCGAGGGGGTCGACGCCCGCCGCCACCAGGGCGGCCTCGGCGGCCTCGGCGGAGCCGGCGATCCCGCGCAGCACCCCGCGGAGGACCTTGCGGCGCTGGGCGAAGGCGGCGTCCACGACCGCGAACACCTGCTCCCTGCTGACCGCGGTCGTCGGCGGTTCGCGACGGGTCCACGCGACCAGGCCCGAGTCGACGTTAGGAGCCGGCCAGAAGACGTTGCGCCCGATGGCGCCGGCGCGTCGTACGTCTGCGAACCAGGCCGCCTTCACCGATGGGATGCCGTAGGTCTTGGAGCCCGGCGGTGCCGCCAGCCGGTCGGCCACCTCGGACTGCACCATCACCAGGCCCCGCTCCAAGGACGGCAGTAGGGCGAGCAGGTGCAGGAGGACCGGCACCGAGACGTTGTAGGGGAGATTGGCGACGAGTGCCGTCGGCGCCGGGCCGGGGAGCTCGTCGATGTGCAACGCGTCAGCGAGTACGACGCGCACCCGGTCGGCGTGCTGCGGGGCGAACTCCGCGATCGTGCCCGGCAGCGCTCCTGCGAGCACGGGGTCGACCTCGATCGCAGTGACCGAGGCCGCTGTCTCTAGCAAGCCCAGCGTCAGCGAGCCCAGCCCGGGACCGACCTCCACCACGACGTCGGCGTCCGTCACGCCGGACTCACGGACGATCCGACGGACCGTGTTGGCGTCGATGACGAAGTTCTGGCCACGCTGCTTGGTCGGCCGCAGGTCCAGCCGTGCCGCCAGCGAACGCACTTCCGCCGGCCCGAGGAGCTTCGGGCCGGCGGAGTTGCTCATGCAGGGAGGTTAGTGCTGTCGATCACCGCGAGGTCACATCGGCAGGCCGAGGCTCGCGGCGCAGCCCGGCCAGGAGCCGTAGCCGCCAGTAGCTGCACGGAGCCGCTCGGCGACGGCGATCTGCGCCTCGCGACTGTTCTGGTGCGGGTAGCCGGAGCCGCCGTATGCCTGCCAGGTGCCGAGGTTGAACTGCAGGCCGCCGTAGTAGCCGTTGCCGGTGTTGATCGCCCAGTTGCCGCCGGACTCGCACTGCGCCAGGGAGTCCCAGACGCTGCTGCCGCCGGCGTAGTTGGAGGTCACGACCTCCTCCTCCTTGGTGCCGATCTCGACGATCTCCGCCACGGCCTTGTCGGTGACCTTCGCACTGACTTCGGTGCGCTTGACCTCGACGCCGTTGCGGTAGCGGACCTTGTAGACCACGTTGCGCATGCCGGACTCACCCGAACGCACCACGGTCTCGGTGCCCTCGAGCGACGAGGAGTCCTCGCGGGTGATCGTCTCGACGGAGAAGGGCTCGCCCTTCACGCGCTTGGTCTTGACCTCGATGTCGACCCACCGCAGGTGGACGCCGTCGTCCAGCTCGGCGTCGCGCTTCGGGAACACCAGGTCGTGCTTGTCGGTCTTCACGTCGAGCGCGCGGAGCGCGCCGGCGACGGTGAGCGCAGGCACGCTGACCTTCTTGGTCTTCTTGCCGGCGAGCGTGACCTTCAGGGTCTTGGGGGTGACGACCTCGAGCTCGAGGCCGCCACGGTCGATCGTGGTGCCGCGGCTGGCCGACAGCCGGGCACCGCGGTAGAGCGCCCCGATCTGGCTCAGCGCGCCGTCGACGTCGGTCGCGGTCACCCAGTGGGTGCTGGTCTTGCCGTCGACGGTCAGGTCGACCTCGCGACCGAAGCGCACTGCGACGCGCGTGCCCTCGGAGATCGTCTCGTCGACGTCAGGCTGCACGAGGTCGTGCGACGTGAGCTCGATCCCCTCGGCCTCGAGGACGTCGCCGACGGTGTCACCGGACACGCGCACCTCGCGCTCCTTGCCGTCCACCGACAGGGTCACGGAGGTGGTCATCGCCTGGTAGCCGAACGTTGCACCGCTGATGGCGAGGACGACCACGGCGATCGTGGCGATGAGGGCGACCTTGCTGCGGCCGGCCCGGTTGAAGAGGGCAGCGGCGCGGGCCTTCAGGGAAGGCTTGGCAGGTTCATGGGTCGCGGGCGGGAAGGACTGGGTCTGGCTCTCGTCAGAAAGCACGATTCTCCGTACGTCGTACTGCCCGGGCCTCAGGCTTCCAGCGAGCTCCCCCTCGGAGATGGCGCTCCGTCGTACCTCATACATACGACGACCTACGCCGATGCTGGTCCAGTGGTGGACACCCGATCCCGGCTTTCTGACATCTACCAGAACAAGAGCAGGTGCCCGAATGCAAACCCCGGAGCGCGTTTTCCGCTCATGACGTGACTCGTGTCACCCGATTTGACTAACTCCTGTCACACTGGTCACAACCGCTTTGCTAACTGTCGCTAGCACCGCGATGGTCGAGCACGTGTCCGGCGTGGTCGCCTGGCCTACCAGCCGCCGCCGAAGGCCCGCTCGGTGTTGGCGTCGATCGCCGCGCAGAGCTCGCCGAGGTCGTCGCCGCGCTCCGCAGCCATGGTGCGGACCGTGAGCGGGACAAGGTACGACGCGTTGGTGCGGCCGCGGTAGGGGTGCGGAGTGAGGTACGGCGCGTCGGTCTCGACCAGCAGCCGGTCCTGTGGCGTGACGACCAGCGCGTTGCGCAGCGGCGCGGCGTTCTTGAAGGTCACCGTGCCGGCGAAGGACAGGTAGGCACCGCGGTCCAGGCACGCCCGGGCGAACGCCGCGTCGCCGGAGAAGCAGTGCATCACCCAGCGGTCGGGCGTGCCCTCGGCGTCGAGCACGTCGAGCACCTCCTGGTGGGCATCGCGGTCGTGGATCACCAGCGTCTTGTCGAGCCGCTTGGCGAGGTCGATGTGAGCCGCGAACGACGCGACCTGCGCGGCCCGCCCGTCAGGGCCGGTGCGGTAGTGGTCGAGCCCGGTCTCCCCCACCGCCCGGACCCGTGGGTGGACGGCGGCCAGCTCACCGATCGCCGCCAACGCCGCGTCGAGGCCGCCGGCCGCGGCCAGCCGCGGCGCCTCGTTGGGGTGCAGCGCGACGCCGGCAACCACCTCGGGATGGAGCTTCGCCGCCTCGACGGCCCAGGTCGCGCGCCGCAGGTCGCACCCGATGTGCACGATCCGTCGTACGCCGACAGCGACAGCCGCGTCGATCGCGGCCCGGGCTTCCCACGGCTCGCCGTCGCGGCCGATGTCGAGGTGGCAGTGGTTGTCCACGACCGGGTGCGGCAGCGGTTCCGGTACGGGAGGGAGGTCGGGCGGGGCTTGGCTCACGCGCACACCCGGTCGAGGACGGCGTCGGCGAGCGCCTCGGGCGCCTCGGTCGGGATCCAGTGCGAGACGCCCTCGAGGACGACCAGCTCGAACGGGGCGTCGACCCACTTCTCGCTGTGCTCGGCACCCCAGCGGCCGAGTGTGACGTCGTCGGTGCTCCACACCATCGTGGTGGGGGCGTTGACCCGGAACCGGACGCCGCGGGGGTCGCTGAGCAGCATGGCCCGGTAGCAGCCCAGCGACGTGCCGAGTGCGCCGTCGTCGATGATCTCGCGCCGGAAGCGGCCGACGTCCTCGGGGAGCATGCCGCCCTTGAGCAGCTGGAGGTCGAACCACTCAGGCCGCCGTCGGATGACCAGCTCCGGCAGGACCGGCAGGTTGAACAACGCCATGTACCAGGACCTCAGGAGCTGGTCGGACCTGAGCATCGACTCCAAGAACGCTGCGGGATGCCCGACCGAGACCGCGGTCAGGGTCCGGACCTTGTCGGGGTGGAGGCCGGCAACCGCCCAGGCGGTCGCGGCGCCCCAGTCGTGACCGACCACGTGGGCGCTGCCGCCGAGCTCGTCGATCAGCGCGGCCACGTCGGCGGCGAGTGTCGGCAACCGATAGTCGCGGCGCCGCCGCGGGCGAGCACCGGGGGCGAACCCGCGGCGGTCCATCGCCAGCGTGCGGTAGCCCGCCGAGTTGAGGATCGGGGCGACCTCTCGCCAGAGCGTCGGCCGGTCCGGCCAGCCCTGCAGGAGGACGACGGGCTCGCCGTCGACCGGTCCGTCGTCGAGTACGTCGAACACGAGCCCGTCGCGCTCGACCGTGCTGATGGGCTGGTCAGTCCTCATCTGCATGCACCACCTGGTAGACCTCCCGTTTCGGGAGTCCCGTCGTCCTTGCGACCGCGGCGACCGCGTCCTTGCGGCTCAGCCCCTCGTCGACGAGCGTCTCGACCGCGGACCGCAGGCTATCGGGATCGGCATCGTCGGGCGCCGCGGGCATCGCGCCGGCGACCACGATGGTCACCTCGCCGCGTACGCCGTCCGCCGCCCACCGGGCGAGCTCGGCGACCGGTCCGCGTCGTACCTCCTCGTAGGTCTTGGTCAGCTCGCGACAGACCGCCGCCGGGCGGTCGTCGCCGAACGCTCCTGCCATCGCCGAGAGAGCAGTGCCGGTGCGGTGCGGTGCCTCGAAGAACACCATCGTCCGCGGCTCATCGGCGAGGCTCGGCCAGCCGTCGCGAACGCTCGCCGCCCTTGCGCGGCAAGAAGCCTTCGAAACAGAACCGGTCGACCGGGAGGCCCGACACCGCGAGCGCGGTCAGCACCGCACTCGGACCGGGCACCGCGGTGACGTGGATGTCGGCCGCGACCGCGGCTGCCACCAGCCGGTAGCCGGGATCGGACACCGACGGCATGCCGGCGTCGGTCACCAGCACCACCCGCTCTCCCGCCTCGAGCGCCTCGAGCAGCTGCGGCGTGCGTGCCGACTCGTTGCCCTCGAAGTAGGACACCACCCGGCCCCCCACCTCGATCCCGAGGTCCGCCGCCAGTCGCCGCAGCCGGCGGGTGTCCTCCGCCGCGACGACATCGGCTGCGGCCAGCTCCTCGGCCAGCCGCGGTGGCGCATCGGCGACCCGCCCGATCGGCGTCGCCGCAAGCACCAGCACGCCCGGAGAGGTCACCCGACGATCATTGCAGGGCGTGCCGCTCGTCGAGCACCCCGAGCGCCCTGGTCTCGAGACGATCGTGACCGACCTCCTCGACCCACGGGGGTCGAGGCAGTACCAACCTCCGAAGCGCGCTGGTCGAGGAGGGCCGCCTGCGGCCCGTCTCGAGACCTCGCCCCACCCGCTGTCGAGGAGGCCGCCTGCGCCTTCGAGACCCTCGTGTCTCGAGACGGTCGTGACCGACCTCCTCGACCACGGGGGTCGAGGCCGTACCAACCTCCGAAGCGCGCTGGTCGAGGAGGGCCGCCTGCGGCCCGTCTCGAGACCCTCCGGCGCCCTGGTCACGAGACGGTCGTCGACCGTCCCCATCGACGGCGGGCACGTCACCGGGTCTCGATATGCCGTCGCTCGTCCCTCGCGACGGCTACTCGACCACCGGGCTGCAAGTAGGGTTCTGGCTCGTGACCGCGACCGAGGAGAAGCCGCCCGCCACGCGGTGGAACGGGCTGTCGCGTACGGCGGACGGGCGGCGGGTGCCCTCCGCGGCCGAGCGGGCACGCGGCTACCTGACGGGGCTCCGGCCCAGTGAGCGAGCGGTCGGCTGGCTGGCGCCGATCGGCATCACGCTGCTGGCGTTCGCGCTGCGGATGTACCACCTCGGTACGCCGAAACGGTTCGCCTTCGACGAGACGTACTACGCCAAGGACGCCTGGTCGCTGCTCAACAACGGCTACGCGCAGACCTACCTGGCCGACGTCGACGGCAACAAGAAGAACAAGATCGACGACGACATCCTGGCCGGCAACGTCAACGACGTGTGGACCGGCGATCCCTCGATGGCGGTGCATCCCGACGTCGGCAAGTGGCTGATCGGCCTCGGCGAGAAGGCCTTCGGGATGGACCCGTTCGGCTGGCGGGTCGCGTCGGCCGTCGTCGGCGCCCTCATGGTGCTGGTGATCTGCCGACTGCTGCGGCGGATGACCGGATCAACCGTGCTCGGTTGCATCGGCGGGCTGCTGCTGATGTTCGACGGGCTGCACTTCGTGCTCTCGCGGCTGGCGCTGCTCGACATCTTCCTCGCGTTCTTCATCCTCTGCGCGGTCCACTGCCTGGTCGCCGATCGCGACCACTTCCGGCGCCGACTGGGACGCCGTACCTCCGACGACGAGGGACGACCGATCGGTTGGGGTCCGGTGGCGTCCGTGCTGTTCCGCCCGTGGCTGATCGCCGGCGGCATCTGCTTCGGACTGGCGGCCGGCACCAAGTGGACCGCGGTCTACCCGCTCGCCGCCTTCGGCCTGCTGGTCTGGTTCTGGAGCGCCGGCGCCCGCCGGAGCTTCGGCGTGCGCTGGCCGCTCGTGAAGTCCGCGCTCGCCGACGGCCTCCCGGCGTTCGTGCAGATCGTGATCGTCGGGGTCCTCACCTACATCGCGACGTGGAGCGGCTGGCTGGCCAACGCCGGCGAGTACGAGGATCACCTCAGCGCCACGCAGTACCGGCAGTACACCGGGCACGGCCACTGCGCCGAGGACGACGACTCCTACATCGCGACCGACCTCGACGAGAGCAAGAGGTGGGCGACCGCGGACGAGAAGGACGCGACGCGGCGTCGGCGAGGCCTGGCAGTCGCTCCGGTCGCTCTGGTACTACCACCAGGACGTCTACACGTTCCACGCCCATTTCCTGAACTGCGCCGAGCACACCTACGCGTCGAAGCCGTCGAGCTGGCTGCTCATCAACCGCCCGGTCGGGGTCGCGGTCACCAACGACATCCAGCCGGCCGACCGCGATCTGCCGCCGGACCAGCAGGACCTCCCGCGCGACGAGGGCTGCGACGCGCCCGAGGGCAGCGACTGCATCCGACAGGTGCTGCTGATCGGGACCCCGATGATCTGGTGGGGAGGTTGCATCGCGCTGCTGTTCTCGGTCCTGATGTGGATCGGCGCGCGCGACTGGAGGTACGGCGTCGCCGTGATCGGCACGCTGTCGACCTGGTTGCCCTGGATGCTGTACGACGACCGGCCGATCTTCTACTTCTACGCGATCGCCATGCTGCCGTTCATCGTGATCGCCCTGACGCTGTCGATCGGCACCCTCATCGGACCGTCCCGGCTCCCGTCGAACCGGCGCACGATCGGGGTGGTGGTGAGCGGCGCGTTCGTCGTTCTCGTACTGGTCAACTACGCCTGGTTCTGGCCGATCTGGACCAACGGGCTGCTGACCAGCAACGAGTGGCTGGACCGGATCTGGTTCTCGCGATGGGTGTGACGACGATGTCCCGGACACAGCTGGTGGGTGCGGCCGTGGCCGCCGTCCTTGTCGCCGTTGTGGTGTTCCTGCTGGTCCGCGGCGACGACGACGGCTCGGATCCGGCCGGCGTCGACCCGCGCCCGTCCGCGTCGACCGACCTCCCGGTCGTCGCGGACGAGGTCTGGTGCGCCGGCTGGCAGAACCTCGTCGCCCTCCAGGGTCAGTACGTAGCCAGCCCGACCCCTGACGGCTCGGCGGCACTGCTGGCAGCCGTCGACGCCCAGCAGGAGCTCGGCGTGCCCGAGAACCTCGACCCCGCCGGCTACACCGAGCTCACCGCGGTGCTCGACGACCTACGAGCAAGCGTCGACCCGTCGTTCACGCCGACGGCCGTTCCGTCGGAGCCGGCCGACGTGGCCGTCGAGGGCGGCGAGGACGAGGACGAGGGCGGCGACGACGACGAGCACGAGGGGCACGGCGCCGACGCGGACGAAGCGCCGTTCGGCGCCTGGCTCGCGGAGTACTGCTCGGTCTGACGGCGGTAGTGCCGGGTACCGCCCGGCCCTGTCCGACCTGAAGGCCTCGTCCTCGCCTGCACCCCCAAGCCCTCCCGCGGCCAACACCGCGCACCTGGCGCGGCTGCTCCGCGACTCCGGCTACCCGCCTGGCTGACCTGCTGCGCGGCGCGTCGGCGTCAGTGGTTGCGCAGCGCCTCGATGAGCTCGTCCTTGCGCATGCCGGACCGGCCCTCGATGCCGATCTCCGCGGCTCGCTTGCGGAGCTTGTCGACGGTCCAGTCGTCGTAGTCCCCGGCCTTGCCACCCCGGCGCCCGACCGCCTTCTTGCCCTGGGCCGCCTGCGCGTTGGCGATCCGGGCCGCCTTCTCCTTGCTGGCGCCCTCGCGCCGGAGCGCGTCGTAGGTCTCGTCGTCCTTGACGCTGGGGCCGTGCTTGTTCTGGGACTTGCTCTGGGACTTGCTCTCGGGCACGGCGATCACCCCCGGGCGAACAACGGCGTCACCAGCCAGAGGCCGACGAAGACGGTGAGGACGCAAGCGGAGGCCACGATGCCCGCTGTCGTCCCGATCACGACGTCGAAGACGAGGAGGACGACGCCGGACGAGACCACGGCGAGAAGAGCGAGGCCGGCGCGTGCACACACGTTGGCCGCCGCGACCAGCCAGTTGCGCTCGCGCTGCCGGAAAAGCACCCGGTGGAACGAGGCCGGAGCCACGATCATGCAGGTCGTGAGGACCGACCCGACCAGGACCGTGAGATAGATCGCGACCTGCCGGTCGCTCAGGTCGTTGAACCGGTCGGTGAACGGGATCGTCAGCAGGAAGCCGGTGAGGATCTGCACGCCGGTCTGCGCGACGCGCAGTTCCTGGAGGAGCTCGTTCCAGTTGCGGGTGAGCTGCTCGTGCCTGGACTCGTCGTCAGAGGCGCCGTCCTCCGGAGTCCTGTCCTGCGACGACTCGTGCTGCGGAGATTCTGTGGCTGCCGCGTTCCGGCGTACGTACGCAGCAGCCACAGAACCTCGGTCCTTGTGAGTGTCGCCACCGCGTGGGACGTCCGACGAGCTCATGGCCTCGTGTTACCCGGCGCCGCGACGATCATCCCGTCAAAAGACTGGCTTACCGCCGGTGACGCCGACGATTGTCCCTGACAATGTACGACGAGTCGGCTGGCGAGGCCAGGGACACGAATGCCGGGGCGACCTCCGCCGGCTGCCCGGCTCGGCCGAGCGGGGTGTCGGCGCCGGTCACCAGCGCGACCTTGCCCTCGAGCCGGCCGTACCCGACGTAGGTCTGTTCGCCGTGGTCCGGCTGCGGTCGCATCCGGTCAGGCCCGGCGGCTCCTGCTGCTGCGCGGGGAACCCGACGTCGCTCATGACGTGGTCGGTACCCGGGCCCGGATCTCTCACTCGTCGGTCGGCATCCCCCGGATGTCGCCTGGCGCCAGGGGTACCGGCCCGGCACAGGAGGACGTCCGAGAGGAGAAGTCCGCATGACAGCTTCCAGGTCGAGCAACCGACCGTTGATGGTGGTCGCGTTCGTGGCGATCCTGCTGACGGTGCTCGCCATCATGTGGCTGGTGGGTGTCGTGCTGGCCTGAGCCCTCGGGTCCGGCCTCGCTTCCCCGGAAGGTGTGACACCTACCCACGTTCCCTCGGTCGAGGGACAGCCGGCCGGCTGCTCCGGTCGGCGAGGACTAAGGGTTCTCGTCGTCGTTGGTACTGGAGCGGTCGGCCGGCGCCCGTCCGGTGGTGAGGTCGTCGATGAGCGAGTCGAGCATGCCGCGCAGTCCGGGGTGGCTCATGTGACCCAGTCGCGCCACCTCGATCAACCGGTCGGCGATGTCCCGCACCTTGACGTTGCGGTTGCGTGACCACCAGCGCAGCATCGCGAACGCGGCATCGGAGTCCAACCCGTAGCCCAGCATGAGGATGCCCTTGGCCTGCTCGATCGTCTCCCGGGCCGCAGCAGACGCCGCGACTGCCGCATCGGCAGCGGCGGCGTTCTCGGCGGCGAACTCGGGCGTCAGGTCGAGGTAGTAGCCGACAAGCTGCTCCACCTGTCCGCCGGCATTGCGGATGCCCTCGCCCACGACCACGACCCGGCGCTCCGCGTCCCGGGCGCGGATCCGGTAGTAGAGGTTGAACGGCTCACCGGTGTCGACCGCGTGCTTGAACGTCTGCTCCACGCGGTCCCGGTCACCGTCGTGCTTGTGCCGGAGGAAGAGCTCGGTCGTGGGCTCGACCTCGCCGGGCTTGTAACCGTGCATGGCGAAGACGTCGTCGTCCCATTCCCAGGTGTCGTGCTGCACGTGGTAGGCGAAGCGACCGGTCTGCCGGACCACGTCCTCGAACGGTCGGACCACCGCTTCCGGCACGTCCGCCAGGCTGTCCTCGCGGCGCGCCGCGGGGCTGCCCACGGTCTCCATCAATCCTCCCTGTCCCTCTGCATCAACCGTGTGCGCCCAGATCGCACATCTGATCAGTGCAGGAGAGAGTCACGGCCGACGCGCACCCCACTGCGCGCTTGGGACAATCATCCCGAACGCCGGACCCCGCGGCAAGCAGACCCCCTTCAGTCGCCTCTCCAGGGCACCAAAAAGCGCGCCTCCTGCGCTCCGCAGAGCGAGGAGGCGCGCCTAGGTGCGGTCAGGCCGCGTTGGTCGTCGTCCCGCGACGCCCGGTGATCGAGCGCCGCAGATCCGTCAGGATCCGCTGCAACAGCCGCGAGACCTGGACCTGCGTCACGCCGAGCTCGTCGGCGATCTGCTGCTGCGTCTTCTGCTCGTAGAAGCGCAGCTCCAAGATCCGGCGGTCACGCCCCTTGAGCCGGCGACAGGCCGGCCCGAGCACGGCGACTGCCTCGGCATTACGGAAGCCGAGCTCCTCGCTGGGCAGCCGGTCGATCCACGAGAACCCGGAGTCGCCCGGCGGGCTGTCGTTGAGCGAGTCCGGGGACGCGCAGGTTCCGGACTCGTGGGCCTCGAGGACGTCATCGGTCGTGCACCCGACCTCGTCAGCGATCTCGCTGGGCCGCGGTGGCCGTCCGAGCCGCTGGGTGAGACTTTCCTCGGCTGCGCTGAGCCGAGGGCGGAGCTCCTGGATCCGGCGCGGCGGGCGCACCGTCCAGGTGGCGTCCCGGAAGTAGCGCTTGAGCTCCCCGAGGATGCTCGGCACGGCGAAGACCAGGAGGTCGTCACCGCGCGCCGGGTCGTAGGCGCGGACCGCTTTGGTGAGCGCCAGACAGGCGACCTGCTCGAGCTCTTCAAGCGGTTGGCCGCGGTTGCGGTAGCGCGAGGCGAGAGCCTTGGCGACCGGGATGTTGAGCACGATCACCTGGTCGAGGAGCCGTTGGCGCTCCTCGCCGTCGCACGCGGCGGCTTCGGCAATCAGTCGGGCGGTGCGTTGCTTGCGATCGTCGGGCGCTGCCTCCGCCCGCTTCCGAAGGGGATCGAACGGTTGATGGACAGGTTCGAGAGTTGCTGAACTAGACATGTCTCTGACTCCGAGGCCAAGAGCAGTCGTGGCGGTTGGCTGGGCCACGCAAGCGTCTGGATGACCGTCTACCCCGCGCTTCGGGGGGTCAAACCAAACTTTTTTACGACTTCTTTTTCGACACTAGCGCAGTCGGTCGAGGTCGCGAAGGGCGCCCGGTCGGTCGGCGGGCTGGCTCCACGAGATGGTGCCGGTGACCCGGACCTCGCAGACGACCGATGCCATCGGCAGGTCGAACGCGATCGAGGCTCCGGTGGTGGCGACCCACGCCCCGTCGATCGCCTCGTCGTCGAGGTAGAAGGTCGACTCGTCACCGAACGAGCTGGGGCTGAGATGGAAGTCGTCGACCTCCCACCACTCGACCTCGTTGGCCTGGGCGCGGCGTCGCAGCTCGTCGAGCTGGTAGAGACCGGGTCCGACGTGGCCCGGGATGGCGACGGAGAACGACGTCAGCTTGGTCGACCCGAGGATGACCGGCTCGAGGCTCTCGGCGCGGACGATCAACCACGACAGCGGGGGTGGCTCGCCGTCGACACTCCCGGTGTCACCGGGGCACTCCTCGCTGACCTCGCACGGTAGGTCGACGGTGATCGTGGCCTCGACGTCGCCGCACACGGTCAGGCTCAGCGTGGCCGTGGACAGCTCCTCCAGCCGCTCGAGGCGCTCGGCGTCGTCCTCGGCGAGGAAGTCCGGTGCCGCCTCGATCAACCCTGCCCACCGGTCGAGGATGTCGTTGTCCTCATCCGTGACAGCGGCAGTGGGAACTGCCGCCGCGGCGGTCTGGTTCCGAGTCACTTGTGCCCCTTTGTGATGGCCCGTCGCCCGATGCACTTCAGCGTGCCGACACGGAGAGAGTAGGGGAGGCGCGAGGCCGTATCGCTCAATTTGGCAGATCGGCAGCTTCGTGTCGATCTCACTTCCGACAAGGAAAAGCGACGGCCCGCCCCAGTTGTCACTGGGGCGGGCCGTTTTTCGACCGCAGCACGCTCAGCGGTCGAAGCGGTCCGCTTCCATCACCTTGGTCCAGGCCGCCGCGAAATCGGCGACGAACTTCTCCTTGGCGTCGTCGCTCGCGTAGACCTCGGCAAGGGCGCGGAGCTGCGAGTTGGACCCGAAGACCAGGTCGACCGCGGTCGCCGTACGGGTGACCTCGCCGGTGCTCCGGTCACGGCCTTCGTAGACGTTCTCGGTCGACTCCGACGGCTTCCACTCCACGCTCATGTCGAGCAGGTTGGCGAAGAAGTCCGTGGTGAGCGCGCCGGGGCGGTCGGTGAAGACCCCGTGGGCGGTCTGGCCGTAGTTGGTGCCTAGCACCCGCATCCCACCCACGAGCGCGGTCATCTCGGGCGCGGACAGACCGAGCATGTAGGCCCGGTCGACGAGGAGCGTCTCCAGAGGGAGCTTCTCGCCAGGGCGCACGTAGTTGCGGAACCCGTCGGCCCGCGGCTCGAGCACGGCGAAGGACTCGACATCGGTCTGCTCCTGCGACGCGTCCGTACGGCCGGGTCGGAACGGCATCGAGATGTCGACCCCGGCGTCCTTGGCGGCCTTCTCGATGGCGGCGCCGCCGGCCAGCACGATCAGGTCGGCGAGTGAGATCTGGGCACCGCCAGCGGCGTTGAAGTCCTGCTGCACCTGCTCCAGCGCCCGTAGGACGGTCGTCAGCTCGGCCGGGTTGTTGATCTCCCAGTCCTTCTGCGGAGCCAGGCGGATCCTGGCACCGTTGGCGCCGCCGCGCTTGTCCGTGGTTCGGAAGGTCGCCGCCGAGGCCCAGGCCGTGGAGACCAGCTGGGCAACGGTCAGGCCGGTGTCGAGCACCTTCGACTTGAGCGCGGCGACGTCTCCGTCCGAGACGAGCTCGTGGTCGACCGCCGGGACCGGGTCCTGCCAGATCTGCGGCTCGGGCACCCACGGACCCAGGTAGCGCTCGACCGGACCCATGTCGCGGTGGAGCAGCTTGTACCAGGCCTTGGCGAAGGCGAGGCGGAACTCCTCGGGGTTCTCGAGGAACCGGCGCGAGATCTGTTCGTACGTCGGGTCGAACCGCAGTGCGAGGTCGCTCGTGAGCATCGTGGGCAGGCGCTTCGGCGAGTCCGGGCTGGGCCCGGGGACGTTCGCCTCTGCATCCTTGGCGACCCACTGGTGGGCGCCGGCCGGGCTCTTGCTGAGCTCCCACTCGTAGCCGAAGAGGATCTCGAAGAACTCGTTGTCCCACCGGGTGGGGTGGTAGGTCCAGGTCACCTCCAGGCCGCTGGTGATCGCGTCCGCGCCCTTGCCGCTGTTGTAGGCGCTCTTCCAGCCGAGGCCCTGGTCCTCCAGCGGAGCACCCTCGGGCTCGGCGCCGACCAGGTCGGGGTCACCGGCGCCGTGGGTCTTGCCGAAGGTGTGGCCGCCCGCGATGAGCGCCACGGTCTCCTCGTCGTTCATCGCCATCCGGCGGAACGTCTCGCGGATGTCCCGGGCCGACGCCACCGGGTCCGGGTTGCCGTCGGGGCCCTCGGGGTTGACGTAGATCAGGCCCATCTGGACGGCACCGAGCTGCTCGGACAGCTCGCGCCCCTCGCTGTAGCGCTCGTCGCCCAGCCAGGTGTCCTCGGGTCCCCAGAAGATCTCCTCGGGCTCCCAGACGTCCTCGCGACCGAAGCCGAAGCCGAAGGTCTCGAACCCCATGTCCTCCAGCGCCACGTTGCCAGCGAGGACCAGCAGGTCGGCCCAGGAGATGGCCTGGCCGTACTTCTTCTTCACCGGCCACAGCAGCCGTCGGGCCTTGTCGAGGTTGCCGTTGTCGGGCCAGCTGTTGAGCGGCGCGAACCGCTGGTCACCCGATCCGGCACCGCCGCGGCCGTCGTAGATCCGGTAGGTGCCGGCCGCGTGCCAGCTCAACCGGATCATCAGACCGCCGTAGTGGCCGAAGTCCGCCGGCCACCATTCCTGGGAGGTGTTGAGGACCTCGACGATGTCGCGCTTGACAGCGTCGACGTCGAGGTTCGCGAACTCCGCCGCGTAGTCGAACTCCGCGCCGAGCGGGTTGGACGCCGGCGAGTGCGCATGGAGCACGCTCAGGTCGACCTGGTTGGGCCACCAGTCCTGGTTGCCGTGCGGTCGGCCGCGCTTGGCCGTCGGCGAGTCGAGCGCCGGGTTCTCGCTCTCGCTACCGCCACTGGTGACGCCGCCGTGATCGACAGGGCATCCGCTCTCCGCCTTGCGGTCCGTGCCCTGCGGGCTCCCGTCGGCCGGGCGGGTGGGGTCGTCAGACATGTGTTTCCTTCCGTGGTGGCGATGCTTGCGGGCTCGTGGAACAGGTAGGGCAGGTGCCCCAGTAGATGACCTCGGCCTCGTCGATCACGAAGCCGTGGTCGTCGGACGCGGTCAGGCAGGGGAACTCGCCGACGGCGCAGTCGACGTCGGAGATGGCGCCGCAGGAGCGGCACACGAGGTGGTGGTGGTTGTCGCCGACGCGGGCCTCGTAGCGTGCCAGCGACCCCGAGGGCTGGATCCGTCGGATCAGTCCGGCGCCGGTCAGCGCACGCAGCACGTCGTAGACGGCCTGGTGGGAGACTTCGCCCCCCGCGGCGTCGTCCGCACGGACCGCGCCGATGATGGCGTCGGTGTCGGCGTGCGGGAGGTCATGCACGGCGCCCAGCACGGCGACGCGCGGCCGGGTGACCCGGAGGTCGGCTCCCCGCAGCATCTGCTCGTAGTCGGGCGCCGTCGTCACGCCTACAGTCCTACCGTCTTTTCTTGAATCATTCAAGACTAATGTGCCAACTGTCGAGCCCCGCTGGTCGAGGAGGTCGCCCCGGCGACTCCCGTCGGTCGAGGAGGTCGCCCCGGCGACCGTCTCGAGACCCCTGGAAGCCGCCCCCGTCGGTCGAGGAGGTCGCCCCGGCGACCGTCTCGAGACCCCCGCGAGCCCCCCCGCTGGTCGAGGAGGTCGCCCCGGCGACCGTCTCGAGACCCCTGGAAGCCGGCCCCTACTCGTACGTCTGACCCGGGCAGCCCGTGCGGTGCACCCAGCCGTCCTCGTTGGCCTCGACGAAGTCGCTCGCCAGCGCGCGGCCCAGGTTCCACTCCAGCCAGTCGTCCTCGTGGCGGTCGTCGAGGGAGATCGCGCACTGCTCGAGGTCCTCGGGCAGGTCCGTCAGGACCGGGAGGGCGTCGTCGGAGAGGTCGGCCAGGTAGGTCCAGTCGACCTCGCCGGTCTCGTCGTACCGGTCGAGGTTCTGCCGGGCGATCCACGCGTCCGGGTTGAGCGCAGCCAGGCCCAGCAGCAGCACCACACCCGAGATCAGCCCGAACCGCGGCAGCCACGCCGCGCGCAGCGCCACCCCACCGACCATCGTGGCGAGCACCAGCAGTCCGAGCCAGCCCTCGAAGACGTCGACCAGCAGCCGCAGCCGGGTGAAGCCGTAGGCGTCCTGGTAGACGCTCATCCGGTAGAGCGCGGACGCGACCACCACCATCGTCGCCGCGCAGAGCAGGCCGAGGGAGCCGCGGATCCATGCCCGGTCCGCGGCCGTGGCTCGCGGGGCCTTGCGGCTCGCCGCCCAGACGACGAGCAGGGTGAGCGCGGTCGCGACGGTGAGCTGGCCGAAGCCCTGGTGGACGTACTCCGCGTAGGTCAGCCCGGTCGTGCGCTCGAGGTAGTCGTGCCCGCCGAAGATGACCGCAGCCTGGGCGACCAGGAACAGCACGAAGACGGCGTCGACGACAAGCACCGGCGCGAGCCACTCGAACCGGTGCGCCACCGGGCGCACCGACCGCGCGCGCCCATCGACCGTCGGCGGGTTGAGTGCCAGGTAGCCCCCGGCCAGCACGACGCCACCGACGAAGAAGGCGACGAACGCGCGCAGCGCGAGGTCCTCCGACCCGATGTCCGGCACGACCGCCCCGACCCACTCGGCGAAGAGCGCGTCGGCCGACGCGAAGAGCAGTGCGAAGACGGCGAGCCCGATGGCCGAGATCACGGCGGTGCGCGCCAGCGCTGCCTTGTTGCCGAGCCCGGTGACGACACGGAGCGTCCGGCCGAGCCAGGGCAGGCCCCGGAGCCCTGAGAACGGCCAGGCGAGGACTGACAGGACGAAGCCCGGGACCGTACGGCTGCGCACCAGCCCGATCGCGCAGAGGCCGCCACCGGCGAGCAGGCAGAGGACGGCGATCCACTCCGCGTCCCTCACCGCCGGCACCGACGCGAGCGCCAGGCACAGCGCGGCGCAGGTCAGGGTGAACCGGTCGCTGCGATAGCGGCTGGAGGCAAGCAGCACGCCGCCGGCGGCGACGAGGACGACGGACACACCGAGACCCAGGTCGCGGTAGGGCAGGACGATCCCGGCCAGGACGCCGACGCCGAGCGCGCCGAGCAGTACCCGGGTGTTGCCGGGCAGCGACCGCTCGGGCCACAGCTCGCCGAAGATCGAGTCGGTGATCGGCTGCGGGGCGCTCGGGTCCTGGACCGGCTTCGGCAGCGCGGCGACCTGAGGGGAGCTGTCGAGGCACGGGGATCTCCTCGCGGGTCGGGCGTGCGGGCGGGGCGACGGGCAGGTCGGCACGGACCCGGGCACCGGACCCGCCGGGCTCCGGGTCGACGAAGCCGATGGTGCCGCCGTGCAGGTCGGTGACCCAGCGGGCGATGGCCAGCCCCAGGCCGGTCCCGCCGCCGCCGCTGTGGACGCTGTCATCGCCAAGAGTGCCGAACCGCTCGAACGCGCGCTCCCGGTCGCCGGGCGCGACGCCCGGCCCCTGGTCGGACACCTCGAGCAGCCAGCGGTCAGTGGTCGTGCGGACGCTGACCGACACGGTGCCGCCGGAGGACTGTGTCGCGAGGCGTTGTCGAGCAGGTTGGCGACGAGCTGGTGGAGCCGAGCAGGATCGCCCTCGACCACGAGGTCGGGTGGATCGACGTGGACGTCGTACGTCGCCTCCCGGCCGCCGACGCGCGCCTGGGTGACCGCCGCGTCGAGCAGCCGGAGGACGTCGACCCGCTGACGTGCCAGCGGCGCTTTGCCGGCGTCCACCCTGGAGAGGTCGAGCAGGTCGCCGACGAGGCCGGCCATCCGTTCGCCCTGGTCGAGCGCGGCGCGAAGTGTCACCGGGTCGGGCTCGGCGACGCCGTCGGCGAGGTTCTCGAGGAGGGCGTTGAGGGCGGTGAGCGGGGTGCGCAGCTCGTGGCTCACGTTCGCGACCAGCTCGCGACGCTGCTGGTCGACGGCGGCGAGCTCCTCCGCCATCCGGTTGAACGCGTCGGCGAGCTCCCCGACCTCGTCCCGTGAGGTCGCGGTGACCCGGACGGTGTGGTCGCCCGACGCCATCCGCCGCGCGGCTGTGGTCATCTCGCGCAGCGGGGAGGTCATCCCGACAGCCAGCAGCTGGGTCACCGCGAGCGCGAGCGCAACGGTCACCGGGATGCTCAGCCAGAGCGGCACTCCCCCGGCCTCACCGATCGTCGCGACCACGAGCGCGACCGTGACGCTGGCGACGACCAGCAGGCCCAGCTTGACCTTGACCGAACGGACCGGGTCGAGGAGGCTCACTGCCCTCCGCCCCGGCCGGCTTCGAGGGCGTAGCCCACACCGTGCACGGTACGGACGCGACCGGCGCCGATCTTGGCGCGCAGCGCCTTCACGTGGCTGTCGACGGTGCGGGTGCCGGACGCACCCGGCCAGCCCCAGACGTCGGCCAACAGTCGCTCGCGGGTGAGCACCTTGCCGGGATCGGAGGCCAGGCAGATCAGGAGGTCGAACTCGGTGGGCGTCAGGTGCACCTCCGCACCGGCGGCCCAGACCCGACGAGCGCCAGGATCGATCCTGAGGTCTCCCAGCTCCGTGACGGGGCTGCCGACGCCGGCCATCTCCGCAGCACGGTCGACCCGGCGCAGCAACGCGGCGATCCGGGCGACCAGCTCGCGCATCCGGAACGGCTTCGTCAGGTAGTCGTCGGCGCCGACGCCGAGGCCCACCAGGATGTCGGTCTCGTCGTCGCGCGCGGTGAGCATCAGCACCGGCACCGGCCGCTCGGCCTGGATCCGGCGACACACCTCGTGCCCGTCGAACCCGGGGAGCATCACGTCGAGCACGACCAGGTCCGGGTCGTTGTCGGCGAAGGCCTGCACGGCGGCGGGTCCGTCGTACGCCTGCGCGACGTCGTACCCCTCAGCCGTCAGGCGATCACTGACCGCCCCGTTGATCACGGGCTCGTCCTCGACGACGAGGATCCGGCGGGGCCGCTGGGTCATGTCATCGAGCGTAGGAGTGCCAGGGCCTCGAAGGCGGGGTCGACTCGTGAAGATCCTGTGCAGGTTGCGGTGCTGCGTCAGTCGCGCGCCATCGCGTCGACGCAGACCGTGATCGCCAGGATGAGCGGGACGTCCTGGCCCTCGGCCAGCTGGACACCGTAGGTGTCACGGACCCGGAACCACTTCTTCGAAACGGTGGCGATCGTGTCACCGTCCCGATCGATCTCGTACTCGTGATCGACGATGTTGCCGTGGGCCTTGAGGTCATCCCCGCCATCGACCTCGATGATGTAGTGGTCGCGGATGCCCAGCAGACGCTTGCGCACCGTAGCGGTGGTGCTGCCGCGCTCGATAGTCATCTTGTCGCGGACGGTGAGCTTCTTCTCCTGGATCTTCGAGAGCTCGGCACCGCTGGCGTCCTCGAGGATGAAGGTCTCGCGCAGCCGGGCGGCCTTGCCATTGACCTTGTAGAGCTTGTTGCCGTCTTCGTCCTCGATCCAGTAGTCGTCCCCGATGGCCATGATCTTCTCGCGCATCTGGAACTTCGGTCCGTCCAGGCCCCTGTCGCGAAACCCCATCCCACTCCTCCTCTGTCATGCCTTCGGTCTTATCGAGCCCGGCCTCGTCCGGGACGTGAGCGAAGACTGCTTCACACCCGGGTGCTGGTCGGATAGCCAGGGGCGTCCCGTCGCTGTGTGTACCCGGCGCCCCAGTGCCCGATGTCGAGAGCGGCGGCCAATGCCACCCAGATCCAGTCCGATCCCTCCAGACCACCGACCTGCCACAGGATCACGTACATCAGGGTGGCGAACGGGAGGAAGAAGAGGCCGAGCAGCGGCCAGATGAAGGTGTCGAAAGCCGCGTCCACCATGGTGGGGCGGGCTATCCACACGAACAGCAGGGCCAGTCGCGGAAACACTCCCGCGAACATGACGAACAGACAACCCATGGCTCTTCCCCTTTTAGGGGGTCCCGGCCAACCCTGGCCACCTGACGCGGCGTTGGCGTCACCCCTACCGGGTGAGGCTCACCGTCACCCCTGTTCAGCTGACGGTGACGCCGGTCTTGTACACCCCGGTCCACTCGTAGCCGTTCGGGTTCCAGTGGACGTTGCCGTCGAGCGGCTGGGAGCGACCCATGTCGTCGATGGCTCGCACCCAGATCTCTTGCTCACCGGTCTCGAGCCTGACCTGGGTCGACCACCGGTACCAGGCGTAGGGACTCTCGGGGGTCTCGAGCGTGGTCGTCTGCCAGGTCTCCCCGCGGTCTACGGACACCAGCACCGCCTCCAAGAGTGCCGATCCGTCGTTGTACGCAACACCACTGACTGCGACGTCCCCCGCCGCGAGCGACGCCCCCTGCTCGGGAGCGAGGATGTAGCTCATCAGCCTGATGTGCCAGGTAGGTCTGCTGTTCTCGAGCGTGAACTCGAACGGCTCCCCGTCCCTGACGGGCGACAGCGGGATGCGGTACTCGTTCGCGTGGTAGACGCATGGTGACTCGACAGTCTCGAAGCGCAACCGGTGCAGCCACTTGATCTGCATGGTCCCGAACAACCCGGGCGTCACCAGGCGCACGGGCCCGCCGTGGATGCCAGGAAGACCCTCGCCGTTCAGCCCGAGCGCCAGGATGCTTCTCTCCAGGACGTCTGCCACCGGCAGGCTGTGCTCGACGTCCGGCGGCTCGCCATGCATCGGCAGGCCACGGCCGGCGGCCGTTACGTACTCGACCTCTCGGTCGACCTTCACGTGGTGCTTGTCGAGCACCGCGGAGAGCGGCACCCCGCTGAATCGCACGTTGGCCACCCCACCGTGGTCCCAGGGTGTCCCCGGGATGTTGGGGTACATCGACCGGCCGTTGCCCGAGCACACGAGCACCATCTCGTAGTCGACCTGCTCCATCTCGAGCAGCTCCTCGGCCTGGATGACGAGGCGCAGTGGTTCGATCAGCCCGACCAGCTCGATCTCCCATCCCTGGGTCACCGCGACGTCGAGCGTCTGGGACCCCGGTAGGTCCTGGATGTTGCGGACGAAGACCCTGTCCGTCGGCGTGATCCTGGTCCCGCTGAGGAGACCAGGGGGTGTCGAGAGAACCAGGGGCCTCTCGGACAGCACCTCGAGGCGTTCGTCCTTGCCCTCGAGGAACGTAGAAGCCTTCGCCGTCGCGGCGCCTTGACCCATGTAAAGCCTCCCCGCTACTCCGCGTCCCTTCGCACAACCTACGACCCGGATCCCGCGGCCACCCCCGACACCCGGGTGATCGTCGGGCATCCTCGGTGGTCGCGACAACACTAGAACGTGTTCTAGTCTCTGGACATGACGGGCGAGCGACGTGGCCATTGAGATAGATGTGACCTACCACGGCGATCCCGTCGGGATCGTCGCCGCCGCGAGGAAGGTCGAGGACCGCGGCGGCACCGGTGGACTCTTCGTGCCGGAGGGCACGCACGACCCGTTCGTCTACCTGACGCTGGCGGCCGAGCACACCGAACGCCTGCGCCTGGGCACGTCTATCGCGTTGGCGTTCGCCCGGTCACCGATGGCGATGGCCTACCCGTCGTACGACGTGCACCGGCTGTCCGGCGGCCGGTTCGTGCTCGGCCTCGGGTCCCAGATCAAGCCGCACATCGAGCGCCGGTACTCGATGCCGTGGTCGCGACCGGCCGACCGGATGCGCGAGTACATTGCGGCGCTCCGGGCGATCTGGCACACCTGGCAGACCGGCGACGAGCTGGACTTCGCGGGCGACTTCTACACGCACACACTGATGCCGCCGCTCTTCAACCCGGGCCCGCTCCCCTACCCGTCGCCGGAGATCTGGCTGGCCGGCGTCGGGCCGCGGATGGTCGCCACCGCCGGCGCGGTCGCGGACGGCTTCATCTGCCACCCGCTCCTCTCGCGCAGCTACCTGGCAGACGTCCTTGCCCCGCAGGTGGGCGAAGGACGTGCAAGCACGGGGGCCACGGGCGACTTCACGCTCGCAGCGATGGCGATGGTCGCCACCGGCCGGACCGAGGAGGCGTACGTCGCCGCCGTCGCCGGCACCAAGCGCCAGATCGGGTTCTACGCCTCGACGCCCGCCTACAAGCCGGTGCTCGACCACCACGGCTGGGGCGACCTGCACGCCGACGCGCACGCGTTCACCAAGGCCGGGCGCTGGACCGAGCTCGGCGACCTGGTCGACGACGAGATCCTCGAGACCCTGGCGGTCGTCGGCGAGCTCGACCAGGTGGGTGCCGCCGTCCGCGACCGGTTCGACGGGCTCGCGTCGCGCGTGATCCTGTCGATCCCCTACGCCGCAGACGACGAGCTCGGCCTGGACATCGCCACTCCGGTCATGGAGTAGCCGCACCTCCGATCCTCGAGTACCCGCCAGCACGCCCGGCCGTCGAGTAGCCGCCAGCACCCCGGTCGTCGAGTAGCCGCCAGCACCTTCGGTCGTCGAGTAGCCGCCGCGAGGAACGAGCGGCGGCATATCGAGACGCCGCAAGGAACCCTCGGCCCCGAGGCCCACAGTCAGGTGCGCGGATCCCGGCCACCTCGTACGCGTACGGGTGCAGGCGTCTCGATACGCCCTCGCCTAGCGGCTCGGACTACTCGACGACCGGGTGCCTCCACAGACACCGGATCCGGTCGTCGAGTAGCCGCCAGCACCCCGGTCGTCGAGTAGCCGCCGCGAGGAACGAGCGGCGGCGTATCGAGACGCAGTGAGATACTTCGCCACCTCGACGTACGCGCACGGGCGCAGGCGTCTCGATACACCCTCGCCTGGCGGCTCGGGCTACTCGACGACCGTCGTGTCCGCCGGTTCACGTCGGCAGGCGCCGGAGCGGGCAGCTCGACACGTCCTCCTGGTCGGCGTAGAGCACCAGCTCCTCGATGGTCGTAGTGAGCTCGTCCGGTGCGAAGAGGCGGGTCGGGTCGAGGTAGTCGGCCTCGGCGAAGTACTCGCTCACGATCGCCCGGACCGGCGGTGACCCCGGGGTCAACGTGCGGGCGACGGAGTCGCGGACGTAGCCCTGGCGCAGCGGGTGGAGCCGCGCCGAGGACGGCGTGTGGACGGTGTGCCAGCCGTGGAAGAACTCTTCCTCCGACAACCGATCCGGCTTGGGAAACCAGGAGAATGGGTCAGCAGCTCATCCGTGCCGACCGGCTGCGGCACCGACTCGGTCACCAGGTAGGCATCGCCGGGCACCTGCTCGCACAGGTCCGGCCACACATCGACCGAGTCGACCCAGACCTCGGCGAGGCCGCGGAGGGTCGGCCCCTTCCCGAGCAGCAGCGGTGCCCCCGGCAGATCGGATGCGACCGACACCTGGAGCGAACGCAGCCCCACCACCTGCAGGGCGACGGCACCCGCGGCGGCCGCGTCGTCCCAGATCAGCACGTCGATCTTCTCCATGGCCCGCATCCTGTCAGGCCGACAGAATTAGTCAGAACGATCTTGTAATGAATACCTCTTCGTTCTAGTCTGCCGGCAGGAGCAGAGGAAGGGGCCCGCCATGTCGGAGCCGACAGGTCCTGCGGACACCCGGATGATGGGGATCGTGCACGGCGCGCTGCAGCGCGACCTGGTCCGAGCCCGAAGGACAGCCACGACGCAGCCGTACCCGGCCGGGCGGCAGCGCCGCGCACTGGGACAGCACGTGGTGTGGCTGATGGACTTCCTGCACCGGCACCACACCAGCGAGGACGAGGGCCTGTGGCCGGCCGTTCTCGCGAAGAACCCCGAGGCCGGTCCTCTGCTGGACTCCCTCGAGGCAGATCACCGGCGCATCGCGCCGGCGGCACAGGCGCTGCGCGTCGCCGCAGAGCGCCTCGCCGCGACGGACGACGACGGTGCTCGTGCCGACCTCGTGGCAGCACTCGACGCCCTGGCCGAGGTGCTCGTCCCGCACCTCGACCGCGAGGTCGCCGACGCGATGCCGGTCGTATCAGCCACGCTCGCCGACTGCGAGTGGCGGGCGATCGATCAGGAGCACAACATCAAGTCGAAGTCCTTCGCCGAGCTCGGCTTCGAAGGCCACTGGCTGCTGGACGGGATCGATACCGAGGGGTACCGCGTGGTGACCGGCGTCGTCCCCGCCCTCCCGCGGTTCATCCTGCTCTACGGCTTCGGCCGTTCCTACCGACGGCGGATGGCCGCGGTCTGGCAGCCGGACCCTGCGACGCGGGACACAGCCACCCGATGAGCACCTCTCAGCAGAAGCCGCGCCGTGAGTATCGGTCCGCGCGCCGCCAGCAACAGGCGGCCGAGACGCGCGCGTCGGTTCTCGAGGCAGCCACCCGGCTGTTCGACGAGCGTGGTTGGGCCGCCACCGGCATGCGCGACGTCGCCCGGGAGGCGGGCGTGTCGGTCGAGACCGTCTATGCGGGCTTCCGCTCGAAGAGCGACCTGCTGATGGCGGCGATCGACGTGGCGGTGGTGGGTGATGACGAACCGGTCCCGCTCGACCGGCGGACGATGTTCACCGTGCTGGGCACCGGCACCCGCGCCGAGCGGCTGCAGGCCGGAGCCCGCCTGCTGACGGAGATCCACCGACGTACCGCGGGCGTGAACTTCGCGCTGCGCGAGGCCGCCGCCTCCGACCCCGAGCTGGCCCGGATGATGAGCCAGCGCGAGGTCGGTCGGCACGCCGACGTCACCGAGGGCATGACGCTCATGGCCGGGCGCCCGATCACCCCACGGGAGGCCGACGCCCTCTGGGCTGTGACCGACATCGGCGTCTACCGGATGCTGACCGAACTGCGGGGCTGGACCGCGCAGCAGTACCAGGACTGGATCGCGGACACCATCGCCCTGCTCGTCGACGACGCGCCGGCGTAGGCGTAGGCGTAGGAGAACCGCATGGGTACGACGAAGCAGATCCCCCGGACCAGCCGCGTCGAGGTCGAGGTCACCGCGCCGGTCGACGCGGTGTGGCGGGTGCTCACCGACGTGACCCGCACCGGCGAGTGGAGCCACGAGTGCCGCCAGGTCGTCTGGCTCGACGGCGCCACGTCGGCGTCGTACGGCGCCCGCTTCCGCGGCGGCAACAAGTGGCTGGCGTTCCGGTGGAGCCGGACCAACGAGATCATCGAGCTCGAGCGCGACCGGGTCATCGCGTGGCGAACGGCGCCGAGCCGGCGGTTCCCGGACAGCACCGTGTGGCGGTTCATCCTCGAGCCCTGTGCCGCCGGCACGCGGATCACGCAGACCTACGAGGTCGTCGAGTCTCCGGCGTGGTGGGCCTGGTTGATGGCGCGGATGGTGCCGCCGCACCGCGATCGCAGCGCGGCACTCACCGCCGACCTGCGGAGGATCGGGGCACTGGCGCGGTCACGATGACGACGCGGCGTCGACGAGCACCTTGAACAAGCCGGCGTCGGCAGCCACCTCGGGATGCCACTGGACGGCGACGCGGAGCCGGTCCCCCTCGCCCTCCATGGCCTCGAGGACCCCGTCGTCGGCCCACGCCACCGCGGCGAAGCCGGGGTGGTCGCGCACCGACTGGTGATGGTGGCAGTGCACGGTCTGCGACGTGCCGATCAGGGCGGCGAGCCGGCTCCCGGGCGCCAGGGACACCGCGGTCTCACCGAAGACGCCGGGTGCCGGGTTGTGGCCGTCGTGGCCGACCAGGTCCGGGACGTGCTGGTCGAGACGTCCCCCGGAGTGGACCGCCATGACCTGCATCCCACGGCACACGCCGAGCACCGGAAGGGCAGCGTGGTCAGCGGCGGCGAGCAGGGCCAGCTCCCAGGAGTCGCGGTCCTCGCGCCAGTTCGTGGTGCGGTCGTGCGGGTCCTCGTCGTACCGCTGCGGCGAGACGTCCGCCCCGCCGCTGATCACCAGGCCGTCGAGCCGGCGCACGGCGGCGGTGGCCGCTTCGTCGTACGGCGCCGTCGGCGGCAGCAGCACCGGTACCCCGCCGGCGGCCTCGATCGCCTGGGCGTACCCGGTGGGCAGCAGGTCGGCGTGCTGGTCCCACACCCCCCAGCGCGCCTTCTCGCGGTAGGAGGTCAGCCCGATCAGCGGCCTGGTCATGGTGCTCGACTCACAGCGGGGTGACGTAGGCGCCCGAGATGCCGCCGTCGACGAGGAACGTCGACGCGGTGACGAAGGACGACTCGTCCGAGGCGAGGAAGAGCACCGCGTTGGCCATCTCCTCGGGCTCGCCGAACCGCCCCATCGGGACGTGGACGAGCCGCCGGGCCGCGCGCTCCTCGTCGGTGGCGAAGAGCTCCTGCAGCAGCGGGGTGTTCACCGGGCCGGGGCAGAGCGCGTTGACGCGGACGCCCGCGCGTGCGAACTGCACCCCGAGCTCCCTGCTCATCGACAGCACCCCTCCCTTCGAGGCGGAGTAGGAGATCTGCGACGTGGCCGCGCCCATCACCGCGACGAAGGACGCGGTGTTGATGATCGAGCCCCTGCCCTGCTCGAGCATGTAGGGAAGCGCGGCCTTGCAGCAGAGGTAGACGCTGGTGAGGTTCACCTCCTGCACCTTCCGCCAGGCATCCAGCTCGGTGTCCAGGATGGAGTCGTCGTCCGGTGGCGAGATGCCGGCATTGTTGAACGCGATGTCGACCGAGCCGTAGGTGTCCTTCGCGGCCTTGAACAGCGCGTCCACCTGCTCCTTGCTGGTCACGTCCACGTGCACGTAGGTCACCCCGAGCTCGGACACGATGGCCTCCCCGCGGGCGTCGTCGAGGTCGCCGATGACGACCTTGGCGCCCTCCTCCAGGAACCGGCGCACGGTCGCCAACCCGATGCCCGAGCACCCTCCGGTGATGACGGCGACGCGACCGTCAAGGCGTCCTGCCATGTCAGCTCCTTCTGTTCGGTGGTCGGGGAAGCCGTCCTGCGACCGCCTCGAGACCTCAGTCCTGCGCGATGAAGACGTTCTTCTCCTCGGTGAACGCGTTGGGTGCGTCCGGGCCGAGCTCCCGGCCGAGGCCGGACTGCTTGTAGCCACCGAAGGGAGTCCAGTAGCGCACCGCCGAGTGCGAGTTGACGCTCAGGTTGCCGGCCTCGACGGCGCGCGCCACCCGGAGTGCGCGGCCGACGTCGCTGGTGAAGATCGAGCCGGACAGGCCGTACTCGGTGTCGTTGGCGAGGCGGACAGCGTCATCCTCGTCGTCGAACGCCATCACCGCCACGACCGGACCGAAGATCTCCTCGCGCCACACGGCGGCCCCCGTGTCCTCGGCCAGGACGACCGTCGGCGGCAGCCAGAACCCCTCCGCCTCGGGCACCGGTCCCGTGAACGCTGCCTCCACGTCGGCGAGGTAACCCGCGACCGAGTCGCGCTGCCCGGCAGAGATCAGCGGGCCCATCTCACTGTCCTCGTCGGCGGGGTCGATCACCTTCATTGCTACGACCGCGGACCCGAGCCGGTCGACGAACTCGTCGTACGCCGATCGCTGGACGAGGATGCGTGACCGGGCGCAACAGTCCTGGCCGGCGTTGTCGAAGACGGCGTACGGCGCGGTGGCCGCGGCCGTGGCGATGTCGGCGTCGGCGAAGACGATGTTGGCGCTCTTGCCGCCGAGCTCCAGGGTCACTCTCTTCACCTGGTCCGCACAGCCGGCCATGATCCGCTTGCCCACCTCGGTGGAGCCGGTGAAGCAGACCTTCCGGACCGCTGGGTTGGTCACGAACCGCTCACCGACGACCGAGCCCTTGCCAGGGATCACGGTGAGGACGCCCTCCGGCAGGCCGGCCTCCACAGCCAGCTCACCAAGCCTGATCGCGGTCAGCGGGGTCAGCTCGGCCGGCTTCAGGACGACGGTGTTGCCGGCCGCGAGCGCCGGCGCGAAGCCCCAGCCGGCGATCGGCATCGGGAAGTTCCAGGGCACGATCACGCCGACCACGCCGAGCGGCTCGTGGAAGGTGAGGTCGATCCCTCCCGGCACGGGGATCTGCCGGCCGAAGAGGCGTTCGGGCGCCGCCGAGTAGTAGTTGAGGACGTCCCGGACGTTGCCGGCTTCCCAACGGGCGTTGCCGACGGTGTGGCCGGAGTTGACCACCTCCAGCTGCGCGAGCTCCTCGAGGTGCGCGTCGACGATGCCGGCGAACGACCGCAGCAGCCTCGCCCGCTCGCCCGGCGCGATGTCTCGCCACGCCGGGAACGCGGACTGGGCCCGCTCGATCGCAGCGTCGGCCTCCTCGACCGAGGCTTGGGCGACCTCGGTCACGGGGCTTGCCGTCGCCGGGTTGATCACCGTGTAGCTGGCCATGCTTCCCCTCACATCCGCTCGAAGCCGCGCCGCAGCTCCCAGTCGGTCACCGCGGCATCGAACGCGGCGAGCTCGACGTCAGCCATGTTCGTGTAGTGGTCGACGACCTCGTCGCCGAGTGCCGCGCGCGCGACCTTCGAGGACGCGAAGGCCTCCCGGGCGTCCCGCAGGGACCTCGGCACCGTCGGCCGGCCGGAGGTGTAGGCGTTGCCCTCCAGAGGGGGCTCCAGCTCCAGCTCGTTCTCGATCCCGTGCAGCCCACCGGCCATCATGGCGGCCAGCGCCAGGTAGGGGTTCACGTCTCCACCGGGGACCCGGTTCTCCATCCGCGCGCCGGCGCCACGACCGACCAGCCGTACGGCACAGGTGCGGTTGTCGTCACCCCAGGCGATGGTCGTCGGCGCGAACGATCCGTCGGCGAACCGCTTGTAGGAGTTGATGTTGGGCGCATAGAGCAGGGTCAGGTCAGGCATCGTCGCCAGGACACCCGCGACGAACTGGTCGTAGAGCGGGGTACGTCGTCCGGACGCGTCGTCCCAGAACACGATCTCGCCGTTCTCGCCACGCAGCGACAGGTGGATGTGGCAGGAGCTGCCCTCGCGCTCGTTGAACTTGGCCATGAAGGTCAGCGACTGGCCGTGCAGCGAGGCGATCTCCTTGGCGGCGGTCTTGTAGACGGCGTGGTTGTCGGCGGTGACCATGACGTCGTCGTACAGGAACCCGATCTCGTGCTGGCCGAAGTTGCACTCACCCTTTGCCGCCTCCACGTTCAGCCCTGCGGCGTACATCGTGTTGCGGATGTCGCGCAGCAGCGGCTCGACCCGGGTGCCGCCGACGATGGAGTAGTCGACGTTGTACTGGTTGGACGGAGTCAGGTGCTGGTAGCCGAGGTCATGGGCTTCCTCGTAGGAGTTCTCGAAGACGATGAACTCCAGCTCGGTGCCGGCCATGGCGGTGAAGCCGAGCGCGGTCGCGCGATCCATCTGCCGCTTCAGGATGGCGCGCGGCGACTGCAGCACGGGCGAGTGGTCGGGCCAGACCAGGTCGCACTGCACCATCGCCGTGGCCGGCAGGTGGGTGAGCCGGCGGAGCGTGTCGAAGTCGAGCACGAACTCCATGTCGCCGTAGCCGCGGTCCCATGAAGTGATCGCGTATCCGGCCACCGTGTTCATGTCGACGTCGACCCCGAGCAGGTAGTTGCACCCTTCCGTGCCGTGGTCGACCACGATGTCGAGGAAGTACCGCCCGTGCAGCCGCTTGCCCTGCAGCCGTCCCTGCATGTCGGTGAAGGCGACGACGACGGTGTCGATCTCGTCCGCCTCGATGGCAGCGGTGAGCTGGTCGAGCGTCAGGTGCCTGTCGTTGCGGGGCATTCCGTCCCTCTCATATCGGTGATCGAGCTTGTCGAGATCTCAGCCGAGCAGGCCGCGCAGCAGCGCAGCCGTGTCGTCACAGTGGTGTTCCATCGCCCTGCGCGCCTTGGTGGGTTCGCCCGCGATGATCGCCGCGACGATCGACCGGTGCTGACGGCTGGAGTGCTCGATGTTGACCTCGAGCACGGGAATCGCCTGCAGCATGTCGTGCAACGAGGCCTGCACCTCGGTGACCGCCTCGATCGTCATGGGCGAGGCAGTGACGCTCGCGATCGCCAGGTGCAGGCGCGAGTCCGCCTGTCGATGGGCAGCCGCATCCTCCGCCTCGTCGACCTCGGCCAGGGCCGTCGTGAGCAGCAGCCGATCGGCGGCCGCAAGGGGGCGGGTTGCCGCCACGTAGCAGGCGCCGGGCTCGACCACCCGTCGGTAGACGAGCGAGTCGAGGAGCTGCTCCCGACGCTCCGCGATACCAGGGGAACCGCCGAGCGCGGGCGTCGCGGGGCGGTAGGACACGACGGTTCCGCCGCCCCGGCCACGGGTGGTGCGCACCATGCCAGCGCTCCGCAGACCGGCGATGGCCTCGCGCAACGTCGCCCGGGAGACCCCCAACCGGTCGGAGAGCTCCCGTTCGGGCGGCAGCGCCGAGCCGAACGGGAACACGCCCAGCCGGATCGCGGTCGCCAGCTGTTCCACACAACCCTCGAACGCATGGTGACCGCGCACCGGTCTCAGGACGAGGTCCCCGAGATGGTGGGCCGACCCTAGGTTTGGGGCTGAGGTCGGAGAAGGAGTCATGACATCGATCGCCAGGGCACTCAGCCCGGCGGCAGTTCAGCGGGATCGATCGTCCGGATCGGGCCCTTGAACCACTTCTTGGCCGAGGCCTCCCACCAGATGGTGATCGCCAGCAACGCGCCGAGGGTGACGATCGGCGAGTAGTTGACGAACTTCCACTCGAAGTTCTCGTCGAAGGGGTTGCCGGGCTTGTAGGTCGGCATCATCAGGTACAGCGAGACGATGATGATCTCCGCGACCGCGACCGGGTTCATCCACTTGTACTTCGCGCCGTTGTTCCACTCGCCCACCTCGAACCGGTCACCGTGCTTCCAGCGCAACCAGATCGGGATCGCGAACGAAAGATACAGACCGAGCACGGCGATCGAGGTCACCGCGAAGAACGCGATCGGCGAGTAGATCGGCGCCTCCTCGGTGCCGATGTTCACCTCGACCAGCGCGGGGAGCGTCACGAGCGCAGCGAGGACGGCTACCAGCATCACCGCGTTCGCCGGCACTCGCTTCGCCGTGAGGGCAGACCATCGCGACGATCCCGGTACGGCGCGGTCCCGGCTGAAGGCGTAGGTCATCCGGGAGGCCGAGGTCATGCAGGAGACCGCGCAGAAGAGCTGGCCGGCGGAAGAGATGAACAAGACAGTGCCCGCCCAGTTGGAGCCGAGCGCGGCGTTGAAGATCGGTGCGACACCACCGGCTCCGAGCGAGTTGTCGGGACTTCCGTCCGGCAGGTTCGGCACCGCGAAGACCACGCAGAGCAGCAGGATGTAGCCACCGATCGCCGAGTAGAGGATCGACTGCCAGATTCCCTTGGCAGCACCCATCGAGGCGCCCTTGGTCTCCTCGCTGAGGTGCGCGCAGGCGTCGAAGCCGGTGATCGTGTACTGCGTCAGCAGGAAGCCGAAGGGGATCACGGCGAAGAAGAAGATGCCGCTCGTCACGCTGCCGTCGGAGTAGCCGGAGTTGTTGATCCGCTCGGTGAAGACGTAGCTGAAGCTCTGGTGGGTGTCCGGGACGATCAGGAGGATGGCCACGATCGCTGCCGCGCCCGCGACGTGCCACCAGACCGAGACGTTGTTCATGATGGCCATCAGGTGGCTGCTGAAGATGTTGAGCACGGAGGCGATGGCCAGCACCGCTACGAAGATGAAGAAGACTCGGGTGAGTGAGTAGTCCTCGGCGAACGACTCCGACCAGGTGCTGATCGTCAGGTCGATGAAGGTCGCGCAACCGTAGGAGACACCGGCGGTGACCGCGACCAGGCCGATCAGGTTCAGCCAGCCGGTGTAGAACCCGGCTCGTGGACCGCCGAGCTTGGAGGCCCACCAGTAGATGCCGCCCGAGGTCGGGTACGCCGACACCAGCTCGGACATGGTGAAGCCGATCAGCAGGATGAACGCGCTGATGATCGGCCAGGACCAGGAGATCGAGATCGGTCCGCCGTTGTTCCAGCCGGCGCCGAAGTTGGTGAAGCACCCCGCCAGGATCGAGATGATCGAGAACGAGATCGCAAAGTTCGAGAAGCCGGACCAGCTGCGGCTGAGGTCCTGGCTGTAGCCCATCTCCGCAAGGCGCTTGGAGTCTGCGTCCATCTTCGGGTCGTCGGTCGCACTCATGAAACTTCCTCTTTCGCCGGGAGCCGGTTTGCGTCAGTGTGGTGCGGGTCACACAATGCTGTCAATGGCATGACCTTAGACCTTTGCATCGGACCCGGCGGGAGGCCGACGAGTGGCGTGGCACGACGTTCTCGACCAGATCGACTGGCTTCGCGGGACGTCGTACCAGGTGGAGGAGCTGACCGGGGGGCTGACCAACGTCAACCTCAAGGTCACCCACTCTGGCGGGGTCTGCGTGGTGCGCGTCGCCCAGCCGGGCAGTGACCTGCTGGCGATCGACCACGACCACGAGCACCACAACTCGGTCGCCGCGGCGGCGGCCGGAGTCGGCGCACCGGTCCTCGACTACCTGCCCGACGCCGGGCTGATGGTCGTGGAATACCTGGTCGGGCGCACCTTCACCGACGCCGACCTGCGCAGCGGGAAGCACCTCGACCGGGTCGCCGCCGCGATCCGGCAGCTGAACTCCGGCCCGCGGTTCAGCAGCGAGTTCGACATGTTCGCGCTGCAGGCGAAGTACCTGACCGTGGTCACCGACCGCGGGTTCCGGCTGCCCGACCGCTACCTCGACTTCGCGCCCCACGCGGAGCGGATCCGGCGCGCGTTCGACGCCCGGAAGGAGCCGACCGTGCCCTGCAACAACGACCTGCTGGCCGGCAACCTCATCGATGACGGGGAGAAGATCTGGCTGATCGACTACGAGTACTCCGGCAACAACGAGGCGACCTTCGAGCTCGGCAACCTGTGGAGCGAAGCCGGGCTGACGCTCGACCAGCTCGACGAGCTGATGGCGGCGTACGACGGCACCCTCCATCGGCATCGGGTCGCCCGTGCCCGGCTGTGGGGTCTGATGTCCAAGTACGGCTGGACGCTCTGGGGCTCGATCCAGGACGCCGTGAGCACCTTCGACTTCGACTTCTGGGAGTGGGCCATGGAGAAGTACGACCGCGCCGTGCCCGAGTTCGACGGCCCCGACTTCGACCGGCTGCTCGACGAGGCGGCCGGCGATGCCTGACCAGCCCACCCTTCCGTCGCGAGCGCAGGTGGTCATCATCGGCGGCGGCGTGATCGGCACCAGCGTCGCCTACCACCTCACCAAGCTCGGCTGGACCGACGTGCTGCTGGTCGAGCAGGGCCGGCTCTCCTCCGGCACGACCTGGCACGCGGCCGGCCTGGTCGGCCAGCTGCGGGCTTCGGAGAGCGGGACGCAGCTCGTCCGGTACTCCACCCAGCTCTACTCCGAGCTCGAGGACGAGGTCGGGCTGTCGACCGGTTACAAGCGTTGCGGTGGCGTCACGGTCGCCCGCACCGAGGACCGGATGACCCAGCTCCGTCGTACGGCCGCGAACGCCGACGCCTACGGCTTGGAGTGCAGCCTCCTGACACCTGCCGAGGCGAAGGAACGCTGGCCCGTGATGCAGGTCGACGACCTCGTCGGTGCGATCTGGCTGCCGGGCGATGCGACCGCCAACCCGACTGACCTCACCCAGGCACTGGCTCGGGGCGCGCGACAGGGGGGTGCCCGGATCGCCGAGCGGACCCGGGTCCTCGACGTGCTGGTGGACGACGGTGGGGTGTCCGGCGTGCGCACCGACGGCGGCGACGTGGAGGCCGAGGTGGTCGTCAACTGCGCGGGCCAGTGGGCCAAGCAGGTCGGCGCGATGGCCGGCGTCACCGTGCCACTGCACTCCGCCGAGCACTTCTACGTCGTGACCGAGCCTTTCTCCGGCGTCGAGCCCGACCTGCCGATCCTGCGCGACCCCGATGGCTACACCTACTTCAAGGAAGAGGTCGGAGGACTGGTCGTCGGCGGGTTCGAGCCCGAGGCGAAGCCCTGGGTCCCGCCGGACCAGATCCCCTACCCGTTCGAGTTCCAGCTCCTCGAGGAGGACTGGGAGCACTTCTCGGTGTTGATGGAGAGTGCGATCCTGCGGATCCCTGCCCTCAGGGAGACCGGGGTGCGCAAGTTCTACAACGGTCCCGAGAGCTTCACTCCGGACAACCAGTTCCTCCTGGGTCCGGCGCCGGAGACCAGGAACTTCTACGTCGGCGCCGGCCTCAACTCCGTCGGCATCGCGTCGGCCGGTGGTGCCGGACGCGCCCTGGCCGAGTGGATCGTGAACGGCGAGGCGACGTCGGACCTCACGGCCGTCGACATCCGTCGGTTCGCACGGTTCAACGGCAACAACCGCTGGTTGCACGACCGGGTCGCCGAGGTGCTCGGACTGCACTACGAGATCCCGTGGCCCAACCGCGAGATGCGGACAGCGCGGCCGTTCCGGCGGTCCCCGCTCTACCACGTCCTCGACCAGGCCAACGCGAGCTTCGGCAGCAAGATGGGGTGGGAGCGCGCGAACTTCTTCGCCCCCGAGGGCACTCCGCCGGTGATCGACTACAGCTGGTCCGAGCCGAACTGGCTGCCCTGGGTGGCCGAGGAGCACAGGAACACCCGCGACAACGTCACCGTCTTCGACCAGACGTCGTTCTCCAAGTACCTGGTGGTGGGACCGGATGCCGAGCGCGCCCTCCAGTGGCTGTGCACGGCGGACGTCGCAGTGCCACCCGGGCGCACCGTCTACACGGGCATGCTGAACGGCCGCGGCACCTACGAGTCCGACGTCACCGTCACCCGGGTCAGCCCGAGCGAGTACCTCGTCGTCAGCAGCGCCGCGACGACGGAACGGGACCAGGACCACATCAGGCGGAACCTGCCGTCGGGCAGCTCGACCACGGTCGTCGACCTGACGTCCGGCTACGCCGTCCTGGGCGTCATGGGACCTCGCTCCCGCGAGCTGTTGTCACGACTGACAGCTGCGGACCTGTCGCACGAGGCGTTTCCGTTCGGCACCAGCCGCGAGATCGACCTCGGCTACGCCACGGTCCGGGCCACCAGGCTCACCTACGTCGGAGAGCTGGGCTGGGAGCTGTACGTCCCCACGGAGTTCGCGGTCGGCGTCCACGAGGACCTGCTCTCGGAGGGCGCGGCTCTCGGCGTCCGCAACGGCGGCTACTACGCGATCGACTCCCTGCGGCTCGAGAAGGGCTACCGGGCGTTCGGCCGCGAGCTGACCCCCGACTACACGCCCGTGGATGCCGGGCTGTTGTTCGCCTGCAAGCTCCGGACCGACATCCCCTTCCTGGGGCGCAGCGCCGTCGAAGCAGGCAAGAGCGGCCGGCGCCCGCCGCAAGCTCGTCTCCTTCACCGTGGACGATCCTGACGCGATGCTGTGGGGCGGCGAGCTCGTGCTCCGTGACGGCGTCCCCGCAGGGCAGGTCACGTCAGCGGGCTGGGGTGCGACCCTGGGGACGGGCGTGGGGCTCGCGTACGTGTGGGACCCAGCCGGCGGACCTGTCGCCGCCGACTGGGTGCGTGCTGCTTCCTACGAGGTGGCCGTCGGCTCCGAAGTCCTCAGGATGTCGGTGACATTCCGGCCACCTGTCGACCCCGAGGGGCTCCGGATCAACGCGTGAGGAGGAGCTCCTCTTCTTCGGCGGCCACGGTCACCTGCGGGCGATCTGCACGCAGAGGGCCCAGATGACCAGAGCGTCGAACGCGATGATGATGATTCCCCAGATCGGGTAGTACGGCAGGAAGGCGAAGGCGGAGAGGGCGCTCAGGAACGCGATCCCGATACCGGCGCCGTTCGCTACGGCGTTCCCTGACAAGATCCCGAGCCCGATCGCGACAGCGATGAGCGCGAGGATCATGTGGATCCAGCCCCAGGTGGTCACGTCGAGCTTGTAGGTGTACTCGATCCCCACGATCAAGACCTCGTCCTCGAGGACCGCGGCCAGGCCCTGCAGGAAGTGGAACGACGCGAGCATCAGGAGCATCACGCCCGCAAATGCCGCCGTGCCCTGAGCCCAGGTCAGTGTTGTCTCTCGATCGTCATCCAATCCAGCGGTGCTCATTGTGACCTCCTGAAATGCTTGGTGGCAGGCAAGAACCCACCCGTTGGTGAACGAGACGATAGCGCCGAGACGTCTCGGGGTACGTCACCCCACGCGGAGGAGACGAGATCGCCCTTGTTCCGGGTCATCACTGGTCTTGGGGGTACTCCTCGCGACTGCGGTGCGCCTGACGCCGTGACCGCGGAGCCTGCCCGGTGTCGGGCCGGCCCTCGTGCTCGAGGTAGCGAGTCCCGATCGGACCTGCTGTGACGCCGTGGAGCGTTGCGCTCAACGCCACCGTGAGGGCGATCACCGCGACCACCTCCCCGACGATGGGCTGGTCTCCGAGCTCCTCGACGGCAAGGAGTGCGAAGACAACCGAGGCCAGCCCTCGAGGACCGAACCAGCCGACGAACAGCACGGTCGAGGTGTCCATCCCGGCACCGAGCAGCGCAATGGCGACCGGAACCATCCGGATGACGGTGAGGCTGAGCAACGCGTAGGCGAGGACCGACCACGAGATATGGTCGAGCGCGACGGGGAGCAGAGCGGCGCCGAAGAGGAACCAGACCGCGAACGCGGCGAGCTCACCGAGAAGCTCGGGCAGCTCCCCGGCCTCTGCCGCGTCGGCCACGTCCTCAGGCAGGAACGCGCCGAACGACATCCCTGCGACGAACGCGGCGATGAAACCGTTGCCGTCCACCACGACTGCCAGCTCGAAGCTTGCGAGCGCCGCCGCCAAGGTGGCCAGTCGTCTTCCCCCTGCGAGGATCCATTGCCGCCTCGACCCGAGGACGATCAGACCTGCGGTGCCGGCTCCGATCACCAGACCGACGACCACGCCGAAGGCGAGCTCCACCAACGCTCCGCCCTCCGGAGCATCTCCGTGGCTTCCGACCCCGAGCTCGCTCGCCGCGACCGCCAGGGTGAACACGACGAGCGGAGTGGCGATGCCGTCGTTGAGTCCGCTCTCCACGTTCAGCACGCGCCGTAGCCGTCTCGGTATCCGCTCGTCGTTGATGACCTGTGCGCTGAGCGACGCATCGGTAGGAGCAAGAGCAGCCCCGACGAAGCCTGCGAGGGCCCACGAGAGATCGTCGAACATCCAGGCCGCCAGGAGTGAGCCGAGGAGGATCGAGAGCGGAAGTCCGATCACGAGCAGCCGCAGCGGGACCTGCAGGTCGCGCCTCAGCTGCCCGACGTTCACTCTCGACGCGTCCGAGAAGAGCAGCAGGGCAAGGGTCAGCTCTGCCAGGAGGTGGACCGACGGCGACTCCACGACCACTTCGAGCGGCCCCCAACTGGGGTTGGCAAGGACGTAACCGGCGATCAGGAAGACCAGGGCGCCGGTGACGTTGACGCGCGTGAACAGGCGGGACGAGACGCCCCAGGCGATCACCAGCAGCGCGAGGACGGCAAACGCGGTCTCGGTCACCGTTCACTTCCTGCAGCTGAAGTCGGCGGGTGAGGTCATGAAGGCCGCCGTTGCTCGTCCAGCGAGTGTGTCCCGCCACTCGGCGAGGCACCTCACCCGGCGCGGATGACGCACCTCATCGCGACGTGCGGCTGTTCGAGGCCACCGACGTGATCGGCGAGGCGAGCCTCGATGCCTACCGGCATGCCCAGCGCTGGTTGGCCGCCCTGCCCTGAGCTCTCGAGCCGGGGAGCGCAGTCCTCGCCCTCAAGCAGGCCGGAAGACCGTGGACCAGTCCTGCGCCATGCTGACCACGGTCCAGCCGAGCCGGACGCCCACGTCCTTGACCGGCTCGGCCTCGGCGAAGGTCACAGCCTCGCTCACGTAGCTGAACTCGCGGTCGGCGTCGTCGTGGTCCACCAGCAGGGCGAGAGTCGGCCCGTCTCCCGCCGCTGCCCACTCCAGCATCTCCTGGTCCCCGCCTGAGTTGCCCGCGGCGAGCAGCGGCCGGCGACCGAGCTGGCGTTGGATGTTGCTCACCTTCACCGCGCCCTCGTTGGCAGCGCCGTCGAGGCCTCGAGTCCTGCGGAGCCGCGGCGCCCCGTTGTCGTCACGCGAGTACTCGTAGTCGATCAGCGTGCCGACGACCGACTCCGGCGGCACGCCGTACAGCTGCTGGCTGATCGCCCTCACGAACTCTGTCCCGCCTCCGGTGACGATGGTGACCGCGACGTCACGCCGTCTGAGCTCGTCGACCAGCTCGAGCATCGGCTGGTAGATGACGTCCTGCAGGGAGCGGCCCAGGGTGGGGTGCCGGCCCCGGGACATGAAGTCACGGACCCGGTCCCTGAAGGCCTCGGGCGGGATCCCCTCGAACAGGCTGGTCAGCGCCATCGCGATCCGCTCGAGCCCGAGCTCGCCCATCGCGGCCGCGTCGTGGTTCAGAAGGGCGGCGAACTCCGGCACGTCGCTGACGTCGGTCGCCGCCGCTCGGGTCTTGAGGGCATCGATGAAGAAGTCGAACTGGACGTAGCTCGGACGTTCGCACCAGAGCGTGCCGTCATTGTCGAAGCAGGCCACGCGATCCTCCTCCGCCACGTCGACCACAGCGTCGAGGAACCCTAGGACCGCGTCGCGGGTGGCGCCGGGTCTCCACGAGGGAAGCAGGTGGTCGTTCATCAGGAGATCACTCCGATCGAGAGGATGCTGGTTGTCACGCACCGGAAGCCCATGTGGCTCGTCCCGGTGTCGATCATCTGTGGGCGCCGGGCGGCGGGGCGGTACCGCAAGCAGTAGGTGTCGGCGCACAGGTGGGAGCCGCCTTTGACGACGCGACGTCCGACCCGGAACTGCGGCTGCGCCGGGTCGTAGCTCTCCTCCTGCCGTCCGCCGCGCGGGTTGGCCGGGACACAGCACGGTTTGTCCACCTCGTCGGGGTGCCGCTGCGCCCACCAGTCCGACGTCCATTCCCAGACGTTGCCCGCCATGTCGGACAGTCCGTAGCCGTTGGCAGGAAAGGTGCCGACGGGCGAGGTCCCGACATACCCGCTCTCCCGCGTGCTACGCCAGGGGAAGTCCGGGCCGTCCCAGGTGTTGGCCATGATCTTGCCGTCGGGGCGCGGCTCGTCGCCCCAGGTGTACGCCGCCCCCTCCAGGCCGCCGCGGGCGGCGTACTCCCACTGTGCCTCGGTGGGGAGAGCCGCGCCGACCCAGTCCGCATAGGCAAGGGCGTCCTCGTACGCCACGTGCACGACCGGGTGGTCCGGGCGCCGCTTCACCGAGCTCCCGGGGCCCTCCGGGCTGGACCAGCAGGCACCTGGCGTCCAGGTCCACCACTGGCTGATGTGGCGGAGGTCGACCGGGCCCGCTGTGGGAGTGAAGACCAACGATCCGGGCACGAGGTTCTCCGGGGGCGCCCCCGGGTAGTCGGCCGGGTCCAGGGAACGCTCGGCCACCGTGCGGTATCCGGTCGCCTTCACGAACGCGCCGTACTGCGCGTTGGTGACCTGGGTCGCGTCGATCGCGAACGGGTCGACGCGCACGCGGTGGGCAGGTGCCTCCTCGGGGTAGTGGTCGTCCGACCCCATGGTGAAGACACCCCCCGGCAGGGAGACCCGCGAGGCGTCCATGACCGCCTCCGTCCTGCGGCTCACGCGATGGCGAGGCCCGCCTTGAGCTTCGCCATCATGTGGTCGATGGTGAAGCTGGCGGGCTCCTGCCGTGGCGGGAACTCCTTGAGGCTCTGGATCATCTGGCCCACGAACGCGGTGGCCGGGATCACCAGCCAGGCATGGTCGAACATCCAGTCGAAGTAGGTGTTCGACGTGACGTCGGCGCGCTCGTACGGGTCGGTCCGCAGGTTGAAGACCTTGGGGCAGCGCAACGCGACGAACGGCTCGAGCCAGATGGCCAACGTGCCCGGCATCCGCTGCTCGAGGAAGACGAACTTCCAGTTGTCGTAGCGCAACGCGGTGAGGTCGCCGTCGTCGGACACGTAGAAGAAGTACTGGCGGGGACTCTCTCGACGGCTCCGGTGATGTAGTCGAGCTGGTTGAAACCGTCGAGGTGCACCTTGTAGGTGGTGCCGTTCAGGTCCGTCTCCGACTTGAGCCGATCGGCGACGTCGGTGTCGCCGGCCGCGGCGAGCAAGGTGACGAACCAGTCGTTGTGACTGACGATGCCGTTGAGCACCTGTCCCTCCGGGATGTGCCCGGGCCATCGCACCATGGCCGGCACCCGGTAGGCGCCCTCCCAGTTGGAGTTCTTCTCGCTGCGGAACGGCGTCATGCCGCCGTCCGGCCAGGTGTTCATGTGTGGACCGTTGTCGGTGGAGTACATGACGATCGTGTTGTCGGCCAGCCCGTTGTCGTCCAGGTAGTCGAGCACCGAGCCGACCAGCTCGTCGTGGTCGCACATCGCGTCGTGGTACTCCGACTGCCAACGTCCGGCCTTGCCCCGGCTGCCGTCCTTGACGTGGGTGCGGAAGTGCATGTGGGTGGTGTTGAGCCAGACGAAGAACGGGGTGTCGCTCTCCTTGGCATCGGTCATGAACCGCAGCGCCTCGGGGACCACCTCGTCGTCGATGGTCTTCATCCGCTCCCGGGTGAGCGGGCCGGTGTCCTCGATGCGTTGTCCGCCGTCGGCGTCGGGGTCGGCCCAGGCGTGGATGACTCCTCGTGGACCGAAGTTCTTCCTGAAGTTCGGGAACTCCTCCTCGGAGGGGTAGTCGAACTGCTCGGGCTCCTCCTCGGCGTTGAGGTGGTAGAGATTGCCGAAGAACTCGTCGAACCCGTGCTTGGTGGGCAGGAACTCGTCGCGGTCACCGAAGTGGTTCTTCCCGAACTGTCCCGTCGTGTATCCGACCGCCTTGAGCGCCGTCGCGATGGTGGGATCCTCGGGCCGGATACCGATGTCCGCACCCGGCATCCCGACCTTGGTCAGCCCGGTGCGGTAGGGGTTCTGGCCGGTGATGAATGCCGCCCGCCCCGCCGTACAGCTCTGCTCGCCGTAGTAGTCGGTGAACCGCACCCCCTCCGCGGCGATGCGGTCGATGTTGGGAGTTCGGTATCCCATCAACCCGTCGCTGTAGCAGCTGAGGTTGCTGATCCCGATGTCATCGCCCCAGATGATCAGGATGTTGGGTTGGTCGGCCACGGATCCTCCCGGTGTCGCACTCGCCGGCTCGAGTGACAGATCGAAGTTAGGAGGGCGCCGCGGGAGCGGCATCACCCGTACCGGGCGAGGGTGATCAGGGAAGCCTCACACCGCGAAGCTCACGGGCAAGGTCGCGACCCAGCCGAGCGCGCCCAGGAGCGCGATGCAACCGGCGATCGTCATCACCCAGCGCAGCCGCCGGTCGGTGAGCCTGGTGCTCATGCCCGCGAAGAACAGCACCACGGCGTAGAGGACCACCGTCAGGACGTAGTTGCTGGAGCGCTGGATGTCGGTGCGCACCTCCTCGGCAGACGCCTCTGCCTTCTTGTCCAGCTCGGCGGCCACGTTCTTGGCCTCGACGTGGTACTCCGGCATGACGAACGGCGTCGACGGGGCGTCGGGGTTGGAGAGCGGGTCCTGGGCGATCCAGGCGTCGTACGCCGGCTGGAACTCGTCGCGGAAGCGATCGACGTAGAACTCGGCGATCACAGTCTGCCCGCGCTGGTCCGCGTCGGCCCACGCGATGAACGTCGCCACGTCGATCTGGGTCTGGGACCGGGCGAGACCGTCCTCGCGCGCCGCGTCGATCCTGATCGCGTTGGTCCGTCCGGCGGCAGCCGCCTGCTCCCCGTTCCAACGGGTCGCCTGGTAGCTGCTCCACGACGTCGCCAACGCCGCGACCACGAGCAGCACCGTGACGACCAGCTCCTGGAGGGTGCGGCCGTCCCCCGCCGGCTCCTCAGCGACCGACGCCATGCTCGTCACATGGAGCCTCGACGACGACGCCGATCGCCTCGGTCTCGATCTCGATGAGACGCAGGGTCCGTTCCATCGCTGTCGGCTGGAGCCGACCCACCCCGTCGCCGTGCGGATGGTCGAAGAACGTCAACAGCAGGAGGAGCACGCAGATGACGACGGTGACGCTCCCCATCAGCATGCCTTGCGTGGCCGGTCCTTCCGCAGGGTCGGCGAAGAACAGCAGGTAGGCGAAGATCACCGCAGAGATCAGCAGGAGCGCCATCCAGACGGGCAACGGGATGATGCCCTCCGCCCCGTGGATCCGGTCGATACGGGCTTGTTCACGTTGCGCCGTCTGGTCCATCCACCGGTCGTAGGCGGACTGCTCGGTCGTCCGCCCTCGGTTCGACCGCGGAGATGGTCCGGAACATCTCCGCCCCCCACGGGTTGATCTCGTCACCCAGCGTCCCCTTGTCCAGGGCGGCCCACTCCGAGCCCGCCACCGAGCGGGCGTAGCAGGTCAGCTGACCGGTGAGCTCGTCCGATGCGCCCAGGAACTGGGCGGTCTGCACCTGTTGCAGCACGATGGTCGCCTCCGCCTCGGCACCCGATCGCGCCTCGTCGTAGGACGTGAAGGCGAGGAAGATGATGAAGCCGAGCAGCACGGAGTATCCGGTGGCGAGCACACCGAAGACGCCGGAGGCTCGGTCACCGTCGGTGAAGTAGCTGCCCTGAGGAGCCCGGCGACGCACGAGGAGCATGGCCGTGACCGTGATCGCGGTCGCGACGACCGTGATGAGGAGGCCGAGGACGACGTTCATGCGGTGGAGGCTCCTCGCCGCTGAGATCGCCTCGTCAGCTGGTCAGGATGCGCGCCTTCTGCTGCTCGAACTCGAGCTCGCTCAACACTCCCTGCTCCTTGAGCTCGGCGAGCTCCTTGAGCAGGCCGAGCTTGGTGTCCATGTCGGTGGCGGCTGCGGGGGCGGGCGGCGGTGGGGCTGCGGGCGGCGGTTCCGCGGCGTACGCCTGCTGGTCCTGTTCCGCCCAGCGTCCGGCCTGACGGCGGGAGACCCGGTTGGACACGGCAGTCGCAGTCCCGGCGATCGCCGCCGTCCTGGCGACGCCACGAAGAAGTCCTGGCATGGCTGTTCCTCTCTGACACTCAGGTTGGGGAGTCGGTGGACTCGTCGGCGCGGACGGCGTCCAGCAGCGCCTCGTGCGGGATGCGGCCACTGGCGACCAGCTGACCGCCGGCCCGCCTGACGGCGGCAGCGAACGGTGCCGCCCAGCGATTCTCGTAGACCAGGATCCCGGCGGAGCTGCCGGGCTCCAGCACCTGTCCCGGCGTCGTTGATGTCGTCCTCGCCGAGGAGTCCGGACGACGCCCCTTCGAACACCGCAAGGTCGAGCTGGCCGTCACCGTCGAGATCGGCGATGGCGATCCCCTGGACCGACCCGTCCATCTGCTTGGTCACGAACACGAGGTCGAGGATGCGGATGATCCCCTGGTCGACGAGGTCGACGAGGAGGGGCATGCCCTCTCCCGTCATGCCGCTTCCTGGGAACTCGACGACGATGTAGTCGACGGGCCCCATCTCGTCAACGTCGTCAGCGCGGCTTTCCTGCTCATGATCGACGGTCATGCTTCCTCCTCGGAAGGCTCGGACGGCCGTCTCGGCCAGTCAGACGAGGCTAGACAGGCCGGTCTCGGCATGGCTTCACCCGTGGCGGATGAGGTCAGCCCGACCCGGGCAGCGAAGCATCGCTGCCATCAGATCCGGTGCCTGGCGTCGCGGGCTCGCTCAGATGGCAGCAAAGGTGGGTGAGCTGAGTGCAGTGGTTGCAAGCGGGGCAGTCGCAAGAGGTCATCGCGCTGGTGGAGCGCGTCAGGCAGTCGTTCATAGGACGCTGCGTCCTCCGGTTTCTGCAGATGCAAGGGTTCGATCGGTGCATCGTCCTGTCTGCCCAGGTGTTCACGGCGTTCATCCCCTTGTTCATCGTCGTCGCGAGCGCCGCTCCCGCGGGACAGGAGGACCTGATCAGCGAGGCGATCATCCGCCGCTTCGCGCTCTCGGGTGACTCTGCGGCGGCCGTGGAACAGCTCTTCACAGCGCCACCAGGAGCTACCAGCAGCGTGACCGCGTTCAGCGCGCTCCTGCTGCTGTACTCCGGCGTCGCCTTCACCCGGCGGTTGCAGCGCACGTACCGGACCGCATGGGAGCAGGAGAAGCTCGGGATCCGCAGCACCTTGTTCGCCACCCTCGGACTGGTGGTCCTGATCGTCGAGATCCTTGTCGCCTCCAGCATCCGGCCGATCGTGAGGTTCCTCCCGGGAGAATGGCTCTGGACGGTGCTTCTCAGCGCCAGCACCGGCTTGGTGCTCTGGACGTCCATTCCCTATCTGCTGCTCGACCGGCAGGTCCACTGGCGACGGCTCTTGGTGACCGGTGGGCTGGCAGCGCTGAGCATGACGATCCTTGCGATCGCGACACCGATCTACATGCCGGAGACGATCGAGCGCTACACGCAGGAGTTCGGGCTGTTCGGGGTCACGATCGCCATCATCGGCTGGCTGTTGATCGCCGCCGGGGTACTGGTCGCCAGCGCGGCCATCGGCGCGGAGTTCGACGCATCGAACGCGCGCTGGCTGGTGCGGTTGAAGCTGCGGTTCCGGCTGCTGGATCCAGACGTCCCGCCACCGATCGTTCCGGCGAAGCCGGACGATCGAGGACTCACCAGCAGAGACCTGCTCGTGCTGGCGAGGATCCTGGTCAATTGGCTGATCATGGCAGCGGCGGTGTGGATCGCCACCACAGTGGTCCCCGGCATCGACGTGCAGGGCGGGTTCGGGATCTTCCTCTGGGTGACGCTGGTGCTGGGCCTTGTCAACGCCGTGCTGGGGCCGATCCTCCTGTTCGTCGTCGGCAGTCAGTCCTGGATGACCCTCGGTGGCTCTGCGCTGCTCGTCAACGCGATCCTTCTGGCCGTGACGGCCGGCCTGAGCAGCGACCTCGACATCGACGGATTCGGAAGCGCCCTGCTCGGCGCTCTCGTCATCGCGGTCACGGTCGCGCTGCTCGAGCTCGTGTTCCGACCTCGCCCGCTCAGCTAGCGCGAAGGCGCCACTCACCCGCCGCAGGTGAACGCGGTGCGGCGCCCTCACTCCTACGCTGGCTCCACGAGCACCAGCCGACCGGGCACTGCCTGCCGAGGAGACATCATGTTGAAACAGCTCATCGTCGGCTGGATCGTGGTGGCGGCCGCCTTCGCGATCACCGCCGCCGTGGTGCCGTCCGTCGAGATCGACGGCGGCGTCCTCACCCTGCTGTTGATCGCGATCGTGTTCGGTCTGGTCAACGCCCTGGTCGGACCCGTGCTGCGCCTCATCTCGCTCCCCCTGACGGTGATCACCTTCGGCCTGTTCGCCCTGGTCATCAATGCTGCCCTTCTCGGGATCACCGCCTGGCTGCTCGACTCGCTCGATGTGGGGGGCTTCTTCCCGGCTGTCCTCGCTGCAGTGGTCCTCTCGCTCGTGACCGCTGTCCTGCTCTTCCTCGTCCAGCGCGTGGTCGGCGAACCGCAGCGCGCCTAGGTCGACGCGCCGGGCGCGGCCGTGGGCACCGCAGCATCAGCCTCGGCCTCGGGGTCCGTCGCCAGCACGGCGAGCAGGAGGAGCACCACGGCGGTGACCAACACGATCGTCAGCGCCGTCCCACCTGTGGGGTGGGCCTGCGCCACGTAGATGACGGCGGCGATCCCCAGGACGGCTGCGCGGATCGGCCCGCGGTACTGAGCCAGAGCGATACCGAGCCGTCCGGTCCTGAGGCCGGCACGAGTGGTTCCGCGACGTAGCTGGTCGACTCCCCCGACCAGACCGGCTCGAGCGGCCGCACCCGATCCCCGGCTGGCGCTGAGCCAAGCGACCACCGCCACCGTCAGGGCCACCACGAGAACGGCCCGCAGGGCTGTCCTGATGAAGGAGACGATCTGGTCATAGACGGCGCCCGCGGCCGCCGCGGAACTGCTCTCGGGCAGGGCTTCGAGGTAGAACGGCCGGATCACGTTGAGCGACGCGCCCAACAGCAACATGGAACCCGCCACCGCGAGCCCACTGACGAGCACCATCCGGCGTCGGTCCCGGGCGATCGCCACCGCCGCGAAGAGCAGAGCCAGGCCGAGCACCGGGATCCAGGTCTCCAGGTCGTCCAGCAAGCTGAGGAGCGTCTGCACCCGGCCGAGGTCGTCGGACTTCAGGATGACGAAGGACGCACTCACCTCGGGGATCCGGTCCGCGATCCCGAAGCCGGCATCGACCAGCTGCTTCTTGACGGCGTTGATGAGGGTGGCGATACTCACGCTCACCTCGCCCTTGTTGATCGATACTGCGCCGCTCTCGTCGCCGGTGAGAGCCGCCACCAGCTCTTCGTGCGCTGTGCGGTTGGCCTCGATCCAGGCATCTTTGAACGCGTCGGACTGCACGAGACCCTCGATGCGGTCGTGGACGAACGACCGGATCCCGGTGGCGAGCGGACCCGCCAGAGCGGTCAAGGTCGTGCCGGCGCGGTCCGGCAGCCCCCGCGCATCGAGGGCGGTCACGACCTCCTGTATCGCTGTGTCGAGGTCCAGGTAGGAGAAGATCACCTCCTCCATACGCGTGACGATGGCATCCTGCACCGCTGGGTTGCTGGCCAGCGGGCCCACCGTCTCCAGATATCGGTCGGTGTCCTGGATCTGGCTGTTCGACCATGTTGCGAGCACCGACAGCGGTGCCAGCAAGGCGGCCGTCGCGACAAGGAGACCTGCCACGACCGGCCGCCACCAACCGCGTCGGCCGGTCGGTCGCGGCCGCAGCCGCTTCCGCCTTCAGTCGCGCGTTCTCCTCACGCAGCCTGGCCGTCTCGTCGGCGGAGGGGTCGCGGAGTGCATCCGCGGGATCAGCGTTGCCGGTCATACCTCACGGTGCGACGGAACAGGTGCGTTGGCGTCACCCGTCGTGGGTGACGCGCGGCGTCATCTCCAAGGGCATGGTCGAGATACACCGTCCCTTTGTCGAATCGAGAGCTCCGTGTTGCGAGCCGCCTACGAGATCCGAGTCATGGGTGAGGTGCCAGGAGCGCTCCTCGAGGACTTCGCAGGCGTCGAGCTCCTGGTCGACGCGGCGGGCAGCACCATCCACGTCGTCCTGGGCGACGAGGCCGAGCTGCACGGACTCCTCGACGCCCTCAGCCGCGCCGGGTTCCTGCTGGTCGACGTCCGCAGGGAACCCCAGGTCGACGCTGGGCCGGGGTACGACGCCTGATTTCGGACACACGGATCGCGCGAAAATCACGGGCGCAAAGCGACGAGACGTCGTAAGGTCGTCATGTCCGCTGAGCGAAAGACGGGCACATGACCAATAGCGATCCACGGGAGCAGGTCGCGCGACTCGGGAGGCCGCCGCCTGCCCTTGACGCGCTCCGTGAGGCGAAGCTGCACCCTCCGCCACGGCGCGACAGCTGGGTCCGACGAGGCCGGTTGATCGGAGCGCTCGAGCAGGCGACCCGCCAGCAGGTCACGCTCGTCGCAGCGCCTGCGGGTTACGGCAAGACCACCGCGGTCGCGCAGTGGCTGGCCGACGGCGACCGGCCACCGACTGCCTGGGTCTCACTCGACAGCAACGACAACGACCCGGTGCGGTTGCTGACCCACCTGGCTGCTGCGCTGACGCGCGTGGGCTGTGTCGTCCCCGTCAGCGAAGCTCCTCGCGTGGCCGGCGCGACGGCCAGCGACGGGCAGACCGGGATCCTGTCCGCGATCGTGACGGCCCTGGGCGCGCTGTCCGACGACCTGGTGCTGGTGCTGGACGACCTGCACTTCATCCAGGAGCCGACCTGCCACCAGCAGGTGCAGTTCCTGATCGCCAACCTGCCCGCGCAGGCACACCTGGTCATCATCACTCGCGCCGACCCGGGGCTCCGACTGGGCCGCCTGCGAGCCTCCGGCGACCTCGCTGAGATCCGTGCTGACCACCTGATCTTCACGACGGAGGAGACCACAGAGCTCTTGGCGCACGAGGACGTGCGCCTGTCCGACGAGGCCGTCAAGCGGCTGGTGGAGCGCACCGAAGGCTGGCCCGCTGGTCTCTACCTCGCCACGTTGTCCATGTCAGGGCGCAGCGATCCCGACGAGTTCGTCGAGAGGTTCAGCGGTGGCAACCGCTTCATCGGTGACTACCTCACGGAGGAGGTGCTCAACCAGCACGCCGACGACGTGCGCGAGTTCATCCTGAGCGCCTCGATCCTCGACCGTTTCTCGGCTCCCCTGTGCGATCACGTCGCCGGCATCGGTGACTCGGCGCGGATCCTCCACGAGCTCGAGCTGGCCAACCTGTTCCTCGTGCCGCTCGACGAGGAGCACGTATGGTTCCGTTTCCACCACCTCTTCGCTGCCGTGGCACGCAGCGAGCTGGAGGTCACTCGCCGCGAAGCCGTCAAGCCGCTCCACGCGAGAGCGGCAGAGTGGTTCAGGTCCGAGGGCCTCATCGACGAGGCGGTGCGGCACTTCTTGGCCGCTGCCGACACCGACGCAGCGGCCATGCTGATCCAGAAGCATTGGCTGCGGTACGTCGATGCGGGGAACGCTGTCACCGTCAAGGCGTGGTTGGAGTCCTTGGGGGCGGCCGCTCTGGCAAGTAGCCCACCGGTGCGGGTCACGTCCGCGTGGATGGCCGCGATCTCGGGAGCCGAGAGTGACGTGGCCGACGAGCTGGCTGCGCTGAGTGCGCTCGAAGACCTGGGGCCGCTGCCTGACGGCACGCGGTCCGTCGAGTCCGCGGTCGCCATGATCCAAGGGCTCTTCGGCTACGGAGGCCCCGTGGAGATGATGACCGGGGCACAGCGTGCCGTCGCGCTCGAGACCGACATCGGCTCCCCGTTCTTCGCGGTCGCGAACGTCGCGCTCGGCCACGCGTCGTACGTCGCCGGCGACCTCGACGGGGCGCTCACCTCCTTGCGTCGCGCGTCCCACAGCGATCAGGCGCCGGGGACCATCCGGGTGGCAGGTCTGTCGATCGAGTCGCTCGTCGAGGGCGAGCGGGGGGACAAGGCGCGCAGCCGCGAGTGCGCCGAGTCCGCGCTCGGGATCGTCGAGGCCGAGGGTCTGCGCGCGGTCACGCAGGCGTCCCTGGTGTCGACGGCCGTCGGACAGGCCCAGGCAGATGCGGGCAAGGTCGAGGACGGGCTGGCGACTCTCGAGCTGGGTCTGGCCGCTCGCAGGGAGACGTCCTCCTTCGGCCCGTGGGGCATGATCCACCACCTCCTCGTCACCGGACGGGTCGCCGCACAAGCGGGCCAGCTGCCGCTCGCCCAGGAGCTGGTCACCGAGCTCGCCACGCGCATGGGCCAGTTCTCCGACGGGATGGGCCCGATGCGGGCCAGGCTCAACGCGCTGCAGCGGCTCATCGCCGCCGAGGCGGGCACAGCTCGACCTGCCGAACAGCCGTTGACGGCCCGGGAGCTGGAGGTGCTGCGACTGCTCCAGCGCGGCCTGAGCCATCACGACATCGCACGGGAGCTGTATCTCTCCGACAACACTGTCAAGACCCACCTGCGAGCGGTCTATCGCAAGCTCGGCGCCCACTCGCGACCCGAGGCACTACGGATCGCCCATCGTCAGATGCTCCTCTGATCCCCGGCTGCAAATCTCACCCGGGTGATGTTGCCGCAGAGGTGAGGCTGAATCACCCCGCGTGGTGGGTCGATGACCGGAGAAGCGACGCCAGGAGGGAATCGTGACCCTGCAAGCCGACGCGTCCGGTCAGGCTGCCGTTCCTGCGGCGGCGGATCCGGAAGCCGCACCACTGGGATGGGCCATCGTCGAGATCCGCCCGGACGGCACGTGGGGCCTCCCACATGTGGTCGCCAACGGACCCGCCGAGACAGCGACCACGAGGCTCGACCCGACCGCGTACGCGGGCGGCACGAGCCGGCATCGGGAGCTGATGTCGGTGCTCCAGGCACACCTCGCTGCACTGCACGTATCGGACGGGCAGCTGCAGCTGGCTGCAACTGCACTGGCGCACGGACGGACGGGTCGCCCCGCCTCCGCGGCCGCACGAGGACCGCCTCGGCCGTCTCGCTCACGCCGAGGCGATGCACGGAGATCTTCGCCGAGCCTCGCGGCACGCCGCCCAAGCACGCAGTCGCGCTGCCGGCGCGCGCGATTCCACCATCGAGCACGCCGCGCTCGCCAGCGCCTGGGTGGCCCTCGAGCGCGCGGAGTTCGCGCAGGCGCGAAGACACCTGGACAAGGTCGGCGCAGCCTCGGGCCAGCCTGACGCCGAGCCGTGGCTGAGGACGAGCTGGCTGTTGGTCGAGGCGGGCCTGCTCATCGCCGACGGTGAGCCGGAGAGTGCCACCCGTCTCCTGGCAGGCACGCCCGACCTCTCCTGGCCTGCACGTCAGAAGGACTGGCTGTCCGACCTCGTCACCGTCACCAAGGCACAGGCCCTGCTGGCTGAAGGAGAGCCACAGCGGGCAATAGCTGTCGTCACCCCTTTGCCGACGCGGGCGTTCGTCGAGGGAAGTGTCGTGATGTCAGCGGCTCGTTACGACCTAGGCGACACCAGGGGGGCGCTGGCCGTGCTGAACAGGGCAGTGGCCGAGCTGGAGCGCGCACCGTTGGCAGTGCAGATCGAGGCTTGGCTCCTGGAGGCTCGGATCTCTCACGACACGGGAAAGCAGGACCGGACTCGGCTCCTGGTTGATCGCGTTCTCCGTTCTGCCACCACTGAGCAGATGCGAAGGCCCCTGCTGCGCGACTGGCGCTGGCTCCGAGCGTTCCTCGACAGGGACGCGGCTCTGCAACGAGCTCATCGCGAGTTCCTGTCGACCTGTCAGCTCGACCACGTCGCAGCTCCGCTGCGGAGTGTCTCCAGCGGCGGGTCGGAACAGCCCATCGGGGCTCCCCTGACGGAGCGCGAGTCGCAGGTCCTCGACCTCCTCGCGCAGATGTACTCGACCGAGGAGATCGCAGCCGCCCTGTACGTGTCGTCGAACACCGTCAAGACCCACCTGAAGGGAATCTTCGGGAAGCTGTGCGTGAATCGTCGCGTAGAAGCTGTACGACGCGGCCGACAGCTCGGCCTCTGCTAGGTGGCCACCCTTCGGACCCGCTCGATCCTGGAGCCGCAGTCCGTGCACTCCTGCAGGAACTCGTTGAGCCTCCCAGCGGCGACCGAAAGTCGTACCACCGATTGCTGCGGCACGTCGTAGTGCGCGCACTGCAGGTGGTTCAACAACGCTGCACCGAGCTCACCGGCCACCCGGATCTCGTACATGGCCGGCGCCGCTGGGTTCACTGCAGGACGGCCCGGCTCGGTCGCCGCTCCGGGGTCAGCGGCGTGCGGCCCCGGGCGCGGAGGTAGCCGGTGGACGTCGGTCAGCACCAGTCCTAGTGAGACCAGGTCTCTCAGCAGCGCGCCCATCTGAGCCGGCCCGTCGACCAGCCGGCGCAACGCGGTCTGCGCCCCCGTGGTCCGGATGGACACGGACGGAAACCGCGACAGCAGCGACTGCGGCGGCCGGCGCCTGAGCTCGACGTCGTAGAGGGCCGCACCCTGCCCCGGTGACGTGACCACGCTCATGGGGGCGATCCTCCTCTGCGGACGGCAACCGCGGGTCCCCCCTCGTGGGTGAGGTTCGGTCCGCTCGCGGCGATCTCACCCCCCGCGGGTGAGCACGCTGGGACGGCCGGTCGCCAAGGTTCTCGCAGGCGAGCACTGCGCTGACACGACCCATGAACGACCAAGGAGAAGCGCCATGGAAGATGATTTCGGCCTGTGGGAACTGATTGTCTCGATGTTCTGGTTCATGCTGTTGGTGTGCTGGATCTGGCTGCTCATCGCCATCATCACCGACATCTTCAGGGACCGTAGCCTCCACGGCGCGGGGAAGGCCCTCTGGACCCTGCTGATCGTCTTCCTCCCATGGCTCGGCGCTCTGCTGTACCTCATCGTGCGCGGCAACTCCATGAACGAGCGGACGCGACAGGTGGCGCTCGACAACCAGGCCGCCATGCGGGCCTACATCAGCGAGTCCGCTGGGACGAGCGTGTCTGAGGAGCTGCGCGGACTCGCCGAGCTTCGTGACAGCGGCGTGCTGACCCCGGCGGAGTACGAGCAGGCCAAGGCCAAGGCATTGGCGTGAGCCCGCGCACCGGCGCGTTCATCCCGAGTCAGTGATCCGGGTCGCACGACCAGCAGCTGGATGACTGGGACTCGACCGCCATGGGAGCCGTGGCATGACCGCACCGAACGAACCCCAGGGTTCCCTGGACGGCACGCCGGAGACTGACGCGCCGACCGAGCATCGTCTGCGATCGACAGACGTGCTGAGGCTCCTGGTCAGCTGGGCACTCACCTTCGTCGCGCTGCTGGCAACCGCAGAGATCCTGCCCGGCTTCACCTACACCTCCTGGTGGCCGCTCATGGCCGCCGCCGCGATCGCGGGGGTGATGGGCATGATCGTGCGGCCCATCCTGGTGACGGTCGCCGCCGCCATCGGATGGGTCGCCGTTGCGGCTGCGACCCTGGTCGGTCAGGCGATCGTCATGCAGCTGGCGATGGACCTGGTGCCGGGCGCCTCGTTCGACTCGTTCTGGACGGCCGTCGCAGCCGCTTGGATCACCGCCGCCGTCAGCACCCTCCTCCTGTGGCTCGTGAGCGCAGGGACCGACGAGTCCTTCGCTGCGAGCCTGCTGCGGATCAAGCCGACACCCATCGCTGACGCAGAGGTGGACGGTGTCGTGTTCGTCCAGCTGGACGGTGTGGCGTTCCCGGTCATGCAGTGGGCGTTGCAGTCAGGGACGATGCCGACGTTGCGTCGCTGGGTCGACACGGGAAGCCATGCCGTCCATGAGTGGACGGTCCAGATGCCGTGCACCACTCCAGCCAGTCAGCAGGCGATCCTGCACGGGACCGCGGACGGCGTGCCCGCGTTCCGCTGGTACGACCGCGACACGGGACGGGTCCTGGTCGCCAACCGGCCCGAGGACGCCTCGACGATCGAGTCGCGTGCGAGCTCCGGACACGGGCTGCTCGCCGACGACGGCGTCTCGATCTCCAACCTCTTCACCGGAGATGCCGGCAAGGCCTCCATGACCATGAGCCGGTTGGAGGTCTCCCGTGGGTCACGCCGCACGCGGCAGGTCTTCGCCCGGTTCCTCCTGCGTCCGGACGGTCTGTTCCGCAGCCTCTCGCGGGCAATGGCCGAGATGTGCCGGGAACGGTTCCAGGCGAAGCGGCAGCGGCGGCTCGACGTGCATCCGCGAGTGCACCGGTCGTGGACGTTCGCCGGACTGCGCGCCTTCAGCAACTCGCTGCTGCGGGACCTCAACACGACGGTCGTCACCGAGGAGATGATGCGGGGCGTCCGAACCATCTATGTCGACTACGTCGACTACGACGAGATCGCTCATCACGCCGGACCCACCCGCATCGAGTCCCTCGCGGCGCTCGGCGGACTGGACCAGGTGCTGTCGATCCTGCACAAGGTGGCGCAACGTGCTCCGCGCAACTACCACCTCGTAGTTCTCAGCGATCACGGGCAGTCGCAGGGCGAGCCTTTCGCATCCCGCTACGGCGTGGAGCTCGGTGACCTGTGCCGGTTGCTCACCCAGTCGGAGACCAGCAGCCACGAGGGGAGCATCGAAGGGTGGGGCAGGGTCGACTCGGTCCTGGAGGACCTCGGCGGTACGCACACCAGCGGTGTCCAGCAGGCGGCCTCCCGCCGCGTCGACGGGAAGCTCACGCCCGGAGACCCCGGCGAGGACGCGGAGCTGGTGGTCCTCGGCAGCGGAAACCTCGGCCTGGTGTACGTCCCAGGGCCGCAACGGCTCCTGCTCGAGGAGATCCAGTCACGATGGCCGGCACTGGTGCCGGGCCTCGCCGCTCACCCCGGCGTCGGCTTCGTCTCCGCCCTCAGCGCGACCGGACCCGTGGCGATCGGGCACGCCGGACGGCGAGACCTGTTGACCGGCGCGGTCGAGGGCCTCGACCCCATGGTCGGGTTCGGCGACCACGCGCCCGCCATGTTGGCCACCGCTACCTTGATGGAGCGCGCACCCGAGCTCTACGTCAACAGCGCAGTCGACTCCGACACGATGGAGGTGGCTGCCTTCGAGCCGTTGGTCGGATGTCACGGAGGTCTCGGCGGCTGGCAGGACCGCGGCTTCGTGCTGGCACCCTCACACCTGTTCACACCATCCGCGCCGATCACAGGCGGCGAGGAGCTTCATCGCCACCTCATCGGCATCCTGACGGTTCTGGGCCACCGGACCGATCTCCAGAGGAGCACCGCGTGACCGTGATCCCGACCCGCGCGAACCCGATGGTGTTGACCGCCGCCGCGATCGTGGTCGTCATTGCCGGCCTCAAGGCCGCCAACCACATCGTCGCCCCGGTCATGCTGGCGCTCGCCCTGGTGATCTTGTTCCATCCGTTGCGCGCGCGGCTGGAGCGGCGGATGCCCAGCTGGGTCGTGTCGGTGATCCTGATGATCGCAGCCATTGCGCTCCTCGTCGTGCTGGCTCTGGCCGTCGTGGTCTCCATGGGCCGACTGGCGCAGCTCATCCCCACGTACGCCTCCGACGTGGACGACCTCGTCGCCGACCTCGGCGACGGCCTGACCGCCCTGGGCGTCGGCAAGGACCAGACCGACGCGATGGCGGCAGCAGTAGACCCCGCGCGGCTGGTCGACCTCGTCACCTCGGTGTTGTCGAGCGTGCTGTCACTGTTGTCGAGCTTGTTCTTGATCATCACGCTGCTGGTCTTCCTCGCCTTCGACTCGGCGAAGGCCGGTCGCCTGGCGGCCGGCGCGCGCAGGCACCGGCCTGACCTCGTCGACGGGCTGGCCTCGTTCGCGCAGGGCACTCGCAACTACCTCGGCGTCTCGGCCGTGTTCGGACTGATCGTCGCGGTGATCGACGCCATCTTGTTGTACCTGTTGGGAATTCCGGGGGCCTTCATCTGGGGTGTGCTGGCGTTCGTCACCAACTTCATCCCCAACATCGGCTTCGTGATCGGCATCATCCCGCCCGCCATCATCGGCCTGCTGGAGGGTGGGCCCGGTCTGATGCTCGCGGTGATCGTCGTCTACTCGGTGGTCAACCTGGTCATCCAGTCGTTCATCCAGCCCCGCTACGTCGGTGATGCAGTGGGTCTCTCGACCTCCCTGACGTTCCTCTCCCTGATCTTCTGGACCTGGGTCCTCGGTCCCGTCGGGGCTCTGCTCGCGGTCCCGATGAGCTTGCTCGCACGAGCGCTGCTCGTCGAAGCCGATCCGGAAGGTCGCTGGAGGATTCCGCTCATCAGCGGAGATCCCGATCCCGACGAGGACCCGGCGGTCACCTGAGGTGCGCGAGAGGTCCTTTTCCTGGTCGCGACCGCTGCTGCTGCTGGCAGGGTTGCTCACCGCGTACTACGCCTTCCCCGACGACTGGGACGGAGAGCCAGTAGCGGTCGCCCTCGGCCTCGCAGTTGTTGCGGCGGGGTTGGCTCTCCTGGCCACGGTGATGGTGAAGGAGCTGGTGTCCGTCCACCGCGGTGACCCGGGGCGTGGGCTGCGGGTCCTCGCCATGCTGCTCGTGCTGCTGATCATGGCGTCCTCGCTCACCTTCTTCCTGATCGAGGAGGCCAATCCCGACCAGTTCGACGGTCTGCAGACGCGCACGGACGCGCTCTACTTCACGCTGGCCACGATGTCGACGGTCGGGTTCGGCGACGTGCACGCCAAGGGTCAGCTGGCCCGGGGGCTCGTCTGTCTGCTGATCGTCTTCGACGTTGCCGTGGTCGCATCGCTGGTTCGCGCGTACTCGTTCAAGTCTGGTCAACAGCAAGACTGACCGAGCCGCCGACGTCCAGCTCGACGGCCCGGCACCGCGGCGCCTCGCGAGCCAGGGCCTCCACGAACAGAGGGCCGGCTGCGTCCATCCATCCGCGCGGCAGCGATCTCCCGGCTGGGACGTGCAGGGTCTTCCAGTGGACCGGGACCGCGTGAGGCCGCACCGGGCGAGGCGGCACGCCACCGCAGCCTCCTCGGGGCCCATGTGCCCGGGTGACAGTCGCGGGCCCCACCCACCGATCGGCACGAGAGCGACGTCGACGCCACCTCCTGCCATCTCCGCCAGGTCTTCCATCTCGGGATAGAGCTCGGTGTCCCCGGCCAGCCAGACGACGCCTGACGGCCCTCGGACCAGGTGACCGTTGGCGGCATTGGGCCGGTGCGGCATCGGGCGCGAGTGGTGGACAGCACGCACGAGCCGCACAGCGACCCCGCTCTCCCCCACCGGGACCCACTCGTCCTCATCCAGCCCCCGGCCGTCGATCCCCTTGCGCCTGGCCCACGCGGCGTTGGCAGGAGCCGTGAGGACGGGGACGTCGGGGAAGAGCCGGAGGGAGGCAACCTCGGCGTGATCGTGGTGGAGGTGGGAAAGGAGTACAGCGTCCGTTCCGGCCCATGCCGCGCCGGCCGGTTGACTGCCGCGCCGCCGAAGCACGCCGTTGTTCCGCCTCAGGAGCGGATCAGCGACGATCCGTACCCCATCGAGGTCCAAGACCACGGTGGAGTGGCCCAGCCAGGTGAGGTCGATCACCGAAGCCTTCTCATCCAGACTTCCGGGTCCCCGGCCTGGTAGCGAACCTCGTTGAAGGCGACACCGAGCACGGCTGCCACCCCGCGCGCCGCGATCGCAGCTACCACCACGCCGCCGGCGACGGTGGCCACGCGGGCCCAGTGCAACGTCGATTCCCTCGGCCATCAGGACTCCTCACGATTGCCGCGACCGTCGCATCCTGCGTCGAAGAGTGCGACATGTCTTCATTCGCGTGGGGTGATATGTGAAATGGCTGCAACCGGTGGCTACTGTAACGCGGCGGTGAGCCTCATCGTGTTGTCGAGGTAGCGCTGGACCTTGGAGCGCTGCTTCCACTCGTTCATCGTCAGCTCGTGCGACAGCGCCCGGTAGGCGTCCTCCACCTTCCGGAACCGCGCGACGATGTCTCCTCCGGTGAGCATCATCGACACCTCGTGGTTCAACGCGAAGGACCGCATGTCCATGTTGCTCGACCCGATCACCGCGATGTCGTCGTCCACGGAGAAGAACTTGGAGTGGAGCACGGACCCAGCAGGGTACTGGTGGATCCGGATACCCGACTCGAGCAGCGCTTCGTAGTACGAGCATTGGGCGTGGAAGACCATGAACTGATCGCCCTCCACGCTGACGAACAGCTCCACTTCCACTCCCCGTCGAGCAGCGGTGGTCAGCGCGTACAAGAGCGGCTCGTCCGGCACGAAGTACGGGCTCGTGATCGAGACCCTTCGCTGGGCCGAGTAGATCAGCGCCGTGAACAACCGCAGGTTGTTCTCGGTGACGTAGCCCGGCCCGCTCGGCACCACCTGCGCGGCCACGCCGTCGTCGTGGTGCTCCGGGGTCGCCCGGGCGATCATCTCCCCCAGTCGCTCGCCCGACTCCGTGAACCAGTCCTTCGCGAAGACGGCTCGCAAGGACGTGACAGCGGGCCCGTCGATGCGCGCGACGAGCTCGACGTACTCCCGTCCCTCCTTGTGGTAGCTCTCCCTGTTGTAGCCCGGCTCGATCAGGTTCTGGGACCCCATGAAACCGACCCTCCCGTCGACGGCCAGCAGCTTGCGGTGGTTGCGCAGGTCGGGCCGTTGGAACTGGCCCTTGAGCGGCCGGACCGGGAGCATCGGGCGCCAGTCGATTCCCGAGGCGTCGAGCCGCTTCACGAAGTCCTTCCAGCCCGCGATGCCGCGTGAGCCCATGTGATCGAGCAGCAACCTCACCTCGACGCCTCGGGCGAGGGCAGCGACCAAGGCTTCGAAGAACGGCCCGGTCACGTCGTCCCACGCCGCGATGTAGAACTCGACCTCGACGGTCTCCACGGCGGTCTCCACCTCGGCCGTCATCGCCGCGATCGCAGCGCGGTAGTCCATGATCAAGTCGACGCGGTTGCCGGTCTGGAGCGGAAGGCTGCCGAGGTTGAGGTTGAGCGCCGCCAAGGAGGCCAGGTACGGCGGATCGGTGACCGGCACTATCGGCAGCAGCTCGGTGGCCGCCTTGATCGCGACATCGGCTTCCCGCTGGCGCGCCAGCCGACCCCGTCCCAGCGCGGTACGACCGAGGAAGAGGAAGATCACGAAGCCCGCCAGCGGGATGATCAGGATCAGGATCAGCCAGGCCATCGCGGACGACGGCTTGCGGTTGCTGGGCAGCACGCCGAGAGCCAGGAACTTGATGACGTAGTCGGCTACCACGAGCGGGCGCCCGGACGCCAGGATGTCGCCCATCACCGGCTCCGGGTCGCTGGTTGCCCGACCAGCCCTTCGTGTGCCGCCTGGTCGCCGTCCGTCTCGGGCATGTCGATCCCCTTGGTGCTGTGTCATGGGTGCACGGCCGAGCGCGCGCCGTCCTCGCGGTCGAGTCTCAGACCCGCCCCCTGCCCGCACATCCCCCGCCACGAATGAGCCCTGACCGATACCCGATGCTCACCCCGGCGGGGTGAAGTGCTCGCCGGCGGTCGGGGCGAGGCTCCATGCGTACCCCCGGAGGAGAGAGCGATGGACGAGAAAAGTGGCTGACAGGCTCACACCCGACCAGCTCGACGAGCTGAACAAACTCCTCCAGGGATCGGACTCGGTGGAGCTGAAGCTGACCGTCCCGGATCGAGACCAGCGGTCGGCGGTCCGCGCGCTCGAGATGGACCCGCTCGAGGCAGAGCTTCGACAGGTCTTCTTCTTCGACACCCCCGACCTCGCGATCAATCAGCGAGGGGTCATCCTGCGTGCTCGGCGAACTCCCCGGGGCGACGACAGCATCGTGAAGCTCCGCCCGGTGGTTCCGAGCGAGATCGCTCCCGACCTGCGCTCCCAGAAGGGCTTCGGGGTCGAGGTCGACGCGATGCCCGGCGGTTTCGTGTGCTCCGGCCGCATGCGGGCCAAGATGCGCTCCGGGAAGGTGAAGGAGGCGGTGGCGGGCGAGCGCACCGTGAGATCACTCTTCAACAAGCAGCAACGCGCCTTTTTCGCGGACTGCGTCCCCGGGATCTCCATCGACGACCTCACGATCCTCGGCCCGATCATGGTCATGAAGCTGAAGTTCTCACCGAGCGGCTACGACGGTCGGCTCGTCGCCGAGCTCTGGCTCTACCCCGACGGCTCCCGCATCTTGGAGCTGTCGACCAAGGCTGCGACGACAGAAACGTTCGAGGTGGCGGCACGGACCAGGCAGTTCCTCGAGCAGCGTGGCGTCGACCTGAGTGGCGAACAGCACACGAAGACCAAGTCAGCCCTCGAGTTCTTCTCTTCCGAGCTGCGCTGAGGGCGTACCACTCATCGGCGAAGCGATCACCGGGCTCTCCACCTGACCGGCACCGGTGCACCGTTCTCACCGTTCCAAGCCGGCTCTGGCAGGCTGGGCCAGGTGACCACCCCGACCCGGATGATCCATCTCAAGGCGGGCACGTTCACGATGGGATCGGACGCGTTCTACGCCGAGGAGGGGCCGGTCCACGAGCGGTCGGTCGCGGCGTTCGAGATCGACCTGCATCCGGTGACCAACACCCAGTACGCCGCCTTTGTCGCCGACACCGGCTACGTGACCGTAGCCGAGCGGCCGCTGGACCCCGCGGACTTCCCAGGCGCGGACCCCGACGACCTGGTCCCGGGCGGGTTGGTGTTCGTGCCGACACGCGGTCCGGTCGATCTCAGTGACTGGCGGCAGTGGTGGACCTGGGGCGCCGGGGCGAGCTGGCGGCACCCGTTCGGGGCCGACTCCTCGGTCGACGCACGCGAGGATCACCCTGTGGTGCAGGTCGCGCTCGAGGACGCCAAGGCCTACGCAGCCTGGGCCGGCAAGCGGCTGCCCACAGAGGCCGAGTTCGAGTACGCCGCGCTCGGTGGCTCGTCGAGGACTTCCTACGCCTGGGGTGACGAGGCGCAGCCCGGCGGACAGCTGATGGCCAACACCTGGCAGGGCGCGTTCCCGTGGCGCAACACCGGGGCGGCAGGTTGGGTGGGCACCTCCCCGGTCGGCACCTTCCCGGCCAACGGGTACGGCCTGTTCGACTGCATCGGAAACGTGTGGGAGTGGACGACAGACTTCTACGGCCGAGCGCCACCAGCCGGACCACGCGCCGGCTCCGATCGACCTGCTCGCCGACCGACGTGCGGTGCCGGCTGCCGGTGCGGACCCTCGTCCCGGGAGGAGGCCCGGGCCGCGGCCAGTGCAGAACTCGGGGGCACCGTCCCCCGCCGGGTCCTCAAGGGGGGATCGCACCTGTGCGCTCCCGAATACTGCCTCCGCTACCGACCCGCCGCGCGATCCCCGCAAGCCGACGACACCGCGACGTCCCACATCGGCTTCCGTTGCGTTCGATGAGCAGATCAGAACCGCCGCCCGACCGGCCTGAAGTCCCTGGATCGTTGGCGGGGCAATCGGATCCAGGCCAGCATGACCACATGCAGGCATTGACCGCAGGGTCCCGTTGGGCCCACCGCCGGGCGCGGTTGTTCGAATGGCTGCGTGACCGGTTCTGGTTCATCCCATTGCTGCTGGTCCTCAGCGGCGTCCTCACGGCTGTCGTCGTCGCGCACCCGGAAGTCGTCGGGCTACCGCTGGATTGGGGTCTCGGACGCGCGGTCCGCACGTCGACCGCCGACACGATGCTGGGGGTGATCTCCTCGTCGATGCTGACGTTCGTAGGTGTCGTGTTCGCCATCACCTTGGTGGGTCTACAGCTGGCGAGCTCGCAACTGTCGCCGCGAGTCATCCGCACGTTCGTCCGGTCCGGCGTCACCAAGCTCGCATTCGGCTACTTCCTGGCCACCTTCGCCTTCGCAGTCGCCGGACTGGCCATGGACCAGGTCACTGATCCCCCAGCCGCAGCCAGGACTGTCATTGTCTCCATGGCCATGCTCGCCGGGGCGGTCATCATCTTCGTCATCTACGTCACCGTGACCATGCGCCTCCTCGAGGTCGGATGGGTGATCACAGCCGTCGCGGACGAGGCGCGCGCCGCGATCCGGCGGGGCTACCCTTTTGGCCGAGGCGTACGTCGAGGCAGATCCCCCACAAGCTGACCGCCGTCCCACACGTCGTCCATCTGACTTCCTCCCGGGACACTCGCTCGTACAAGAGCATGCTCGGCACGGTGCTGGGAGTCGATCGGCCTCGGCTGGTGCACCTGGCGGCGACGTACGACTGCGTGATCGAAATTCTTCCTCGCGTCGGAGAGTACGTCGCAACCGGCGGCCCGGTGCTGGCCGTGCACGGTGACCGAACGCCCGCCGGACGCGGACCTGCTCGCCTGCCTGGACCTCGGGCGGGCGCGGACCCTCTACCAGGACCCGACGTTCGGAATCCGACAACTTGTCGACGTCGCAACCCAGGCGTTGTCCCCCGCGATCAACCAGCCGACGACCGCCGTCCTGGTGATCGACCGGCTCCACGACCTGTTGCTGCGCATCGCCCGCCTCCCGACCCCGACCGGCCTCCATGTCGACCCAGCGGGCACGGTCCGACTGGTCGAGGCAACCTACTCCTGGGCCTACCTGTTGCACCTGGCGTTCGTCGAGGTCACCGCCTTGGGGATCTCGTCACCACACGTCACCAGGCGTCTTGCCGCCGCTCTCCAGGACCTCCAAACCGACGTGCCCGCACGCGGCAGCCCAGGAGGTCGCGCGGGTCCGGGAGACCCTCGAGGTGATGTTGCGAGAGCACGTCAGCGTGGGGTTTGCGGAACTCGCCAGCACCCCCGATCGGCTCGGACTGGGCTGACACGACAATGGATCTTCTCCCTGACCTGGCGACGCTGTTCGTCGTGGCAGCCGTGTCGGCGGTGGCACCGATTCTCGCCGTGCTCGTGCCCGGACAACGGATCCCCCAGCTCATCCTGTTGATCCTCGGCGGAGTTGTCATCGGTCCGCAGGTCCTCGGCTTGGAGGTCACCCCCGAGATCGCACTGATCGCCAGCGTGGGTCTGGGCATGGTCTTCCTCCTCGCCGGGTTCGAGATCGACCCGGCGATGCTGTTCGACCGGCCGGGCCGGCTGGCACTGGTCGCGTGGGTCGCATCCGCCGTCATCGCAGCCGCGGTGGTCGGCGGGCTGACCGTCGTGGGGTATGTCGATGCGTTCACTGCCGTCGGCCTCGCCCTGACCACAACGGCACTAGGAGCAGTGCTCCCCATCCTCCGGGAGAAGGGCATGCTCGGTGGTGCGTTAGGGAGGTACTTTCTCGCGTCAGGGGCCATCGGCGAACTCTTCCCGATCCTCGCCATCGCAATCTTCTTGAGTGTCAACAGCAGGTTTTCAGCACTGATCTCCCTGGCTGTGATCGCACTGGTGGCGGCGGGACTGGCCTCCTTCCCACGCTTCGTCCACGGGCACCGGTTGGCCCACATCGCTCGCGAGGGGGCGGACGAGACCAGCCAGACCACGCTGCGGTTGACGATCCTCCTCCTTCTGGGCCTGCTGGTCCTAGCCGGCGAGTTCGGCCTCGACGTCGTCCTAGGGGCCTTCCTCGCAGGCGCGGTGCTCCGCAGATGGGCTCCGGGCGATGTTCATGCGCTGGAGGCGAAGCTCGACGCGGTCGGATACGGATTCTTCATCCCGGTCTTCTTCGTCACCGCAGGCATGGGCATCGATCTCCAGTCGATCCGTGAGTCGCCTGATCGGCTCGTCGTCTTCTTCGTCCTCCTGCTGGCCGTTCGGGGCCTGCCCATCCTGGTGGTCTACCGCCGCGCCCTCCCCCGCCGCCAGCGGGTCCAGCTGATGCTGCTCAGCGCCACCACGCTGCCCCTGGTGGTCGCGCTGACCGAGATCGGTCTCTCCACCGGGACGATGCGGCCAGAGAACGCGGCCGCACTGGTCGGCGCGGGCGTGCTGTCAGTGCTCTTCTTCCCCTTGATCGCAACCGCGATCGATCGCCCGGCGTCCACCGCCGCGAAGCAGTCGCCGTCCGCGTCCTCGAACCAGGATCCACCTACATGAGGCCCGCACGGGCGTAGTGTCCGCCGCGGTCTCGGGATGCTGCTTATTGCGCGCGACGAGATCGTGGTGGCCGTTGGAGATCCTGTTGTTGAACCGGCTGGTGGCTCAACTACAGGCTCAGGCGTTGAGGCCCAGGACGCCGTCGACTATGAGGAATCCTCCAACCACCAGGGCTGCCACGGCGAACAAGACCGGCCCGATCGCGATCGCTCGGGCGCGAAGCTGAGCGAGGTAGGCCGAGGCCTGGCCAGGCCGCCGGGAGTAGTAGATGTACATCAGCCCGACGCTCGCGGTCGAGGCGAGCATGAAGCAGGCGAAGGCGAACACAGCGAGGCGAGGTGACGCGTGATGATGAACCAGGAAAACGGCTGCGGCAGTCGTGATCGCCCACGGCTGCTTGAGCACGCCGATGAGCGCTGCGCCCTGCGGGCTCAGGTCGACGAGGCGACGGGCCAACAGCCGCGACCCCACCCCGTCAGTGGGCTCCGAGACCACGTGCCGACGCCGCCAGCTCCGCACACCCAGACCCACGAGGGCGCACCCCACCAGGACCTCGAGGACGAGCAGCGCGGTCCGCCCCCGCCCTGCTGGGTGCTTCGCGACGAGCCGAGGTAGTAGCTGACAGTGAAGACGACAGTTAGCGATGCCGCCCAACCGATCAAGAACGCTCCGGCGTTGACCCGGGCCCTGGTCGTGCCGAGAACGAGGATGAACACCAAGATCGTGGCGGGCGACAGGCTGGCCATCAGACCCAGCATCAAGATCGAGAGGATCAACCCCATCGCGGCGTTCCCGGCCTTGTCTGGCGGACACCCGCCTCCCTGTGGACGCACAGGTTCGGCGCATGGCCGGTGCGTTGCCCCATTGTGGCGTTTTGTGTGCGGTCACGCGAGAGGCGCTTCGGCGCCCGCGAGTCGAGTCCTGCGCAAGCGACATCCTCGGTCCTGGCGAATGCGCGCCGACTCCACAGACCTTTCGCGGGCTGGCGATCAGCACCTTCGGTAGGCCTGAGAACCAACTCAGCATCCGAGGGCTCGGCCTCGATGTCATCGGCGAGCTCGACCGCACGGCCTCGCGCTCGACCACCGCGAGGTCGGACCCCGGGCGTGACCCGTCGCAGCCCGTCGCCGACTAGCATCGCAATGTCCACAACGGCACCAATGCCTGTTGCTTTGCGCCAGGAGGGCGTCAGATGACCGACTCGCACGACGCGGGTGCCGAAATCTCCGGCCGCAGAAAAGTCCGACCCGACGGCCGCGCCACCGACGCCAGACCCGGTTGCGGTCATCCGCTCCAAGCCGTACCTCCTTGCGCTGCTGCTCGCCGCGATCCTGGGCATTCCGATCTCGGCTGTTGCCTACGGCTTCCTTGCCCTTGTCGGGGCGGTCCAGGAATACCTGTTCGACGATCTCCCGCAGGACGTCTTTGCCGGGGGGACACCAGCCTGGTGGCCGGTGCCCTGGTTGGCCCTTTGTGGACTTCTGACCGGTATGACCATCCGCTACCTCCCCGGCAACGGGGGACACTCGCCGGCGTTCGGCTTCAAGACCGGAGGAGGCCCACCTGCCGACAGGGACCTGCCCGCCGTCATCCTCGCTGCGTTCGCCACGCTCAGCCTGGGCGCCGTCCTTGGTCCAGAAGCTCCCCTGATCGCCATCGGCGGCGGTCTTGGCGCGCTGACCGTACATCTGGCGAAAAAGGACGCGCCGCCGATGGCGCTGACGATCATGGCGTCGGCCGGCAGCTTCGCCGCGATCAGCACGTTGCTCGGCTCCCCGGTCCTCGGCGCCTTCTTGATCATGGAGGCCGCCGGCATCGGTGGTCTGACCCTGAGCCTGGTCGCGTTGCCGGGACTGTTGGCCTCCGGCGTCGGTGCCCTGGTCTTCGTCGGCCTGGACAGCTGGACGGGCCTCGGCAGCTTCTCGTTGGCCCTCACCTCCGTGCCGCCGGCGGTTGATCCGACGGTGGCAACGATGGCCTGGGCGGTGGCCATGGGGGCCGTCGGCGCGTTGCTGGGGTGGGTGATCCGCTGGATCGGACTCTCGCTGCGCCCGATCGTGCATCTGAACCGGATCGTGGTGACCAGCGGGCTCGGTCTGCTCATCGGCATCACCGCGATGGCATACCAGCTGATCTCCGACAACAGCTTCACCCAGGTGTTGTTCTCCGGCCAAGATGCGTTGCCTGCGCTGGTGGACCAGGCCGCCGACTACTCGATCGGCGTACTGATCTTGCTCGCCGTGTGCAAGACGTTGGTCTACGGGCTGTCCCTCAGCGCGTTCCGCGGCGGGCCGGTCTTCCCCGCGATGTTCATCGGTGCCGTGCTCGGCATTGCGGCGAGCAGCCTGCCCGGGATGACTCTCGCCCCGGCGATCGCGATGGGCATCGGTGCCATGAGCGCCGCGATGCTCCGACTACCTCTGACGTCGACGCTGCTGGCCACCCTGCTGCTCGGCACGGACGGCGTCTCGGTCACCCCGCAGGTCGTGGTCGCGGTGGTGGTGGCCTTCGTGCTCACCTACGCGCTCCCGGTGGCGGGACCGGAGGAGCCCGCGCCTGCGCCCGCCTGACCGGAGGTGGCGATTAGCCGCACCCATCCTTGGCAGATGCCCGGGGCGGGTCCAACCCAATGGACGAGACGCTCCACCTCGGACGAGACTCGCTGCCATGGACTTGGAGGCGGCAGCTGCGTCTTGGGTAGCCGATGGTTTCGTTGTCTTGGACCGGTATCTGCCTAGCGACGGAGCTAGCCGCAGTGCAACGGGAGTTGCCTCGCGTCTTTCCGTCGGGCGAGGACTTCCACGACGACGTTGACCCCATTCGAAACGCCCGGTTCATCGGCGACGAGTTCGACGGTATCGACGCCTTCCCGTTCGCGAGTCGAGCCATGAACCAGCTTGCGGTCTGTGACGCTCTGATCGAGCTAGCGGCGACGCTGCTGGAGGAGGGCAGTGTGCGGCTCTATTCCGCGGAGGCGTGGGCCAAGTATGAAGGTGCCGCGGATTACGACCAGGACTTGCATCGGGACTATCTCAACCACACTCTCCTCGTGCCGTCTGACGCACCGGAGTTCCGGCAGGTCGAGTTCTTCGTCTTCTTGTCCGATGTCACCCCTGAACTAGGCGCCCCTCGGATGGTGGCACGGTCGAAGGAGAGCGACGCCCTTTCCGCGCGACCCAACTTCTTCCCGCGAACCGATGGCAGCATCAGCGGTGACGGTTGGGTAGACCCGACCGGGCATCCGGACCTCTATGCCCGCGAGGTGGTCGCCGCGGGGCCGGCAGGAACCGTGGTGGCGTTCCAACCAGGAACGATCCATCGTGGAGCGGCCATCACTCAACCCCGGGGCGCTCGGTTCACCATGCACGTCAACTACCGCCCAGCGGCTGCGGAGTGGGCGCAACGCCATGCTTGGGCCGACCGCAGCCATGACCCGCACTGGTACGACTTCGTGGCCCACGCCAACCCACGACAGCTCGAGCTGTTCGGCTTCCCGCCGCCTGGGCACCCGTACTGGACATCGAGCACCGTGGCAGGGGTCGCCGACCGATATCCCGGACTCGACGTGGGTCCGTGGCGCCAAGCACTTTGACGCGCCGCAGTGGATGAGGTGTCAGCCGTGCGCGATCGGTCGCTCTACTCCTGGTGTGCCAGTCAGGCGGGTAGCGGCGGGAGAACTCGTCTGCCCGCCTCCACTCGCCGTCGTAGGCGAACCTGTCGTTGACGCGGGTCACCTGTCCGTCGACGTCGCGCTCTCCGACACCTCGGCGCGGCTCAGCAGTAGCGCTTGTTCGCTCTCGTTGCGGGTCAGCGACGCTGCCTTGCGGAACGACGCGGCTGCTTCGGTATGGCGACCGGCTCGTGCCAACAGGTCGGCGCGCACGCTGGGCAGCAGGTGCGAGCCGGCGAGCGCACCCTCGGGGAGCCCATCGAGCACGGCCAACCCGGCATCCGGGTCTGATGCCCGCCCATGAGCGACGGCGCGGTTGACCTCCACGATCGGGCCGGGTGCGGCTTCGGCGAGCACGTCGTACAGGCTCGCGATGGCGCGCCAGTCGGTCTCGTCGGGTGTGGTGGCGCGGGCGTGTTGGGAGGCGATCGCGGCCTGCAGGTAGTACCGACCTACCGGCCTGCCGCGCGCCGCCAGCCGCTCTGCCCGCTCCAACGCAGCCAGGCCGCGGCGGATCAGCAGCTCGTCCCAGAGACTCCGATCCTGGTCATCGAGCAGCACCGCCATTCCCTCGGCATCGATGCGGGCAGCGCTGCGTGAGGCCTGCAGCTCCAGCAGGGCCTGCAACCCATGCACCTCAGGCTCGTCCGGCATCATCTCGGCGAGCATCCTGGCCAGCCTGATCGCCTCGTTGGTCAGCTCGGGACGCATCCAGTCGTCGCCGGCCGTTGCGGTGTAGCCCTCGTTGAAGATCAGGTAGACCACGGCCATCACGTCGTCGAGCCGAGCGACGCGTTCATCGCCCACTGGCAGCTCGAACTCAGCGCCCGCCTCGCTCAGCGTCTTCTTCGCCCGGGAGATCCGCTGTCCCATCGCGGACTCGGCGGCAAGGAAGCCGCGGGCGATCTCCGCCGTCGACAGTCCGCCGACCAGGCGAAGGGTCAGGGCCGCGCGCGACTCCGGGGTCAGCTGGGGGTGGCAGGACAAGAAGATCAGTCGGAGGACGTCGTCGTCGATGAAGTCGACCTGCTCGGTGAGGTCGGGCATCCGGTCCTCCTCACTCAGACCGTGACCGAGCTGCTCGGTCTTGCGGCGCAGGTTGGCGGCCCGCCGGATGGTGTCCACAGCGCGGCGCTTGGCGGTGGTCATCAACCACGCGCCGGGGTTGTCGGGGATGCCGTCGGTCGGCCACCGCTCGAGCGCGGTCACAAGCGCGTCCTGGGCCAGGTCCTCGGCCAGGTCGAGATCGCGGGTCATCCGGGTCAGTGCGCCGATCAGCCGCGCGGACTCGTCACGCCACGTGGCGGTGATGGTCTCCGCGGTCTCGGCCATGCGGCCAGCCTAGGGCCGGCCGCACGGCCGCATCCGCCGTCGTGGAGCTCAGCTGGCGGACGCCTCCGGCGCCTCGTCCGAGATCTGCCGCAGGGTGGCGACCATCTCGCACTCGGGCCAGTACTTGGCGTGCAGCTCGGCGAACTCCTGCTGCCCTGCGATCGCGTCCTCCAGGCTGTCGTACTGCAGGATCGCCCACCCGCCGACGACCTCCTTGGCCTCCGCATACGGTCCGTCGACGCGAGTCGTCTCACCCTTGCGGACCACGAAGTTGACCGCGTCCTCGGTCCCGAACAACCCGCCGCCGTCGAGGAAGGCCCCGGATGCGGCCTGCTCGCCGATGTACTTGTCCATCGCGTCGAACAGCGCCTGCGGCGGCGCGCCGATGCCCTCTTCCATCCTGACGAATCCCATGAAACGCGGCATTGCTCGCTCCTCAACCGTTGGTGTCCACCGCTTCTCGGTGGCCGACTTGCCCGTACGTCGAACCACATCCTGCGCTTTCGACATCGCCGACGAAACAATCATTCCGGTTCGGTCGAGGAAACGCTGCGGCCTGTGTCGGTGGGACCGGTCATCGATCCGACTCGGTCGTCCATGACGAAGAGTTGTGATGCGCCAGGCGGCGGGACTCGTGCGCGACCGACCCAGCCGAGCAGACGCCTGCCGACCTGCCGACGTACCAAAGTCGGATGTCGAAATGCGTCCCGCTCAGTTCCGCCATGCTGTGAGCACTTTGGTACGTCCTCCGGTCGGCTGCGGTCGACCCTGCTCGGACGGACTTCTGCTGACTCGATGGTGAGTCGGCGTCAGGCGAGTCGGCGATCCTGCCGCTACGTGCTTGGACGTCCCCTTGTCGCTTCAGCGCTACGATGAGTTCTCGTTCGGCACGTTGGCGGACCTGCCCAGGCAGGTCGCGACCGCCTGGCCGGGCCGTAGCATGTGCGGCACCAAGATCCTCGCCGTCGCCGACGAGGCCACCATCACCGTCCTCAAGCTCGAGACCGGCGTGTCACCCACGTCGCGACTCATCACACGGTGGAACTGAGGGGATTCGAGCCCCTGACCTTCTCGAGACGCAGGCCCGTCAGGAGGCACGTCCTTGAAAGGGCTATTGCCCAGGCCGGCGCGGTGGCCAGGAGGCTGCGCCGAGCTCGCGCGAGACCGCCCGTGCGGTCTCGCGGACCAGGTCGCTGACGTCGTGGCCGCTTAGGTCGCCGCCGGACGGGACCACGACCCCGATCGCGCCGACGGCCTCGCCGTAGGAGTCGAAGACCGGGCTGGCCAGGGAGCTCTCGCCGATCACGGCCTCGTCCTGTTCGCCCGCGACGCCGGTTGCGCGGATCTGGTCCAGCTGGTCGCGCAGGGTCTCCGGCGAGGTGGTGGTCTCGCCGGTCATGCTGCGTAGGTCTCCAGATGTGAGCACCCGCTTTTCGTCCTCCGGCAGGAACGCGAGCATCGCCTTGCCGAGGGCGCTGGCGTGGACGGGTATGACGATCCCGACCTCGGGCATCTGCCGGCTGCCGTCCGGACGGGGCTCGTGGTGGATGATCACGACGTCGTCGATGAGGAGTACGCCGGTGCGCACAGCCAGCCCGGTGCGACGGGCGAGGTCCTCAGCCCATGGAATTGCCCTCGACCTCAGTTCGAGAGTGTCCAGGTAGACGTTGCCGAGCCGGAGGACGGCGGGCCCGAGCTGGTAGCGGCTGGATCCGCGTTCCTGCACGACCATCCCGTGCTCCACGAGGCTGCGGACGATGCCGTGTGTAGTCGATGGCGCCAGGTCGAGGCGGTCGGCCAGCTCCGACAGGCTCATTCGCCTGGTGCCTTGGAGCGCGGTCAGGACCCGGATCGCGCGGTCAATCGACTGGATCACTGCCCCTGCCTCTCAGAGGTGTGACGGATTTCACGAAAGCTCTTGCGCACTAGTGAAGCATAGGCGTACCGTCCAAATCGCGTTCGGCAATATCGAATCATATTCGGACTTACTGAAAGTAGAGGAACGGGCATGCTCGACGAGACCAATCTGTTCCAGCGCTTGGGTGCTGAGGCCATTGGAACTGCATTTCTGGTGTTCATCGGAGTGGGGTCGGTCCCAGCCACTCTGATCGTCAACGGCGATGCGCCGTTCACCATGGCCGACCTGGGGATGATCTCCCTGGCGTTCGGCACAGTCGTGATCGCGACCGTCTACGCCCTCGGGCACATCGGTGGCAACCACATCAACCCGGCGGTAACCCTGGGACTGGCAGTGACCGGCAACTTTCCCTGGAAGCAGGTACCGGCGTACATCGGGGCCCAGGTGGTCGGCGCCCTCGTCGGCGCCACCGCGATCATCGGCGTTCTCGGCCAGCAAGCCAGTGACGTCGGCCTCGGCGTAGCGGCGTACAACCCCGACACTGTGAGTGTGGCGCAGGCTTTCACCGCCGAGTTCGTGGGCACTTTCATCCTGGTGTTCACCATCTTCGGTGTCATCCACCGCAAGGCCGCGGCCGGCTTCGCCGGCGTCGCGATCGGCCTGGTCGTCTTCGCGGCCATCATCCCCGTCGCCCCGACGACGGGCGCTTCCATCAACCCCGCTCGCACGTTCGGCCCGATGCTCGTCCAGCAGATCGCCGGCGGCGACGTGAAGTGGGACCAGCTGCCGGTCTACCTGGGTGCCGAGCTCCTCGCCGGCATCGCCGCTGCTCTGCTGTTCGGCCTCCTCTCGCGGACCCCGGCCGACCGGCTACCCGACGGTGGACTGGACCTGGGAGCGCCCGATCCAGAGGCCACACCCGCCCGCGAGTCCACGAACGCCTGACACACCGAGCAACCAAAGGAACTCTGATGAAGAAGCTGATCAACGACCCGAGCGACGTCGTGGCCGAAGCACTGCTTGGAATCGACGCAGCTCACACCGAGCTGCAAGTCGACCACCAGCACAAGATCATCTACCGCGGTGACGCACCGAGGCAGGGCAAGGTGGGCATCATCTCGGGGGGCGGCTCGGGACACGAGCCGCTGCACGGCGGATTCGTCGGCCTCGGCATGCTCGACGCCGCCTGCGCCGGCGAGGTGTTCACCTCACCCGTGCCCGAGCAGATGCTTGCGGCCACCAAGCTGGTCGACGGCGGCGCCGGCGTCCTCCACGTCGTCAAGAACTACACCGGCGACGTCATGAACTTCGACATGGCCGCCGAGCTCGCGGCCGCGGAGACCGGAGCGCGCGTCGTCTCGGTGGTCACCGACGACGACGTCGCCGTCCAGGACAGCACCTGGACAGCAGGTCGTCGCGGCGTCGGCGTCACGGTGCTGCTCGAGAAGATCGCCGGCGCGGCAGCCGAGCAGGGCCGCGACCTCGACCAGGTCGCTGACGTCGCTCGCAAGGTCAACGCCAACGGACGCAGCATGGGCGTGGCACTCACGTCCTGCACCGTGCCTGCCGCTGGCAAACCCACCTTCGAGCTCGGCGAGGACGAGATGGAGCTCGGTGTCGGCATCCACGGGGAGCCCGGCCGGAAGCGTTTGCCGCTTGCGCCTGCGAGCGACATCGCCGCTATGTTGGTCGAGCCGATCCTCGGGGACCTCCCGTTCGTCAAGGGCGAACCGGTCATCGCGTTCGTCAACGGGCTCGGCGGTACCCCGCTGATCGAGCTCTACGTGCTGTTCAACGAGGTCAACAAGATCCTCGGCGAGCACGGCGTGCCCATCGCACGTTCACTTGTCGGCTCCTACATCACGTCGCTCGACATGGCCGGCGCCTCGATCACGCTGCTCAGGGCCGATGACGAGCTGCTCTCTCTCTGGGACGCTCCAGTGAACACTTCCGCGTTGAGATGGGGCATTTGAGACATGGACGAGAACGTGACCACGGCGGCCCTCGAGGAGTGGGTGCGAAGATTCGCCCACCATGTCGCAGAGAACCGCGACTACCTGACCGCGCTCGACGCAGCGATCGGCGACGCCGACCACGGGTCGAACATGGATCGGGGCATGAAGGCCGCCGTGGCCGCGCTCGACGAAAGCCCGCCGGCGACCGCCGGGGCCCTCTTCTCCAAGGTCGGCATGACGCTGGTCTCCTCGGTCGGGGGAGCGAGCGGTCCACTGTTCGGCACCCTCTTTCTGCGGATCGGCACCACGCTCGGCGACGCCGAGACCAGCTCCGCGCCCCAGTTCGCCGCGGCACTACGCGCCGGACTCGGCGGCGTGGTCGACCGCGGCAAGGCCGGGCCCGAAGACAAGACCATGTACGACGCGCTGGCACCGGCCGTCGACGCACTCGACGCGGCACTCGGCGACGGCGCGGACCTGGTCACCTGCCTGAAGCACGCCCGCGACGCCGCCGCAGCAGGGCGGGATGCGACCACGCCGATGCTGGCGCGCAAGGGCAGAGCCAGCTATCTCGGCGAACGCAGCGTGGGACACCAAGACCCCGGCGCCACGACCGTGGCCCTCTTGTTCGAAGCGGCCACCGAAGCGCCCTTCTGAGCGTCCTGACTGACCAAACCTGTGAGCGAGCGGAGCGCACTGGACATGACAGAGAGCCTTTCGGGAGACTCCCCAACCTCGAGCGACCAGCCGATCGTCGGACTGGTCGTCGTCTCCCACAGCCGGACGCTGGCCCGTTCCGCCGTGGCCCTGGCCGCCGAGATGTTGCACGGTCGGCCACTTCGGATCGAGGTGGCCGCCGGACTCGACGAGACGGCGTTCGGCACCGACGCGGTCGCGATCATGCAGGCCATCGAGCGCGCGGACGGCCCGGCGGGCGTCGTCGTACTCATGGACCTCGGCAGTGCCGTGCTCAGCACCGAGCTGGCGCTCGACCTGCTCCAGGACCCTTCGATCCGCGACCGTGTGACGCTCTCGCCCGCACCCCTCGTCGAGGGCCTCATCGTCGCTGCCGTTGCCGCCGCCGGCGGAGCCGGACGGGCCGAGGTCGCGGCCGAGGCGCGCGACGCACTCATGGGCAAGTCGGGGCACCTGTCGCCACCACCGAACGGCACCACATCCGATGCGAGCGACGTCGCCACGGAGGAGATCGTCGGCGTCTTCTTGGTCGAGAATCCCCACGGCCTGCACGCCAGGCCGGCCGCGCGTCTGGTCAGCGAGGTTCGTGCGCTTGACGCGTCGGTCCAGCTGCGCAACCTCACCACCGGCGGCTCCCCGGTCCCTGCCGGAAGCCTGAGCCGGGTCGCGACGCTCGCCGCCCTGCGAGGGCACGAAGTAGAGGTCCGCGCCTCCGGCCCTCAGGCCCAAGAGGCCGTCGAGCACCTGCTCACGCTCGCCGCGCGTCGGTTCGACGAGACCGTCGAGGACGCTGTCGAGGAGACCGCCGAGCCGCCAGTCCCGTCGGTGACCGCGCCGGCCAACGGCCCCCTTCCGGCCTCACCGGGGATCGCGATCGGCCCGCTTCGCCGGCTCACCGCAGTGCCCGTCGACGTCGACCAGCATCCAGTCGGTGAACCAGCCGCCGAGTGGCGACGCATCGTGGAGTCGGTGGCCGCCGTACGCCGCGAGGTCGAGCACGTCCGGGTCGTCACCGCCCGCGAGGTGGGTGCGGAGCAGGCGAGCATCTTCGACGCGCATCTCTCATTGCTCACCGACGCCGAGATGCTCGCCGACGTCAAGGCCCGCACCAGCACAGGGGTCGGGGCGGTCTCCGCCTGGGCCGGATGCCTGGCTGACGTCGAGCGCGAGTGGGCGAGCCTGCCCGACCCCTACCTCAGGGAACGAGCCGCGGACGTCCACGCCGTCGGCGACCAGGTGCTCCGGGCGCTGACGGGCGAGCCCGCCCGGCGGATGACATCGAAGGGCGTCCTGGTGGCAGACGACCTGACGCCCACCGAGACCGCCAGCCTGGACCTCGGCCTGGTCACCGGGGTCGTTCTCGCTCATGGGAGCCCTTCTTCGCACGCGGCGATCCTCGCGCGGGCCCGTGACATCCCCGTCGTCGTGGCGGCCGGCCCCGAGGTCTTGGGCATCTCCGAGGGAACCACCATCCTGCTCGACGGCGGTAGCGGCGAGCTCCACGTCGACCCATCGCCCGAGCTGCTGGAGGAGTACCAGCGCCGCGCCGCGGACGCGGCGGAGCAACACGCCCGCCAGCTGGCCCTGGCCGAGCAACCCGCAGTCTCCCGCGACGGCACATCAGTGGCCGTGGCTGCCAATCTCGGATCGGTGGCCGACGCTCGTGCCGCGCTCGCAGCCGGGGCGGACGGCGCCGGCCTGGTGCGCACGGAGTTCTTGTTCCTCGACCGGAGTGCTGCACCCGACGTCGACGAGCAGCAGGCGGAGTACGACGCCATCGCCGAGGCCATGGACGGCCGGCGGATCACCCTCCGCACCCTCGACGTCGGGGGAGACAAGCCGCTTGTCGTACCTTCCGATGCCCCAGGAGGCGAACCCGTTCCTCGGTCAACGGGGCATCCGGCTCAGCCTCGCCCACCGTGACCTTCTGCGCGACCAGATGGGGGCGATCTGCCGCACCGCGCGGCAGCTTCCCGACCAGCATCATGATCCCGATGGTGTCGACCCCGGCCGAGCTGATCGAGGCCCGCCAGGTGCTCACCGAGGCGGCTGGCCCCGACGGCATCCCTGAAGGTCTGCACATCGGCTCGATGATCGAGGTTCCCGCTGCGGCCCTGAAGATCGAAGCGTTCCTGCCCTACCTCGACTTCGTCAGCATCGGCACCAACGACCTGACCCAGTACGCCCTCGCGGCCGAGCGCGGGAACGGTGCTGTCGCGGCCCTGTCCGACGCCCTCGACCCCGGCGTGCTCCAGCTCATCGACCACGTCTGCCGATCCGCGGCCGGCAGGATCGACGTCGCCGTCTGTGGCGAAGCCGCCTCCGACGAGCTGGCCATCCCGGTGCTGGTCGGACTGGGCGTGCGAGAGCTGAGCGTCTCTCCGCCCGCCGTGCCGAGGGTCAAGGCGGCGGTCCGGGAGCTCGACGTGAAGCGCTGCGCGGCGCTGGCCCGGGAGGCATTGGCCCTCGCTGGGGCGGACGATGTACGCAAGCTCGTGCTCACGATGCTCTCGGAGGCCACCCGCTGAGCCGGGTCGTCGACGGGCGCGCCGGACCGAGCTCAGCCTCGTCGACCGAGTCTCACCCAGCGCCGCGCCTCGTTGGAGCTCACCGCGATGAGGATGAGGACAGTGATCGCCGCGCTCATCAACACGAGGAACTTGACCTCAGCGACGGCACTGAGGTCGATCAGCTGCGTGACCGCCTCCACCGTGCATGCGACCATCAGGGCGATCCGGGCCCAGGCATGGTGAGCGAGCATGAACACCCACAGGCCAATCAGGCACAGCGCACCGACGCCCATCACGATCAGCTCGAAGGTCGACGTGTGAGCCGGAGGGCTATCCCCCGGGAGGATCGCAAGAAGGACAGCGATCAGTGTCACGGCGGCCTTGGCCATGCTCATCACCCCCCCGGCGAGGAGGCTTGGCGGCGGCACCCGATGGGACACCGCACGTGACAACGCATCGGGCGCGGGCTCCACCTGGGCCGGCTCCGGCGCCTGGAGCCTGGTCAGGTCAAGGATCGGCAGGCTTCCGTCGGTGCGCACGACGTCGCCTCCGCCGTTGCGGGTGGTGAAAGCGCTGGAGTACTCCTTGATGACGCGCAGGGAAGCTTCCGGTTCGACGTACCGGACCGTGTTGATGACGTAGTCGCGCTCGATGTCGATGTCGGCGTCCACGCGGTGCGTCACCTGAAAGGTGAACAGGGAAATGCCCACTGCCTTGTCGTACGTCGCAGCGGCCAGCCACTCCACGTGGAACCCACCGGGTAGCTTCCAGCCCTCAGGAACCGGCCAGAAACGCACGTGGTGGCGTTGGGAGGCGTTGCCGTCCACCTCCTGCTGATAGGCAAAAGCCTGCCGCCGCCCAAAGAGGAACAACGAGGACACCGGAGCCTCGGGGTAGGGACGGCGAAGCACCGACGAGAGCACGATCCCCCAGGAGGAGCGGATCGTGAGCTCCTCGGCACGGACCCATCCGGCTCGGGTCATGGCGGCATGGATGTCCGCCTCGCCGCCGTCCAGGGCCAGGTTGATCGGGTCACCGAGCACGCCGACCTCGGTGAGCGATCGCCCGATGAAGTAGTCGGGCACATAGACCTTCGAGAGCACCTCCTGCAGGCGAGGCAACCCCACGTAGGCCAGCAACATCCAAAAGACAAAGACAGAGCCGATCACGTACCAGCCTTCGAAGCCGACTCTGACCACGATCCATCCCAGCCACGTCACCAGCGCTGCGCCGATCACGAAGAAGGCGCCGTCGAGAATCTCCTGGAGCGGCCAGAGCGGGGCGCCGGAGACCGCGTCCGGAGCCAGCTCGAACGTCGGAGGCGACGTCGGAGGAGGCGTATCCACGACAACACCGCGGCGCCAGTCATCGGCGGGCTCGACACCCATGCGCACCATCCCCCTTCTCGCGGTGACGTTCGCAGGCTACCGAAGCCGTGAGTGCGAATTTGCGACATGACCTGCTGATTCTGTCCGCCGGGGCGCGCCGCTGACGACGTCGTCGCAGCCCGACCACGGCGCTGGAGTAGCGCGAGCGACCGGGAGCGGCCCACTACGCTCAGCCCATGCCGGGTCATGGAGAACCAGACGACGGCTGGGTGACCGAGAGACTGCAGGTGGGCGGAACATCGGTCTACTGCCGACGCAGCATCCACGAGGACGGTGTCCCTCTCGTCCACATCCACGGGTTCGCGATCTCCGGGGCATACCTGATGCCGACCGCGCGCGCCCTTGCCACTCGCGGGGTCAACGTGGTTCCGGACTTGCCCGGCTACGGGCGCAGCGAGCGCCGCGAGCGGGTCCTGGGCATCCCCGCCCTGGCCGAGACGACGCTGGCGATCCTCGACCGCCTCGACATCGACAAGGCCGTCCTCGTCGGGAACTCGATGGGCTGCGCAATCAGCCTGGAGGTGGCTCACGAGGCGCCCGAGCGGATCCATGGCCTCGTCCTGGTCTCCCCAGCTGGAGGCGTGCACAACCAGCCCATGAGCCGCGCCCTCGGCCAGCTGGCGAGGGACGTACTTCGGGAGAGAACGACGATGTTTCCCGTCGCACTACCGGACTATCTCAAGTTCGGGCCGCTGAACGGCCTCCGCCTCTTCCGCCAGTTGACACGCTTCCCGTCGCTGGAGCGCCTGCTGCGCACCCCCGTCCCGACCCTTGCCGTCCTGGGGGTCCGCGACCCACTCATGCCGCCACCGGAGCGCATCCGCGAAGTTGCCCGGCTCGCTCCGCAGCACCTGACGGTCGCGATCGTGGACGAGGCGGCCCATGCGGTGAACTTCAGTCACCCCATGGAGCTGGCCGGCGTGATCGGGATGTGGCTGGACGATGCAGTCGGCGACAGCACGCGTCTCCCAGACGGAGTGCGGGTCGTTGCTACCAAGTAGCACTCTCCGTGGACGGATCCGCCCTCGGATCGACGGGCACAGCCTCTGACCAGCGGGTTTGGGTGGAGCTGAGGGGATTCGAACCCCTGACCTTCTCATTGCGAACGAGACGCGCTACCAACTGCGCCACAGCCCCAAGCGAGGGGAAACGGTAGCACCAGGGCACCGACCGATCCGAATCCAGGTCCGCCCGGATCCGGTCGAGGGTCAGGCGCCGGAGACGCGGCGTTCGGCGGGCTCGACCTGCTCCGCACGCTGCTCGTCGGCCTCGCGCGCCAGAGCCGAGTCGGCTGCGTTTCGTCCCGAGCTCCACACCCCGGTGGAGTCGAGGTCGATGGTGCGCACGGAGCGGCCGGCGGTCGCCTTCGCGACGTAGGTCGGCAGGGTGACCGGCACCGGGTCCCACCCGCCGGGCACGGGCGAGGCTCCGTCGGCGCGAACCGCGGAGATCTCGTCGGTGTCGTCGACCGTGTCCTCGTCGGCGACCACCTGGTCGACAAGAGTGGTACGGCGCTTGCGGACCGGTGCCGTGCGGCCCCGTGCGGCATGCTCCTTGCGGACCATCAGTCGGCAGGCGACGAGCCAGGCGACGAGGAGCGTCGCCGGGATCGCCTCCCACACCCAACCGATGACTCCGGCAGCGGCCACCCCGATGGTGACCAGGTTGGCGACCAGGATGAGGGCCACCACCCGACGTCGGCGCTGGGCAGCGCGCGCAGGAGCACCATTGCGAGCACGAGCCTGCGGCCGAGCGACGGGAGCCTCGGCGTGCTCGCCCGCATCTTCGACGGCGACCTCGGCTTCGACAGGCTCGGCATGGGTGCCGCGCGTCGTACCCGACGAGCTCACCACCAAGGAGGCCCGGCTGGCCGAGACCGGCTCGCGTCGGGCAAGCACCCGGACCCGGTCGGAGAAGACTCTCGACCGAACGGCTGACCCGATCCACCTCGTGGTGCCTGAGCGCCTTGGGGATGAGGTAGACGGCCCAGGCAACTGCCAGGGCGACGAAGATCAACGCGCTCAGGTCCACAACCGAGAGGCTAGGCCGGGTACCTCTGTTCGGTACGTATGTCTATCGGTGTGTCACAGATTGACTCATGTGACTGATGTGATCCCGCGTCCCACAAGGCCTACGTGACGCCGGCGCTCATTGCGCCGACGCATCCCCGCCCGACTCCTCCAACCGGGCGAGCAGCCCGCGCGGGACCTCCTCCTTGGTGATCGCGAAGATGCGGTGGTCTCGCCAGGCCCCGTCGATGTGCAGGAAACGGGGCGCGTAGCCGATCTCGCGGATGCCGAGCTTCTCCACGACCCGCAGCGAGTTGGTGTTCTCGGGCCGGATGCAGATCTCCAGCCGGTGCAGGTTCGCCGTGAAGAAGCAGTGGTCGGCTGCCATCGCCACCGCCCGCGGTACGACGCCCCGGCCCGCGAACTCCTGGTCGATCCAGTAGCCGACCGAGGCGAACTGGGCCGATCCCCGCACGATGTTGTTGACGCTCAGCTGGCCCGCGAAGCGGCCGTCGACCTCGATCACCCAGGGGTACGTCGTCCCGCGTCGCGCAGCGCGGGCGAGGCGACGTACGAGCGCCGGGAACGTGGTGGGGCGGCCGTCGCCGCCCGGCGGCACCGTGGCGTCCCACGGGGAGAGCCAGGTGGCGTTGCGGCGGCGTGCGTCCCGCCAGGCACGCGCGTCGGCGCGCCGCACGGGGCGCAGCGTGACGACCGGGTCGGCACCGGACGTCAGCCGGTTGGGCCAGGCGCGGCCGGGGACAGAGGTGGTCATCCGCCCCAGCCGGCGGATCCGCTTGTCGGGGCTCAATGGTCGCTCCCGACGATCTGCTCGACGGCATGCACGAGCACCGGCCCGAGCACGTCGAGGGCGTCCTTCACCCCGCCGCGCGAGCCCGGCAGGTTGACCACCAGACAGTTCCCCGAGACGCCGGCCAGCCCGCGCGAGAGCGCAGCGGTCGGCACGCCCTTGGCCACGCCCGCTGCGCGGATCGTCTCGGCCAGCCCGGGGACCTCGCGGTCGAGCAGCGGCCGGGTGACCTCGGGTGTCTGGTCGGTCGGGGTGAGCCCGGTGCCACCGGTGGTGAGCACGACCCGCGCACCTTCATGCACGGCGAGGGCGATGGCGGTACCCACCGGCTCGCCGTCCGGACGGACCACCGGGTCGACCACGGCGAAACCGAGCCCACGGAGGGCTTCGGCGATCAGTGGGCCGGTGGTGTCGTCGTAGACGCCGGCGGCCGCGCGGTTGGACGCGACGATGACCGCCGCCTGGAGCCCACGCGCGTCGCTCATCCCCAGGGTCCCCGGTCGGTCGCTCGTGGACGAACACAGGAGAGGAGCGGAAGGTCGCATGCGGTCATCGTGCCCAGTCCCCCGACTTCCCGCCGGTCTTGGTCTCGACCCTCACGTCGCTGATGACCGCCCCCTTGTCGACCGCCTTCACCATGTCGACGACGGTCAGCGCCGCGACCGAGACCGCGGTGAGCGCCTCCATCTCGACACCGGTCCGATCGCTGGTTCGCACGGTCGCGACGATCTCGACAGCGTCGTCGGCCACCGCGAGGTCGACGGTCACGCCGGAGATCGCGAGCGGGTGGCACAAGGGGATCAGGTCCGGCGTCCTCTTGGCGCCCATGATTCCCGCGATCCGCGCGACCGCGAGCGCGTCGCCCTTCGGCACGCCCTCGCCGCGGAGCAGCGCGACGACCTCGGGGGCGACCAGCACCCGACCGGAGGCGGTCGCGGTCCGCACGGTCACCGCCTTGCCCGAGACGTCGACCATCCGGGCGGCGCCGGTCTCGTCGACGTGGGTCAGCCCGGGCGATGGGTCACTCATGGGTCCATGCTCCCACTAGGACGCACTAGTCCAGGGGAAGGATCACGACCTCGGCACCCGCGGGCAGCGGACCGTCACCCGGCGGCACGACGATCAGCACGTCGGCGGCGGCCAGCAACCGTTGCGAGTGTCCGACGTGACCGGCGAGCTGGGCGACCCTGCCGGGAGCGACGTACGTCGCCGGCAGCACCAGCGTCCGGTCGACCGCCACGCCGACCGGTGCCTCCAGGACCGCGTGCGCCGGTGCCGCGCCGGACCGTCCGCCCAGCGCACGGATCGCCGGCTCCGCGAAGAGCCGGAAGGAGGCGTACGCCGCGACCGGTGTGCCCGGCAGCGAGATGACCGGCACCCGCCGACCGTCCGCCGCGGTCACCGCGCCAGCGCCCTGCGGCCTCCCGGGCTTGACCGCGACCGAGCCGAACCAGAAGCCCTCGCGGTCGCGCAGCGCGGCCTTGACGACGTCGTGGTCGCCGGCCGACACCCCACCGGTGGTCACGATCAGGTCGGCGACCTCGGCCGCGAGCGCCAGCTGGTCGAGGAGCAGCTGCGGGTCGTCGGGGACCGGGCCGAAGGACCCGACCCGCGCCCCTGCCGCGCGGGCGGCCGCGGCCAGCGCGACGCTGTTGCTGTCAGGGACCTGGTTGGGCAGGTCGTCCAGGTCCGCCTCGGGTACGGCGAGCTCCTGGCCGGTCACGATCACCGCGACCTTCGGCGACGGGTGCACCGCGACGGAGGCGGTGCCAACCGCCGCGAGCAGTGCCAGGTGCCGAGGTGCCAGCGGCGTGCCGGCGGACACCGTCACCGCGCCCCCGACGACGTCCTCGCCGGCCATCCGGATGTGCTGGGCCACGGGTACGGAACCGTCGACCCGCACCTGCTCGTGGCCGCGGTCGGTCCACTCGAACGGCACCACTGCATCGGCTCCGGCGGGCACCGGCGCGCCCGTCATGATCCTCCACGCAGTGCCGGGAGCGAGCGTCGGCTGTGCGGCGTCACCGGCGGCGACCACGCCGGCCACCGGCAGCACCACGGGGTCGGTCGCCGTCGCTGACGCGACGTCGGCCGCGCGGACGGCGTACCCGTCCATCGCGGCGTGGTCGAACCGTGGCAGTCTCACCGCCGCCGGGACGTCGGCCGCGCAGACGAGACCGACGGCCTCGCCCAGCGGCACGGTCACCGGGGCCAGCGCCACCACCCCGGCCAGGATCCGCTCGACGTGGGCCTCGACCGTCGTCCCGGGATCAGCCCTGCGGCCCTCCCCGGGTCGGGTCAGCACAGCGTCCTGCTGCGCGACGGGCGCACTACTGATCCGGCCCCGTGAGGACTTCACCTGCAGGGACACGCTGCGCCGTCGCAGCGTCGAGCGCGACCTCGCCGACGATCTCGACGCCGTGGCCGAACGTCCAGTCGCCCTCGATCTTCAGCGACGACGCCTTCGCCATCGACGGGGCGCCGTCGGGGAAGCGCTTGTCGAACTCGCCGACCAGCTTGTAGTGGTCGGGATCGAGGTCGACGTACGGCACGTCGGCGGCGACCAGGTCGAGCACGAAGTCCGACCCGATCGCGTAGACGTCCGAGCGCAGCACGAGGAGGTCGTTGGTCGTCTTGACCGGGACGAACCGGTCACGACCGACCTCGATCAGCGTGGCGCCCTCGAAGACCTCGATCGCCGCACCCATCGCGGTCTCGATCTGGATCACTTCGGGGGTGCTGGGGTCGCTGGGGTCGAGGCTCTTGGTGTTCTTGATCAAGGGCAGTCCGAGCACGCCGTCGCGCTGGTCGAGGGTGTCACGGAGCGCGTGCAGGTCGATCCAGATGTTGTTGGTCGAGGTGAACCGGTGCCGCTCGAGGTCGGCGAGCGCCGGGAAGTCCTGCTTCGCGGTCTGCGCCGTCTCGCGCAGGACCAGCCGGCCGTCGGCCTTCCGGCGGGCGAAGTGGCCGCCCTTCTTGTCCGAGGGGGTACGACGGACCGCCTCGATCGCGAACGGCGCACCGGTCTGGGCGAACCAGCCCGCCACCTCGGGCGCCGGGACCGCGCCGAGGTTGTCGGAGTTGGAGATGAAGACGAAGCGGAAGCCCTGCTCGATCAGCCGGGCGAGCAGGCCGCTCCCCCGCAGCGCGGTGTAGACATCACCGTGGCCCGGTGGGCACCACTCGAGGTCGGGGTCCTTCGGGTAGCTGGCCGGCGTGAGGTTCTTGGCGAGGAGCTTGGGCTCCTTGTTCTGCAGGAAGTCGAGCGGCAATCCCTCGACCGCCAGGCCCTCGTAGCGCGCCAGCGCCTCGAGGGTGTCCGCGCGGGTGCGGAAGCTGTTCATGAACAGCAGCGGCAGCGGGGCGTCGTACTTCTGACGCAGGTGGAGCACCTGCCGGGCGATGATGTCGAGGAAGGACAGACCTCGGCGCACGCACAGCAGCGACTTCGCGCGGTCCATGCCCATCGACGTGCCGAGACCACCGTTGAGCTTGATGATCGCCGTCTGCCGGAGGGCGTCGGCCGCGACATCGGCAGGTACGTCGACGTCGGCCAGCCGCTCGATGTCGACGGGCTCGATGCTCGACTCCGCGATCAGTCCCGTCTCGCCGTGCTCCAGCAAGCGGTAGTAGTGCGCGAACGTCTCGATGGCCACGGGATCGACACCTGCGTCGACCATCTTCGCGCGTGCGATCTCCAAACCGGCGCTACCCATACCCCGATCGTAGGCTGGCCCCGTGTGGAGTCCGCAATCCCTCCCGGAACCGGTCGGAAATGCCGAGGTCGCCAAGCTCGCGCTGCGCGACCAGCTGGTCACCGCGCGGCGGCGCCGGCCGCTGTCGGAGATCGGTGAGGACGCCCGCGCGATCGCCGACCACCTGCTGGCCGCACCGGAGGTACGACGCGCCGCCACCGTCGCCTGCTACGTCTCCGTCGGCACCGAGCCCGGCACGACCGCGCTGCTCGACCGGCTGACATCGGCGGGCAAGCGGGTGATCCTCCCGGTGCTGCTGCCCGACAACGACCTCGACTGGGCGACGTACCACGGCGAGACCTCGCTCGCGCCCGCCGGCCGCGGCCTGCTCGAGCCGATGAGCCCGCGGCTCGGACCCGACGCCGTCGCCACCGCCGACGTGGTGCTCGTCCCCGGCTTGGCGGTCTCCCCCGCCGGCGATCGTCTCGGCCGCGGCGGTGGTTCCTACGACCGCGCCCTCGCCCGGGTCCCGCTCGGCACCTTCACCTGCGTCCTGCTCTACGCCGACGAGACCGGCGTCGCCGTACCCACCGAGTCGCACGACCGACGCGTCGCTGCGGCCGCCACCCCGGACGGCATCACCCGGTTCTGAGTGCGCGCGGTCGTCCCACCACCGATGGTCGAGGAGGTCGCCGGCGACCGTCTCGAGACCTGCGCACCGATCCCCGATGGTCGAGGTTGTCGGTCGGGTGCAGGCGTCTCGATACGCCCTCGCCTGGCGGCTCGGGCTACTCGACGACCGACGATGGTCGATCAGGCTCACCCCCCCACCACGCGATGGTCGAGGAGGTCGCCCTGGCGACCGTCGACTGCGCCGACCCCGACGGTCCAGGTTGTCGGTCGGGTGCAGGCGTCTCGATACGCCCTCGCCTAGCGGCTCGGGCTACTCGACGACCGACGCCGCCGGTTCCGACGGTCGAGCAGGTCACCCCACCACCGATGGTCGAGGAGGTCGCCCTGGCGACCGTCTCGAGACCTACCCCCCACTCAGTCAGCCGGCGTCAGCGTCAGCGTGTCCTCCGCGGCTTCCTCGACGGCGTCGGTGGAGAACGCCCACGGCAGGGTCTCGCCGCGGGCCCACAGGTCGGTCTGGTCGACGTAGTGCGGGTGGAAGGCATGCCCGGACACGCCGGTCAGGTTGATCCACCGGGCCTCGTCGAGGTCGTCGAGCGGGATCACCATCCGCATCGAGGGCGCCCAGAACACGTTGTACCCCTCCCGCGCGTCCCAGCCGGTCGCGTTGGGGATGGCTCCACCGCCGCCGACCTCCCAGTCGCCACGGTTGAACAACCGCTCGACGACTCCGATCCCGGACTCTCCGAGCGTCGACGACCGCAGCTGGAGGCGGTGCAGCCCGCCCCAGGTCCACTCGTCCGCAGCCGGTGACTGCCGCTCGGTGAGGACGTCACGGGCCGAGCGCATCGCGGCTTCGAGGATGTCGTCCCGCGTCTCGACGACGTCGTCGGTCTCGAGGTCGTCCCACCAGAGGTCGCCCGGCCGGGTGAGCAGGTCCGCGACCACCGCGAACCACCGCTGGCCGCCGTCGGGGCGCAAGGTCCCGGTCAGCTCGTCGTGGAACGTCTGCGCGAGCAGCTCTCGCCACACCACGTTGTAGTAGGCCGCCGCGGCGCTCTCGGGACCCTGGTGGAAGTCCCACTGGGCGAGGTGGCGCTGTCCAGCGGAGTAGTAGCCGCCGGGCAGCTCCACCTCGAGGAGGTACGGCATCAGCAGCGGCGCCATCGGGTTGCGGTCGTCGGTCTGGACCGCTGCCATGTCGTCGAGGTCGAGTGACTCGTCGTCCTCGAGGAGGTCACGGATCCGCGCCGACCGGTACCCGCGGTCCCAGTCGTCGGTGAGGAAGTAGGGATAGCCGCTCCCGTCGTCGACGACTGCCTGGTTGGCGGTCACCACGAGACCGGACTCCGGGTCGAGCACGTTGGGCAGCGCGTCGTACGGCACGTACTCGCCGGTCCAGTCGTTCTCCGCCAGCCAGCCGGCCGCAGGTAGCAGCCCCTCGTTGCCGGACTTGCGGATCGGCACCCGGCCGGTCGCCTGGTAGCCGATGTGACCCTCGGTGTCGGCGTAGACGACGTTCTGGCCTGGTACGGCGAAGTCGGCGAGCGCAGCACGGAAGGAGCGCCAGTCGGTGGCCAGGTTGAGCCCGTAGAGGGCGTCGGCCGTCGGTTGCGGGTCGAGCGCCGTCCAGGCGAGCGAGACGGCGTGGTCCCACCGCCAGTTCACGTCGCGTACGACGCCGCTGCCCCCGACGTCGTCGATGACGTCGCCGAGCTCGCCGCTCAGGTCGGAGAGCAACGGCCCGTGCGCCGTGGACCGGACCTCGATCGTGACGTCGTCGCCGCCGCGCACCTCGATCGTCTCCTCGCGGACGGTCAGCGGCTTGCTCCGGCCGTCGTGCTGCCAGCGCCGGTCGCGCACGCGCTCGATGTAGAGGTCGGTGGTGTCAGGGGCGAGGTTGGTGAACCCCCACGCGATGTCGGCGTTGTGACCGATGATCACGCCGGGCACGCCGGAGAAGCTGAAGCCCGCGACGTCGAGCGGACAGGCTTCGCCGACCTCGCGACAGTGCAGCCCGACCTGCATCCAGACACCGGGCAGCGAGACCCCGAGATGCGGGTCGTTGGCCAGGATCGGCGCGCCGCTGTCGGTGTGCTCACCTCCGACGACCCAGCCGTTGCTGCCGATGCCGTCACCGGAGCCGAGCAACGCCGGGACGGCGCCGACCACCTGCTCGATGCCGGCCAGCGCCTCCTGCACCCGCGGCCCGAGCGGCGGCCGCTGCGGCAGCCGGGTGCCGGGTGCGGTGGCGTCCTGCTCGAAGACCTCGTCGACGACGGCACCCTGGTCGACGATCGGGGGGTGCTCGTCGAAGGGGTACGGCGGGAACAGCTGGCTGGCGCGCTCGGTACCGACGGCGCCGATCGACCGCGCTCGCCCGATCTCCTCCTCGAGGTTGCCCTTGAGGTCCCACGCCATCGCCTTGAGCCAGGCGATGGAGTCGACGGCCGTCCAGGCCTCGGGTGAGTAGTCGAGGCCCGAGAGGTCCAGGACGGCGTACTCCAGCGAGATCTCGGACAGACCACGGTCGACGAGGTAGGCGTTGACGCCCTCGGCGTAGGCGTCGAGCAGGTCGCGGGTCGCCGGCTTGAGCATCGTGAGCTCCTGCTCGGCGACCTGTCGCCAGCCGAGGGTGCGGACGACCCGGTCCGTCTCGACGGCGTCCTCACCGAACAGCTCTGCGAGCCGCCCCGCCGTCGCGTGACGACGGACGTCCATCTCGAAGAACCGCTCCTGGGCGTGCACGAAACCCTGGGCCAGCACCAGGTCGTGCATGGAATCTGCGTAGATCTGCGGGATGCCGTGGTCGTCGCGGATCACCTCCACCTCTCCTTCGAGGCCGGGGATCTCGAGCTCGCCAGACGTCTCGGGCCACGACCTTCGGACCACGCCCACGCCGGCGATCAGCACCAGCACCAGCAGCAGGGCGAGCGCGATCGCGACGTAGGCAGTCCAGCGCAGTGAGGCCGGCCAGTTGCGCAGTCGGCGGGTCGCGGCGGTCATGGTGGTCGACATTGTGCCGGTTCCCCGGGTCCTCAAGTAGCATTGGCAGTCGTTAGACGAGAGTGCTAAGTCACAGACCTGATCCTGGGGAGACCCGATGCCCACCTACCAGTACGCCTGCACCGAGTGCGGGCATGCCTTCGAGCAGGTCCAGAGCTTCTCCGACGACGCGCTGACGGTCTGCCCGGAGTGCTCGGGCAAGCTGCGCAAGCTCTTCAACGCGGTCGGCGTGGTGTTCAAGGGCTCGGGCTTCTACCGCAACGACAGCCGCGACAAGAACGGCGCGAGCGAGAAGTCGACGGAGAAGGCGAGCGAGCCGTCGACAGCGACGCCGGCCGCCTCCTCCAGCTCTCAGCTCCTCCGACTCCTCGTCCTCTCGTCGTCGTCCTCGAGCACCACCCCCGCAGCCACCCCCGCCTGACCCTCCGCTGCTCGACCAGCCCGAGCCTCCCGGTGGTCGAGTAGCCCGAGCCTCCCCGGTGGTCGAGTAGCCCGAGCCTCCCCGGTGGTCGAGTAGCCCGAGCCGCTAGGCGAGGGCGTATCGAGACCCCTGTGGACAACCGCAGCTCGGGGGCGCGCCGCCGTACGTCCGGCTCCTACCGTCGGCTGATGGCCAACCGGGACCTCTCCGACCGCGTCCGCGACCGGCTGACGGCCGTACGACGCGCGGTGCTGCGGCGTCGTCGACTCCTCGCCGTCCTCTGCGCGGCGGGAGCGGTCGCGGCCGGCCTCCAGGCCGCCGCACCGCCGGCGGCACCGACCGACCAGGTCCTGGTCGCCGCCCGCGACCTGCCCGCAGGGGCGGTGCTCGCCGACGACGATCTCCGCACCGTCGCCATGGACCCGGACCTGGCGCCGGACGGCGTCCTGACCGACGTGACGGGCGCGACCGGCGCGATCCTGGCAGCGCCGCTGCGCGCCGGGGAAGCGGTGACCGACGTCCGTCTGGTCGGACCCGGGCTGACAGCCGGCGCACCCGGAACCGTCGCCCTGCCGGTACGCATCTCCGACGCCGCGCAGGTCGGCCTCCTCGAGGTCGGCGACGAGGTCGACCTCCTCGCCACCGCCCCCGAGTCACGCACCACCACGACGGTCGCCGCTGGGGTCGTCGTGCTCGCCGTACCCGGCGTGGACCAGGAAGCACCGGATGCGATCACCGGGCGGCTGATCGTGGTCGGGATCCCCACCTCGACGGTGGCTGAGGTCACCGCCGCAGCGGTCACCTCCTTCGTGACGTACGCGTGGACGAGCCGCTAGGTTCGGGGCCGGTCCCTACGAGGGTGGGGAAATCGTGTCTCGGTAGAGGAGAACCACATGTCCGGGTTCAAGAACTTCGTGCTCCGCGGGAACCTGGTCGAGACGGCCGTCGCCTTGATCATGGCGCTGTCCTTCGCGACGGTGGTCTCGACGTTCACGGCCGTGCTCACGGGCTTCATCGGCAAGGTCTTCGAACAGCCCGACTTCAGTGACGCAACCATCGCGGACGTCAACGTCGGCCAGTTCATCAACGCAGTGATCGCGTTCCTGATCCTGTCCGTGATCGTCTACTTCCTCGTCGTGGTGCCCTACACCAAGGCGAAGGAGCGGTTCTTCCCGATCGATGAGAAGGGCCCGACCGAGGTCGAGCTGCTCACCCAGATCCGGGACGCGCTGGCCACCCGAGCCTGACCACAGCTTCACGCCGGGTGACGTCTCACCCGTGGTGGGGCGGCACCTGGGACTTCAACCAGCGGTCGCCGGCGGAGTCACTGCCGTCGCCCTGCTCCGCGGGGTCCTTCTCGTCGCTGGTGATCTCGGGCAGCGCCTCCCCGAAGACCGCGGCCAGCCGGCGGCGGCGTTCCCAGTCGGTCTCCTGCCGCGGCTTCTTGGCCCCCCCTCTGTCATGTGCAGAGCCCGGCGTTCTCGCGCGCGTCGTCGGACAGCCCCTCGTCCTCGTTCTTCTTGCCACCGTTGGTCGACCCGTCGGTCGGGTCTTCGGACTGTCCGGCCTCGTCCGGCGGCGCGCTGGAGCCCTGCGGGTCGTCGGCGGCGCTGATCGCCTCCTCGGCGAACTGCTCGCTGAGCGGCTTGTCGTCGATCACCAGCTCCCACAAGGCGTCGACCTCCCCGGTCCACTCGACCCGGCCCTCCTGAGCGGTGGAGTAGACCCACGGCGTGGTGACGAACTTGATGTTGTCGAGCCCGATGCCCTGGAAGCTGCGGCCGAGGTCCGCGAGCTCGGCGATGTTCTTGTAGTCGGTCTGGATCGAACCGGTGACCGCGTTGAGGAAGGACAGCATCCGGTCGGGACGCACCAGCATCCCGGCGGAGATCGCCTTGTTGATCATGGCGGCCATGAAGGCCTGTTGGCGTCGGATCCGGTTGGGGTCGGTGCCGTCACCGACTGCCCGTACCCGGACATAGCTGAGCGCCTCGTCATCGCGGATCTCGCGGGTGCCGGCGTCGAGGGTGATGCCGTGCTCAGGGTCGTCGATGTCCTCGGGGATGCAGACCTCGACGCCATCGAGAGCGTTGACCATGTCCTTGAAGCCCTGGAAGTCGATGACGACGTAGTTGTCGATCCGGATGTCGGTGACCTGCTCGAACTGCTGGATGGTGCACGCTGCGCCGCCGACGGAGAACGCTTCGTTCCACATCACGTCCGTCGCGCCGGGTATCTCGGTGCCGTCCTCCTCGTAGCAGGTGGGCCGGTCGACCAGGGTGTCGCGCGGGATGCTGATGCCGTAGGCACGCTTACGGTCCGCCGAGAGGTGCAGCATGATCGTGGTGTCCGAGCGCTCACCGTCCCCGGTGAGGCCGTCGATGTTGTTCTCGCCCTCGCGGGTGTCGGACCCGAGGACCAGGACGTTGAGCGGCTCCTTGGGTCCCTCGACCGTCACCTTGTCCGGACGGTTCTTGAGCTGACCGCTGACGTCCTTGCGGTCGAGGTTGCCGTTCCAGTTGTTGTAGGCGAGCACCACGGACGTCGCCGTACCGATGGCGAGGACGAGCAGGGTCACCGCGATCACCCTGCCGACGGTGTGCCGCTTGCGCAGGCGTCGCTTGCCGGCGACGTTGCGGTTGGTCAGGGAGCCGGACACCCGACGCGCCTTGGCCTTCTGGCTACCGGCGTCGTCATCTGGGGTGGCGCCGGAGGCGTCGGGGGTGTCGGACAAGGTCTCACCTGGCTGTGATACTGGACGTTTGTCCCATTGTGACGACCGACAGCGGCAATCACGAATCGGACCGTCCGCGGCACGCGCTCAGATATCGATCGCCTCGTCCTCCTCGCCGAACTTCTCGACGAGTACGCCGTGACGCAGGCCACGGTCGCTCACTGTGACTGACTCGCTTCCCAGCTTGCCGAGCACGGTGCGGACGATGCAGGCACCAGCGAGGATGATCTCCGCGCGCTGCGGTTGGAGACCGACGATCGTCCGGCGCTGCGCGGCGCTCCGAGTGCGGTAGAGCTCGATCTGGCGGTCGATCTCGGTTCGATCGAGGACCGTGCCCTGGATGACGTCCGGGTCGTACTCGGCCAGACCGTGCTTGACCGCCGCGAGGTTCGTCATCGCCCCACCCATCCCGATGAGCGCCTCGGGCGAGACTCGGCCGTCGAGACGTGCCAGGTCGGCTCCGATGGCGGCCAGCGCCGCGGCCAGCACGTCCGGTGCCACCACTCCGTCCAGGCCGTACTGCTCCGTGAAGCGGACCGCACCCACCTCGACGCTGAACCGTTCATCGACGCGATCGCCTTGTCCGAAGGTGAACTGCGAGCTGCCGCCGCCGGTGTCGAACACGACCCGGGACCCTTGCGTGCCGAGCTCTGCCGTGGCCGCGCGGTAGGCGAACCGAGCCTCGTCGTCACCTGAGATGACCTCGATGGACACACCGCACCGCGCCATCGTCGCGTCGAGGAAGTCCGCGCCGTTCGGGGCGATTCGCAGGCCCGCAGTCCCCACAGCGCCGATCGCCGCTACCCGGTGTCTCCTGGCCTCCTCGGCCATGACGGCGATCGCCTCGACCGTGCGTGCCATCGGCTGAGGGTTGAGGCGGCCGGTCTGCTGTAGTCCGTCGCCCAGTCGTGTGATCTGGGCATGGTCGACGATCCTCCGCCAGCCGCCGCGCGCGCCTCGCTCGGCGATGTGGAGCTTGACCGAGTTCGTGCCCACGTCGATGACCGCAAACCGCTCGACACCGAAGCGGGCAAGTGCCTTGAGGCCGCGCACGAAGCCCACGTTCGGCCGAGCGGCCAACCCGACCTCGCGCGCCGCCGCAATCACCCGCGCCGGGTCCTCGGACTCGATCGCGAGCGTGCGTGTCGACGATCGTTCAGTGCGGACCTCGGTCAGCTCCGCGAGGCAGCCACCGATCGAGTACCGCTGCCGTCTCTTGTGCACCGGGACGACAAGGACGTCCGGGATCGCAGCCACGAGCTCGAGCAGCTCGCTGAGCGAGTACGCAGCGAGGTCTAGCGGCGCGGGAGCGTCCACGTCCAAAGCCGCCAGCACCTCGGCAACCTGGGCAACTGAGACCGGAAATGCCGCCTTCATGACGGGCAACCACTGCTCGAGCCCGTCGTCATCGACCTCCCGAAGGTGCTTGACGTCCAGCAGCTGGTCACGCACCTTCACCGTCTCGACACCGGTCGCCGAAACCAGGTAGACCTCGTCGCTCTCCACCACCCGGTCCGGAGATCGCGCAGCCAGCACGGATTCGACCTCACCGAACCGGGGTCCGAACGTCCGCCATTCCCAACGAGGAACGACTTCTGGCATTCGCCCACCCTACTCAGGTGCAGGGGCGCCCGCTCGCGGCAACGACAGACCGGATCCCGCCGTGGTCACGCGCACGCCCCCGTCGACTCGAGATCGACGTCACGTCGCTCCGCTAGATTTGGGACAACCTCCCTAGGACGTTGCGAGATCGGTGGTGCGGATGGCTTACGTGGCACTGGGTGTGCTCGTCCTGGTCGTGCTCGGCTTGGCGTGGGTGTCGGCCCGGCGACGGCAGCGTGCCGCTGGGTGCTGCGCGCCGGCCGATCCCCGTGACGACCTCAGGATGCGTGCGGCCTACGAAGACGACGCCGGCGAGCCAGGGAGCCATCCTCGGCACTAGTTCGCGGCTGGTTGGGCCGCGCGTTGCCGCTCCGGTGCCGCTGCCGCTGGGCGAGCCGCTCCGCTGGGCAGGTACTGCGGGACTAGAACTTCTTGATCGACTGATCAATAATCTGGCAGAAGGGGCTTTGACAAGCGGACGGGGTCGGCATGTGGTGGTGGCTCGGCTTGGCGATCGCAAGCGAGGTACTGGGCACTGTCGCGCTGAAATGGTCTGAGGGTTTCACTCGCCTCTGGCCTGTCGTGATCGTCGTGTCCGGTTACGCGTTTTCCTTCTTCGCGCTCTCCCAAGCCCTCGTGCGCGGGATGGATCTCGGAGCCGCATACGCGATCTGGTCTGCGGTCGGGCTATCTGTGATCTCTGTCATCGGGGTGGTGGTGTTCCGCGAATCACTGTCGCCTGTCCAGGTGGTCGGTCTGGCGTTGGTGGTCGTCGGTATCACGGCTCTCCAGCTCGGTGGCACCCATGGCTGACGAATCAGTAGGTCTGGTCGATCCTCCGGTCTCGGACGGCCGCCGGCGCCGCGGGATCGAGAAGAGAACTCGGCTCCTTGAGGCTGCGCTGCGCGTGATCGAGGCGAAGGGCGTGGCGGCGGCGTCCCAGCGCGCCGTGGCAGCGGAGGCGAACGTCTCCCCGACGCTCGTGGTGTACCACTTCGAAACCGTCGAGAAGATGCTCGCCGAGGCGCTCGCCATGGCCAACAACCGGTACCTGGACCAGGCTCGCTCGGCCATCGCACAGGGCAGAGATCCCGTCGAAGCCCTCGCCGAGATGATCGCGGCATCCGTCGACGGCAACCATGCTGCCATCGCAGAGTTCGAGCTGTGCCTTCAAGCGGCGCGAGACCCGCGTCTCCGAAAGTCCCTTGAGCAGTGGTGGAACGCGGTGGACGAGATGCTCCGGGGGGCGGTTCCCGATGCGAGGCGGCGGCGAGTTCTGATGCTCGCGGCCGATGGGATGTTCCTCCGTCAGATAGTGCCGGGCCAGCGGATGGAACGTCCGGAGATACTGGCGATCCTGAGATCCGTCGCTTCCGGCCATTGACCAGACACGTGCGAGTCTGCAACCGCAACGCTGGCTAGTTCAGCGGCGGACCCGACACTGCAAGTCCAGCGGCGGGCAGCTACGTCGACGGACGAGCGCCTCACTAGAGAGCTCGCCGACGGGCGAGTTCCACGCAAGTACTCACGCACGTCTCGCCCCCGGCACCCTCGCTACGTGCTGGTCGCTTTGCTACCGAAGGGATGCGGACAGTGACATCGACGAGGGCTCAGTCCCCGTGGCCTCCCGGTAGCCGGTCTCGCACCGTGCACCTCGACGCCTCGGTCCACCTGACCGAGTACGGCGACGCCCGCAGCACCGAGGTGGTGATGTGCCTGCACGGCCTCGGCGGATCTGCGCTGAACTTCGGTCTCGTCGGCCCGATCCTGTCGAGGGGCCGGCGCGTGCTCGTGCCCGACCTGCTGGGCCACGGTCAGTCCTCTACCCCTGCGGCATCAGTGCCTGCCCTCGCGAGCCCAGCTCCAGATGCTCGAGCGTCTGCTCGACCGGGAGACCACTGACCCTGTCGTGCTCGTCGGCCACTCGATGGGCGGCATCCTGGCCATCCTGCTGGCGGGCCAGGCGCCGGAAAAGGTGGCTCGCCTGGTCCTCATCGATCCACCGGTGCCGAATCTGACACGGTTGAGTCGAGATCCCCGCCTCTCAACCAAGCTGGCGATGTTGAGGTCGCCCGGCATGGGCGCCCTCGTCCTTCGTCAGATGATGGGGATGACGCCTGAACAGCTGGCGGCCCGACAGCTCTCAGACGCGACCCCTCATGCCGACCGGATACCGCGTGCCGCAGTCGACGCCACGATCACCGAGATCCGCGCGACCAGGTCGGAAGGAGACGGCGGACGGTCTGCTCAGCGATCGCAGTTCCGAGCAATCCTCGACGTGGTGGCCCTCCTCGCCCGTCCAGCGATCTGGCGTCGGCGCCTAGCCGAGATCGACGCGCCGACGTTGTGGCTGCACGGCGAGGACGACCCGTTGGCGTCCGTGCACAGCGCCCGTGCGCTTGCAGCATCGCGCCCGGAGTGGGCGTTCGTGAGTCGGCCGAACGTCGGGCACCTCCCCCACCTGGAGGACGCTGACTGGACGGCAGAAGCAATCGTGGACTGGCTCGGTGAGGGAGAGCACCAACCATGAGCATCCGCTGGACTCGAGCGGGGCTGAATCGTCTCGCGGCATTGACCGCCGCCTCGCTCACCGTGCTGATCGGGCTAGCGGCGGCTGAGGTCCTCAGCACGGTTCAGGCGCCGGCGCCACGGCGCGCCGGGGGGCGGGCGGGACCGCGCGTGGCGCCAGCTCGGCGACTGAGACTCAATGGAAGCCACACCGCGAACAGCTCGGCAACCGTCGCCAGGACCTGCTCCGGAGGCTGGGCACCTCATTGCACCCTCAACGTGCGCTGCTCACCCGCCAAGGATGGGTCCGTTAACCGGCATCGGCGCGGAGACCAGGGTCGCGGCCCGCATAGACTGCGGAGGTGAAGGTCAGTGTCGTCATCGACACCGGACGACCATGGTCCGCGGTCCGAGAGCTCGCTCGCCATGTTGTCGACCAAGGCGTGTACACGGTGTTCGTCCCGGACCACTTATTGGAGACGTCGAGGCCGCGCTCGAGAGCTCGCTCTCGGACACCCCCGGTGGGGCAGGACTCCAGCCATGACTCTCCTGGACACGCTCGAGGCCTACCTGGACGCCGTACCTCGCGCACATACCGACGTCGAGGACATCGGTCCGTTCAGCTTGTTCGTCGCCCGCCGCGGATGGCCTTACTACGCCCGGCCACGACTCGACACCGGCGGCGCTGTCACCGCCGCCGATGTCGAGGCGCTCATCGACGCCCAGGTCTCACTCGGAGTCCCGCGAAAGATCGAGTGGGTGCACGAGACGACACCGCAGTTGTTGGCCGCCGCATCTGCCGCGGGTTTGACCGTGGAACAGCACCAGTTGCTGGTCCTTGATGGCGATCCCGTGGTCAGGGCGACGCGATCGGTCCTCAGGCGGATGGAGGCCGACGATCCCGACCTTCTCGGGGTCCAAGCGGCGATAGCCGTCGGGTTCGCAAACCCCGGCACGGGTGTCGGCGCTTCCTCGATCGAGGCACGGGACGCAGCCGTCGCCGGTCTCGGCCATGCCGACCACATGGCCGGGGAGATCGCCTCCGGGAGGACCGTGATGGTCGGCGCGATCGACGAAGTCGCGGGTCCCGTGGGCGGTGGGAGCTACAACCCGTGCGGAGGTGTGGCGGAGATCGTCGGCGTCGGTGTGCTGCCCGCCTACCGCAGGCGCGGGATCGCGGGTGCCCTCACCAGCACTCTGGCGCGCCAGGCGCTCGACACCGGCTGCCGGACCGTCTTCTGCTCGGCGGACGACGACGATGTGGCCCGGGTCTATGCCGCATCGGGATTCCGGCGGGTCGGCACAGCCTGCGCCGCGGAGGCTCCCTGATTCCGGTCTCCTCAACCGCAGCAGAGCTAGATCACCTCGATGATGGCGGCCGCGCTGGTTGGCGCGCTGACTCGCCCGCCGGGACGTGACCGGGAGCTGCTCGACCCGAGAGTCGACGCGGCGAAGGTGCGCGCCATGTACGCCCCCCGCCTACGGCTCGGGTCAGAGCGGGCCGTCGAAGATCAGGGTGTCCAGCCCCCGCCGCACTCCCGGCACGTCCGCGACCCTCCGGATCGCCAGCAGCGTGCCGTCGACGTAGGGCTCAGGACTCTCGCCCGTGTCGTGTCGCATGGCGAGGCGCTCTCCGGAGCCACCAAAGACGATCTCCGTGCTGACGACGAAGCTCGGCAGGCGCACCGAGTGGACGCGCGAGCCGCCCACCTCGGCGCCTCGCGCCTCGACCGGCCCGTGCAGGTCCTCGAGCGGCACCGCGCCCCTCGGCTCACGGACCTGGGCGAGTGCCTCGGCCAACTCGCGGGACGTCCCGCTGGGCACATCGGGCTTCCCCTCGCTGGCGTAGTCGAGGATCTCCCAATGGTCGAGGTGCTGGGCGGCCACCTGCGCGGCGCGCAGAAGCACCGCGGCCATGACCGAGAAGTTGCCGGCCGCGAAGACGCCGACGCCCCGCTGTCGGGCACGCCGGTCCAGGTAGGCGTAGTCCTCGGCGCTCAACCCACTGGAGCCGACAACCACGTGCACCCCCGCATCGACAGCGGCTTCTACATGCTGCCTGACCGCAGTGGCGCTGGTGTAGTCGACGAGTACGTCGACCTCGGCGGCCTCCAACGCCTCGACCACGGTCGCGTGAACGGAACCGGCACCCGAACCGCCAAATTCTCCCAAGCTTCGTCCTGCGGCGGAACGGGATACGCCTGCAGTCAATACGAGATCGTTGGCCTCAGCAATCGCTCGGACGATGGGCTGAGCCGTCCAGCCGGTCAGGCCAGCGAAGCACACGTTCACCATGTAGCGACGCTAGACCACCCACGGAGAGGGTCTCTGCGTTCAGGCATCCCCACCAAGCCAGCGCGGGGCCGGGGCTCAGGAAGCCCCGGGTCGGCGTGGGGTCAGATCACGGGCGCCGTCACTCGCGGTCGAGATGCCGGGCGAGGTACGGCGCGGTTGCGCTCTCCCGGACCGCCACGACATCGCGCGGCGTGCCGGTTGCGACGACGCGACCTCCCGCATCGCCCCCGCCGGGGCCGAGGTCGATGACCCAGTCGGCGGTCGCGACCGCATCGAGGTCGTGCTCGACCAGGACCACGGTGTTGCCGGCATCGACCAGACGATGCAGCTGACGCAGCAGGAGGACGGTGTCCGCCGGGTGTAGACCCGAGGTCGGTTCGTCGAGCAGGTACAGCGCGTGACCGCGGTGTGCCCGCTGGAGCTCGGTGGCGAGCTTGATGCGTTGCGCCTCCCCGCCGCTGAGCTCGGTGGCCGGCTGTCCCAGCCGCAGATAGCCCAACCCCACCTCGCGCAACGCCTTCAGGCTCCGGGCGGCGGCGGGTACGTCGCCGAGGAAGGCATCGGCTTCGTCGACGCTCAGACCAAGGACCTCTGCGACATTCTTTTCCGCGGTAGGTGATCTCGAGCGTCTCGGCGTTGTACCGCTGACCCTGACACGTCGAGCACGGTGCGTAAGTGCCGGGAAGGAAGAGCAGCTCGACCGCGACGAATCCCTCCCCCTGACAGGTCTCGCACCGCCCATCGGGCACGTTGAACGAGAAGCGGCCCGCGTCGTAGCCGCGGGCCTGCGCCTCGTCCGTGGCGGCGTACAGCTTGCGCACCGCGTCGAACATCCCCGTGTAGGTGGCGAGGTTCGACCGCGGCGTGCGGCCGATCGGACGCTGGTCCACGAGCACGAGCCGGTCAAACGATTCCCCGATGGCCGGGTCCTCGGCGAGCACCTGACTGACCAAGGTCGACTTGCCCGAGCCTGACACCCCGGTGACCGCGGTCAGCACACAGAGCGGGATGGCGACGGAGACGTCGCGGAGGTTGTGGCGAGACACTCCCTCCAACCGCAACCAGCCCTGCGGAGCGCGAACGGCATGCTCCAGCCGCTCGACGCGACCTGACAAATAGGCGCCAGTCGCCGACTCGGCGACGCCCTCGAGCCCCGGACCGGGCCGCTGTAGAGCACGCGACCACCGGCCTCTCCCGCGCCCGGGCCGATGTCGACGACCCGATCCGCACGTCGTACGACGTCGAGGTCGTGCTCCACGATGAACAGCGAGTTGCCAGACGCCTTCAACCGGTCCAGCACCTCCAGCAGGGGCTCAGCATCGGCCGGATGCAGGCCTGCTGACGGCTCGTCCAGGACGTAGACGACCCCGAACAGCCCGGAGCGGAGCTGGGTAGCGATCCTGAGGCGCTGCGTCTCGCCCGGCGACAGCGTGGTCGAGCTCCGCCCCAGACTGAGATAGCCCAGGCCCAGGTCGAGCAGCACCTGCACCCGGGTCACCACGTCGGCGCAGATCCGCACTGCCACCTCGTTGGTCTCTTCGGACAGGTCCGCCACGGGCCGCAGCAATGCGACCACCTCGGCGAGCGATAGGTCGTTGACCTCAGCGATCGAGCAGCCGAGGAAGGTCACCGCGAGAGCCTCTGGCCGCAGTCCACTGCCGTGGCAGTCGGGCAGGGAGCGTCCTGCACGAAGCGCATCGCCCGCTCGCGCATCCGCTCGCTCTTGGAGTCGGCCAGGACGTGCATGACGTGCTTGCGTGCGCTCCAGAACTTCCCGTAGTAGCCGTAGTCGATGCGGTCAGGTTCAGGCTCGATGAGGACCGAGGGCTGCTCGTCGGTGAACAGCAACCAGTCGCGGTCCTTCTTCTTCAGCCGCCGCCACGGCCTGTCGATGTCGATGCCGAGGCCGCTGACGACGCTCCGCAGGTTCGCGCCCTGCCAGGCGCCGGGCCAGGCGGCGATCGCACCCTCGCGGATGCTGAGCGACGGGTCCGGGACGAGCAGCTCCTCGGTGACGTCGTGCACCACACCCAGGCCATGGCACCGCGGACAGGCGCCGGCCGCGGTGTTGGGGGAGAAAGCCTCGGCCGCGAGGGCGTCGGCTCCGGGCGGGTAGTCCCCCGCTCGCGAGTACAGCATCCGCAGCAGATTGGACAACGTGGTGATGGTCCCGACCGAGGAACGGGAGGTGGCCGCTCCGCGACGCTGCTGCAGGGCCACCGCAGGAGGCAGTCCGGTGATCTCTTGGACGTGGGGGCACCGACCTGCTGCAGCAGCCGTCGTGCGTACGGCGCCACCGACTCGAAGTAGCGCGCTGGGCCTCCGCGTACAGCGTCCCGAACGCCAGCGACGATTTCCCTGAGCCCGAGATCCCGGTGAAAGCCACGATGGCGTCCCGGGGGATGTCGACGTCGACGTTGCGCAGGTTGTGCTCGCTGGCGCCGCGGACACGCACGAAGTGGTCGGTCGCGGCGGTAGTCACGCGTGTCTCGTACCCAGTCGTCGACCTGTGCAGCCTGACCGACCGCGAGCCCGGATCCGGCAGTGAGCCCCGGCTGAACCCGACCGCTATGGGGTGCGGCGGGAAGGGCGTGGTGCCGGCCTTGTTGATCTCCTTCAGGCGTGGGGTGTCGCGGCCGAGTGGCGGGCCTCTCACTAGACTCTCGACCGGTCGTGGGTTTACGCAGGTATCTACGCACGTCCCGCCCCCGTAGCTCAGTGGATAGAGCAGCCGCCTCCTAAGCGAAAGGTCGTAGGTTCGACTCCTACCGGGGGCGCACTGTGATGTCTCAGGACATCGCGGACAACGGACCTACGGTGACGTAGGTCCGTTGTTGTTTTTTGGGTGTTGGTCCGGGTGGTCGTCCGGTGGGCTGGTAGTCGCGGGATGGGTCGAGGACGAGTTCGCGGAGGAGTTCGCCGGTGGCGGTGTCGATGATGGTGATGTCGAGGTCTTGGACGAGGAGCCGGACGTAGGTTCCGGCGTAGGTCCGGCCGAGGCCGATGTGGTGCAGGCGGCCGTTGTGGCGAAGGGTCACGCTGCCGGTTTTGCTGACCCGGTCCTCGCGGACCCGGTCGTGGGTGTCGGTGCTGCGGTCGCCGGGGCCGGCTTTCGGGCGGCGCGGCGTAGGCGGCTGCGGGGGTGGCGCGGTGGGCCAAGGAGCGGTGCGGCCGGGTGGTGTTGTACTCGATCTCGAACCGGTCCAGCAGGGCCTGTAGCTCGGCGATGGTGGCGGGCTGGACGGGTTGGGCGCGCAGCCACTTCTTCAGGGTCTGTTGGAACCGTCTCCACCTTCCCGCAGGTGGTGGGGTGGTTGGGCGGGAGTTCTTCTGGGTGATCCCGAGGCGTCGCAGTTCGACCTCGAGCTTGGTCTTGCCGCCGCGGCCGCCGGCGAACCGGACGGTGTAGACCATCCCGTTGTCGGTCAGCGTGGATGCCGGGATAGCCGTGCTGGGCCGCGGTCTGGCGTGAACGTGGTCAGCACGATCGTGGCGGTGATGCGGTGGTGGGCGCTGATGTGCAGGGCGTAGCGGGAGTGGTCGTCGAGCCGGTGATGATCTCCATGTCGAGCCGGTGGCGAGTCGGTAGTGGGTGAAGTCGGACTGCCAGGTCTCGTTGGGCTGCTCGGCCGCGAACCGCAGGTAGGAGGACTTGGGCGCTTCGCGGGGTCGGGGAGGACCAGGCCGTGACGGATCAGGATCCGGGCATCGTGGCCCGCGACACCGCCACCTGGTGGTGATGGTTCAGGTGCCATCGCGATGGTGTCCGGCGCCGGCGTCGAGACCGGCCTCGGCCAGCTCCTTACGCAGCCGCAGGACCAGCTCGACGGTGCTGGCCCCGATCGCGGTCGGAGAGGTGTGCGGACGTCTCGAGAGGGGCTCGAAGCCTCCTCGCCGACGTCGTCGTAGCGGGCCTTGAGCCGGTAGACCCAGGAGCGGTGGACGCCGTACCGGGCGGCCACCTCCGCCACGCTTCTGCTTCTCCACCACAAGGGCTGTGATGACCAAGCGAGCCTTCGACATGGCCGACCATCAGCAGCCGAGCCCCTTGTCGCCGATGTCTTGAGACATCGTGTCGCGGATGTCTTGAGAGATGTGTCGCGGATGTCCTGATGGAAGACACTGCC
>CAVRUB010000016.1:0-569645 GCA_963724275.1 uncultured Actinomycetota bacterium | reverse complement strand
GTTCGAGCACGATCGGCGAGTAGAGGCAGAGGTCGGGAGCAGGCGTTCCTCAGGCAGCGACGACTTCGGTGCTGCTTCGCAGAGCTCTGCGATGTCGCGGCTTGCGCGCAGCACCGTGAAGTCCGGCCGCACCAGTGCGGCCGTAGCTTTGCCGTCTGCAAGCCACTGGTACAGGGGCGAGCCGGGCTGCACCTCGAGCACCTCGGTGCCGCCGCCGGCCAGGACACCTCGCAGCTGGGGCGAGAGCGGTACGCCGGTCACGAGCACGAACCCGCCATGGGTCGCGTCGTCGTACCGGGTGCCATCGGCCAGGAGCGCGTTCGGGCACAGCCGTCCGTTGAGGGACGTGCGGAGTCCCCGTCCGCCCACGAGGGCGGACCGGCGCAGCGGTGGTGTCTCGCCGTCGAGGAGTCGGTCGCGCAGGCCAGGAATCCAGTGCAACCGTGGGGCGATGGCCTTGCGGAGGAGGTCACCGGCCCTGCCACCTCGGGTCATGGCGACACCGAGGAGCTTGGCGAGCTTGATCAGCGCTCGGGCATGCGGTTTGCGCTCCACCTCATAGGTGTCGAGCACGGACTCGGGCAGGTCGCCGTAGACCACGCCGGCGATCTTCCAGCTGAGGTTCATGGCGTCGCGGAGGCCGGCGCCCATGCCCTGTCCGATGAAGGGGGGTGTCAGGTGGGCGGCGTCACCGAGGAGGAAGACGTTGCGGTCCCGCCAGCGGTCGGCCAGCTGCGCTCGGAAGTGGTACTCGGCGACACGCACCAGCTCCAGCTGGTCGCATGCGATGCCTTCGACCCACGGCCCGATGAGAGGCTGGAGGGCTTCGATGGACTCGAAGTCGGCGGCGGTCTCGCCGTCGAGGAGTCGGAACTCCCAGCGGTAGCGGGTGTCCCCGATCCGCATGTACGTCGCAGCCCGCTGAGGGTCGCAGACTTGGTGCACGCCTTCCCACTGGTCGAGTTCGACTGCAGAGTCCACATCGATGACCAGCCAGCGCTGTTCGAACTTGAGGTCTTCCATGGTGGAACCGATGGCCGTGCGAACGAGGCTGTTGGCTCCGTCGCAGCCCAGGACGTAGGTGGCGAGCACGGACTCGTGCTCGCGGGTGAGCCGGTCGGTGAAGTCGACGCGGACGCGGTCCTGGCCGTCCTGGGCGACGTCGGTGACTTCGACGTTGCCCCGGAGGCTGACGGTCGTCTGGTCCTTGAGGTTGGTGCGCAGCAGTTGCTCGAGCTCGGGCTGGTCGAACATGTTGGCCTGTGGGTGCCCGTGCCGGCCGTGGCCGGCGGAACGGTCCAGTACTGCGAACACCCGGTGGTTGCGGTCGATCAGCTGCAGCCCGCGGGTGGGCCGGGACACCGCGGCAAACTGCTCGCCGATGCCGAGCCGCGCCAGGATCCGGTAGATCTCGTCGTCGAGGTGCACGGCGCGCGGCTGGGGGTAGACGCCGTCCCAGCGGTCCAGGACGAGGCATTCCACGCCGTACTGGCCGAGCAGGGTGGCGGCGGTGACGCCCACCGGACCCGCTCCCACGATGACGACGGGGATCGGATCGGCGCCGCCTCGCGCTGTGCTCATCCGAGGGTGCCCACGACGTTGGCGACGAAGGCCACCGCGACGGCGCCCAGGACAAGGGCCGGAGCCAGCTCGCGGATGCCGTCTCCGTTGCGGAGGTGCGCGATCACGGCGCCGCCGAGCAGCAGGACCAGTCCCGTCGCGGCCAGGACGCCGATCACCGGGACCGCGGCCCCGACGAGGATGCCCAGCACGGCCAGGATCTCCAGGGCTCCGATCCGGCGGTAGGCGTCGACGCCAAGACCCACATGCTCGGCGCGGGCGCGCATCGCGGGAACGGCGGCCAGCTTGGCCGAGCCCGCCAGGCCGAAGGCGACGACGAGGACTGCTGCGAGGATGGGTGTTGCGTTCATGACTTTTCCATTCGGTAGGTGATCGCGAAGCGATCGAGGGTTTGTTCGATCCGAGCCTTGTCCGAGCCATCCGTCAGCTCGACGACCGTGACGACTACGCCGCCCTCGACCACCGCCCGCACGCCGGTCACCCCGGGGACGTCCCGCAGCGCTTCGGCGACGGCCTCGCGGGTCGCCTCGGCGCGCAGGGCGGGCTTGAAGGGCTTGCCGACGAGGGTGACGGGGATCGTGTCCAGCACGGTGACGGTCTTGGGGGCCGCGGCCTGCTCGGGCACGCGGTCGGAGGCCCAGGCGCGCAGTTCCTCGGGGGTCGCCTCGGTGCCGGCGGCGAGGGTGACGAACGCGACAGGCACCTCTCCGGAGTGGACGTCGGGACGACCCACCGCCTGCGCGGCTGCAACCGCCGGGTGTGCCATCAACGCGTTCTCGATCACCGCCGGGTCGATGTTGTGACCACCCCTGATGATCAGGTCCTTGGCACGTCCGGCGAGGTGGACGAAACCGTCGTCGTCGACCCAGGCAAGGTCGCCGGTGTCGAGCCAGCGCTCGCGCAGCTTGCCCAGCCCGTCCAGCACCGGCCCGTCGGGACCCCGGTCGACCACGTAACCGGGGAACACGGTCGGCCCGCCGATGGCCAGCACGCCGACCTCACCGGTCGGCACGTCGACCCATTCCCCATCTGCAGTGACCTCGATGGTCTTCACCTGCTGGTAGGGCAGCCGCTGGCCGACTGACCCGGGGACGGGATGGTCCACGAAGCTACGGGCGCTCGCGCAGGTCGCCTCGGTCAGGCCGTAACCCTCCAGGAGGGGCACCCCGGTTGCCGACTCGAACTTCTCGCGGACCGCCTTCGGCAGGGGAGAGGCGCCAACGAGGGCGAATCGGAGGCTGCTGATGTCGGCGTCGACGGGACGGTCGGCGAGGGCGGCGTAGATCGTCGGCACGCCGCTCATGAAGCTGATGCGGTACCGCTCGACCACCCTCCAGAAGTTGGCGAACAGCTTGGTGTCGCGGTATCCGAGGGGGCCGGCCCACACCACCCGCTGCCCCTTGAACAACGGCGCGAGCAGGGTGACGACCAGGGCGTTGACATGGAAGAGCGGCAAAGCCGCGAAGACCACGGACTCCTCGTCCAGCAGCCCGATCGCGGCGATCATCCAGGCGTCGCTGACCTCGTTGGCGTGGGTGTGCGCGGCGAGCTTCGGCGTGCCCGTCGTACCACCGGTGTGGAAGAGAGCGGCGAGATCGGTGGCCGAGGGCGCCTCCCCGACGAAGCGGTCGTGTGGCTGCTCCGCCGCCAGCGCGGACAGGAGGCCGACCCGCACGCCGTCGATCGGGAGCAGCCCCGGCTCTGCCGCGCTGCCCCCGGTCGGACGTAGGGCGAGCAGGTCCTCGATCCCGGCCTCCACGGCGATCTCCCGCGCTCGGTCCCAGACCTCGGGTGCGAGGTCCGGTCCCGCAGCGACCAGGACGCGTGCGCCCGACCTGCGCAGCAGCTCGACAATGTGCTCGCCGGACAGGCCACTGTTGATGGGCGCGGCGATTCCGGCGAGCTCTGCGGCCAGCGTGGCGGTGATGAGCTCGTCAGAGTTCGGAGCCAGCAGGGCGACCCCGTCGGTGCGGCGCACGCCGAGCGCGTGGAACACGTTGGCGTAGCGGTGCACGTCGGCCAGCAGCTCGGCGAAGGTACGCTCCGACGGCTGCTCCCAGCGCTCACCGTCCGGCAGGACGGACAGGGCGACCCGGTTCGGCCACAGGCCGGCGGCCCGCACCAGAAGCTCGTAGGTCGTGCCGGGTAGACCACGGTCGGTCAAGGGGACTTCCTCGATGGCCGTGAGGTCGTGGGGGCCGTCGTACGTCGGCCAGAGAAGGTCGCCCATCAGGCGCTCCTGACCACGGTGCGCTGCCGGCCCAGGTCGATCGCACCGTCGTCGGTGCCGATCGCGAGCTCGACGACGTCGCCGGCCTTGAGGTACTTGGGGTTCTGGGCCTGGCGCTTGAAGAAGAGCTTCCACTTCAGCGCGGGCGGCAGGAACGCGGCGATGATCTCGACCGGCTTCGGGGGTGCGCTCAGCGCGGTGCCCTCCGGGGTGCCGGTCAGGAGCAGGTCCCCCGCGTCGAGCCGCTGGAACCGGCTCAACGCCTGCAGCGCCACCAGCGGGGAGTAGATCATGTCGTCATCGACCACAGCGTTCTGGCGCAGCTCGCCGTTGACCCACAGGCGCAGGCGCAGGTCGCCGAACCGCTTGAGCTCATCACCGTCGAGGAGGACAAGCGCCGGCCCGACCGGCGTGAAGGTCGGATACGACTTCGACTCGAAGAACTGGGTCTTCGGCAGCTGGATGTCACGCGCCGACACGTCGTTGTTCACCACCAGACCGGCGACGAACGTGGTCCAGTTCTCCTCGGTGACTTCCGTGCCCACCGGCAGCTCCCGTCCGATGACCAGGCCGATCTCGACCTCGTAGTCCAGGTAGCGGACGTGAGCGGGCTTGAGGATGTCGTCGAACGGGCCGCTGATCGACCCCGAGGTCTTGCGGAAGAAGGTCAGCGGGATGGTCTCAGGGTTGAGACCGGAGTCCTTCACGTGGCTGGCGTAGTTCGTCATCTGGGCCACCACCCGGCAGGGTGCCGTCACGGGAGAGAGCAGAGCGAGCGTGGACTCGTCGACGGTCTTCTTGCTGCTCGCCGCGGTGTGGAGCTTCTCCGGTTCGGCGAGCAGCTCGCGGGTGGTCGTGGCGTCGGTCTCGACGCGGGCCGCGCCGCGGGGCGTGCGGACCCACCAGGCGTCGGCGGTCCGAAGGACGGTGATGCTCATGAGGTGGCTACTTTCAGGAGGCCGCGAAGGCGGGTCAGGTCGAACTCGTTGTCGTCGCGCAGCGCGTGAGCCATGGACATCAGCTCGCGCAGGGCCTCGGGCCCGGGGGCCAGGCCGAGGAAGTCCTTGGTGACCGGCGGTCCCCACTGCGCCAGCCCCGAAGCCGTCATCGGGGACCAGCCGGGCTCCAGGGTGTTGTCGAACAGGTCGCCGTCGGCGAAGTGCTCGACCAGGAGGCCGTCCGGGTCGCGCCAGTAGTCGAAGATCTGGCTGCCCTCGATGTGCCGGCCGATGCCCCAGGAGTGGTGAAAGCCTTGTTCGTGGAGGTACTCCCCACCCGCCGCCAAGGCGTCGAGATCTCCCACCTGGTAGGCCGAGTGCACGTACCGGTTCCGCGGGCCGAGCGTCATCGCCAGGGTGTGGTGGTCGGTCGGGGTTGCGCCACGGTCGGACCGGATGAAGCTCATCGTGGGCCCCCGTTCACGCTGGCCCTCGTAGTACTTGAAGTCGCTGACGATCAGGCCGAGGTGCTCCAGGTACCAGTTGAGGGTCTCGACGTAGGTCGTGGTCTGAAGCACCACGTGTCCAAGTCGCCGGATCCTTGCGGGCTCACGAATGGGGCGCTGTGTGCCGTTCGTCCGGGGAGCTTCGTGGCCGAAGTTGAACACCTGCGTCGGCTGGGGCGGCAGGGCTGCGAGCTCGTGGGTGTCGGCGACGACCCGCACGTTGACCCCACTCGGGTCGGTCAGGTCCACGGTGAGCCCGCCGATGCTCTCCGGCAGCTTCTCGACCTTCGCCCCGGTGACGTCGGCGAGACGCACCATGTCGCTCGAGTCCGCAGCCGTGAAGGCCGCGCCCAGATACCTCGACCGCGGTCCCACGGCGCACGATCAGGCACGGCGCGCCTGGGTCGGTCCCGCGCAGCTGGAGCTCGTCGGCCGTCCGGCTCACGGTGGTGAACCCGAACGCGTGCGCAAAGCGCTCCGAGGCGATCAGGTCGGGCTTGGTGAACTCGAGCCAGGCCAGGTCGAGCACCTTGATGACGGGGTTCTTCGCGCGGCCGGGGTGCTCGCCGCGCAGCGCACCCTGCTCGCTGTGCAGGTCGCTGTGGGTCCCGTGGTGACTGGTCATCTACTGCTCCTAGAGAGTTCTTGACGATATCGTCATGGACGAACCTATCATCAGTCAAGAGATTCTGAAGAATTCGTCACTTCTGAGATCGTGAACTGCTATCAGGACGTGCCCAGGTGTCCCTGCCCTCGTCGTTGAGGCGCTCCGCCTTGCCGTTGACGAGGTGTCGTACTGGCCCGCCGTGTCGGCGCCGAGCCCGACTGCCATACGTCTCCCGTTGCCGCGCCTTCTTGATGCCTGGGGCGTTGAGCGGCAGGTTGTAGAAGGACCCCATCCCGACGCCAGCTGCCTGACGGCCTCGTCGTTCACGACCAAGCAATGCAAGGGAGCACGGACGTCCTCCCATGCGGGTACAGCCATGGGTCCGCCGAACCATCCGACGGTCGGGCCAGATCTCAGCGAGCCGTTGTGGCGAGCTATGTCTTCACCAATGACTGCGGCACCTTGGTACTGCGTGAGCGCAGCCATTCGCCGAGCGCCTTCGCCTGTGCGTCCAGCCGCAGCGAGGAGGTGGCGCCGGTCCCGAGCAGTCCCCGGATGAGGAAGTTGACCGCGCCCAGGTTGGGCAGTTCGTAGCGCGAGATCGCCAGCTCATTTGTTTCGGGAAGGAGGCGGCGGAGCTCCTCGACGGTGAGGGTCGCCTGGAGCCAGTCCCAGGCCTTAGGGTCGCGTACCCACACGCCGAGATTGGCGTCGCCGCCCTTGTCGCCGGAGCGGGCGTGCACGATCTCGCCGAATGAGGCGACGACCAGTTCATCAGCGGTCCATGGCGAGGCGACCGACGGCGGGGGCGGCGGTTCGGTCTGCCGGGTGGGCTGGCCCCCGGAGCGGTGTGGGCTGCCGGCTGCGATCGACTCTCTCGTGCCGTCGTGATGGTGGACGGTGTGGTCGAGCAGTTCACGGTCGACCAGTGCCGGCCAGTACACCCCGAACGCCGACCCTGCCTGGGGAGGGCCGAGCGAGTACAACCCTGGGTAGCTGGACAGGGCCAGCTCGACCATCCGCGACGAGAACGCGCGCCCGGCCGCCTGCTGCGTGCCCTGCACGGAGACCTTGAGCAGCTCGGTTCCTGCGTTCTGGCTGTCGGGATCGTGCTGAGCCCTCCCGATACGATCGAACGCCACAGACTCGATCCCGTCGACCTGCTCGATGTCGCGGCGGACCGATCGCTCAACGAGGGCGGCCTTGGCGTCCAGATCGGCGCCGGTCAGCACGAAGATCATGCTGTTCTCCCAGCCGCCGACCCCGGTGATCGCGACCTTGGTCGTCGCGGGTGGGGCCGAGCCCCGCACGCCGCGGATCTGTACGCGGTCCTCGCCGAGGTCGGTGAGCGTGGCGGTGTCCAGATGCGTGATCACGTCCGGGTTGAGGTAGGCGGGTTCGCCGATCTCGTAGACCAGCTGAGCGGTGACCGTGTCTCGGGTGACGGCGCCGCCCGTGCCCGGGTTCTTGGTGATCACCGACGAGCCGTCAGCGGCAATCTCGGCGATCGGGAACCCGGGCTCGATGAGGTCAGCGATCGCACGAAACCCGGAGAAGTTGCCGCCGGTCGCCTGGGGTCCGCACTCGATGACGTGCCCGGCGCAGACCGCGCCGGCGAGGGCGTGGTAGTCGTGCTCGGTCCAGCTCCACCACCACGCGGCCGCACCGACGATCGGTGAGGCGTCGGTGACCCGGCCGGTGATGACGATGTCAGCGCCGTTGTCCAGAGCACGCGCGATGCCGAACCCGCCCAGGTAGGCGTTGGCGGTCAGCGGCTGATACGGCCACGACGACAGCGGTTCGCCGCTGGTCAGATGCGGCAGTGCGTGGCCTTCCTGCTGCAGAGCGTCGAGTCGGCCGTGGACGTCGTCGCCTTCGATGTGGGAGACCCGTAGGTCGTAACCGTGGCGTGCGATCAGCTCGCGGGTCGCGTCGGCCAGCCCGGCGGGGTTGAGTCCGCCGGCGTTGACGACCAGCCGGATCCCGTTCCCGACGAGGTCCTCGAGCGCGGCGTCCAGGTGCTGCAGGAAGCTGGTCGCGTAGCCCAAGCTGGTGTCCTTGGCGCGCGCCTTGCCGAGGATCAGCATCGTCACCTCGGCGAGGTAGTCACCGGTGAGGACGTCGATGCCGCCGGCTCGAGCCATGTCGGCCATGGCCGAAGCGCGGTCACCGTAGAAGCCGGAGCAGTTCCCGACCCGGATAGGACGCTGCCCGCGTCCCGTTGCCGAGGTCATGCTGTCACCCCCGCCGTCGACACCAGCCCGCTTGTGTCCTCTCCCCCGGTCTTGCTGACCCGTACGGTCCCTTCGAACCCAACCTCGCCGGAGGGGTTCTCCTCGATCAGCTCGAGGGTCAGGCTGTCGCCCTCGGCGGACGTCACCCGGGCGGTGTAGGTCAGGTCGGCCGGCGCATAGACCGGCTTGCGCAGCCGGTAGGACACCTTCGTGACCTGCCACCCCGGGTCGAGGCCCTCGGTGACGCAGCGCAGGGCCAGCGCCGCACGGAGGTGGGAGTGCAGCGCGAGACCGGCGTGACCCTCCTCGCGGGCGTAGGACTCCTCGATATGGATGCGATGAGGGTTCCAGGTGACCGCGCTGTAACGGAACAGCTGAAAGGCCGTGGTCGTGTGCCGGAGCGGTGGAAGGACGTCTCCGACCTGGAAGGTGATGGACATTACGACTCCTGCACGGGGTTGCGCAGCACCACGGTGCGGCGGTTGCGGTTGAGGACGGCGCCGTCGGCGGACGTGAAGGTGTTCAGGGCGGTGACGAAGACGCAGGGGCCCGAGCGGGTCTGCTTCGGCGTGACGGCCTCCAGGGTGGTCTCCAGCACCAGTTCCGTGCCGGCGGTCACCGGGTTGACCAGCTCCATCTCTTCGCCGGCGCCCATCACCCGAAGCCCGAGGTCACCACCGAGCGGCGTTTCACCGTGGTGGGGAGTTCCATCGGGTGCGAGCTGGGACTCCGGGGTGCCGACGCCCCATTCCACGATCGAGGCGAGCAGGTTCGGGGGCGCCACCACGTCGGCGTAGCCCGCCGCCCGTGCCGCCTCCGGGTCGAAGTGGGCCGGGTCCGAAGCGCCGATCGTCATTGCGTAGCGACCGATGGTCACCGCGTCCAGCGCGCCGAGGCTGCGCCGCGCGAGCACGGACCCGACCCGCGGCTTCGTCTGGGCGTAGTACGTCGCCAGCGGGGTGCCAGGTTCAGGCGTGAACGACATGCTGCACCTCCCCAGAGGTGACGTCGACGCCGGGTTCGCCGGCCGCATCGGCGGCATCGGCGGCTCGGCGGAGCTCCGCGAGGATCTCCTCGGTCGCCTGGCCGAGCAGCGGGGCGGCCTGCAGCTGCCCGACCGGAGAGTCGGTGAGCCGCAGCGGGCATCCGGCGACCGGTACCCGACCCCGGCCCGGGTGCTCGACGTACTGGATCATGCCGCGCTCGATCAGGTGCTCGTCGGTGTCGACCTCACGGATCGACTTGACCGGCGCACACGGCACACCGGCGGCCTGCAGGCCCCGCGCCAGCTCGTCACGCGTGCGGGTCCTGGTGAACGACGACACCTCCTCGTCAACCGCGTCGATGTTGGCGACCCGGTCCTTCGTCGTGCCGAACCGGGGGTCGTCGATCAGCTCGGGCCGCCCCAGAACGGTCGCCACGCCGTGCCAGTGCCGCTCGGCGATGCAGATGATCGCCAGCCATCCGTCGCTCGCCGGGTAGATGTTGTACGGCGCAATCGCCATCCCCGAGTGCCGGTTCCCGGTGCGTTCGGGAAGCTGCCGCTCGGGGTTGTTGTGCAGCCCGCCCAGGCTGGAGGCCAGCATCGGGTAGATGGTGTCGTGCATCGACACCTCGACGATCTGCCCCCGTCCGGTGCGCTCGCGCTGGAACAGAGCCGCCGTGATCGCCCCGAACAGATGGATGCCGCCGGAGAAGTCGACGAACGCGGCACCGCCCTTGGTCGGTGGACCGTCAGGCGTCCCGGTGGCCGAGGCGGCGCCGGACATGGCCTGCACGGTGATGTCCATCGCGGACATGTGTGCGTAGGGACCGCGTGGATCCGTAGCCCTTGCCCGAGGCCACGACCAGGCGCGGGTTGTGCGCCAGGAGCCGCTCCGGGTCGAGCTGCAGGCGCTCCATGGTGCCCGGAGCAAAGTTCTCGATGAGCACGTCGGCGGTCTCCGCCAGGTCGAGCAGCGCCTGGCGGCCGGCGTCGGTCTTGAGGTCGAGCACCACGCTGCGCTTGTTGGAGTTCAGCATCACGAACTCGTGGGACTCGACCGGGTCGTGCGAGCGGAAGCGCAGTGGCTCACCACCCGGCGGCTCGACCTTGATGACTTCGGCGCCGAGCTGTGCGAAGAGCAGCCCGCAGTAGGGGCCGTTGTAGATCTGGCCCAGCTCGAGGACCCGGACGCCGTCAAATGCAGCCATGATTGCTTCACCTCTGCGTTTCTGTGGGTTGAGTGGCGGTGCGCATCGGCCTGGACGCCGCGGTCAGCTTTCGGCGAGCCCGGGGGCCAGCGCCTGCACGGTGGCTGGCTGAGCGCTCGGCTCCGCGCGCCGGGAGAGCAGGTAGGCGGCGATGCCCGCGGGCACGAACATCACGACCCCGTAGACGGCCGCAGGGACGGCCATCACCTCGTTGCCGATCACCGAGACGGCGACGATGATGGCCACCGACACGTTATGGATGCCGATCTCCATCGCCGAGGCGATCGACTGGCGGCGGCTCACGTGGAACAGACGAGGCACGACGTAGCCGACCGTCAGACTGCTCATGGAGAGCAACAGGGCGATTCCGCCGAGCCTGCCCATGTTCGCGGTGAGGACGTCGAAGGACTTTGCGACGGCGGCCAGGATCACCAGGGCCAGCACCACACCCGAGCCGATCTTGACGGGTTGACCCATCCGGTCAGCCCAGGCGCTGAACCGATGACGCGCCAACACCCCGAACGCGACCGGGATCAGCACGACAGCGAGCACCTGGGCGAACTTCCCGAACTGCAGACCGATCGACGCCTCATCTCCCATGAATCTCCACATCGCCAGCCCGACGATCACGGGCAGCGTGACTGCGGACAGCAGGGAGTTGATCGCGGTGAGTGTGATGTTCAGCGCGACATCGCCGCCGGCGAGATGGCTGAGCAGGTTTGCCGTGATGCCGCCCGGGGCGGCCACCAGCAGCATCATGCCCACCGCCAGCGCACCCTGGAGGTCGAAGGCGAGAACCAGACCGAAGCAGACCACGGGGAGCACGACGAGCTGGCAAGCCAATGCCACGGCCGTGGCCTTCGGGTACTTCACTACCCGTTTGAAGTCGGCGACGGTCAATGTCAGGCCCAGGCCGAACATCACCAGCGCCAGAGCGACCGGCATGAAGATTGAGAACACTGTAGAAGACATGGCTGCATTCCTTTCGGGTCAGGCCTTGATGGCACTGACGGGGCCCCGTGCAGGTAGGGGAACCGGCCGGTGCCCTGCACCGCCGACGCGGTCGCGGGCCTAGCCGGGAAACGGATGTGATGGTCATGGGTCGGCCTTGCGCAGGCCAGGGGGCAACCGCGAGAGCTGCACAAGCGGCGGATGCGGGTGCTGCGGGCTTGGTGCGATCAGTCCAGATGTTGGTTGATCTCCACCACATTTCCCTCTGGGTCCGTCGTGTAGATCTGATACACGTTGCTCATCAGGTAGTTGCTGCAATCGGCGTAGTAGACGCCGCGCTCGTCAAGCTTCCGCTTGACCTCCTCGATGTCGTCCACCGTCCAGGCGATGTGTCCGTGCGTGATCGGATTGATCCACATGTTGTGTTCCCTCGCGAAATCAACCCGCGGCAGAACGACGTGGAGCCCCGGCTGACCATTGCCCGGGTCGAACCAGGCGACCAGCTGCTGCTCGGGCTCCCCGATCCCTTCCTTGACCGGCATCACAACCTCGGTGAGGCCGAGTACCTCGCTGTAGAAGTTGGCCACGAGGCGGACGTCGTGTGCGGGGACGTTGGCGTGATGGAGACGGGCCGGCCTTGGTTTCTGGTTGGTCATGGGTCGATTCCTCTCAGGATACGTATTTCCGGATGCCTAACCGGGTACCCGTACGATACGTGACCTGCGTCGCCGTGGCAAGACCTGTCCGAAGTTCCTTGCAGGGCTTGCTAGCGTCAGCGCATGCCAGCGCGCCCGCACCGCACCGTGGACCGGGTGACCGGGATCCTCGAGACCGTGTCGTTGAGCCCGCGCGGGGTGACCCTGGCCGAGCTGGCGGCCGCGTTGGGTGCAGCGAAGACCTCTATCCAGGAGCTGACCAACGGGCTTCTCGCCCGCGGCTACCTCATCGAGGAGGAGCACCGGTTCCACCTGGGTCCGGGGCCGTTCATCCTTGCCTCGCGCGCGAACAAGCTCGCCGCACTGTCCCTCGATCACGAGCTCGTCGCCGAGCTGGGCAAGGCCCTCGGATGCCCCGTCCTGGTCGGGGTGCGCGTCGGGGACGCCATGATCTTCACCGACTACACGGGTCAAGAATCACCCAGCCTGACGTTCGCCGCGCGCACCCACGCCCGCCGCCCCCTCTACACCAGCGCCGCCGGAAAGATCCTGCTCGCCAACGTCCCCGACGACGAGATGCACCGCCTCCTCGACCTCGCCGGCCCCCAGCATGCGGGCGACGTGCGGCAGTTCCTCACCGAGCTCCCCGAGATCCGCTCCCGCCGACTGGCCTTCAACCGCGGAGTCACGATCGCAGACGCGTTCGTCGTGGCCACCCCCCTGTTGGCACGCGACGGCCGAATGATTGCGGCCATCAGTGCCGCCATCGACAGCTCCGAAGCGGAACGTCTCGACGATCTCGGCGAGGAACTCAAGAAGGCAATCGCCGCCCTCGGTTCCCAATACGGCTTCGCGGGCGGCGCCGAAAGCAGCGTCAGCAGCATAACGCATCGGCCGCAACACCGGTCGGATCCGGGCGCGGAACCAAGCGTCGTTACCTCGCCGCCGCGTGACTCAGCTCCGTGAGGTCATCCCCTCACCAGACACTGACCGCAGGTGGCGGTGCTCCTCCCGGCGTTCGGCGGCGCGTTCCGTCATCCACGCGGCGATCTGGGTCCGGGAGGTGAACGCCAGCTTGGTCAGGATGTGGTCGACGTGGGCCTCGACCGTGCGCGTTGAGATCACCAACCGGCCGGCGATCTCCTTGTTGGACATGCCCTGGGCGACCAGCTCCGCGATTTCCAGCTCCCGTCGGGTCAGGCCCGTCCACTCTTTCGACGCGGCCGGTTTGGTGTGAGCGGGGGCTTCCTCCTCCAGCGCTAGCGCGATCGCATCGGCGAGGGTGAGTTGTGCGCCACGCCGGAACGCTGCCTCGAACGCCTGCTCAGGGAGGCGCTGCCGCGCCGCGGCCTCGCCCTCGGCGCGGTAGGTGGCGAAGAAGGGGATCTCGGTGAGCGACATACCGATCACCCGCCAGATCGCGTCGGCGGCGCCCAGGAGCGTGGGGGACCGTTCGGGTTCGTGCTCGGTCGTGGCCAGCCACGCCAGCGCCTCTAGGCACAGAGCGATACTGAGGTGATCGTCGAGATCGCGCTTCATCCTGAGACTGTCCTTCTCCAGAGCGGTTGCGCGCTGCTGATCCCCGGTGCGCCACGCGTCCAGTCCGAGCGCCCAGAGGGAGTAGGAACGGAACCAGAGCTCGCCTAGCGGCTCGGTCAATGCCAGGCATTCCCGGTGGGCCTCGATGGCTCGTTCCCCAGCGCCGGCGAGACCGAGGTTCAGGCCGAGCAGAAAGGCGGTCTGGACCTGGCCCATGATGTGGCCCGCAGACCGGAACATCGCCACCGCCTGGTCGAGCAGGTCGACGGCAGTGCTCAAGTCCCCCGTAAACATCGCGAGCATGCCCGATGACTGCAGGACATAGGCCCGCGCGACGTCGTCCCCGGCTGCGTCGGCCAACGGCCTCGCCTCGTCGAGCATCCGGGCCCCTTCGTCTGTGTCGCTCTGCAGAACGGCAAGCCACCCGTCGAGGCGCAGGGCTCGGGCGCGCTCGACCGGGGCGGCGGTTGGATGGGCAAGCGCGCGATCCAGCCAGTGGCGAGCCTCGCTCAGCGTTCCCCGGGCCACCCAATGGTGCTCGAGGGACGACGCCATGCGCATGGCCGCAGCGGCCTCCTTCGGATCGGCGACCGAGAACTCGAGGGCGGCGCGCAGGTTCGGGTGTTCTCGCCGGAGACGGGCGACCCACTCGCCCTGCCGCGGACTGATCCAGTCGGCTTCGGCCCGCGCGGCCAGGTCGGCGTACCAGTCACGATGGCGGCGCCGCCAGGTGTCCACCTCGCCCTGTTGCCCGAGCATCTCCTGGCCGTACTGCCGGATCGTCTCGAGCATGCGGTACCGGACGTGCGACCCGTACTCCTCCCGTCCCAGCACGGACTTGTCCACCAAGGAGGCGACGACGTCCAGGACGTCGTCGCGCGGAAGCTCCTCGTCCGAGCAGACGCCTTCCACCGCGTCGAGCTCGAAGCCGCCGGTGAACACGGCGAGCCGGGCCCACATCGTCCGCTCGTGCACAGAGCACAGCTCACAGCTCCAGTCCATCGAGGCACGCAACGTCTGTTGACGGGCGGGCGCGGTGGGGTCGCCGCGCGTCAGCAGCCCGTAGCGGCTGCTCAGCCGGTCGAGGATCTCCGCCGGCGACAGCGCCCGCAGCCGCACCGCCGCCAGCTCGAGCGCGAGGGGGATGCCGTCAAGCCCGCGGCACAGGTCGGCGACTGCCGCGCAGTTCTGCTCTGTCACCGCAAAGCTCGGCACCGCGGCGGTGGCCCGCTCGGCGAAGAGGGTCACCGCCTCATACTGCTCGAGCGCCTTCGGAGTGGGCGGCGGCCCGTGGGGGTCGGGCATGGCCAACGACGGGACCAGCAGGATGTTCTCTCCGCTGACGCCGAACGGTTGCCGGCTGGTCGCGAGGATGCGCAGCTGCGGACAGCCACGGAGTAGCTCGCCGACCAGAGCGGCGCATCCGTCGATGAGGTGCTCGCAGTTGTCGAGGACGAGCAACACCTGCCGAGGTGCCAGGTACTCGACCAGTGACGAGGTCTGCCACTCGCGCGTCTGCTCCTGCAGCCCCAGGGCTCCGGCGACGGTGTGACGAAGCAGAGCGGGGTCCTGCAGGTCGGCCAGCTCGACCAGATAGACCCCGTCCCGGAAGGCGCGGCGCAGATCGGTGGCCGCGCGCAGCGACAACCGGGTCTTGCCGACCCCACCGATGCCGGTGAGGGTGACCAGCCGGCTACTGGAAAGCAGCCGCTTCACCTCGGCCAGCTCGCGCCGGCGGCCGACGAACCGGGTGAACTCCGCCGGCAGGGTCACGCCCCTGGCCATCGCAGCCCCGGATCTCTCGATCTTGCCCGCCATACCTACCGCCCACTCCGGTCTTCCCCGGGACGGAACATTCGGTACAACCGTAGCTGCACGCGGTGCAGACGCGCCCGAAGCAGAGATGATCCCTTCCTCGCCGACGAGCACCGCCGGGGGTCAACCCCGCACATGCATCCGGCGTGGGTACGGGGTAGCCGACCAGCCGGTTGCCCGCGTCTGAACTCTCGGACGCCTGCAGCGGGGCCGTCCCAGGGAGCGCTATCGGCCGAAGCGGTCGGCGGAGAGCGGGACGACGCCAAGAATGACGTCCTGATCGGCTCCTCCGACGCCGGGACGGAGCGGACCGATCTAGGTAGCGCAGATACGTAGTCCTCCCATCGCGAACGCACCCGGCGAAGAGTTCACTCGGTTCCTACAGGCGCACCCGGCCAACGTCCGGGATCAGGAAACGAGGCAGCCATGGACACGCACACGACAGCGAGCACGATGACCAGCCAGCTCAGCTCGGTCCTGCTCGAGCTGGCCCGGCGCCAGGATGACCTGGCCGCCGACGAGGCAGCCGCCACCCCGTACTGGGAGCCGTGCCCCCCATCGGTCCTCGGACGTCGCTCGGCCGCGGCAGTTCTGCGCGCCGAGGCCGACCACCTGGCCAGGGCGAGTTGAGGAGGGAACCATGAACGCGGTCCTGACCCAGAACGAGAAGTACCTTCGTGACGTCTTCGGCTCACCACTTCGCGACGGCACCTGCGTCCTCGACGCCGACCGCGAGGTGGGCTACGTCCGGCTCGAGTTCGGCACGCCTCGCGGCCCCGACTCGGCCTACTGGGACGGCTGGTTCAGCGTCACCAAGACCCGGGCCGGCCACCCACTCAGCGGCAAGGTCATGAACGGCCAACTGGTCCAGCTCATCGGGAGGGTCGCATGACCTGGCACACCGTCACCATCGCCACCGACCGGATGGCCGCTCTGCTGACGACGATCCGGAGCACAGGCGGAACCGTCACGCACTGCCGAGCCCCAGACCGACGGCGTACGGCTGACCTGGACAACCACCACACCGTCCGACCACCGACAAGCGCCGGGACAGCCCTGACGCAGCCCGCACGGAATCTAAGCCGCGCACGTCCTGACTCCCCCGCCAGGTCGGCGATGGCCCGGAACCCGGAGAAGTTGCCGCCGTTGGCGCGGTGGCGGCGGGCAACTGAGGAGAAGAGCACTCCGGCACACGACGGCCGGCTCACCTACCCGGAGCTATTGCGCCCTGGTGACCAGCGACAGCGACACACGTCACATGACGAAATCGTCAGTACCGAGGTACTATTCACCCCTACGGATTGTCCCAGCAAGGGAACAGCCCGGCACCGTCGTCATCCATGACCCAAGGAGATCCACCGATGAGTACCGCCACGACTTCCGGGCTCGCCGAGACCGCGGCTCCGCTCGACATGCTTCTGGTCGATGCCGCGCTGGGCCCGGTCCGCCGGTTCGTCCCGGACATGTCGACGGCGAAGTGGGCGGTCTCGCTCGCCCGCAAGCCGGGAACCACCGCGCGGCGGTTGGGCGAGCTGGGCGCCGAGGTCGGCCATGTCCTCAGCGGGACCTCGACCATGGCACCGCGGCGCGGAGACCGGCGGTTCACCGATACCGCCTGGAGCGAGAATCCGCTGCTCAGGCGGCTGGTCCAGCTCTACCTCGCCGGGAGCCGCACCGCCGAGCAGCTGGTGGCGGAGGCCGACCTCGAGCCGCGTGACCGCAAGCGCGTGCAGTTCTTCCTGGAGAACCTCGCCGAGGCGCTCGCCCCCAGCAACGTCCCGTTGGTGAACCCGGCCTCGGCCAAGGCCGTGATCGACACCGCGGGGTTGAGCCTGGTGCGCGGGGGCAAGCAGCTGATACGAGACATGGCCTCGGCACCGCGCATTCCGGAGATGGTCGACGGCAGCGGGTTCGTCCTGGGCGAGAACATCGCCGCGACGCCGGGTGCGGTCGTGTTTCGCAACGAGGTGCTGGAGCTGATCCAGTACGCGCCGCAGACCGACGAGGTCTACGAGGTGCCCGCGCTGGTGGTGCCCCCGACGATCAACAAGTTCTATGCGCTCGACCTCGCCCCGGAGCGCAGCCTCGTCGAACACGGCGTGCGCCAGGGACGGCAGATGTTCGTCATCTCCTGGCGAAACCCGGACTCGCGACACGCCTCCTGGGACCTCGACACCTACGTGCGCGCGGTCCTGGACGCCCTGGACGCGGTCGAGGAGATCACGGGCAGCGAGCGGACGGTGCTTGGTGGAGTGTGCTCCGGCGGCATCCTCGCCAGCATGGCGGCGGCGTACCTCGCCGGCATCGGCAGGCAGGACCGGCTGGCCGCGCTGTGCCTGGCGGTGACAGTGATCGACAACCATGATGCCGGGACGGCGTCCGCCCTCGTCGACGAACGGCTGGCGGGCCTGGCCAAGGCGAAGTCCGCACGCAAGGGCTACCTCGACGGCCGGGAGCTGGCCGAGGTGTTCGCCTGGCTGCGGCCCGGCGACCTGGTGTGGAACTACTGGGTCAACAACTACCTGCTCGGCAAGCGACCACCGGCCTTCGACATCCTGTTCTGGAACTCCGACACCACCCGGATGACCGCCGCACTGCACGCCGACTTCGTCGACCTGGCCATGCAGAACTCGCTGACCCGGCCCGGCGCCCTCACCGTCCTCGGCGTGCCGATCGACCTCGGGAAGATCACCGTGGACTCCTACGTGGTGGCCGGCATCACTGACCACATCACCCCCTGGGAGAGCTGCTACCGAAGTGCCCAGCTCTTCGGCGGTACGACCCGCTTCGTGCTCTCCACCAGTGGCCACATCGCTGCCCTGGTCAACCCCCCGGGCAACCCCAAGGCGTCCTTCCACACCAACGACGACCTTTCGTCCGACGCCAAGGTCTGGCTCAAGGGCTCAGACGTCCACGATGGCACCTGGTGGACCGACCTCGGCCTGTGGCTCGACGAACGCAGTGGGGCGCAGCGTCCGGCGCCCGAGACCCTCGGGTCGCACCGCCTGAGCGTGCTCGCGGAGGCGCCCGGCACCTACGTCTTCGACAATTGACCAGGATCCTCCGGTCCGTGTCCTCGGCCACACGTCCGCGTGGCTTCAGGGGCGGTGTCGAGCATGACCACGTCGGGGGCCTCCCCTGGCCGACGCACCCGGCACCTACGTCTTCGACAACTGAAAGGCAGGCCCACCATGTTCGACACCACTTTCGACGGAATTGGCCGTTCGCGCGGCACCGACTTCTTCCGGATCGCCGACCAGCTCACCCCGGAGGAGCGCGACTACTGGAACCGCACCCGGCGCTTCGTCGACGACGAGGTGCTGCCGGTCATCAACGACTACTGGGAGCGCGCGGAGTTCCCTCGTGACCTGGTCGAGAGGCTGGGGAGCCTCGGGATCGTGGGCGACGGGATCGAGGGCTACGGCTGCCCGCCGATGAGCCCGATCGCCAACGGCCTGATCCACCTCGAGCTCAACCGCGGCGACGGCAGCCTGGGCACCTTCCTCGGCGTCCAGGCCGGACTGGCCATGCAGTCCATCGCGATGCTCGGCTCGGAGGAGCAGAAGCAGCGGTGGCTGCCCTCGATGGCGCAGCTGGACCACCCTCGGCGCGTTCGCCCTCACCGAGCCGACCCACGGCTCCGACTCGGTCGGCCTGGAGACCTCCGCGCGGCGCGAAGGCGACACCTGGCTGATCAACGGCGAGAAGAAGTGGATCGGCAACGGCACCATCGCCGACGTCGTCGTGGTCTGGGCCCGCGACACGGCCGACGGCCAGGTCAAGGGCTTCCTCGTGGAGAAGGGCACACCCGGGTACGACGCCCGCCGCATCGACGGAAAGGGCTCGCTCCGGGCCGTGTGGCAGGCCCACATCACCCTGACCGACGTACCGCGTGCCGGAGGCCAACCGGCTGCCGCAGGCGCAGAGCTTCAAGGACACCGCCCGGGTGCTCGCGGGCACCCGCAACGCGGTGGCCTGGGCAGCGCTCGGCCACGCGACCGCGGCGTACGAGATCGCGATCGACTACTGCACGGAGCGCACCCAGTTCGGCAAGCCCCTGGTGAGCTTCCAGATCGTGCAGGACAAGCTGGTCAAGATGCTCGCCGAGGTGTGCTCGATGCAGCTGTACTGCCTGCGACTTGGCCGCCTGATGGAGGAGGGTCAGCTGACCGACACGATCGCCGCCATCGCCAAGATGAACAACACCCGCAAGGCCCGCCAGGTCGTCTCAGAGGCACGCGACCTGCTCGGCGGCAACGGCATCCTGCTCGACTTCCACGTGATGCGGCACATGGCCGACATGGAGGCCCTGCACACCTACGAGGGGACCGAGACCATCCAGACCCTCATCGTCGGACGCGACATCACCGGCGTCGGGGCGTTCGTCTGATGAGCACCCGCCTGCGCCGGGTCACCGTCCTCGGGCACGAGGTGCGGGTCTCGGTGCGCCCCGGCACCGGACCCGGACCGCCGCTGGTCATCTGCAACGGCATCGGAGCCAGCCTCGACCTGCTGGAGCCGTTCGTCGACGCCCTCGACCCTCGCATCGAGGTCGTGACGTTCGACGTCCCCGGGGCGGGTGGCTCGCCGAAACCCCGGCTCCCGTACAACTTCGCGATGCTCGCGTGGTTCCTCGTCACGCTGCTCGACCGGCTCGGATACGACGAGTTCGACATCCTCGGCATCTCCTGGGGCGGTGGTCTCGCGCAGCAGGTGGCGTTCCAGCATCGCCGGCGCTGCCGCCGACTGGTCCTGGTGAGCACCGCCACGGGATCACTGATGGTCCCGGCCAGCCCGCTCGTGCTGCGCAAGATGCTCACCACGCGCCGCTATCGCGACCCCGACTACGCCCGTTCGATCGCCGCCCAGCTGTACGGCGGCCGGCTCCGAGACGAGCCCGAGCTGGCCCGGACGCTGTTGCACGAGCACTCCCGCGTCGGATCGCGATGTGGGTACCTGCTCCAGCTGCTCGCCGGCGTCGGCTGGACGAGCCTGGCCGCACTGCCGTTCGTCCGGCAGCCGACGCTGATCCTGGCCGGGATCGGACGACCCGATCATCCCGCTGGTGAACGCGCGCATCATGGCCCTGCTACTGCCCGACGCCACGCTGCACGTCTACGACGACGGCCACCTCGGGCTCTTGACCCAGGCCCATGAGCTGGCGCCCGTGGTCACCGATTTCCTGCTCAGCTGACGACGAAAGGAGCACCGATGACCACGACCGTCCTCATGCCCGCCGAGTTGGAGCAGCCACCATGGCGCTGACCTTGGACTTCACCGGAAAGCACGTCTTCGTCGTCGGCGGCACCACCGGCATCGGCTTCGGAATCGCCGAGGGCTTCGCGAAGCACGGCGCGAACGTGTCCATCGCCAGCCGCAAGCAAGAGAACATCGACGCCGCCATGGCCGCGTTGGGGACAGCCGGTGGCAGCAATGTCGGCGTCGCCGCGGACGTCCGCGACTTCGACGCAGTCGCGCGTGCGTTCGAGACCGCCTCGGCCCAGTTGGGCCCTGTCGACGTGCTCGTCTCCGGTGCGGCCGGCAACTTCGTCGCCGCGGTGAACGCCCAGTCATCGAACGGCTTCCGCGTCGTTGTCGACATCGACCTCATCGGCACCTTCAACGTGATGCGCGCGGCCTATCCGCACCTCACCAAGCCCGGCGCGGCGGTCATCAACATCTCCGCGCCGCAGTCCTTCATCCCCATGCGCTACCAGGCCAGCGCCTGCGCTGCCAAGGCAGGCGTCGACCAGCTGACCAGGGTCCTGGCACTGGAATGGGGAGGCGACGGCATCCGGGTGAACTCGATCTCACCGGGCCCGATCGCCGGCACCGAGGGCATGCGCAAGCTGGCGCCGCCCGGCGAGGAGGAGAGGGCTGCCGCGGCCGTGCCCCTAGGACGTCTCGGCGCCGTCGAGGACATCGCCCACCTGGCGATGTTCCTCGGCTCCCCCTTGGCCAGCTACATCTCCGGGACGCTGATTCCCTGCGACGGCGGGGGCGCCGTAGAGAGCGTCAAGCCGATGATCGAATCCGCAGGGAGGCTGGCAGCGGAGAAGACGCAGGCTTAGTTGTCTCGTGAGCGAACCCGACATGCCGGCTGACCGTTCTCCGGTGAACGAATGGTCGGGTCCATCGCCACGCCTGCCACCTCACACGAATCCTTGCTTGCGCAGCCACCGCAGGGAGAAGTAGCCCCAGATCGGCGGGAGGTAGTGCGTGCAGAGGCGTTGGGTGATGGCGATCGCGAACGCCGTCGACTCATCGACGCCGAATGCGACCAGTCCGGCAGTGAGGGTGGCTTCGGCGGCTCCGACGCCGCCGGGAACCGGGATGAAGCCGGCGAGCAAGGACGCGCCGACGTTGATGGCGAGCAGTTCGGCGATGCTGAGGCCGACGCCGTAGGCGTGGCACACGGCGCCGAGGCCGAGGGCGAACGTCAGCTCGCCGGCGACGTTCCCGCCGAACAGCTCGAGGCGCTTGCGCCGGTCGCCGAGCACGACGCGAAGCGCGGCGAAGCCTTCGCGAAGGGGTGGGATGACCTTCGTGTTCACGGCCGGAACGAGCCAGATCACGAGCCCGCTGACGACGATCGCCGTCACGATCGCGGAGACCAGCTTGCTGTCGGGGGTGCCGATACGGATATCGACGTTGCCGAGGCCGTCTCGGACGAACGGCAGCATGAGGAGGACGAGGAGGACCTTCACGAGCTTCCCGGCCACGTCGTCGGCGGCTCCGGACGCGACGGCTTCGGCCGCCGTTCCGCCCAGGCGTTGGACGAAGCGCACGGTGGCCGCGACCTTGCCGGCCGCGCCGGGGACGGTGAGGTTGACGAACTTGAGCGCCGACTTGAAGACGACGCAGGGCAGCAGCGGGAGCGGTGTGGCCACCGCCCCGCGCAGCGAGATCGCCTCGGGGACGAATCCGAGCGTCGCCACGACGAGCCCGGTGAGGAGCCACGCCGGCTGCGCGTTTCTCAAGACGTCGGCGATCGTTTCGAAGCCAACATCAGCCAGCTGCGCGATGAGCAGGTAGGCCGAGACGGCGATGGCGGCGGTGATCAGCAGGTTGCGTGGCCGGATCCGGGTCATCGCGGCGATCTCGACCGGCACGGTTCCCGCGGCCTCCGCCGCCGTCTTGCGCAACTCGTCGAGTGCCACCTCGTGGGACCTGGCGGAGTCGCGTGTGCGGGGCGTGAGGGCGGCGCGCTGGAGGTAGGGCAGCGAGCCCTTCACGGCGTCGACGCCGGCGCCGCGGACCGCCGCGCTCAAAGCGCGGTTCGGGCCGACGAGGACGGTGGTCGAGACGAGGAGCTCGGCCACGTCGATGTCGCGTGCCGGCTCCGGTGCGCCCAGCGTGGCCGCGGCGAACCCGACGATGACGGGTTGACCGTCGTGGTCGAGGATCACCCGGGAGGCGTTGAGCCGCCCGTGCGAGATCCCGGCAGCGTGCAGGGTCGCGACCTGGCGCCAGAGGTCCACGAGCGTCTCATCGCGGATCTGGTGCGCCGACGCGAGCTCCAGCGGATCGACGTCGGCTTGTCGCGTGACGATGCCTGCGTAGCCGCCTTGGCCGAGCGCGGCGATGACGACCTCCGGAACGCGCACACCGGCCTGGGCCGCCATCAGCGTGGCCAATGCCTCGTGTTCGACCTGTTCCAGGCGCCCGACCGGCGCGCTCCGAGGCGGATCGCGGTATGCCAGCAGGCGCCACCGGCGCGCGAACCACTGGGTGTCCTGGGCGTCCCGTCCGAGGACGCGGACGCGGACAGGATGCCCGTCGCGGTCGTGGCCGGCGTACGCCGCCGAGCCCATCTCCTGCCGCGTCAAAGGTCGGAGGTCGTCGAGCTGGAGGCCGACGTCCAGCATCGAGTCGCGAACCTCTGCCGACGGCGGGACTCCGGCCGCGGAGCCGAACACCAGTCGGATGAGCGCACCGGCGCCGAGTCCCAGCGCCACCGCGCCCAGCACATCGGACGGCAGCGCTGATCCCAAGGCGAGCTGGCCGACGCCGGCCGCGACAACGAGCCAGGAGAGAAGGGCCCGGACGGGGCCGACGAGCTCGGGCCCGGCGACCGTGGCGATCGCGATGGCGGCCGCGAGCCGGTACTCCGGGAAGCCCCATCGCGACCACAGGTCGTTGTCGACGGCCAGCCAGTCAGGACCGACGATGCGGCCAACGACGCTGCCCGTCGCTGCCAGCACGACGAGCGCCAGCGCGACGTCGCGGAGCAACGCCCAACGCCGACGCGCGGTGATGACGACGAGGATGACCGCGGAGAGCCCCAGCGCGCAGAGCACACTCGCGCGGCACAGGTTTGCGGTCCACCCCAGGATGGTGACCATCGCCTGTCCGACAGCCTGGTCTTCATCTGGAGCAGAGTGCGCAATCGTTGCCGCAAGGCCGGTGAGCAGGGCCATGACCCCGAGGAGCACCGCGTCGACCGCGCGCCGGTTTCGACGGCCTGCCTCGAACTCGGTCAGCACCAGCGGGCCGTGTCCACGGAGTCGCGAGTGCGTGTCCGCTGCCATGCGTCTGCCCCTTCCAGCAGGGCTTCAACGGGTGCGCGCCCCTCACATGCAACTCGCTATAGAGGTGACCGGCAACTTGCCGCGTCGTGCTCGGGCCGCGGACCGAGAGGCGCGGCTCCGTCGGCCCGGGCAGGGGTCATCCGGCTCTTCTCGTCCCGTCGGGCCTCCTCGACCCGGCAACCGGGATGCCGAGTCGGTCGAGGTCCGTCTCCGCGGTGAACCCGCTGGTCATCAGTGCGGTGTAGTCGGCCAGGGCGGGCACCTGGAAGTCCTGGCCGGTCACCGTCGGGGTGGTAGCGAGGCCCAGGGTGAGGCGACCGACGTGGTCGGAGCTGGAGCCAGGTGGGGTCTCCGTGCGGTCGTGCGCGGTTGAGCAGCGGGGCGAAGGCGAGGCTGTTGACCCGCCGCCGCGGGCCGACCTCGGTGGAGAGGGTCTGGCGCAGCATCCGGAGGGCTCCGCCGTGCATGGCCCTCGGGCTGGTCGCGGGCAGGGCGAGGTAGGCGGACAGGCCGAGGATCATGGTGTAGCTGCCCCCGTCGGTCATCCTCGGGATGAAGGCGCGGGCGGCTGCGAAGTGGGCCCGGCTGGGGTCGACGAAGTAGGTGTTCCAGGCGTGTTCGTCGGTCTGCCAGACCGGCTGGCCCCCGTACCAGCCGCCGATGCTGGCCACGACGTGCGTCGGTAGGCCGGCGCGGTCGACGGCCTCCTCGGCGACCTCGGTCATGCCGTCGAAGGTCTGGGTGTCGCCTTCGATCCCGACGAGTCGGTCGGCGCCCCCGTCGAGGGCCCGGCGGACGACCTCGATGCGATCGGCGTTGCGGCTGGGGACGACGACGGTGGCGCCGGCGGCGATGTGGGCCCGGACGATGCCTTCGCCGATGTTGCCGGTGCCGCCGAGGATGACGGTGGTCTGCCCGGACAGGTCGGCGGTGATCGGTTCGTTCATGACGTGTGCTCGCTTTCGTCGACCCCCGCGGGGTCGATGTTGAAGTTGTCGCGGAAGACGTTGTGAGGGTCGTAGCTGCGCTTGAGACCGCGAAGCCGGGCCAAGGTCGCCGGAGGGAACGCCTCGGCCAGTCGGCCCGGCCGGTCGTCGGACTCGAAGCTGGCGTAGGCGCCGTCGAAGTGCGGACGCAGGCGGTCCCACTCGCGGTTCATGCCGTCCCGGCTGCGGCCCAGTGCCCCCGGGAGGAAGTTGGCGTCCCGGTGGGCGTACGCCGTGGCGTCGGCGGGGACGTCGGCGACCGCGCCGCCGAGGGCACGGATCTGGAAGTAGAGCGCCTCACCACTGGCCAGCAGCTCGGCGAAACCGTTCGCGAGGTCGGCGGTGATGTGCCGGACCACGGCAGCCCGGGCGTGCGGCTCGCCCACCCCCCGGTGCGGCCCCGGGTAGACGTTGTCGATCACGTGCGGGTAGGGCACCACCTGCGCGGACTGCTGGGCCAGCTGCCCGACGGCGGCAAACGGCGCCAGCAGCTCGCGGATCTCGTCGGGCTGCTCGCTGTGCACGACGGTGTTGACCTGCGCCACAACCGGTTGGCCGGGGCGGTGTGGGCCCGAGGATCAGCGAGCTGGTGACCTTGCGGGGCGCGGACTCCAGCGCTGTCCCCCAGTCGACGAGCAACCGGGCGGCGTCGTCGGCCACCAGCACGAACTGCGCGTACCCCACGGCCGAGACCGGCGACGCGGCGATCTCGAACGCGGTCACGACCCCGAAGTTGGACCCGGCGCCGCGGACCGCCCAGAACAGGTCGGGCAGGGTGGTTGCGTCGGCGCGCACCGACGAGCCGTCGGCGAGCACCATCTCCACGGCGCGGACGTGGTCGATGGTCAGGCCGTGCTCGCGGACCAGCCAGCCCGCACCCCCTGCGGTGGCCAGCCCCCCGACCCCGACGCCGCCGTAGTCGCCGCTGCTGATGCCCAGCCCGTGCGGCTGCAGCGTGCGCGCGACGTCGAGCCACTGCGCGCCCGGTTCGACGCGCACCAAGCCCGTGCCGGGATCGGGAAGCGCGATGTCGTTCATGGCCGCGAGGTCGAGGACGATCCCGCCGTGGTTCGTCGAGCGGCCGGAGACGCCGTGGCCGCCGCTGCGGACCGAGAAGGGCAGGTCCGGGTGCTTGGCGGCGAGCAGGACAGCGGAGCGCACGTGCTCGGCGTGCCGGGCCTGCAGGATGACCGCCGGCGCCCCTCCTCGGAAGAACGTCGGCGCGTGGTCGCGGTAGGACGGGTCCTGCGGCGTGAGGGCCACCGCCTGCAGATCGTCGGGAAGCTGTGCGCGGGTGAGCGCGCGGTCCGGTGCGGAGGTGGTCACGGCCGACCCTTCTTCGCGGGCCCGGGTGTTCGCAGGGACAGCGCCCCTTGCACGCTATGCAGGTCGCTGTGTGTTCCCTGGTGAGTGGCCATCATTGCTCCAGTGCTCCTCGTCTGTATCTGACGATATCGTCACTTACGAGTGTACACTCAGTCAAGACTCTTCTGAAGAGATCGTCACTTCTGACCGCATGACGCTACGATGGGGCGAGCTCACCCAACCGATGGCGACGCCGAGGAGCGACCATGACCACCGCACCCACGCAACCGGGCAACCGGCTCGACCGGCGCAAGGCCCGGACCCGCGCCGCTCTCATCCGGGCGGCCCAGACGCTCATCGCCGAAGGCCGGACCAACGTCCCGATCCTGGAGATCACCCAGGCCGCCGACGTGGGGCTGGGCTCCTTCTACAACCACTTCGAGACCAAGGAGCAGCTGTTCGACGCCGCCGTGGAAGACGTCATGGATGCCTACGGCCAGCTCATGGACCGGGTCACCGGGGAGATCGAGGATCCTGCCGAGGTGTTCGCCACGAGCTTCCGCCTCACCGGAAGACTGCATCGTCGCGAGCCGGAACTGAGCAAGGTCCTGCTCAACAACGCCTTGCGACTGCTGAGTGCACCCAACGGTCTGGCCCCCCGGGCGCGGCGCGACATCGAGGCCGCGAGCAAGGCTGGTCGTTTCGACGTCACAGACCTCGATGTCGCGGTGACTATGACTGCGGGCGCCCTGATCGCCCTCGGACATCTGCTGCACGACCAGCCCGACCGCGACGTCGACGAGACGACCGACCGGGTCACCGAGGACCTGCTCCGCATGTTCGGGATGACGCGCCGGCAGGCGCAGCGGATCTGCTCCATGCCGCTTCCCGAGGTCGACGCAGCCGGGGACAGCGGCTCAGCGGCCTGACGGTTCGTCAAGCCGGATCGTCGGGCGCTGGTCGGGGACCAGCTGTCGCAGTCGCTCGACACGAACCGCCGTGGGGGATGGCTACGCAGGAAGGGGACGTGGAGCCTCGGTGCGCCCTCACCAAGGCTGGCCCCAGCCGCGGTCACCGGCCCGCTCGATGAGCAGCAGGCCGCGCGCGAGGCCCTCAGGATCACCGGACAGCGTCGCACCGTCGAGATCCGCGTCCAGCTCCCGCGACCTGGACAGGGCAAGCGGGAGCAGCGTCACCACGTCGGTACGACGAGCAGCAGCGCCGACGCGAGCACCAGGACCGGCTCCTGCGCGGCGACGGACATCGGCACCGTCAGTGCCATCGACCAGAGCCCGACGTAGGACAGGGCTGCACGAACCGGCCGACCACGTCTGAGAGCATCATGATCCGGGTGTCCCCGTTCCGCAGGTGACTGATCTCGTGGGCGAGCACGCCGGTCAGCTCACGGGTCCCCATCAGCTTCAGAAGGCCATCGGTGACGCCCAGGACCAGCTCGCGGCCGTACCCGACCGCACCGTCGGGCTCCGGTCTCGGCACCAGATAGATCGCAGGCACCTGGGCCAGCCCGGCACGCTCGGCGCCGACCATGCGTGCAGCCGGAGCGCCTCGGAACCAGAACGGCAACTACCTCCAGCTCCTCGCCGGCGCCGGCTGGACGAGCCTCCCCGCCCTGCGCCTCGTCCGACAACCCACCCTTGTCCTCCCCGGAAACGACGACCCCATGATCCCGCTCGTCAACGCGCGCATCATGCAGTCGCTTCTTCTTCCCACGGTTCCCTTCACGTCTTCGACGACGGACACCCCGGGCTCCTCACCTCCGCCTACGACCTCGTCCCGCTCGTCTCGCGCTCCTGACCTCCCTCTGACGAGCGGGCCGCTCGAGCCCTGACGCTCACCATCCCGCTAGCCCAAGGGTCGGCCGCTGAGGATTTCGTCATGTGGTTGGTCCGACGGCTTGACCAGGCTGTCCTTTTGACGATATCGTCAGTTCTGTACGCAACCACCAAGTGGTCCTCATCGGGACCCGAATCCAAACGAAAGTGATATCTCATGACGCAGCACACGGACTTCAACGCACGGCTGGATGACCTGCAGCAGCGGGTCGCGACGACCAAGTCGGCGGTGCAGGCTGCCGCCGCCGAGACCGACGCACAGCTCAGGCAGCGGATCGATCAGGCGCAGGCAGACCTGGACCAGTCAGTCGAGAAGGCACGGCAGGATGTCTCGCAGGCCGCCGACAGCGCTCGGGCGAAGTGGGCGCAGCTGAGGGCCGATGCCGCGGCCAAGATGAGCGACGTCAAGGCGAACATCGACAAGCGGAACCGCCAGGCGGACGCCAAGTTCGCCGCCAAGGACGCGGACTGGGCAGAAGCCGACGCGGCCGAAGCCCTCGACTTCGCCGACTGGGCGGTCGAGAGCGCACAGCTGACCATGCTCGACGCCATCCACGCCCGCGCCTACGCCGACAAGCTCGCCAAGGCCGCAGCCAACTCGTAGTCACCCCGAACGGACTGGCGGCCACAGAGCCCCGGTACGCCCGACAACACTCGCGCCGCGCAGGCAAGGCGTCGCTGACGCCTTGCCTGCGCGGCACCAACCACAAGGAGATTTGCAATGACTACTGACGTGAAGACGCCGGACCCGCTCCGCGACACGATCCAGGACGGCGCCCGAGACGCGTCCGCAACCTCGCCGTGGCTCGTGGCGCTTGGAGCGCTGTGGATCTTGTTCGGCACTGTTCGTGCTGTCGTTCAAGGTGGGCAGCCTGGTCGCGGTGGCGACGTTCGTCGGCGTGGCCTTCCTGTTCGGCGGGCATCACCCAGCTCGTGGTAGCCAGCCGGGTGCCCGAGCTGCGCTGGCTGTCCATCGTGGGCGGGATCCTGGGGGTAGTCGCCGGCCTCGCCACCTTCGTCTGGCCAGGCCTCACCCTGTACGCCGTCTCGATCCTCGTGGCCGGATACCTGATCGTCTATGGCACCATCCACATCGTCAACGCGCTGGCCGGACCCAAGCTGCCGTGGTGGTGGACCGGGCTGCTGCTCGGCACCTCCGAGCTCGTGCTAGGCGTGTGGGCAGCCCGCTCCTGGGAACGCTCGCTGGTGACGCTGGTGACCCTGGTCGGAGTGTGGGCCATCTGCCGCGGAGTGAACGAGATCTTCGCCGGCTTCGCCCTGCGCCAGGTCGGCAAGCAGGCTGACCGACTGGTCGCATGAACGCCACCCCAGCAGCGCCTCCGTCAGCGCTGTCCGCGACCCCGCGGTCTCCAAGCGCCCAGCACCGGCTCGCGCCGGGCACGGGGCAAACGGGCAGAGTGAGAAGGACCCCGCCGGCACCGATCAGCCCGGCGCTGCTGCGGCATCTCCACGAGCGCCATCCGTTGAGAAGGCGCTCGCGAACGACGCTGGGCTGCCGCGCATCTTCGTCGTACTCGTGGTGGTGGCAGCACTGACCGTCACCCTTGCAGGCGTCCGGTCCATGCAGGCCATCGTGGCGCCGACCTTCCTGGCGCTGGTCCTGACGATCACCGTGCATCCACTTCGCGCGCGCCTGGCCCGCAGGAAGCTCCCTGAGTGGGCCGCTTCGCTGATCACGTTGCTGGCGACCTACCTGGTGATCTTGGCCGTCTGCCTGATGCTGCTGGTTTCCCTAGGCCGGCTGGCCGTGCTGCTGCCTCGCTACGAGCCCGAGATGACCGAGATCCTCCAGGCCATCGGGGCCCGCCTGGAGGACCTCGGCGTAGGTGCGGCTCAGGTCGAGGCCATGGCGCGCGCGTTCGACCTCACCGGACTGGTCCCTTTCGCGACCGATCTCCTATCGGGAGTTCTGGGTCTCCTCTCCAACGTGTTCTTCATCGCGACCTTGTTGCTCTTCATGGCCTTCGACTCCTCCGCCACGACCCGCGCACTGCAAGCGCTCGCGCCCGCCAAGCCGGAACTCATCGGGGCCTTGCGCAGCTTCGCGGCGGGCACCCGGAGCTACATGGGGGCCTCCGCGGGCTTCGGCCTGGTGGTCGCGATCATCGACGCGCTCGCCTTATGGATGATCGGAGTGCCCGGCGCGTTCGTGTGGGGGGTCCTCGCCTTCGTGACCAACTTCATCCCCAACATCGGGTTCGTCATCGGCGTCATCCCGCCCGCCCTGATCGCGCTGCTCGAGGGTGGCCCGGGTCTGATGCTGGCGGTAGTCGCGGTCTACTGCCTGATCAACTTCGTGATCCAGTCGGTCATCCAACCCCGCGTCGTCGGAGACCGGGTCGGGCTCTCGGCCACCATCACCTTCCTCTCCCTGGTCTTCTGGACCTGGGTGGTCGGACCGCGTCGGGGCGATCCTGGCCGTTCCGCTGACTCTGCTGCTCCGCGCTGTGCTCGTCGAGGCGGATCCGTCGGCTTGGTGGGTGCTCCCCCTGCTGTCTGGCAAGGCATCCGACGAGACAAGCCATCAAGGAAGTGCCCGTCATCCAGGAAGACGGGCGCACGCCCTTCCGCACCCCAGCATGGCGGGCGGGCCACCGGGATGACGGCAGGGTGGTGACGGGTGAACGGGCGTCGGTCAGACCAGCTCGGGCACTCTCAGATGGTGGACCGCGAGCTCACATTCGAGAACGTCCACGAACTCGGTCCCCATCCGCTCGGTCATCTTGGTGCGCTGCTCGGTGGCGAACTCCCGGTTGCCCTCGACGGTGGCCATGCTGTCGAAGCTGACCGTGCCGCACATCATGCCGGTCTCACGGTTGATGAGCATGCTCGCGCTGCAGAACCCGGCCTGGCCCTCTAGGAGCGGCAAGACATTGGTCTTGAACGCTTCCACCGCGTCGTCGAGTCGACCCGCCGGTGGGCGAGCCCACGTCACGCGAGCGCAGGCACCGGCAGGCGACTGGTGGTCACGGTGGAGGATCGCGATCTCCCACTCCTGGACCTCGATTCCATCCCCGCCCAGGGTCTCGAGCAGGCGCTGCCGGACGGGCTGGAGCTGGTCGTTACTCGCCCGCATGGCCTCTTCGGAGTCCCATGAGCTCGTGGCGATGCAGCGGCCGGTCGACCGGTCGACCAGCATGGACAGGCCCATGCAGCCGTCGATGTCGGTCATCATCGACATCAGTTCGTTGTTGACCAGCGCGATGCCGTCATCGATGCGGTCGGGCTGGGCCATGATGGTGGTGGAGCGTGCACGTGCGTCCACGGCCCACCTCCCTTCAGAAAAGTGGCGACGCCCCAGCGGCGTCGCCGGCACTCTCACCATTGACCCGAACCCCCTCCTCAGGCAACCCCGCAAGCCGGGCGGGACGGCGAGAGGGCTTGGCGAGCTGTGCCCACCGCGATCGTGCGCTCGGTCCAAGAGCCCCTTGCGAAGAGTTCACGCGCCCTCGGTGAAGCCCTGCGCAACCAATCGTTCAGACCATCGACGTCAGTGACCTCTGGGTCATCTCACGAGAGGACGCGGGTTCGGTCTTCTCCCCTGCCTTGTATGAGCACCATGCAGCCCTCTCAGACCTCTCCGGTGCGGCCGAGGGCGGCCATCTGATCCCGTGGGTGTGGCAACTCATCCCCATCACCTACTGCTCCAACTGGCAGCTTTCCTCCCCGATGGACGCAACTGACCAGAGGGACCAACCAACCGACCGCCCACCTGACCTACGCGGTTCGGGTGGGCGGCTCAGCGAGCAAGTCGCTCGAGTGAATGCGGCGAGTGCTCCAACACCTTCGTCCCGCCGACTGGACGCTGAGGAATCGGGACGAGGGGGCAGATCACTGGGGAGGAGCTCGCTGGCATGGCTGGGCGTGGTCTTCGAGATGGGTTTGCTTGGGCGGGTGACCCGGCGTGGGGCGGTCGTCGTACCCAGGCCTACGCGGCCGCTGCGATCCCTGGATTGGTGCAGGGCTTGGGGGTACGGCGTCGCCCCAGCCAGCGGCCACGATGTCCTCGAACTCGCGTCGGACCCACTCCTCATCGGTGAGGAGCAGGTCGACCCAGCTCTCCAGCGTCGTGCGCCAGGTCGTGTCCCGGGTCGGTGTGCCGTGCGTGACGGCACACCTTGCGCCGGCACCCCGGGCGGTGCCGGAGGGGCGTGCGGAGTCGGTGGTCATCGTGGACGCTCCCGCGAAACGGTCCCACAGGGGTTCAGGATGTGATCGCGGCCCGGTCCTCGCCGCCGGTGCCGATCTCGATCTTGCGGGGCTTGGCCTTCTCCGCGACCGGGATCGTCAGCCGCAGCACACCGGCCTCGTAGTCGGCCTTGACGTGCTCGAGGTCCACGTCGTCGCCAAGCACCAGCTGGCGGCTGAACAGGCCGTTGGGTCGTTCGGCGGCCAGCATCTCCCAGTCCCCGTTGGTCCGCGGCCGCTCGGCCTTGACCGTCAGCACGTTGCGCTCGACGTCGATGTCGAGGGTCTCGGGACGCACGCCGGGCAGGTCGAACTCGACCACGAAGCTGTCGCCCTGGCGCCAGGCGTCCATCGGCATCACCGCCGGCCAGAGGTGGTACCGGCACCGAGGAGCTGCTGGGCGAGTCGGTCGAAGTCGCGGAACGGGTCAGTGCTGCGCATCAACATGCTTGCTCACCTCCACAGTGATGTTGGTTCTGAGGTCCGCCTCTATGGATCGATAGTGGCTGACACATATTTCATGTATCATACGACCGAGTTAAACGCAAGTGTCCACTAGCAGAAGGTGGCCGATGGTGACGGCACGAGATCCGGACCAAGCGCTCTATGCGATCTCGGTGGCCGGGGAACTACCGGGTAGATCCCCAGATGCTGCGGATCTACGAGGCCCGAGGCCTGCTCGACCCCGCACGAACCGGTGGCGGTACTCGCCGCTACAGCGGTCGAGACATCGAACGCATTCAACGGATCACCACCTTCCTGGCCGCCGGCCTCAACCTCGCCGGCATCGCGCAGGTCTTCGCCCTCGAAACCGAGACCCAACGCCTGCGCCAGGAGGTCGAAAGCCTTCGCAGCCACCCTCACCGGAATTCGTAGGCAACACACCACCCGAGACGCAAGGAGGAGATCATGACCGACCTTCTTCTACAGGACCAGCCAAGGGCCCGACGGCACCCGCGTCCTCCTCATCGGGGCGCTCAACGCCCGCACGGCCGCCCAGTTCCGCGACCAGATATCGCACCTGATCACCGCCGAGGACACGCCACGCCGCCTCGTTCTCGACCTCAGGTGCTGCACCCACGCCGACGACCACGCAAGCGGCGCCTGGGCCGCTGCCTGCGCGACCGCCCAGGCAGCAGGCAAAGAACTGAGCCTGGACGGAGTACCGCCCCTCATCGAGGACTGCCTACGCATCCAGCATCCGAGCAAGGACTCCCACCGCGCGACACGCTCCGCTCCTCCCCACACCAGACAGCGGGCGCGCGGGGCGGGCTGAGCGTGGCAGGTCCTGCGCGCCCGCTCACGTGGAGCGGTGCACGCGCTCATGGTGGGTTCCGGCCCTGGTGCGAGCAGCGGATTGGGTGGGTCCTGTTCTTGTCCGGATCAGGACTGGTGGGTGGGCTGGGCGATCCGTCGTGAGGTCATGCCGACAGCGGCGAGGGCAGCGGCCGTCAGCCAGAGGACGCCAGCCGCGCCCGCTCCAGCGGCCAGAAGGCCGGCCATCGTCGGCACCACGACCTGCCCGAGGCGGTTTCCTGTCAGGCGGAGCGACATGGCGCGGCCTCTGAGGCCCGGAGGGGTCGCCTCCGCAAGCCAGGACATCGTGAGAGGCTGGCCGGCCCCCAGACCAAACCCGGCGATCACGACGATCACTATCAACGCCCAAGGCGGGAAGGGCAGCGGCAAGAGAGCAAGACTCCCTGCCGCAAGGGCGATGCTGGTCGTCAGGAGTCGCCCGCGACCTAGCCACCCGGACAGGCGTCCGAGGAAGAACCTCAAGACCATAGACGCTGCGGCGCGAGCTGACAGCAGCACACCGACCACCCAGGATGCGAGATCGCGTTCGATGCCCAGCACTGGGAGATAGACCAGGCTGATGTCGACGGCGGCAAGCACGACGCAGCTGACGGTGAGGGCTTGGATGATTCCCGGGCGGCGGAGCAAGGTCTGTATGGACCCGGCTTCCTGAGCGCGTTCTTTGCGGACTGCTGATCCGGAGGGTAGCGGGATGGTGAGAGCCATGAGCGCACAGCTGAGCCCAGGGACCAGACGAAGATCGAGTCGACGTCGGGGATGGACGCGGCGCCGCCGAAGACGACGATGAGGCCTGGGCCACGCCTGACCAGCCGAGGCCGCGAACGTGTAACGACCGAACGCGGTGTCGTACCCCAAGAAGCCTCCGGCGCCCTCGTAGCGCGACACCGTCCGCCAGTGCCGCAGCATCCGGTACAGCGCCTCCTGGGTGATGTCCTCGGCCAGGCAGCGGTCGCGGACGATGAGGAAGACCGTGCGGCTCACCGGGGCGAAGCAGGCGCGGGAAGTACCAGTCGTACTCCTGCCCCTCGGCTGTCCGCATCGTCGCCTCCCGGTAAGTGAATGCCGGTCCTGTGTCGAGGAACAGCCCCCAGCACCACTCTTGGTTGACAAGGTCCTGACGAATATCGTGCGGCATCCCGGGCGACTCCGGCAATGGTCATGCCGGCCTGCCAGGCCTGATGCCGTTGGGGTGGATGACCGGCACTCCGGTCGACGGAGGCGCGATGCGGGTTGACGACGGCACAGCCCCAGGACGTAGGCCGTGCTCGTGGAGGCGTAGGCAATCGTCTGCTGGCTCCTCAAAGTCGAGCTCGACCGCAGCCGCGTGGACCACCGACGGGTCCGCGTGCGCGCGCAGATCCTCAGGCGACGTGGGCGCCGAACCGTCCGGCAGCAATGAGATGCGGCGTACCGTGCGACCGGACGTCCGCACCCGCCATGACGGCGAACTCCTCGTCCGCCCCCGAAGCCCGGTGAGGCGTCAGGATGCCAACGTCCATCATCCGCGCGTCGTCGCGCGCCACGGTAACGATCGCACTCCAGGCAGCGGCGGCGACAACCAGCACGTCTGAGACCCCAAGCCGCCAACCACGCCCGCGCTCGGCCCGTCGCCTCAAGGTACGACAGCTGCCCCGGCGCGCAGGCGTCCTACGAAGGTAGGACGAGCGCCAACTAGAGACCAGCGCCAGGGTCAGCGGCAGCGCGACAGGAGTTTGCTTCCGCCCACATTCCACGGCGCCTGGGCGGCCGGGGCCATGAGACGCTGCGAACATGCTCTTCGAGTTCAGCACGTGCCAACTGGACACCGACGTGCTCAAGCTGCGTCGCGACGGGGTGACAGTCGCCATGGAGCCTCAAGCGTTCGACGTCCTGGTCTACCTGGTGGAGCGTCGAGGTCGCGTCGTGGCCAAGGAAGAACTGATCGACCACGTGTGGGGTGGCCGTTTCGTGAGTGAGACAGCAGTGACGAGTCGCATCAAGCAGGTTCGCCGAGCGGGCGACAACGGTCAGACCCAGCGGGTGATCCGGATTCATCATGGCCGCGGCTATCGCTTCGTGGCTGAGGTCGTCGAGTCCTCTGCAAGAAGCCGTCGGCGCCGACCTCGGCCAGCAGACACCCCAGGCCATCGGCACCGGCTCGCCGTCTCAGCTTGAGAACGGTGTTCGTCGGGACTGGACGCATTGTTGGGACAGGAGGTGCAGTTCTGCCATACCTCCGACGCGGTGCGGCTCGCCTACGCGTGGACCGGAGCAGGCACGCCGCTGGTGAAGGCCGCGAACTGGTTGACAACATCGAGTACGACCTGGAGACACCGGTCTGGCGTCACTGGTACCGCGATCTCTCCATACACCACCGCCTCCTGCGCTACGACGAACGAGGCTGTGGGCTGTCCGCCACCGACGTGGAAGACTTCACCGTCGACGCGTGGGTCGACGACCTGGAGACGGTCGTCGACGCAGCCGGCCTCGAGGTTTCCTTGTTTGGCGTCTCACAGGGCGGTGCCGTCGCGATCGAATACGCCGCTCGTCATCCGGATCGCGTGACCAAGCTGATGCTCTACGGCGCCTTCGTCAAAGGCCCACCGATGCGCGCGGAGACCGAAGACCAGCGGCGCGAGGCGGAGATGATGCCGGAGCTGGCGGCCCTGGGGTGGGACCAATCCGTGCCGATCTTGCGGCAGGTCTTCACCCGTCGATTCCTGCCGCAGGGCCCGGCGGAAGCCTGGACGAGTTCGACGCCCTACAGGTGCGAACGGTGTCGCCGGCCAACGCGGCCGCTTCCTGACCGCCTTCAACGCCATCGACGTCGAGGACAGCTGCCGCAAGGTCATCGCCCGACCTTGGTACTGCATGCGCGTCGGGACTTGCTGGTCCCTGTCAAAGAAGGGGTGCGCATCGCCTCACTCGTTCCCGAAAGCCGCTTCGTCTCGCTCGATAGCTGCAACCACCTGTTACTGGACGGCGAGCCTGCCTGGGGCGAGCTGGTCGAGCACGTCGGGAGTTTCCTCCGGACTGACAGGGTGGCGGCTGACCGACTCCAACGAGGTCGGGCCACAGCCGCTCGGCGATTGCCCTGGCCACGTCGAACGCGAGCTCCTTGTCGGGGAAGGCGAGCACGTGGGTGAGCGAGCTATTCCCCCGCTGCGGAACAGACGATGCCCAGCGACCGATCGGCCTGGCCCCGGGTCTTCGTGGCCCTGGCCCGACGTGAGTTGGGCTCTTCCTCCATCGCGAGGGTCGACTCGAGGAGGCCGAGGTGGAGCTCGACCTGACGCGGGCCACCTTCACCCAGATCGGTGCGGCGGCGTGGCTGCGACCTGGACAGCGCCGAGAACCGCACCCTCCCCAAAGGCACGCATCCTCTGCGCGCCAGGCGTTATGCCCCCAAAGTCATCAGCGGTAGGGCGCTAGGCGAACGTCCATGTCGACCAGCAAAACCCGAGTCGGTTGTGAAGTCGTCCCAGCCTTGCCAAAGAAGAAGCGAGATGCGCTTCGCCGACGAAGAAGGCGCCTGACGAAGGCCCCAGTGGGAGCGACCAGGGCGTGGGAGCCGATGGGTCCAACAAGCCGCTCGTTGAACCGGGCGATGACGAACGCGTCGGTGCCCCTCACCCTCTGCCGGAGCTCCCCTCCAGACAGGTCAGTCCCCCGGGTCACAGGTGTGTTGCAGGTAAGGATGCCGTTGAGAACGACATTCCCGGTCTTCTTTTCAACGAGGGTTTGCGTCACGCGCACGTCGATATCAAGTGCGGGCGGCTGCTCGGTCAACGACAACTCTGCGAGCCCGCCACTTGCTCCCTGAGGTTCGCAGCAGGTCCCCATCATGATCAGGTACTTCTGGCCGGCGGGCAGGATCAGCCGATCAACGGAACCCAAGGCGCGCTTCGCGCCTTGGCTACAGAGCGACGAGGCGAGTCCCCACTTCACCAACAGTTCTCCGCGACCTCCGCAGACCGTCTCCAAGGACGGCCGTGTCGATCACGGGACAGTCGCTGTCACCACCGCACCACACACGGGAGCACACCATGAATCGATTCCTCGCACGCGCCACCGCGGCCCTGGCACTGTTCGGTGCCGGACTCCTTCTCACCGCCTGCGGCAACGGCGCGTACGGCGACAACGCCTCGGCAGCCGGCGCGCAGCCGGCCTCGACGACCCAGGTCCCTGCCTCCGCAGACCCCTGCACTCTGGTCGAGAGCAGCTCGCTCGAGCGCGCGATGGGAGAGCCACTGACCCAGGAGGGACCCGCTACATCGTCCGCGCGTGGGACTGCCTGCACCTGGTCCTTTGCCGGAGACCTGAGCATCCCGGGCTCGCTGACGATCACCACCTGGCAGGGCGCCGAGTTCTTCAGCGACGCCCTCGGGACACCCCTCGCCGGCGTCGGTGACGAGGCCAGGACTGACCCGGCCCTCGGCACCGTCCTGTTCAAGAGCGGCGAGGACGTCGTCTTGGTCCAGGCGCTGCCGTCGTCCGACATCGGCGCCGCCCGGGACATCGCAGAGCTGGCCGCGGACGCGCTCTGACCGGCGTTCGGCCCCGGACCTCAACGGCCCGCGACCCTCCTGCAGGGTTGCGGGCCGTCGCGCGTGTCACCGCAGCGTCACGAGTTCCTCATGGCATCGACATCCCGCCACCAAGGTCCAGCATCCGGTTCCAGGCACCGTTGCGGACACGGCATCGCGCCCTCGCCCGACCGGGCGAATACCAGAGGAGCTCATTTCAATGTTCACGTTGCACAATGCACGCAAGACCATCGCCGCGTCGCTCGCCGCCACGGCGATCGCCGGCGGCCTGACCCTGGCCGGCTCAGTGGTCACCGCCCCCGCCGCCGAGTCAGCCACCCCGATCGTCAAGACCGGCGACATCCTGCTCCCGACCTTCGGGACTCTGTTCACCGGCGGCGGAATCGACAAGCTCGACCCGGTCACCCGGCTTCGTAGCCGCGCAGCCTCGTTCGGGGTCAACGACGGAACCGACAATGTGGCGGCCGCGCCGAACGGTGACTTCTTCGTCGGCAACCAAGACGGCAGGGTTCGCAAGGTCGACGCCGCCACCGGCGCCCAGACCACCATCAAGTTCCCGTTCGTCCAAAATGGGGTCGCCATCAGCGATCTGGTGGTCGGGGCGGACGGAAAGCCGATCGGCCTGATCAACGAGGAGACCGGTCAGAGCCTGGTTCGGTTCGAGGGGCAGAACGCACTGACCGTGCTGGCCGAGGACGGATTTCTGGGCACGGGCAGACGAGCTCGCCATCGAGTACGACGGCCGGGTGCTGGTCACCGCTGGGTCAGCCCTGCTGCGGATCAACCCGTCCACCGGCGAGCAGAAGCAGGTGACCGCATTCAGCACCAACGCCACCGGCGTCGCCGTGCGCAGCGACAGCACGATCCTGGTACGAACCGCCGGAAACGCTTCGACACCACCGCGCCTGGTGAAGGTCGACCCGGCCACCGGGGCGCAGACCACGATCTCGTCCGGCGGGTTCCTCGACGGTGACTTCGGCAGCCAGGGGCTGGCGATGGAGAACGGCACCCACGTGATCTCAGCCGAAGCGGGCGGCTTCGAGCCCACGGACGTGGTGCGGATCAACACGTTCACGGGAAACCAGGACCGCCTCATCAGAGTCGGCGAGTTCGATGCCCTCAACATCGCGGTGGCCGGGGTGAACCAGATCCCGCCGACGCCCCTGCCCAAGGCGAGCAACGACACGTTCACGATGACGCCGGAACCCGGTACATCTGGTGAGCTGCACGTCCTGGCTCCGGGCGTGCTGGGCAACGACGGTGACCCTGTGCTCGGCCAGAAGATCGTGGCCGAGCTCGTCTCCCAGCCCAGCCACGGCTTTACCAGCTTCTTCGCAGACGGGTCCTTCTTCTACTTCCCCAACAGCGGCTTCATCGGCACCGACACCTTCACCTACCGCACCGTCGCCGCCGACGGCCGCACGTCCGCCCCGGCCACCGTGACCGTCAACGTGCTGCCCTCGCAGACCCCGGTGGCCAAGGACGACTTCTTCAGCGACCAGGCGACCGCCACGTCCACGCAGTACACGTTCAACGGACAAAGCGTGCTGGACAACGACACCGACCCGCAGTTCGACCTGCTCGCCGCCAAGATCCTGACCCAGCCGAGCACCGGGCTGGTCTCCCTCAATGGCGACGGCACACTGTCTCTGCTCACCCCGGCCGGGTTCTCCGGGCAGGTTTCGTTCACCTACACAGCGACCGATGGCTTGAACAAGTCCACCCCAGCGACCGCGACGCTGCAGATCACGCCGCCGCCGGTCAACTTCGCGCCCATCGTCGAGGTCCGCCCGGGCGGATCGGTTAGCGCCACCGGCCTGGGCGGCACGATGAACCTGTTCATCGCCGACGGCCAGACCGCGGCGGACGCGCTGGGGATCGCGAAGAGCTCCTCCAACACCGCGCTGGTGCCGGCCGCCAACGTGACTCTCGGCGGGACCGGCTCGCGGCGGACCCTGACCATCACCCCGGTCGCCGGCACCACCGGCACCGCGACCGTCACCGTCAAGGTCACCGACGGTGGTGGCCTCTCCAAGACCGTCACCATCACCGTCAGGGTCGGCGGCAGCGCCGCCAACACCCTCACCGGCACCGCCGGAGCCGACATGCTCTTCGGCCTCGGCGGCAACGACACCCTCAACGGCCTCGCCGGAAACGACGTGATCGGTGGCGGCGCCGGGGACGACACTCTGACCGGCGGCACCGGCGCCGACGTCTTCCGCGGCGGCACCGGCACCAACACGGCCACCGACTTCAACACCACACAAGGCGACACCAAGCTCGAGATCGCCTAGCGCCACCCCCAGACCGGCCCGCACCAGAGAGGTGCGGGCCGGTCGTGCGCTGGCGGCCGTTGCCTAGAGCCTGCGGCAGCCGCCTACTCTCGGGGCCGTTGGTTCACCGGGAGGAGTGGCCTTGTGCGCATCGAGGTCCTACGGTCGTTGGCACCAGGACAGACGCGTGCCGCGGGGTGGCCGGGCACCACGGCACCGACCACTAGATGGAGGGCAGCCAAGGTAGCGCCGCCTGCACGGTTCGAGCACTGGCCGGTCCCGCCAAGGACACCACCCATACCGCCATCGCGACCCCGGTCCACACGCGGCGCGCCTCCGGCGTACGACGCTCCAGGACGCGCAGGAGCCCCGCCGCGGCCACGGCCACCACCACCGCGGTGACAACCACGGACACCAGCCCAACGTCGCGGGTGCTCGACCCGGATCTGACCGTGAGGGTCACCCCGGCAACGGTCGCGCCCACCCAGACCACCGCCGCCGCGCCGGCGGATGGAGGGCAGCCAAGGTCAGCGCCGCCGACACGGTCCGAGCACTGGCCGGTCCCGCCAAGGACACCACCCATACCGCCATCGCGACCCCGGTCCACACGCGGCGCGCTTCCGGCGTACGACGCTCCAGGACGCGCAGGAGCCCGGCTCCGGCCACGGCCACCACCACCGCGGTGACTACCGCCGAGACCAGCCCGACGTCGCGGGTGCTCGACCCGGATCTGACCGCGAGGTCCACCCCGGCCACGGTCGCGCCCACCCAGACCACCGCCGCCGCGCCGGCGGAGACCACCGCTACCGGCCAGTCGTCACGCCACGTGCCGACCGCCTGCACTGCCCCGTCCTGCATCGTCCCGCTCATCGTCCTGCCTCCGTTCCGCGCCCTGTCCCGAGCGACGTGTCCACGCTAGGAACGGCAGCGCCGACCCGGCAGAGCCGGATGTGGACGAACGACTGCGACAAATGTCCGCCGCCCTGAGGAATTGCCCAGCCATGGGATACCGGCGGGCTCCATGGGGGCCGTGGAGCAGTCGGCTGGAGCGGTCATTCCGCCTATCCGCGCCCGTCATGCCGAGAGTCGTTTTCACCGGTCCCTCCCCGCGAGGGCGCCACCGTGCGTACCGTCGCATGCGCTGCTGAGACCACGATGTGGTGGATCGGTGTCGACGTCGCATCCGCGCCGGATGGTCGTGCTTGGTTGCCGTGACGGTGATCGCGCGCTTCCGGCCGCGGGTGACCGACGAGGCAACCGATACGTCCGCCGGAAGGCTGGGGCGTGTCCGACCTGAGGTGTACGGCTGTGCGCGGAAGACCCGCCTGCAGACGGTCGCCTGGGCGGCGAGTCTGTCTCTAGCGTCGAGGCATGATAGAGATCTCCGGACTGACGAAGAGATACGGCGACACGCTCGCCGTGGACAACCTGTCGTTCACGGTGTGCCCCGGTCAGGTCACCGGATTCCTGGGACCCAACGGCGCCGGCAAGTCCACCACGATGCGGGTGATCGCCGGACTTGACCGTCCCACTTCCGGCGGCGCCACCGTAGGCGGGCGCCGTTACGCCGACCAGCGGGCACCTCTGTGCGAGGTCGGTGCGCTCTTGGAGGCGCGGTCGTTCCACAGGGGACGCAGCGCTCGGCATCATCTGCTCGCGCTGGCCCAGACGCACGGTATTCCGGCGACCCGGGTCGACGAGGTCCTCGCGATGGTGGGTTTGGAGCACGTTGCGCGCCGTCGCGCGGGCGGCTTCTCGCTCGGGATGGGTCAACGGCTCGGAATCGCGGGGGCACTTCTCGGCGATCCCGCGGCCGTCGTTCTCGACGAGCCGGTCAACGGGCTCGACCCCGATGGAGTGCTCTGGATCCGCACGCTCCTGAAGGACCTGGCCGACCAAGGGCGCACCGTACTGGTCTCCAGCCATTTGATGAGCGAGATGGCGGTGACAGCCGAGCACCTGGTGATCATCGGTCGTGGCCGGCTCCTTGGTGACACCACGGTCGACGAGTTGATCGCCAGCGTTCAAGTGGACCGGGTCCGGGTGCGCTCTCCGCAGGCGACCGACCTGCGGGATGCACTGGTGCGCGATCGGGCGACCGTGACGAGTCAGGAGCCGGGCCTGCTCGAGGTTTCCGGACTGTCCCCGGAGCGGATCGGATCGCTCGCTCAGCACTCGGGAGTGGTCCTGTACGAGCTCACCCCACAGCGTGCCTCGCTGGAGCAGGCGTACATGGAACTGACGCGGGACTCGGTGGAATACCGAGAGGACGAAGGGATGCGCCATGAGCTCACTCACCGATAGGGGCTACGACCATCGGATCACCCTCGCCCGGGTGGTTCGCTCGGAGTGGACCAAGCTGTCGTCGCTGCTGTCGACGTGGCTGGTCTTCGGGGGTGTGGCGCTGCTCGCCGTCGGCCTTGCCGGAGTGTTCGGCTACGGCCACGGTCAACAGATCCGCAACGGGGAGATTGCACCGAGTACGGCCGACGCGGTCTCAGTCGCGCTCCTTCCGATGGACCTGCTGGCGCTCGTCGTCGCCGTCTTCGGCGTGCTGCAGATGTCTGGCGAGTACGGATCAGGGCTCATCCGGGCGACTCTCGCCGCGGTGCCCCGTCGGCTGCCCGTGCTGTGGGCCAAGGCCGTGGTCCTGGCTGCGCTGACCGGGGTGGTGATGCTCGTTGTGTGCGTCGTTTCACTGATGCTGAGCCAGGGCTTGGCGGGTAGCGATGACGCCTCACTCGGCGATCCCACCGTGCTCCGGGCCATCTGTGGTGCCGCCTTCTCGGTTGCCATGACGGCGCTTGTCGGCTTGGGGATCGGTTCGATGCTGCGCCATACGGCGGGGTCGATCACGGTGCTCGTGGTGGTCCTGCTGATCGTTCCCCCGTTGATGGGGGCGGTGCCCAGGGAGGATGTCCGCGACGCCATCGAACCGTATCTGCCCACCCTTGCGGGCCAGGCCATCTACCAGGTCGGGGAGAGCAGCAGCACGTTCGAGACGTTCTCTCCCGGGATGAGCGCTGCGGTGTTGGCGGGCTGGGCCTTGCTGTCACTCGCCGGCGGCGGCGCCGTGCTGTACCGGCGCGACGCGTGAGTGCTGAGCCGTAGGCTGTGGACATGCGGAGGCCGGGCACCTGGTCTGTGCCAGGGTTTGCGGGACGGTCCGTGCGGGCCGCCGCCAGACGACACCCCCGAGTGGTTGACGCCGCTCTCGCGGTGCTGGTCACCGTGCTGGACACGGTGAACGGTGACGCAACCGGCCTCGGCTGGTTGTGGCTCGGGGCCGTCTCGGTCCCCCTGGTATGGCGGCGGCGGGCACCCGTCGTGGTCTGCTGGCTGGTCTTCGGCCTGGTGTGGGCCTCGGCCCTCGTCGGTGGCGACGGCTGGTACCTCGTGTTCGCGCCGCTGGTCGCCATCTACACGGTCGCCCGGCATCGTCCACGCCGCTATGTGTGGCTCCCCGCGGTCGCCCTCGAGATGAGCATCGTGGCCGCCCTGCTCCTCGAGGGCCGGAGCTGGACCTACGCGATCGCCCCTACGGCGGTGATCGCCGCCGCGGTGCTGCTCGGGATGAACCTGAGGACGCGGGCCGCATACCTCGCGGAGCTGGAAGAGCGGAACAGGCTGCTCGAACGCGGACGTGATCAGCAGCTGCAGCTGGCAGTCGCTGCGGAGCGGGCCCGCATCGCCCGGGAGATGCACGACATCGTGGCGCACAACCTGACCGTCATGGTGGCGCTGGCTGATGGCGCCGGGCGCACCGCGACCACCGCGCCGGCGCGTGCCGCAGACACCATGAAACAGGTGTCGGCGACCGGGCGCGAGGCGCTCGAGGACATGCGGCGGCTGCTCGGCGTACTGCACGACGGCGAGCCGCGTCCAGGGGCCTCGGACGACACCTCCGGACTCGACGTCGACGACGCGGCCGCGGAACTGACCCCACAGCCGGGGCTCGATGACCTCGATCAGCTGGTGGAGCAGGTCCGTGCCGCCGGCCTACGGGTCGCGGTGACCCAACGCGGTACGCCGGGCGCATGGGGACCTGGCGCAGGTCTCGCGATCTACCGCATCGTGCAGGAGGCGCTGACGAACACGATCAAACATGCCGGTGCCGGTGCCAGCGCCGACGTACGACTTCGATACCAGCCCCATGCCGCCGCGGTCACCATCATCGACGATGGCGCAAACCGCCCGTCCACGTCGCGTGACGATCTTCTCGAAAGCGGGCACGGCCTGGCGGGGATGCGTGAGCGAGCCGCCTCCTATGGCGGCCGGGTCAGGACCGGCCCGCGACGAGGTCCTGGGTGGTACGTGCATGCCCACCTGCGGTTCGACGACATCACCACGGCATGACGACTCGCGTACTGCTCGTCGACGACCAGTCCCTGCTACGGATGGGATTCCGCATGGTGCTGGAGACGGAGCCGGACATCGAAGTGGTCGGGGAGGCTGGTGACGGTGCGCAGGGAGTCGCCATGACCCGCGCGCTGAGTCCGGACGTCGTGCTGATGGACGTGCGGATGCCGGTGATGGGCGGTATCGAGGCGACCAGGCAGATCGTCGACTCGGGCTCCCCGTCGCGAATCCTGGTGCTGACGACCTTCGACCTCGACGAGTTTGTCTTTGCAGCCTTGCGAGCCGGCGCCAGCGGTTTCCTCCTGAAGGACGCCCTGCCGAGCGACCTGGCGAACGGTATCCGCGCCGTGGCCGCCGGTGACGCCGTGGTCGCCCCCGGCGTCACCCGCCGACTGATCGACCAATTCGCAGACCATCTGCCCGACCCCGCCACCGGTAGGTCGCCACTCGAGGAGGAACTGCACGACCTCAGCGATCGCGAGCGCGAGGTGCTGATGGCCGTCGCGAGAGGACGCTCCAACGCAGAAATCGCGGAGTCGCTGTCCGTGTCGGCGGTGACGGTCAAGACCCACGTCAGCCGTATCCTCCGCAAGCTCAACCTGCGGGATCGGGTTCAGGTGGTGGTGTTCGCCTACGAAGCGGGAATCATCCGTCCCGGCGAGGACTAACCCGACCTCTACGTCTGCTGGCGCCGGACGTGGAAGCCCGATCGCCTGACGGTGATGCGATGTCAAGCCACGACCGGTCGACGCCGCGGTCGCGGCCCGCAACCTCCTCATTGACGGAGTCACGCCAGCAAGGGTGACCCGCCGAAGAGTGGTAGTTCGAGGACGCAAACCCGTGACCCCCAGATCTTCCTCAATCACTTCGCGGGCTTCCCGCCCAGGCCCGGTCCAATGCGTTCCGAGATGCTCGGGGCGAACCAGCTCGTCGGATGCGGACCGCTGACGTCGGCGCGGGTCGGAGACCCATCGTCGTTATCGAGTTGGTTGGCCCAGCAGGCGCGCCCGCTGTCGGTAGAGTCGCGCACTCTCCGCGGCATGAGCTTGCGTCGGTGGCGACCCACACAATCATCAGTCGGATGGATGATGACTTTGTGGCTGTGGAGTACGACATCCGGACCGTGGCAGAGGATTGCAGTGATCTCATCACTCTGCGGCGATTGTGGCATCCGGGCGACGATGATGCATTTGAGGAAGACTTTCGTACCTGGTGGGAGCGCGAGCGCCGCAGCCGATACGCGGTGGCGTACGCCGATGACGGTGCGCCGGTCGGGATGGCCAACGGTCAGGTCTTCTCTCGCATGCCAGCACCTGGGTATAGCAAGGCGCAGTGGATGTACGGGCAAACGTCTATGTCGTTGACGAGCACCGTCGCAACGGCGTGGCCCGCCAGCTGATGCTGGCTCTCATCGAGTTCGCCGAAGCCAACGCAATGGTGCGAGTAGTGCTTGCGCCGGGCTTACCGGCAACCGTTCACCACCAACGCCGACCGAGCAGCCGCCCTTGCCCCATGGCTCGAGCACTACAAGACTGACCGACGCAACAGCGCGCTCGGAGGACTCCCTCCCATCAGCCGGCTACCAACTTGATGGCCGAGTACACCTAGAGGCGCACGGTTGAGGGTGCGTCAAGCGCCCTGCCGGGCACGTCGGCCTCGCCCTGAGTTTCCTTATCGGAGACTTGTTGGATGACCGACGTGTTTTGACCGGCGATGATCTTCCACATGTCGCCATTTCTACGCCAGACGTAACTGGGGCTGCCGAAGGCCCCCTCGGCAGCTGGGCGCCCCTTCGCGTCGACGTACTCCTGACGGACCCCGGTCAGGGCGACATCGGATCGGATGAACAGGATGTGCTGGACCTCGTAGTTCACCGAACCCGTCGCGAACGCGCCAGGGAGCACCTGCCGTGTGAACGCCGCAATCTCCTCGCGCCCGATCAGGCGACGCCCAGCTCCATTCACCCAGACGGCTGCCTCGTCGAAGAGGTCGAGGAAGCCATCCACGTCCTCCTGTCGCTGGCAACGCTGCAAGGTGGACACACGTTCGATCAACACATCCGTGTCGGCGGATGAGGCGTCGGAGGGGTAGACCGTCACAGGGGTGCTGTCCCGGATCGCCCGACACTAAGAGCTCAAGTCGAGTTGAAGTCAAGAGCACCGTTGGTTTCGCCGGCCACATGACGCCGACGGAATCCGCGTACGGATGCACAAGGGCCTCTGGCGGTGCGTTGTTCTGGCGATGAGCGCCGACGTCCGTTCACAGCAGACCGACGACGGAGGAGACTCAAGCCCGCCTGCCGAGCTCGGGCATCCGCAGGCGTCGGGGCAGCGGCGTTGGTCATGACCGCTTACCTGGTACGCATGGGCTCCGCGCGACAGGTTCCGGCCACCGTCGTGTGGCGAGCCGCCCCGTTGCGCATCGTCATCGACCCGCGCCGGCGACTCAGGGCCCAGACCACCTATGTGGCGGGTAGTCACCGTGGCCGTCACGGACGTTGCCGAAAACCGGCTCGACTAGAACCCGGCCTCGACCTGCTTGCAGCAGAAGACTCGGCGTTTCGCCACTGGCTGACACCGCGTCGGCCACGGTGCGCCGGTTCGTGCGTCAGATCGGGTTGGCCCTTCCGCGGGTGATTCGGTTGCGCAGGCTGGCGCCCACGTAGTAGCTCCAGGCGTTGGAGCAGCTGTCGAAGCACTCGGAGTCAGGGATGAGCCCGATGTGGGTGAAGCGCACCTCGGTGTGGGGGCCCTGGGGGATGATGTCGAACCGGATGACGGTGTCGGTCCACTCGGCTTCGTCCTTGACGAAGCGAATGCGTCCCTCGACGACATGCCAGATGACGAGCTCGCCGGGGATCAGGTCGGTGATGAGCTGCGTGCTCTGGTGCATGTCTTCGTAGGTGTAGGTGAATGTCGATCCGAGCCGGTCGGTGGTGCCGTCAATCTCCCCTGACCACCAGCTCCGTACGTCATTGATCGCCGCGAATACCTGGTCAGGGTCTGCTTCGACCGTGAACGCTATCGAGAGGCTCTTGTCGTTCATGGGTTGCGTTGCTCCAGTGTCGAGGTTCGGAGGCTGCGCGGGCGTTGCCCAGCGCTCATTCGTTGATGGCTGGCAGGAGTCCCGAGTTCGCGCGTTCGAGCGTCTTGACGACACCGGTGTCCCAGGCGGGTTCGAGCGAGGCCGACATAGGGTCCGGGAAGATGTCGTCCTGGTTGGCCTCGAGGCCGGCGTAGATGGCCTGGGCCACCGCCGTCGGCGCGGTTTTCGGAATGTCCAGGTCCCGGACCATGTCGGTGTCGACCGGGCCCGTCAGGACCGCGTGTACGCGCACGCCTTGCATCGCGAACAGGGCTCGCTGGGCCTGGGTGAGCGATACGGCTGCGGCCTTGGAGATGGAGTACGCCGGCATGACGGGCAGGGATGCGAGGCCCGCCAATGACAGGATGTTGACGACATCGCCCCGGGATGCGGTCAGCCGGGGCAGGACAGCCTGGGTCAGGTCGTACGGGCCATACAGGTTGACCGCCAGGTGGTTCTCGAGAGTGGTGCGATCGGCCAAGCCCTCGTAGGTACCCAGGCCCGCGTTGTTGATCAGGACGTCGAGGACGTCGATGCTGCCTGCCGCCGCCGCGATCTGCGTCGGGTCGGTCACGTCGAGGGCCAGCGTGACGACGCGGCTGTCAGGGTGGTTGATGGGGTTGCGCATGCCGGCGTAGACGCGCTTGGCGCCTCGGTGAAGGGCGGCCTCGACGAGTGCGAGGCCGAGGCCCCGGTTGGCGCCGCTCACCAGGACGGTGCGGCCTGAAATGGTGTGTTCTGAGGTGGGCATGTGGATCTCCGGTTGAGTGATGGCTGTGTGGGACCTTGCACTCGGATAGACACGCTCGTCGTCAGCAAGTGGGCTCTCCGGAACCGCCCAGTTTGACTCCGTGGCGGTGTCGGTAGCAGAAAGGCATTGGAGTCGGGAGGAGGGTCCATGACGTCAGAACTTCTCGTGCGGGCGCAGGCGGGGGACCGTGATGCGTTCGCCGAGCTGGTCGAGCCGCACCGAGGTGAGCTGCAGGTGCACTGCTACCGGATGCTCGGTTCTCTCCAGGACGCGGAGGACATGGTGCAGGAGTCCCTGCTCGCCGCCTGGTTGGGCGTGGAGGGTTTCGAGGGCCGCTCCTCGGTGCGGACTTGGCTGTACCGAGTGGCGACCAACCGGTGCCTGAACCATCTGCGTTCCGCGAAGCGTCGACCGGTGCAGGCCGCGCCCTTGCCGGTGGCGCCACCGGAACCCACTCGCCGGGGCGAGGTGTTCTGGCTGCAGCCGTACCCCGATGCCTTGCTCGAGGGAACAGCGGACGAGGGCCCAGGACCCGAAGCCCGGTACGAGTCGCGCGAGGCGATATCGCTGGCCTTCGTCACTGCGGTTCAGCTGCTGCCCCCCAACCAACGCGCCGTGCTGCTGCTGCGCGATGTGCTCGGGTACCGCGCCGCCGAAACGGGCGACCTGCTCGGGCTGACGACCGAAGCGGTCACCAGCGCGCTGAAGAGGGCTCGTTCCACGATGGCGAACAGCAGGCGACCCGGTCCCCCGCCGCCCACACCAGGTGGAACTGAGGAGCGACAGCTGCTCGAGCGCTTTGTCACGGCGTTCACCGAGCTCGACGTCGACGAGCTCGTCTCACTCATGACCGACGACGTGTGGGTGAAAATGCCGCCCGCCCCGTTCGAGTATCGCGGGACCGATGCCGCCCACAGGTTCTTCACGGCGGTCGATGCGCACCGGCGGGGAACCGACCGCATGGTGCCCATTCGGGCGAACGGCCAGCCGGGCTGGGGCGAATACCGTCGCGACCCAGTCACTGGGCTCCTTCATCTGGCCGGCCTGGAAGTCATTGGCATCGCAGGAGCCGAGATCAGCGAGATCACCCGCTTCGAGAACACCGTCGCGGCATACTTCGGCCTCCCTCGCACTCTCGACGCGACGCTTCGATGAGAGCGCCAGCCGAGCCGCACGCATCGTGCGCGAATGCGCTCTGTCGTTGCCAACGAGAGAGTTCCGAGCCACTCAGGTGCGCCCGCTGTTGCCGCGATCCGGGCTTCCAGAATATGCGTCAACTCGCCGCGTTCCGGATGCACTCTCAGCCGATGAGGGGATGCGAGTCAGTACGCCAAGTGACGCAGACCTCAGACTGCGGCTGAGCAGTGACGCCGCTCCGGATGGAGGCCGACGCGGCGTTGCCTACCATCAAGAATGCTCCGAAGATCCTGGGAAGACCGCCTCCTTACCGGGGCTGCGGTCGCAGGCATCACTCACGCTGCCTTCAGCCTCTTCTGGGCACTTGGGGGTCGCTGGTTGTTGCCGACTGTCGGCCAATGGGCGGTGGACTATGCACGGGAAGCGCCGCTGGCGACAGGCATCCTGCTGAGCTGCGTCGCGGGGGTGAAGTGCGCAGTGGCGCTCGCCCCGCTGTTGGCCAGCCGAGGGCGCCTTCCTCACCCGCGCATGTGGCGTGGCCTCGCATGGATTGCAGCCGTCGTTCTCACCGGGTACGGGGCGGTGAACTCGATCGTGGCTTGGTTGGTTCTGGGTGGTGTGTTGCGACCCGAGGGTGGGTTTGACCGGCAATCGATGAACGGCCACGCCTACTTGTGGGATCCACTCTTCCTGGTGTGGGGTCTCCTCCTCGGCGCAGGGCTCTTCGTTGGAGCCCGTGAGAGGCGAAAACGTGCGGAGCCGAGCGTGTGGTGATCGCGGGGGAAGCTTCTCGAATGCCGCGGGAGCAGCCGCATCAGCGCATTCGCGGAGGTGCTTCATTCCATCGCGAGTCGGATGCTCTGCGACGCACTCGTCCGCCGCGATCTGCTCGGTGCTGCTGGGCGAGCGGGTAAAGCGATGGCATTACTGGCGCGGGGGTATGTCGGCGGCAGTGCCGTCAGTAGCAACGACGACACTCGAGCGGGGCGTGTCTGCATGGCTGTGGTCAAAGGCAACACGCGGCTCGTCGCACCGCCACCGCCGGCGGTGCTGAAGGGCATGAATGTCGTGATGAGGCCTCTACTGTCTTCATCCTTGGGTAGTCGCATCAAGGGCGTCATGTCGCTGGAGTTCAGCGGTCGGCGCAGTGGTCGCAACATCAAAGCGCCAGTGAACTTGGGAAAGGCTGGACGGCACCGATTTTCGGCGTTGCACAACAGAGCCTTTGCGAGTGATGCGTGGCGTCGAGGGTGTGGCTGCCTCGGGCGGGCTGTGACTTAAGGGTGCAAGCCGCGCGGGGTCTGCGAGCAGTCCTACCATCGGTGCGCACCAAGCCCATAGCGTTGAAGGAAAAGCCGAGCTCACTTCGAGTGGAGAACGTCGGCGATCAGAGCAAGCGATTGCTTGATGGCTTTGAAATCGACGTCAGGCATGAGGGCGGCACACCGGGCCTCGATCTCCGCGACAATCGCGTCCGATCGCTTCATTTCATCGAGGCCGAGTTCTGTCGGAACAACGAGCTTCGCTCGTCTATCCGAGGGGTCAGGTTGACGGGTCACGTATCCCAGCTCGACCAACTCGTCGACGAGGTTGCCTATGACCTGCTTGTGTTGGCCCGACTGGTTGGCCAAGTCGGTCGCTCGGGTGCCCTCCACGTTGATGTAGGCGAGCACGGCGCCATGTCGTGGTCGCCGACCTGATGGACCTCCGCATGCCCGACCTGGACGGCATCGAGGCGACCCGGCGGATCACCGACCTACCCGACGCGCCCGCGGTGGTCGTGCTCACGATGTTCGAGGACGACGGCTCTGTCTTTGCGGCCATGCGGGCGGGCGCGCGCGGCTACCTCCTCAAGGGCGCCGACCAGGACGAGATCCTGCGTGCCATCCGAGCCGCAGCGGCAAACGAAGCGATCTTCGGACCCGAGATCGCAGCCCGCGTCATCGCCCACTTCGCTCGTGGCACAGCGTCGCCCATGACCACCTTCCCTTCACTGACCGAGCGCGAGCACGAAGTGCTCCAGCTCATCGCAGCCGGCAAGGGCAACGCCACCATCGCCCACGGGCTCGTCATCAGCCTCAAGACCGTCCGCAACCACGTCTCCAACATCCTCCCAAGCTCCAGGTCTCCGACCGCTCCGCGGCCATCGTCAAAGCACGCCAGGCAGGGCTCACCGACGAGCCACGGTCGAGGTCGAACTGACAGCCCAGCAAGGCGAGAGGAGTGGCCCATCAAACTCGGAGAGTGACTCCTGCATGCGCGTCGCATGAGGTCCCTCACTCGCCGGGCGATCTAGAGTTCGGTCGCTACGAGGGTGAGCAGTGCCAGCGGCCCAGCGGACCGGGGACAGTGGCTCTGCGGGATACTCCAGCGCATGGAGCTGTGGATCGGTCCTCTCACCACGACTGAGTGGCCGGCTGCCCGCGCCTTGCTCCATCGCGCCTTCGTCAACGAACCTTTCACCCAGGAGATGTACGGTCCAGTTCCTCGATCGGTGGGGAGGATCGTGGAGTCTGTACTCCTCGTTGATGATCGAGAACTCGACTGTCGCTCTAGGGGCTCGAGTCGGTGAGGTCTTAGTCGGCGCCGTCATGGGAAGCACGCCAGGACATTGCCGGCTTTGTCAGGTGCTGGCGCCCCAACCACGGCCCGACGATCACCACCTCGCTATCGACTGGCAGTTCCACCAGAACGTCGCCCAGGTTCATGGACAGCTTGGGCTGCACGCCTGGGTCGAGAAGGCTGCCGTTGAACCGGAGCTTCACGGCCTGGGCATCGGACGCCGGCTGCTCGAGTCAGTTGCCACAGCTCTCAAGGTGGGAGAGAAAGGGGAGCTGGTTCTCGAGTGCGCACCTGATCGAGTCCACTTCTACACGGGCTTGGGGTACGAGGTGCTCAGCACCTTCGCAGATCCAGCGGGTCCAGATGCCTACTTGATGCGACGCTGGATTCATTGAGGCCTGCTCACTTCCGCACGAACGACCTCAGGGACCGCCTGCCGAGAGCGCCGGACGCGCGGCTGGGTCGGCGACCCATGATCTCGACGAGCGCCCGATCCTCGGGCTGCCTGGGCATTGGTGCGTCACTCGGCCGCTTGCGAGACGCAAGCATCTGCCGGCATGACGGTGCGCAATGACCGGCCCAGGCATGTCCCACTGAAAGGACGCGGGGCTGTCGGTCTGCGAATGCCCATAGGACATTATGTCTGTGCCACTCCAAGAGCAACTGAGCTCGATGGCTTCGTCGAAATGGGTTGTGCGCCGCGAGTGCGTCGCGTCGGCGAAGCGCCCGTTCGTGATGCCGAAATAGGCCCTCTGCGTGTCTGGAGCTTCATGGGGTGCCGTCGGCCGCGCGGTGCGGGATGGCCGCAGCGAGGCTGAAGACGGCGAGGAACGAGTAGTAGTAGATCGCGACCCAGAGCCCTCGGGCTGTGGTCACGGCGAGGTCGGGTCCGCCGATCGACTCGGCGGTGAGCGCCCAGATCGGGATCGCCGTGAGGGCGAGGCCACCGCACAGTGCTCGAGCCCATCGGGGGCCGCGGCCCGACATGGCGAAGCCGCCGGCCATGGCGTAGAGCGGGACACCGAGAGCTCCCCCTCCGATTCCGTCCTCGAAGATGCCGAGCACCTCGAGCGGTCCCTCACTGAACAGGACGGCAGCGAACAACAGCGGTGAGAGAGCCAGCCAACGCCAGCCGCGGCGACCGCCCGTCCTTCGGACGTGCTCTGCCCACCCGAGGATCATTCCGATCGCGAGGCCCGGCACAAGGACGTAGCCGAACGTGCCGGACCAACTCACACTCGACTCGTCGGTGATCTGAGCCATGAAGCCCCGAAGCCCCGCCGCCCAGGCAAGCCCGCAGAGCCCGCCCCCGATCACGAGCATGGCAGCGCGGGGCACCGTCCTCCCCACGGTCAGCGGCGAGCCCGGCTCACGCGCCGCAGACCGTCGAACCGCTGTGGTCCTCATGGGCGTAGTCCTGGCCGGAGCGCCAGGGCACAGACTGCAGCGCCGGTCAGCGCCACCCCCAGCCACACCGTTCGCACGGGGTCCGGGAAGTCGCCGATCGGGTAGAGGGTGCCCCAGCTGAACATCCCGGCGAGTGTCACCGGCGCGACCGCGGCCAGCGCCACCACCGGGGCGAGCAGCGCGCCGGGCGTCGGCACGAGTCGTCGGGAGGCAAGCGCCGCCGAGCCGGCGACGAGCAGGACGGTCGAGCCACCCAGCAGCCACCAGCCCGGCTGTGCCAGCGACACGTGGCCGGGCCGCACGCTCACCACCACTACCCACAGCGACAGCGGCACCAGCGCCACACCGAGTCGGTTGACGCGCCGCCAGCTCGCGCCGCGCGGGGTCACGGCCACCACCGGAAGAGCGTCCTCGTCGTAGACGAACGCCGCGGCGGCCGCACAGCACGCGAGCAGCGCCGGCGCGAGCAGGAAGGCGTCCTCCGGCCACCGCGCCAGGAGGACTGCGGTGATCGCCGCGGCGCCACAGGCCCCGAGCACCGGGTGCCACGCCACCCCGCGCCGGAGGTACCAGAACCGAGCGCTCAACTCGTCGCTCTTGACGGGATCGGGTCGGAGACCCGGTTGTCGTGGTTGCCGGTGGTCGCCGCGAGGACGAAGAACGCCAACGCGGCCGCCACGACGGCCGCGACGAGGATGCGGAACCTGGGCGTCCGGGCGGTGCGGTCGTGCCACATCGCCCCCAGGACGGCGAGGGCGCCGAGGGCCAGCAGGTAGCCGAGGTAGGCGGCCGGGTTGCCGGCGATGAGCGTCTGCGTTCCGTCCGCGTTGTCGCCGGTGTGGAAGATGGCCCACGGCACCCAGAGCCGCCACTCGGAGCTGCGGGTCTCCAGGAACGGGTCCTGCTCCAAGCAAGCGTCACCACGATGAGTGCGACCACCACCATGGCCGAGGCACCCCGGAAGCGGAGCCAGCGGCCGGTCAGCACACCCAGCAGCGCACCGTCGAGGCATGCGACCGGGCACGCGAGCACGATGCTCCACACCTGCCAGTCGGGAAGCGTGCCGAACCACCACTCCTGCGGAGCCACGCCGATCCCCCTCACGGCGACCACGAGGGCACCCGAGAAGACCAGTCCGGCCAGGAACGGCGGGATTCCGGTCGCGGCGAGGGCGAGCGTCCGGCGGGCCTCGGTGCCGGGTGCGGTCGCGACGGCCTCGACGGCGACCTCGGTGGACCGGGTGAGCCGGGCGGCCGCGATCACGCTGGTCAGGCCGATGTAGAAGGCGCCGAGCAACGGCAGCGTGAGCGCGACCGGGACCCCTGTCTCGTCGCCGACGAGGACGACGTAGAGCCCCAGCACGACGAAGCCGAGAGCGACCCCGAGCACGAAGACGGGCTGGCGGGCCATCCGGCGGGCCTCGATGACGGCCATCGCGCGGTGACCGGCGATGCCGGACGCGGGCACGGAAAGACTGCTCATCGGTCGCTCCAGGTGTGGTCGGTTGGAAGGCGTCAAGAGGGTGTGTGGACCCGTTGCGCGTCGGGCCCGAGCATCAGCAGGTAGGCGTCCTCGAGGGTCGGCTCGGCAGGGTCAGCGCCGACCGGCCGCCTGCCGCCGACGACGTGGTGGCGGCCGGTGCCGGTCCGCCAGCTGACCAGGGCGTCGTCGCCAGGTTCGTCGGCGAGCCAGACCTGGCCGACCGCGGTGGCGACCAGGTCGGTGACGGCACCGTCGAACCTGACCGTGCCGCCGGCGAGCACGACCACCCGCTCGCAGAGTGCGGCGACGTCCTCGGTCTGGTGGGTGGACAGCAGCACCGTCGAGCGGTGGCCCAGAGCGGACAACGTACGTCGCAGGTCGGCGCGCTGCGCCGGGTCGAGGCCGGTCGTCGGCTCGTCGAGCACCACCAGCCGCGGGTCCCCGAGCAGCGCCTGCGCCAGCCCGACCCGCCGGCGTTGCCCACCGGACAGCCGGCTGATCCGGACCGAGGCCTGGTCGGCGAGCCCGACCGCGTCGAGCACCCGGCGAACCTCCTGGGACCGGGCCTCGCGGTCGTTCCACTCCTTGAGGACGGCGATGTACTCGATGAACCCGAAGGCGGTCATGTCCGAGGGGTAGCCGAGCTCCTGCGGCAGGTAGCCGAGCTCGCGACGCACCGCGGTCACCTCGGCCTGAGAGCGGTGCGGGTCGCGCCCGAGCAGCCGCACCTCGCCGCTGTCCGCACCGATCGACGTGGCGACGATGCGCAGCAGCGTCGTCTTGCCGGCGCCGTTGGGGCCGAGCAGACCCGTGACTCCTCGATCGAAGGCGATGTCGACGTCGGCGAGGGCGCGGGTGCGGCCGTACCGCTTGCTGACGTCGGTGAGCTCGACGGTGCTCGTGCCGGTGCTCACAGCGCCACCCCCGGCTGCCGGTCGGTGCCGGCCCGGATCGCGATGACGGCACAGGCGGCCACGGCCAGCCCGAGGTAGACGCCCTGCTGTGCGGCCTCGACCGGCCAGGTCGGCGTGAGCGCCCGAGTCGAGCCGAGCACGACGCCGGCCCACACGAGCGACACGACGGTCGCCGCGGTCCGTGGCCCGACGAAGCCGGCCAGCGCCAGCAGCACCGGCACCAGCGCCAGGGCCGGGCCGAGCCACGCTGCGGCGAGCCACGGCGGCCCGGGAACGGCGAGGCCGAGCAGCACGGTGACCGGCAGCACCGACACCAGGACGCCGAACGTGCGCAGCAGGATCAGCCGGGTGCGCCCGTACGGCGCGGTGGCGATCAACGCCTCGAGCGGGTCCTGACGCGGGCCGTAGGCGGCGGCGACACCGAGCACCGGCGCCAGGGGTGCGGCGAGGAGGAACGGGGCGAGCGCCGTTCCGCCTGACGCGTAGGCGGCCAACGTCGCGAACGACAACGACAAGAAGGCGCCGACCAGCCAGGCACCGCGCAGCGAGGCCGCCGACGCGAGCAGAACCGCCGTCGGCTCCGAGAGCCCGCACCGCCGGGCGAGCCGCACGGCGAACGGCAGTGCCGGACGCTCGACGGCGTCCCGGATGCCGGTCCACGTCTGCTCGAGCAGGAGCGGCTCGAGCAGCCGCCCCACCGCCGCCCGGCAGGTCTCGCATCGGCTGACGTGCTGCTCGACCGAGGCGCCGGTGACGGCATCGAGGTCTCCGGCGAGGTAGCTCGACAGCAGCGCCGGATCGGCGTGCCAACCCTGGGTTCCCGTGGTCATCGCCATCCCTCCTGCGGCTCGGTGAGCGCGGTCCTCAGTTGTGCCTTCGCGCGGTGGAGTCGCGTCTTGACCGTGTTCTGGCGGACCCCGAGAAGTCGTCCCGCCTCCTTGGTGGTCAGGCCGTCGAGCACGACGGCCTGCACCACGGAGCGGAACTCCGGCGACAGGCGTCGCAGCCCCGCGGCGAGGTCGCCGTACTCGACTCCGAGCAGCACCTGGTCCTCGGCGGACGGCATCACCTGCTGCAGCGACGGCGACACGTCCCACTCCGGGACGAGCACCACGTCCCGGCGGGAACGCAGCCGCGAGACCATCCGCCGGAACGCGATGCCCCACAGCCACGCACCGACCTCGCCGTCGTGACGGAACCGGCGCGCGTCCTTCCAGAGCGCGACGAAGGTGTCCTGCACGACCTCGACGACGACCTCGGGATCGTTGCAGCGGCGGATGAGCCGGGCGTGCAGCCAGGCGCCGTGTCGCTCGTACAGCTCCCGCAGCGCGGTCATGTCCCCGTCCGCGACCGCAGCGACGAGCGCGGCGTCCGTCACGATCGGGGTGGTGCCCATGACCTCACTGTCGCAGTGAGCGCGCGATTTGGTTCCCGTCCGCCGACGTCAAGCTCGGGACTGCGGGATTCCCGGACTGCCCTCGGCCGCCCTTGGCTGCCCGTCGGCCAGGTCGACTCTGCCGCGAAGAGTGCCGTGGCGGGCGTGCGTCACTACGCCGCGTCTCCTGCTGGTGGGTCAGGCCGGACGCAAGGCGTCAGCCAACTCGCGATGACCGTCCCACCAGCGACGCCGCCGTCCAGGTTGTCGACCTGCGGCGGGTGCCGGCACCGCATGCCGACCTGCGGCCGGCGCCGGCACCGCATGCCCAGCCGCTGGGCCGAGCGGGCACAGGGCGACTCCGTCGACCCACGGACGTACCAAAGTCCGTTCTCGAACGGGGAGCTCCGCTCACGTCGCGTTGCCGTGAGCACTTTGGTACGTCCGCCGGTCCGACCTGGGCCCAGTTCTGCCGGACTGCCTGCACCGGCCTCCCGAATGAGTGGCAGGTCAGGTAGGACGGGCGAAGAGCTGGCGTACCTGCTGGACAAGGTTGCGGCGGTTGGTCTCGGCGAGCCATCCGTTGGGCAGCGAGAGCCGCACGACCTTGTGCCATGCACTGCCGACTTGCTGGACGAGCGGCCGGGAGCAGTAGTTGAGCCCGAACTTGTCGAAGACCTCGCGCACGCGGGGCGCGATCTCGGCGTAGCGGTTGCTCGGCAGGTCCGGGAAGATGTGGTGCTCGATCTGGTGGGACAGGTTGCCGGCGAGCAGGTGCAGCACGGGCGGGCCGGAGATGTTGGCCGAGCCGAGCATCTGGCGGACGTACCACTGGCCGCGTGACTCGTCGTCGTCGAGCTCGTCCTGCTCGAAGGCCTCGACGCCCTCGGGAAAGTGGCCGCACATGATGATCGAGTGGCTCCACAAGTTGCGGACGAGGTTGGCGGTCGCGTCAGCGGCGAGCGTCGAACGCCAACCTCGGCCCGACAGCAGCGGCCAGATCACGTAGTCCTTGGCCGCCTGGCGCAGGCCGCGTTTGAGCGTGGTCATCGCCTCGGCCTTCTTGGCCGGACTCATCTTCCTCTTGGCGCGGAGGTGCTCCCCGAGATCGAGGTCGTACATCGCAATGCCCTGCTCGAAGATGCAGGCGGTCACGAGGTTCCACAAAGGCTGGACGAGGTAGCGCGGCCGCCACTCCTGCGCCTCGTCGACCCGCATGATGCCGTAGCCGAGGTCGTTGTCCTTGCCGATGATGTTGGTGTACCGATGGTGGATCTGGTTGTGGGCACGCTGCCACTGCGCCGGCGGTGAGGTGTGGTCCCACTGCCACGTCGCCGAGTGGATCTTGGGGTCGCGCATCCAGTCCCACTGCCCGTGCAGGACGTTGTGGCCGATCTCCATGTTGTCGAGGATCTTGGCCAGGCTGAGCGCGCTCGTTCCGAGCACCCACGCTTTGCGGTTGCGGCCGGCCAGCAGCAAGATCCGACCGCCGAGCTCGAGGCCGCGCTGCACCTTGACCAGCCGGCGGATGTATGCGGCGTCGCGCTCGCCGCGGCGTGCGAGAACCTCCTGGCGGATGGCGTCGAGCTCGAGTCCCAGCAGCTCGACCTCCGACGGGGTGAGTCCGCCCGGCGCGTGCGCGGAGCTGGTCGTCATGTTCTCTCGATGCCCGTTACTTCCAATGGGAAACGTCCGCTTTGCGGTTCTGTCCGGCGGGTTTCAGTCTGCCGACAAGTGGGCGGCGGGTCCAGCCCACGGACGAGCGGAGACATGGCAGCCGCTCAGCCGCCGAGCAGAGACCGCATCTGCTCGACCTGATCCCTTTGGGCCGCGGCGACCGACTCCGCGAGCTCGACGGCGGCGGGGAACTCGCCGTCGTCCACCTCCTCCTCGGCCATCTCGATCGCACCCTCGTGATGGGCGATCATCAGCTCGAGCCAGCGCCGCTCGAACGCGCGTCCCTCGAGCTGCTCGAGCTCGGCCAGGTCGTCGTGTCCGGGCATCCCGGGCAGATCGGCGCCGGGGATCTCCACCTCTTCGCCGCGCTCGGCAGCGTGGGCGTTGGCGTGGTCCCTGAGCGTCTCCGGCACGGGCAGGTCCCAGGCGCTGAGCCACGCCGTGGCTGTCTGGATCTCGACCGACTGGGCGTCGAGGATGCCCGCTGCGGTGGCGGTGAGCTCTGGCGAGACCTCGGCCGTACGGCTCATGTCGACGAGCACCAGCGCGAGCGCGTGGTGCTGCACCAGGTCCGATGCGAAGTCGCCGTCCGCGGCGTTGAAGACGTCACCGTTGGCGGCGGTGCTGACCGCAGCGGGGGATGGGGCTTCGCCGCCGTCGTCCGAGCAGCCTGCCGTCAGCAGCAGGAGTACGACGGCCGCGGCCGGGAGCAGACGGGTGCGCGACGACATCCCGCGCAGTCTAGGACGCCTGGTTTTACCGGTTCGTCACGCCTGCGTAGTGGAACCTTCACACCGTTTGCTGAGATCCCTGCGTGCTGCGACCTGCTGCGTCGCTCGGGGTTGATAGTGTCATCGGTGCAGCGGATGCAGATACTCAAAGGTTTGACGCCTGCGGAGTCTGTGGCCGACGGCGTATCTGGTTTGTGGTGTCACCAATCACGGGTCGGAGCGACGTACCAACGCATCCGCTGTGGGTCGCCGAGGTGGCGGCTCTCGCCCCGACAATAGGAGTAACGAGCACAATGGCTCAGGGCACCGTGAAGTGGTTCAGTGCAGAGAAGGGCTTCGGATTCATCGAGCAGGAGGGCGGCGGCGACGACGTCTTCGTTCACTACTCGGCGATCCAGACCTCTGGCTACAAGTCCCTCGAGGACAACCAGAAGGTCGAGTTCGACGTCACCCAGGGTCCGAAGGGCCCCCAGGCGGAGAACGTCCGCGCCCTTTGATCCGAAACAACCGTCTCGGGGCTTGACCGCCCCGGACATCTCGGGAGACATCAGTCTTCGGGCGAGGCCCTGCCGGTGATCGGTGGGGCCTCGTCAAATTTTCCCGGCTTTTGGTTTTGAGCGGGTGGAGGCGGGCACAATGGTTTGGAACAGCACTGTGTGCCCGGACGCAAGAGAGTGCGGGACGCGCATTCGTTCCACACTCGGGAGGCGGAAGCAGTCATGGCGGACCCCTTTGACGTCGCGCTCGAGGACTCCGACCTGCTCGGCGAAGTCGAGCTCACGACCAACCTGATCATCGCGGCCACCGCATCCGAAGGCCCGCTCCCAGCCGACGAGATCGACAAGATCCTCGGCGTCGTCCCTGAGGACGACGTGGCCTGATCTCCCGACCACCGGCAGCTGAACGCTGCCGGTGCCCCGTCCGGCTTGACTAGATACCGTAGGGGGGTATGGTGTTAGGCGTGGAACACGAACACGAGCACGGCTACCTCGGGCACAAGGACGACCACCTCAAGCGGCTACGCCGGATCGAGGGTCAGGCCCGCGGCCTCCAGCGGATGGTCGAGGAGGAGAAGTACTGCATCGACATCCTGACCCAGGTGTCAGCGATGACGAGCGCGCTGCACTCCTTCTCGATCCAGCTCCTCGAGGAGCACATGAACCACTGCGTCGTCGACGCCGCGCGAGCAGGCGACGCCGAAGCCCGGGAGAAGGTCACCGAGGCCGTCGCCGCCATCAACCGGTTGGTCCGCTCCTGAGCGGCAGCCCGTCGGACCAGGAGGACAGAAACATGGGTGAACAGAGCACCTGGCAGGTCACCGGCATGACCTGCGCCCACTGCGCGGCGTCGGTCGCCGAGGAGATCAGCGAGATCCCCGGTGTCGAGGACGTCGACGTGACCGTCGAGACCGGCTCGGTCGTCGTGACCAGCTCCGCGCCTGTCGAACGCGCCGCCGTCGACGCGGCGGTCGCCGAGGCCGGCTACTCCCTCGTCTGATGCAGACCTGGCAGAAGGTCCTCGCCTTCGTCGCCGCACTGGTCGTCGTCTTCGGCCTGGCGCTCGGCATCGGGGTGCTCGCCGGCCCGGGCGACTTCGACACCGACCCGGCGCACGACGCCGGTCACGACGACGGCCGGGTGCACCTCGAACCGGCGGACGAGACCGGCCACGACCACGGGTCCGGGGAAGCTCACGGCGCCGGCTTCGAGCTGGCACTGGAGCGCGACGTGGTCGACAGCGGCCGGCCACAGGTCGCGTTCCAGATCCTCGACGAGTCCGGCGAGCCGGTGACGTCGTACGACGTGCAGCACGAGAAGCAGCTGCACCTGATCGCCGTACGCCGCGACCTCGCCGAGTACCGCCACGTGCACCCGCGGCTGGATGCGGCCACCGGACGATGGACCGTGCCGATCGGGCTCGACGCCGGCGCCTGGCGCCTGTACGCCGACTTCGTGCCCACGGACGGCGAACCGACCGTGGCCGAGGCGGAGCTGATGGTCGCGGGGCAGTTCGACCCCAAGGAGCTCGGCCCGGACACGACGACCTCCCGGGTCGACGGTTACGAGGTGCACCTCGAGCGCGATGCCGCGTCCTCGGTGGTGACCTTCCACGTCACCCGGGACGGTGCCGAGGTCACCGACCTGCAGCCCTACCTCGGTGCCTACGGACACCTGGTCGCGATCCGCACCGATGACCTGTCCTACCTGCACGTGCACCCGGAGGAAGGCGCACCGGGGCCGGAGGTCGGGTTCCACGCCGAGCTCGGTGAGGCCGGGCGCTACCGGCTGTTCCTCGACTTCAAGCACGGCGGTCGCGTGCACACCGCCGACTTCACGATCAGCGCCGACCCTGCCGGAAGCGACGAGCACGACCACGCCGAGCCGGACGACGCCGAGCAGCACGGGGGCGAGGACCACGGCGACCATGGTGAGGAGGAGGGCAGTGGCCACGACCACTGACACGACCCGCACCGGGACGACGATCGAGCTCGACCTCGACATCACGGGCATGACCTGCGCGTCCTGCGCTAACCGGATCGAGCGCAAGCTCAACAAGCTCGACGGCGTCAGCGCATCGGTCAACTACGCGACGGAGCGGGCGACGGTCACCGCACCCGTCGCGGTCGACCACGACACCCTCATCGGGACGGTCGCGGCCGCCGGCTACGGCGCGACCGTACGGCGCCCGGCGGGCAGCGCGGAGCCGACGGCGGATCCCGGTGCCGGCGGCGCCGCTGAGGACCCCGAGCTCAAGGCGCTGCGTGACCGACTGATCTGGGCGGTGGTCCTGGCCGTCCCGGTGATCGCGATGGCGATGGTCCCGGCGCTGCAGTTCGAGTACTGGCAGTGGGCGTCGCTCACCCTGGCCGCGCCGGTCGCGACCTGGGGTGCCTGGCCGTTCCACCGCGCCGCGTGGACGAACCTGCGGCACGGGGCCACCACCATGGACACCCTGGTCTCCCTGGGCGTGCTGGCGGCGTTCGGATGGTCGCTCGTCGCGCTGTTCTGGGGCACCGCAGGCACGCCTGGCATGACCCATCCGTTCGACCTGATTCCCGACCGGGACGAGGGGCCTGCGTCGGGCATGGGCGACATCTATCTCGAGACCGCAGCCGGAGTGACTGCCTTCCTGCTCGCCGGGCGCTACTTCGAGAAGCGCGCGAAACGCCGGGCGGGTGACGCGCTGCGTGCGCTTGCGGACCTCGGTGCGCGCGAGGTCGCCGTACTGCCGCAGGGTCCGGACGGTCCGGAGACGCTGGTCCCCGTCGACCAGCTCGTCGCCGGCGACCTCTTCGTGGTGCGGCCGGGTGAGAAGCTGGCGACGGACGGCCAGGTGGTCACCGGCCACTCCGCGGTCGACGCGTCGATGCTGACCGGTGAGTCGGTCCCGGTCGAGGTCGGCCCGGGCGACGAGGTCGTCGGCGCGACCGTCAACAGCGCCGGCCGGCTCGTGGTCCGCGCGACCCGGGTCGGCGCGGACACCCACCTGGCGCAGCTCGCCCGCCTGGTCGAGGAGGCACAACGGGGCAAGGCGAAGGTGCAGCGCCTCGCCGACCGGATCTCCGGTGTCTTCGTGCCGCTCGTCATCGCGCTCTCGGTCGGCACCCTGGGCTTCTGGCTCGGGGCCGGGGCCGGCGCAGAGATAGCTCTTACCGCGGCGGTCGCCGTGCTGATCATCGCCTGCCCGTGCGCCCTCGGTCTGGCCACGCCGACCGCGTTGATGGTCGGCACCGGGCGCGGGGCGCAGCTCGGGATTCTGATCCGCGGACCGGAGGTGCTCGAGGCCACTCGCACCGTCGACACGGTCGTGCTCGACAAGACCGGCACCGTCACGACCGGTGACATGCGACTCGAGGAGGTCGTCGCGGACGACGCGTCGCAGGAGGAGGTACGGCGTGTCGCGGCCACCCTCGAGTCCGCTTCCGAGCACCCGATCGCGCGCGCGATCGCCGCTGGGGCACCGACGCGCACGCTCACCGACTTCGCGAACGAGCCCGGCCTGGGCGTCACCGGCGTCGCCGACGGGCGGGAGGCCGTCATCGGCCGACCGGCGTTCCTGACGGCTCGCGGGCTGACGATGACCGACACGCTCGCCGCTGCCGTGTCCGCAGCCGAGGCACGCGGCGCCACCCCGGTCGTGGTCGGCTGGTCAGGTCGTGCGTACGGCGTGCTGGCGGTGGCCGACACCGTCAAGGAGACCTCCGCCGAGGCGGTCCGCCGGCTGCGCGGACTGGGTCTCAGCCCGGTGCTCCTCACCGGCGACAACGAGCGTGCGGCGCGCACCGTCGCGAGCGAGATCGGGATCGAGGAGGTCCGGGCCGGCGTCCTGCCGGCCGACAAGGTCGCGTTCGTCCGGGCTCTCCAGGAGCAGGGCCGCGTAGTAGCCATGGTGGGAGACGGGGTCAACGACGCCGCCGCGCTCGCGCAGGCCGATCTCGGGATCGCGATGGGCACCGGCACGGACGTGGCTCGCGAGGCCAGCGACCTCACCATCGTCTCCGGTGACCTCCGGGTGGCGGCGGACGCCGTACGACTGTCGCGCCGCACGCTCGGCACGATCCGCGGCAACCTGTTCTGGGCGTTCGCCTACAACGTCGCCGCCCTGCCCCTCGCGGCCGCCGCGTTGCTCAACCCGATGATCGCCGGTGCCGCGATGGCCGTGTCCAGTGTCTTCGTGGTGACCAACAGCCTCCGGCTGCGCCGGTTCCGTCCCGAGCGCTGACGGCTACGGCGCGCGTCAGCAGGTCGCGAAGAGGACGGGGCCGTTGGCCAGGTCGGACTGGACGTAGGACGCCGTCACCGGGTCGAGCTCCATGCTCACGACGTTGCCGTCGGCGGTCACCTCGCCGAGCTCGAACCGGTCGGGGAAGGCACCGCCCTGGCCGGGCGCGGGGCCGGCGGCCAGCTGGGCCCGGGTGTCGGCATTCGTGCGGGCCTGCTCCTCGGACTCGAACCCCATCGCGACCCGGACGCTCCCGCCCGGCAGGCTGGCGATGGCGTAGGCAGTGAGCGGGCTGATCTCCCCGGCGTCGCTGATCAGCTCGGCGGCACGGGTGCGGTCGGCGTCGGCGGCCTGGGTCATCGCGAGTGCGGTACACGCGTAGTCGCCGGTGTAGATGGAAGCCGACAGTGCCGTCTCGACGTCCGACGCGACCGCGCTGATGCTGTCGTCGAGGTCGGCGCCGCGCTGCTCGTCGCGCCAGGACTCGAGAGTGGCCGCCTCGTCGCTCGCTGCGAGCACCCGCCGGTCGTGGTCGATCGTGAGATAGGCCAGCTCCTGGCTCACCGTGCCGAGGGTGGCCAGTAGGTCCGGCCCGCCGACCCAGACGCCGTCGGTCCCGGTCGGCTGCTGGTAGCCGATCTCGGCGATCGCGTCCTCGACCTCGTCGAGGTCGACGGAGTCCGACACCCCGATGAGCACGACGGCGCCCGACTCCCCCTGCGCGAACAGCTCCCAGTCGACCGTGGCAGGGGAGAAGCCGTAACGCTCCTGCAGGATCGGCGCCGATGCCCCCAACGCCGAGGTCGACGTCAGGTCCGCCTCGAAGCCGGCGTCGAGGAACTCCTCGACGTCCGCAGTCGACGATGAGGCCGACAGGTCCGCTTCGAGCTCCTCACGGAGACCGGACCAGTCCGTCCAACCGAACCGCGCGGTGTCCTCGGGCGCCATCGCCACCGCCGTCTCCAGGCGGCCCGCGTCACCTTCGTCGTCTCGCGACAGGAGCACCCAGACAACTGCGACCACCGCGATCAGGAGGAGCGCCACCCCGATCGCGATCAGGCGGTGGCGCGGCAGCGACATGAAACGGGTCTCCTCCTCGGGGCGGTCAGGTGTGACACTAACGCCGTGACCTCGCGCAAGCTCGCGTCGGCCCCGGACGTCCGCGCAGCCGGGGTGGTGACGTTCCGTCCGGGCCGGGAAGTGCTTCTCGTGCACCGTCCGAAGTACGACGACTGGTCCTTCCCCAAGGGCAAGCTGGAGCGCTGGGAGCACCCGATAGCAGCTGCGGTCCGAGAGGTCGCCGAGGAGACCGGCGTGCACGTCCGGCTCGGTCCGCCACTGGCATCGCAGCGCTACCAGACCGGCCACCGGATGAAGACCGTCGACTACTGGACCGGCCGCGCGATCGGCAACGACGACGTGAGCCTCTACCGGCCAAACGACGAGATCGACGGGGTCGCCTGGGTGCGTGTCGACAAGGCGGACGCGATGCTCACCTACGCCTACGACCGCCAGACCCTCGCTGAAGCAGTGAAGGTACGACGCAAGACCCGTGCGGTCGTCGTGCTCCGGCACGCGCAGGCTCGGTCGCGGCGCGGCTGGAAGGACGACGACCAGCTGCGGCCGCTGATCAAAGCCGGTGTCCACGAGTCCGACCGGCTGGTGCCCCTGCTGGCGGCCTACGACGTCACCCGGGTGGTCTCGTCACCGAACGTCCGCTGCGTGCAGACGGTGCGGCCGTACGCCGAGATGACCGGGTGGGAGATCGAGACCCGGCGTCGGCTCAGCGAGGAGCACGCCACCGCCAAGGGCGTCGACAAGGTCGTTGACGAGCTGCTCGACGACCACCAGGGAGCGGTGCTCTGCTCGCACCGGCCCGTGCTGCCGCTCGTGTACGACGCCCTCGGCCTACGCGCCGGACAGAGCGGCGACGAGCTCGCGCCCGCGGAGATGCTGGTGTTTCACGTCCGCAAGGGCGGCATCGTCGCGGTCGAGCGGCACCGGACCGGCTAGACCGACGCGCTGGGTCCCCGGACGGGATCCGTGACGCCGTCGCCGGGCTCTGCCCGATGCTTGCTGACTGTTCACCTCGCGTTCAGTCGCGTCAGAATCTTGCGTTACCAGGCCTCCTTAGCGTCATCGACGTCAAGAACAACTACACGGGGGGCGACGTCAGGTGCCCCTCATGTCCCGAGAGGCAGATCTCTTGAAGTTCACTCCCATCCGCCGAGCGTTCGTTCCCGGCGTGGCCGTACTGGCCCTGCTGCTGAGCGCCTGCGGCGGCGATGCCGAGGGCGACGACGGCACCGGCGCGTCGTCGGGCGACTACTCGCTCGACACGAGCGTCGAAGGCGAGGTCGCTATCGACGGCTCCTCCACCGTCTATCCGATGACCACCGCGGCTCAGGAGCTGATGACCGCGGACGGCTCCCAGATCCAGGTGTCCGTCGGCCAGTCCGGCACCGGTGGCGGCTTCGAGGTGTTCTGCACCGGCGACACCGACATCTCTGACGCCTCGCGCCCGATCGACGAGGAGGAGGTGGCGATCTGCGAGGAGAACGGGGTCGAGTACACCGAGCTGCTCGTCGCGACCGACGCGCTCACCGTCGCCGTCAACCCCGACCTTGCGGTCGACTGCCTGACCGTCGACCAGCTCGTCGCGCTGTTCGGGCCCGGGTCGAAGGCTCAGAACTGGCAGGACATCGACCCGAGCTTCCCCGACCAGGCGATCACCGGCTTCATCCCCGGCACCGACTCCGGCACCTACGACTACATGGCATCCGAGGTCGTCGACCCCGACGCCGAGGAGCCGGCCCTGCGCAGCGATTTCGAGGCCTCCGAGGACGACAACGTCCTGGTCAACGGTGTCTCCACCACCCCGGGCGCGGTCGGGTTCTTCGGCTACACCTACTACGAGGAGAACGCCGACAAGCTGAAGGCCGTCGCCATCGACGCGGGTGACGGCAGCTGCGTCGAGCCGTCCGCGGAGACCGCGCAGGACGGCACCTACACGCCGCTGGCCAGGCCGCTCTTCATCTACGTCAACAACGCGACCTTCGCCGACAACGAGGCCGTCAGCGAGTTCACCCGCTACTACATCGCGAACCTCGAGACGATCGCGACCGGCGCTGGGTTCATCGCCCTCAACGAGGACGACTACGCCGCGACCCAGGACGCCGTTGCCGGCATCGGCGGCTGAGGAAGAGACAACAGGTAGTCAGCAAGCTCATGACAGCACTGACTGAGCCGGGCCCACCCCGCGGGGTGGGCCCGGCGCCCGTGCTCACGGCCCGCCCCCGGCGCGGCGAGGCCGTCATCAAGGCGGTCCTCCTCGCCGCGGCCACTGCGTCGGTCCTGGTCACCGCCGGCATCCTGGTCGCCATCCTGGAGCCAGCGATCGAGTTCTTCGGCCGGGTCCCGGCCAGCGAGTTCTTCAGCACCGACACCAGCACCAACGGGTACGGCGTGTTCCCGCTCGTCGTCGGCACGATGCTCACCACGGTGATCGCGTTGCTGGTCGCGGTCCCGATCGGCCTCGGCGCGGCGATGTACCTGGCGGAGTACGCATCCCAGCGCGCACGGAAGTGGCTCAAGCCCACCGTCGAGCTGCTCGCGGGCGTGCCGTCCGTCGTCTACGGCTTCTTCGCCGTCTTCTTCGTGATCCCGGTCGTGCTGAGGGACTGGCTCGGGATGGAGGTGACCGCCTACAACTCGCTGGGCGCCGGTCTCGTCCTGGGCGTCATGATCATCCCGACCGTGGCTTCCCTGTCCGAGGACGCGTTGTCCGCGGTTCCGCTGGCCCTGCGCCAGGGCTCCCTCGCGATGGGCGCCAACCGGATGCAGACCACGCTCCGCGTGGTCTTCCCAGCGGCGCTCTCCGGGATCGCAGCTGCGATCGTGCTGGGGATGTCCCGTGCCGTCGGCGAGACGATGATCCTCCTGATGGCCGGCGGTTCGGTCAAGAACATGTCGCTGGACCCGCGCGAGGGTCACGAGACGATGACGGGTCGGATCGCTCGTACTGCGCTGGGCGAGTCCCCGGTGGGGTCCACGGAGTACAAGTACCTGTTCGCGGTCGCCCTGTTCCTCTTCGTCCTCACCTTCGTGATGAACATGATCAGCATCGCCATCGTCCGTCGATTCAGGCAGGCCTACTGATGAGCAGCGCAGCAGCCACGACCGCCCGCGCGGTCACGACGTCGACCATCGCGACCGGCAGGAGCCAGGACCGCAACGTCAAGTCGCTGTTCTTCCTCGGCGCGTTGTGGTTCTCGCTCTTCTTCGGTGTCACCGTGCTCTTCGCACTCATCGTCGACACCGCCATCGACGGTTCGCGCCCGGTTCGACGGCGCACTGCTCACGCACTACACCCAGACGTTCGACCCGGAACGCGCTGAGGCCCTGGCCGAGACGGGCAGGGACCCCTCGACGTTGTCGGCCGCCAACACCGGGTTCAGGTCCGGCATCGTCGGATCGATCATCCTCATGGTCACCACAGCGCTGCTGGCGATCCCGCTGGGCGTCAGCGCAGCGGTCTACCTCGAGGAGTTCGCCAGCAAGGTGTCCCGCTTCAGCCGGATCGTCGAGGTGAACCTGCAGAACCTGGCCGCGGTCCCCGCTGTCATCTACGGCATGTTGGCAGCCGCCCTGATGTCGGCAGTCGGCGCGGAGCGCGGTCTCGCAGTGGGTGGCGCGGTCGCCCTGGCGCTCCTGATCCTGCCGGTCGTCATCATCACCACCCGGGAAGCGCTCCGGTCGGTACCGGACGAGATCCGGCAGGGCTCGCTCGCTCTCGGTGCGACCGTCTGGCAGACGACCTGGCGCCAGACGCTCCCCTCGGCGATCCCCGGGATCTCCACCGGCACCATCCTCGGTCTCTCGCGAGCGATCGGAGAGGCCGCACCGCTGGTCATGATCGGATTCGGCGCGATCAACTTCGCGCCGCAGTTCCCCTACGTCAACAGCAAGATCGAGGCGTTCCCGCTCGAGATCTTCAACGCGGCGAGCGACTCCAAGGAGGTCGTGCAGCAAGCCGCGTCCGCCGGGATCATCGTGCTCCTGGCCATGATCATCGGCATGAACGCCGTCGCCATCATCATCCGCAACAAGTTCCAGCGATCCTGGTAGGAGCCGGACCATGTCTACTCACCCCGCAACCAGCACGACGGGCTTGGAGCCGGAGCCGCTGAGCATCAACCTCTCCATCGAGGAGGAGGCCAAGCACGCGACCATCGGCGAGGTCCCGGCCGAGTCGATCATGGAGACGTTCCACCTCAACGTCTTCTACGGCGACTTCCACGCGGTCCACGACGTCAACCTGACGTTCGGCAGGAACGAGATCACCGCGCTGATCGGTCCGTCCGGGTGCGGCAAGTCGACCGTGCTGCGTTGCCTCAACCGGATGAACGACCTGGTGCCCGGCGCCCGCGTCGAGGGCGAGATCAACTACCACGGGCAGAACATCTACGGCGCCAAGGTCGACCCGATTGCCGTGCGCCAGCACATCGGCATGGTGTTCCAGAAGCCCAACCCGTTCCCGAAGTCGATCTACGACAACATCGCCTACGGCCCCCGGGTGATCGGCATGGAGGTCGACAACATGGACGACCTGGTCGAGGAGGCGCTGCGAGGAGCCGCACTCTGGGACGAGGTGAAGGACAAGCTCAAGCAGTCGGCGTACGGTCTTTCCGGCGGTCAGCAACAACGCCTCTGCATCGCACGCACCATCGCCACGAAGCCGGACGTCATCTTGATGGACGAGCCGTGCTCGGCGCTCGACCCGATCGCGACCTCGAAGATCGAGGACCTGATGCTCCAGATGCGCAGGGACTTCACGATCATCATCGTGACCCACAACATGCAGCAGGCCGCACGGGTGTCGGACCGGACGGCCTTCTTCACGGCGAAGCCGGACGAGACCACTGGCAACCGGACCGGGCTGCTCGTGGAGTTCGACCGCACCAAGCAGCTGTTCTCCAACCCGGTCGACCAGCGCACCGAGGACTACATCTCGGGTCGATTCGGCTGAGCCACCACCCGTCAGGTGGGGACCATCCTGCACCGCTGGGTCGAGACGGCAGGGGCACAGCTCCTGGTGGTCGACCCGGGCCACGACGACGCGGGTCTCGCAGGCGGCGATGGCCGGCAGAGGGGTCCACGTCACCTGGGTGTCGTCGACGGTCGACGGGCTGGTGGAGTTCGGCCGGCTGGACCCGCACACCGTGGTCGTGTCACCGGTGGCACCCGGCGTGCCCCCGGCGGAGTTCGTCACTGCGATCAGGCGGCACGGCACGCCGTACGTCGTCGCCGCGCTCGAGCACGGTGACGCTGCAGAGGTCGGCGGGCTGATGCTGGCCGGTGCCAGCGCCGTCGTCGCGCGTCCCTACTCCGCTGAGCACCTGTGGGAGCTGCTCAGCCACTCGCCACGGCCGCTCGCGGACCACGTCCGACTGGTCGTCGGACCGATCGACATCGACGCCGCGGCCTACCGCGTGCTGGTCCGCGGTGAGCCGATCGCGGACCTGCCGCTCAAGGAGTTCGAGCTGCTCCGGGCGCTCATGCTGCGCGCGCCCGGCGTCGTCACCGACACCGAGCTCCGTGACGCACTGTGGGGCTCCGAAGGCGTCCGGCCGGGCGGCAACACCATCGCCATGCACGCGACCCGGCTGCGACGCCGCCTCGGTGACGCAGCCGACGTACGGCGGATCCGGGGCCGGGGCTACGCACTCACCGTGTAACCAGTAGCCAGCCGGCTTGCCTCTGCCGAACTCAGAAGAGCTGGCCGATGGCGTGCAGGATCCAGTACGTCGCGGCGGCAGCAGATCGCAGCGGCTGGGAACGTCAGCACCCAGGCGGTGACGATGGACCTGGCGACGCCCCAACGCACGGCGGAGAGCCGTTTGCTCGCTCCCACGCCCATCACCGCGGAGGTGATCGTGTGGGTGGTCGAGATGGGGGCCTCGTAGACGTAGGCGGTCGTGTAGAGGACGGATGCGGCAACACTCTCCGCCGCGAAGCCCTGGGGCGGGTCGAGATCGATGATCCGACGGCCGAGGGTCCGCATGATCCGCCACCCGCCGGACCAGGTGCCGAGCGAGATCGCGGCCGCCGCCGAGAAGATCACCCACACCGGTAGCTCGCCGCCCTGCTCCTCCGGGAGGACGTAGCCACCTGTGACCAGGGCGAGGAAGATCACGCCCATCGTCTTCTGGGCGTCCTGGAGGCCGTGGCCGAGCGCCATCGCTGCTGCGGAGATCGTCTGCGAAATCCGGAAGCCGCGGTTGGCCTTGTGCGGGTTGGCTCTGCGGAAGAGCCACAGCAGCAGCAGCATGACGACGAACCCCGCCGCGAAGGCGAAGATCGGCGAGAGAAGCATGGGGATGACGACCTTGTCGATGACCGTGTTCCACGAGACCGTGACACCGCCCGCGAGCGCTGCCCCGACCAGGCCGCCGATCAACGCTTGGGAGGAAGATGACGGAAGGCCGTAGTACCAGGTGATCAGGTTCCAGACGATGGCGCCGACCAGGCCGGCCAGCACGATCACCAGCCCGTGGTTGTCCTGCGGTGGGTCGATCACGTCACTGACGGTGTGCGCGACCTTCTGACCGAGGAAGGCGCCGACGAAGTTCATGACAGCGGCGAGCGCCAGCGCGACCCTCGGGGTCAGCGCGCGGGTCGAGACGGACGTGGCGATCGCGTTGGCAGCATCGTGGAAGCCGTTGGTGTAGTCGAAGACGAGCGCGACGATGACGACCGCGATCACGATCGCGAGGGTGGCGGTCACGAGTGGGGAACCCGGTCAGCTTTCCTTGACGGCGATCTGCTCGATGATGTTCGCCACCTTCTCGAAGGCGTCGATGGCACCCTCGAGCGACTCCTCGACGTCCTTGAGCTTGAGCACCTCGATCGTCTTGTACTCACCGGAGAAGAGGTTGGCCAGCATCCGCCGGTGGTTCTTGTCACCGGCGTTCTCGAGCCGGTTGATCTCGATCCAGTAGTCCTCGAGCTTGTTCATCGACTGCAGCCTCGGCATCGCGTCCGCAGTGAGCTCCGCGCAGCGCTGGAGCACCCCGACCTGCTCGGACAGCTCGGGCGGGAGGAAGGCGACCTCGTAGAGAAGAATCAGGTCCACCGCCTCGTCCATCATGTCCATGACGTCGTCGAGCCCGGAGCCGAGCGCGTAGATGTCCTCGCGGTCGAAGGGCGTCACGAACGTGCTGTTGACCTTCTTGACGATCTCGTGAGTGGTTTCGTCTGCTGCGTGCTCCGCCTCGCGCATCCGCCCGGCGACATCCGCCCGGTCCGCGCTGTCGGACAGCATCTCGGCGAGCAGCTCGGCTCCGAGGACCAGGTGCTGGGCCGACGTCGTGAAGAGGTCGTAGAACGTCGTATCGACCGGACGGATACGCAGGCGCACAAGGACTCCTGTTGAGACGGAGGCGAACGGCCTCATGCTAGGGGGTGAACATCGCCCGCTGCCAAACCTGTGTCCCGCGAGCGGCAGCGGCGACAGCCACAAGCGTCACGCTGTCATCTTCCGTTCATCTTCCGTCCACCCTGTGTCCACGCGGAACGCGCGGTGAGCGGCGGCGGGAGCGGCCTCAGGTGTGCCGCCGCTTGCGGTGCGCCTCGATCAGGGCTTCCTGGAAGTGGATCGGGCCGCGGTGGCGATCCCACTCCCCGTCGGCGTTCAGCACCCAGGCGTCGGTCTCCGGAGCGAAAGCCCTGTCGAGCAGCTCACCGATCTCGGCGACGCTCCCGCTGGTCGGGAGGCGCACGAGCACCTCGACCCGGCGGTCCAGGTTGCGGTGCATCATGTCGGCGGAGCCGATCCACGCGACGGGGTCGCCGCCGTTGCCGAACCAGAAGATCCGGCTGTGCTCGAGGAAGCGACCCAGGATCGAGCGGACGGTGATGTTCTCAGACAGCCCGACGACACCGGGACGGAGCGCACAGGTCCCGCGGATCAGCAGCTCGACCCGGACTCCCTCGCGCGAAGCCAGGTAGAGCGCGTCGATGACCTGCTCGTCGACCAGCGAGTTGACCTTGAACCGGATCCCGGACGGCCGCCCTGCTCGGTGGTGTTCGATCTCGGCATGGATCTGGTCGGTCAGGCCGGAGCGCACCGAGTCGGGAGCGACCAGGAGCTCTTCGTAACGCGCCTTGCGCGACCAGCCACTGAGGTTGTTGAAGAGGTGCGCGACGTCGTCACCGATCATCTCGTTGGTCGTGAGCAGGCCGATGTCCTCATACATCCGGGCAGTCTTGCTGTTGTAGTTGCCGGTGCCGATGTGCGTGTAGCGGCGGATGCCCTCCGGCTCGTCCCGGACGACCATCGCCAGCTTGCAGTGGGTCTTGAGACCGACGAGGCCGTAGACGACGTGGCAGCCGGCCTGCTCCAGCTTGCGTGCCCAGCGGATGTTGGCCTGCTCGTCGAACCGCGCCTTGATCTCCACCAGTGCCAGCACCTGCTTGCCGGCGTCAGCGGCGTCGATGAGGGCATCGATGATCGGGGAATCGCCTGACGTCCGGTAGACGGTCTGCTTGATCGCGAGCACATGGGGGTCCGCCGCCGCCTGCTCGATGAACCGCTGGACAGACGTGGCGAAGGAGTCGTAGGGGTGGTGGAGCATCACGTCGTGTCGTCGGAGCGCCTCGAAGACGTCGACCGGCGCAGATGACTCCACCTCGGCGAGCAAGGGGTGGCTGCTAGGGACGAACGCGGGATACTTCAGGTCCTCGCGGGCCAGGTCGGCAATGCCGTTCAATCCCCGGAGGTCGAGCGGACCGGGGAGTCGAAAGACTTCCTCCATGCTGATGCCCAGCTCCGAGACGAGCAGCTCGAGCACCGACGGCGCGATCGACTCCTCTACCTCGAGCCGGACCGGGGGGCCGAACCGTCGGCGCAGGAGCTCCTTCTCCAGCGCGGCCAGCAGGTTCTCCGCATCGTCCTCCTCGACCTCGACGTCCTCGTTGCGCGTGACGCGGAAGGTGTGCGCCTCGAGCACCTCCATCCCCGGGAACAGGCGAGTGAGGTGAGCACCGATCACGTCCTCGAGTGGCACGAACCGCGCGTTGCCGAGGGCCACGAACCGGTCGAAGTTGGACGGGACCTTGACCCGGGCGAAGTGCTCGTTGCCGGTCTTCGGGTTGCGGACGACGACCGCGAGGTTGAGCGAGAGTCCCGAGATGTAGGGGAACGGGTGGGCCGGGTCCACCGCCAGTGGCGTCAGCACGGGGAAGACGCGGTCCTTGAATAGACGCTTGCAGGTGCGCTGCTCGTCCCGGTCGAGGTCGGTCCACCGGACCACCTCGATGCCCTCAGCCCGCAGCGCCGGGGCGACCTGGTCCCGGAACACCTCGGCGTGCCGGTGGGAGAGGGTGCCTGCCTGTTGCCAGATCTTCTCCAGGACCGCGCGGGGCATCATGCCCGAGATGGCGCGTACGGCCAGGCCGGCGGCGATCCGCCGCTTGAGTCCGGCGACACGAACCATGAAGAACTCGTCGAGATTGCTGGTGAAGATCGCGAGGTACCGCGTGCGCTCGAGCAAGGGCAGGTCCGGATCCTCCGCGAGCTCCAGGACCCGCTGGTTGAAGTGGAGCCAGGACAGCTCTCGGTCGAGGAACCGGTCAGGGTCGTCGGCGATCGCCTCGAGGTCGGCCGGGGCCGGGACGAACGACGAGGAGCCGACGTCGTCCGCACTGTGGAGCGGCGTGATGCCGGCTGGTTGGGGGAGCTGCTCCTGCGCCATGTGATGAGTGTGGCACCGGCAGATGAACGAAGGGTGCCGAACGGCGGCTAAGGTCGGCCGGCGTGAACCCTCGTGCCGTTGTCGAGTCTCATCTCCTTCGTGCCGCGATGTCGGCGCCCACTCCCTTGCGTCGGCTGGTCGCCGGCCGGCCGGTGGTGCTCGACGGGCAGACGCTGGCTCAGGACCTCCAGGTGATGCTGCGGCTGCAAGCGATCGCCCGCCGGAGGAACGAAACGATCCCGATCCCCACCATGCGCACCAACATGCTGCGGGAAACGCAGATCGTCGGCGGGAAGACAGCCCGTCGGTGAGGTGCGCGACCTGACGGTCGCCGGCCGGCCGGCCCGCCACTACCTGCCGACTGTCCCTGCTTCTGCGACCCCTGGTCCCTTGCTGGTGTACTTCCACGGCGGCGGCTTCATCGAGGGCGATCTGGACACCCACGACGCTCCGTGTCGGGTGCTCGCCGAGCAGTCCGGGGTCCCGGTCCTGGCGCTGACCTACCGGCGCGGGCCCGAGCATCCCTTTCCCGCAGCGCACGACGACGCCGACGAGGGCTACCGGTGGGTGGTCGACCATGCCGCCGAGCTGGGCGCCGACCGGCAGCGGATCGCGGTCGGCGGCGACTCCGCCGGCGGCAACCTGGCGGCCTCCGTCGCCTTGGCAGCCGCGCGCGACGGCGTACCCCTCGCGTGGCAGCTGCTGATCTACCCCTGTACGGACCTCGAACGGGACACGCAGAGCTTGGCGTTGTTCGGCGAGGGTTTCTACCTGACGACGCAGTTCATGGACCGTGCGGACGAGTGCTACACGCCGAGGGCCGAGGACCGTCGCGACCCCCGCATCTCCATGGTCCGCGCCGACGTACCTGCGGACCTGGCACCGGCCTACGTCGTCACGGCCGGCTTCGACCCGCTCCGCGACGAGGGCGAGGCCTACGCCCGCAAGCTGGTCGACGCGGGTGTGAAGGTCGAGCTCCAGCGCAGCACCGACCAGATCCACGGCTTCTTCAACCTGGTCGGTGTCGGGCGCACGTCTCGGGCCGCGGTCGCCGGCATCACCGACAAGCTGCGGGCGGCTCTGGCGTGACGGCACTGATCTGATCGCTCCGCACTGACCCCGCTACAGATGCGGTCGGTGCTCCCGCAGCTGTCGCACGAACTCCTCGGCATCGACCATGCCGGCGTCGACGACGAAGGCGTCCATGCCCTTGCGGTGGAGCGCGCCGATGCTATCTGGACGAAGGGGTCTCGTGTGACGGTTGCGACCCGTGGGACGAGCGGTGGTACTGCACGTGCGTGTCGGTCGGCGCGTGGTCGAAGCCGAGCCCGGAGTAGAGCCCGAGAGCCGCGGTGTTGTCGGACTCGACGTAGAGGTGGACCTCGGCAACGCCGCGGCTGGCGAGGTGGCGGAGGCCGGCGACCGTGAGGACCCGACCCAGCCCACGGCCGTGCGCGTCGGGGGAGACCCCGACGACGTAGACCTCGCCATGGTGCGCGTCGTGCTGCTTGGTCCAGTGGAACCCGAGCAGCGTGCCGTCCGGTCCGATCGCGAGCAGCAGTCCGGCGGGGTCGAACCACGGTTCCGCCATCCTCTCGGCGAAGTCGGACGTGGACATCGCGCCCTGCTCCGGGTGGTCGGCGAAGGCGGCGGCGTTGACCGCGAGCAGGGCGTCCGCGTCGGTGTCCGCACCGAAGTCCCGGATCGTCACGCCCGGTGGCGGCTCCGCCGGCGGCAGGGGTACGGCGGACGGCCGCCGCATCACCCACAGCTCCCGGTGCCGGACGAACCCGAGTCGCTCCGCGATCACCCGCGCCGCAGGATCGTCGCCGTGCGACCACGCCGTCAGCTCCCCAGGCGCGGCCGCCGCCCGGGCTGCCAGACGGCCCCCGAGTCCCTTGGCCCGGGCGGCCGGCGCGACCGCCAGGTCCATCGCGTGCTGGTGGCGCAGCGCGAACCCCTGGTCCTCGACCCACGAGGAGGTGTCGGTGAGCCCGTGATTCTTGAGCCGCAGGTGGACCGACTCGTCGACCGGGTCGTGCCCGTCGGCAGCGAGGCACGCACGTCGGACGTCAGCGATGACGGCAAGCGGGTCCGGAGCGGTCACCCCGCGACACTAGGACACTGCCGGGGTCGCGAGGGAGCGGGTCAGGCGTCGACGCCGGTGGAGTCGGCCCGGTGCGCCGTCGCGGAGTCCCGCTGGCCGTCGTTGGTCGGCAGCACGAAGCGGTAGCCGACGTTGCGGACGGTGCCGATGAGGGTCTCGTTCTCCGGACCGAGCTTGGCGCGCAGCCGGCGGACGTGGACGTCGACGGTGCGGGTGCCGCCGAAGTAGTCGTAGCCCCATACCTCCTGGAGCAGCTGCTGGCGGGAGAACACCCGGCCGGGGTGCTGCGCCAGGAACTTGAGCAGCTCGAACTCCTTGAAGGTCAGGTCGAGCACCCGACCGCCCACCTTGGCGGTGTAGGTCGCATCGTCGACCACGACCTCGCCGGAGCGGATGACGTGGGCGTCGGGGTCGGCAGCTTCCCGGGCGGCGGCCAGCCGGCCGATCGCCAGCTTGATCCGCGCCTCGAGCTCGGCCGGACCGCACGTGTGGAGCACGACGTCGTCCATGCCCCAGTCGTGGGACACGACGGCGAGCCCGCCCTCGGTCGCGACCAGGATGACCGGCACGCCGGTGCCGGTGGTGCGGATGAGCCGGCACAGGTCGCGGGAGCCCGCCAGGTCCTGGCGCCCGTCGACCAGCACGAGGTCGGACTCGGGCGCCTCCAGGAGGGCGCTGCCCTCGGCCGGCAGGATCTTGACGTGGTGACCGAGCAGCGCGAGGCCGGGAAGCACCTCGGCGGACGGCTGCAGGGCGCTGGTCAGAAGTAGCAGAGTGCTCATCCCGGGGTCTCCTGGCTGGCACGGGGTGCCGTAGAGAGACCGAAACGCAACACTGAGCCTCGGCCGGTTTTCCTGTAGGGGACGATACAGAAACCAGCACGTCACGCGAAGGGAAGCGACGGTGAGTGAGACGCAAGTCATCCGAGTCCGGTACTGGGCGGCCGCACGATCCGCGGCGGGCACCCCCGAGGACTCGCTGGACGTCTCGGGACCCGTAACGCTGGCCGACGTGGTCTCCGAGGTCGTACGACGCCACCCCGGATCCCGCTTCCCGGACGTGGTCGCGGTCTGCTCGGTCCTGGTCGGCGACCAGCCGGTCGGCAGCCGCGAGCCGGAGACGGTCGCCGTACCTCCGGGGTCGACGGTCGAGTTCCTGCCGCCGTTCGCCGGAGGCTGACTCCACAGCCGAGGCGTGACCTAGGCTCCCGTACTCCGGCGACGGACAGGTGTCCCTAGGCTGGCGCTCGTGCGCGACGAGCAACGGCGGACCGTCCTCATCACCGGGGTCACCGGCCAGGACGGCATCTACCTCTCCCGCCTGCTCCGCGGCCGCGGTCACCACGTGGTGGGCGCCGCGCCGCCAGGGGCGATGCCGCCGGAGTTGTGCGCCGCCTACCTGGACGACGTCGAGCTGGTCCCGCTCGACATCTGCGACCGGGACGACGTACAGCGGGTCGTCGACGCAACGCAGCCGGACGAGGTCTACAACCTCGCCGCGGTCAGCTCGGTCGCCCGCAGCTGGGAGCAGCCGGAGGCGACGTTCGCCGTCAACCACGTCGCGGTCGAGACCCTGGTCCGTGCGCTGCTCGGGCTCCGCAGCCGCACCGGACGCGAGCCGCGCTTCTTCCAGGCCTCGTCGGCCGAGGTCACCGGTTCGGCGGCGCACAGCCCCTACGCGCAGGCCAAGGCCGCCGCCGAGGAGGTCGTGCGCGAGGCCCGCGACCGGGACGGCCTGCACGCCTGCTGTGCACGCCTCTACAACCACGAGAGCCCGCTGCGCACGACGGCGTTCGTGACCGGCAAGATCACCCGGGGAGTCGCCGAGGTCGCCGCCGGGCAGCGCACGGAGCTGCGGCTCGGCAACCTCGAGGTCAGCCGCGACTGGGGCTTCGCCGGCGACTACGTCGACGCGATGCGCCGGATGGTCGACGCCGACGAACCCCAGGACCTGGCGATCGGCACTGGTACGGCGCACCGCCTCGCGGACCTGCTCGCGGTGGCGTTCGCCGCGATCGGCATCGAGGACCCGACGCCGTACGTCGTCACGGACCCGGACCTGGTCCGGCCTGCCGACACCGCCGTGCTCGTCGCCGACCCCGAACCGGCCGCGGCCGCGCTCGGCTGGCGAGCGACCACGTCGTTCGACGACCTGGTCCGGCACATGGTGGCTGTCGACCGGGAGCGCCTGCGGACCGGGATCGACCACGATCCTCGCTACCTGGAACCACCCCGCTGGTCGAGGAAGTCGCGCTAGCGACTGTCTCGAGACCTCGTGGTCGGGGAGGTGGTCTCGAGACGGTCGCAGGGCGACCTCCTCGACCAGCGGTGGTAGCGACTGTCCCGAGACCGTGACCCCTCGGTGGTCGAGGAAGTCGCGCTAGCGACTGTCTCGAGACCTCGTTGGTCGGGAAGGTGGTCTCGAGACGGTCGCAGAGCGACCTCCTCGACCAGCGGTGGTAGCGACTGTCTCGAGACCGTGACCCTCGGTGGTCGAGGAAGTCGCGCACCCTGTCTCCCGTATACGGTGACCCGCGTGACGAAGCGCGCACTCATCACGGGGATCACTGGTCAGGACGGGTCCTACCTGGCGGAGCTGCTGCTGAGCAAGGGCTACGAGGTTCACGGGCTGGTGCGGCGGTCCTCCACCCTCAACCGCAGCCGGATCGACCACTTGCACCAGGAGCCAAGCCTGCACCTGCACTACGGCGACCTGACCGACGGTGTCAGCCTGGTCAACCTGATCCGCGAGATCACGCCGCACGAGGTCTACAACCTCGGCGCGCAGAGCCACGTGAAGGTCTCGTTCGAGATGCCCGAGTACACCGCCTCGACCGACGCGACCGGCACCCTGCGGCTGCTCGAGGCGATCCGGGCCGCCAAGATCGACTGCCGCTTCTACCAGGCGTCGACCTCGGAGATGTTCGGCGGGACGCCGCCGCCGCAGGCCGAGAACACGACGTTCTACCCACGCTCGCCGTACGGCGCCGCGAAGCTCTACGCGCACTGGGTGACCGTCAACTACCGCGAGGCCTACGACCTGTTCGCCGTCTCCGGGATCTTGTTCAACCACGAGTCCCCGCGCCGCGGCGAGAGCTTCGTGACTCGCAAGATCACCTTGGGCGTGGCTGCGATCAAGCTCGGGGTCTCCGACCACCTCACCCTCGGCAACCTCGACGCGATCCGCGACTGGGGCTTCGCCAAGGAGTACGTCGAGGGCATGTGGCGGATGCTCCAGCAGGACGAACCGCAGGACTACGTGCTCGCGACCGGGATCGGCACCACGGTGCGCGAGTTCCTCGACTACTCGTTCTCGCACGCCGGGCTGAGCTGGCAGGACCACGTGCGCTACAACGAGTCCTACGAGCGACCGACCGAGGTCGACGCCCTGATCGGCGACGCGAGCAAGGCCCGGGCAGTGCTGGGTTGGAAGCCGGAGACCGACGCCGAGGCACTGGCGCGGCTGATGGTGGACGCCGACCTGGAGCAGATGTCGCGGCTGCTGGACCGTTCATGACGGACCCCACCGGTTCTCGGTCAGGCGTCGGGCGTCTGAGTGCTTTGACCCCGGGTGCCCTCCGGGTCGTCGACCCGCTCGTCGGACTCCGCGAGGATCGCTTCCGCCTGCGCCTCGGGGTCGTCGCTCCCAGCCTCCGTCTCCTCGGGCAGGAGCTCCGAGCGGCTCTCGATGCGCTCTTCGTCCTCCGGTGACCGGCTCATCTCAGCGGGTGTCCTTGTCCCGGTGGACGTTGGCGTTCGGGCCCGCCTCGGGCTCGGGCTCCTGCGCCTCCCCGCTCTCGCTGGTCGGGTATCCGGCGGTGGCGTCGCCGTCGACGACCGGGGTGTCCGCGTCCTCGGAATCCATGCGGTTCACCTCGGAGACCTCTGCATCGTCGGGGCGGCTCTTGGACTCACTCATGCACCAGCGATACCCACCGCGGGCCTCCGCATGAGCCCGGACCTGCTCACATGACGCGGGCGATGGTCTCCCGGATCACGGTGCGAACCTCTTCGGCCACGGTGTCGGGGCCGCCCTCCTCCGGCGCGTAGCGGTCCAGTGCCTCCACGAGGTCGTCCACCCGCCCGTCCCCGGGATAGGTGTCGAGGACGACACCCTTCAGCTCCCTCGCGGCTTGGGCCGAGTCATCGCCGTCGAGGACCCGTTGCGCGGCGGCGAGAAATCGATCGTGGCTCATGGTCCATACCGTAGAGATTGCGCAGTCCGGTCGGCCACCCCGGACCGCGGGTCGAGGAACGCCCGCCCGGCTCTCCTACCGCCGCAGGATGGTCGGTGACGCTGCGCAAGTTGCGCGGTGGGTGAGGACTACGGGCAGTCTGTCCTCATGCACTTCGTCGGAGTCGACCTCGCGTGGGGCGACCGCAAGCCCACGGGTCTGGCCGTCCTGGACGACGAGGGACACCTCGTGCACCTGTCGGCCGCGACGACGGATGACTCGATCGTCGAGGCGCTCGCGCCGTACGTCGAGGGCGACTGTCTGGTCGCGATCGATGCTCCGCTGATCGTCGTCAACGCGAAGGGCAACCGGCCGGCCGAGGCGGCGCTCAACAAGGACTTCGCCAAGTACGACGCCGGCGCGCACCCGTCCAACACCGCCAAGCGCGAGTTCCGCGACCAGCCGCGCGGCGCTCGGATCGCGGCCCGGCTCGGCCTCGACCTGAACCCCCGGTCGGGACGGTCGCGACGCGCCATCGAGGTCTACCCCCACCCGGCGACGGTGGCGCTGTTCAGGCTCGAGCGGATCCTCAAGTACAAGAACAAGCCCGGCCGCGACCTCGAGGCGCTGCGCGCCGAGCTGATCAGGCTGCTCGGTTTCCTCGAGGGTCTCGTCGCGGGCGAACCCGCGCTCCTGGTCGACGGTCGCCCCGGCGACCACGCCGGGCCGTCGCCCTGGCAGCTGCTGCGGGCCGCGGTCGAGACGGCGAAGCGCAAGAGCGAGCTTCGGGTGGTCGAGGACCAGATCGACGCCGTTGTCTGCGCCTACGTCGCCCTGTTCCGGGAGCGCCGGCCGGACGAGACGACCACGTACGGCGACTTCGAGACCGGCTACATCGTCACTCCCACGCTGCCCGCCGACGCCGCAGCGACGCCGCGGGGGACGAGCGCCGCCGTACCTCCTGATGCGGGCGCCGCGGTGCGGGAGTACGCCGAGCACCACGCGGAGCTGCGGCTGGCGGCCGACCACTACGTCGCCATGGTGACCTCCACCCTCGACGAGGCCGGCATCAACTACCTGACCGTGTCCGGTCGCGCGAAGTCCGTCGCGTCGTTCGCAGCCAAGGCCGCCCGCGTCGCCGACGGCCGGCCCGTGTTCGCCGACCCGCTGCGAGAGATCACCGACCAGATCGGGGTCCGGGTCATCACCTACGTGCACAGTGACGTGCAGGCCGTCGCCGACCTGCTCCAGGACCAGGTCGTCGTGTACGACGACCGCGACCTCGGCCAGGAGACCGCCGGGGAGGGCCGGTTCGGCTACGCCAGCCGGCACCTGCTGGTCGGCCTCGATCCGGTGCGGGAGGGCCAGGCCGGTTTCGAGCTGTTGCGCGGGCGGCAGGCGCAGATCCAGATCCGGACCGTCCTGCAGCACGCGTGGGCCGAGTTCGAGCACGACATCCGCTACAAGGGCACCATCCCCGACGAGCACGTCCCGGACTTCGACCGCCGGTTCACCCTCGCCGCCGGCCTGCTCGAGCTCGCCGACCGCGAGTTCTCCACCATCAGGGACCGGCTGCGCGACGGGGCGACGGCGTCGGCGACCGACGTCGAGGACGACGACCCGCGGATCAGCCCGCGCGAGCTCGCCGCCTTCCTCGCCGGGCAGTACGCCGACTCCGGCTGGTCCCGGACCGAGCACTACGACTGGATCTCCGGGCTGGTCCTGGAGCTCGGCATCACCTCCCTCGCCGAGCTCGGTGACCTGGTGCGCTCGGTCGACGGCGACGAGCTCAAGGCGAAGATGGACTACCGCTACCCACCCGGCGCGGTCCGCCGCCTCGACGACGCCCTGCTCTGGTCCTACGGCGATGCCTATGTCGAGCTCCGCGCCAACGCCCACCGGGTGCCCGCGCTGCGGGCCAGGCTGGCCAGGATGCGCGCGACGGGCTGAGCCACCCGGATCGCCCCGGCGACGCCCGCAGGCATGATGGCGTCCGTGCCGCTCCTCGACCGACGTCCGACGTCACCGCAGCGTCCTGGCGCCGTGCCGCGGCGGGGTGGCAGCTGACGTGATCGTCGTCCGCGAGCACGTCATCTCCGACGCCGACCTGACCTGGCGCTTCTCCCGCTCCTCGGGTCCCGGCGGGCAGAACGTCAACACCACCGACACCCGCGTGCAGCTGACCTTCGACCTCGCCGGGTCCGACGCCTTCCCGGACGAGGTCAAGGACGCGGATGCGCACCCGGCTCGGCGACCAGGTGGTGGTCGTCGCGGCCGAGCACCGTTCCCAGTGGCGCAACCGCCGTGCGGCGGAGGACCGCCTCGCGGAGCTGCTCGAGGAGGCGATGAAGCCGCCGCCCCCACCGCGGGTCCCGACCAAGCCGTCGAAAGGATCCCAGCAGCGACGCCTCCACCAGAAGAAGAAGCGCGGCCAGACCAAGCGGCTCCGGGGCCGACCCGAGGACTGACCACGCCACCGGCACGGTGGGCGGCGGCAGCGAACACCGACAACCGGGACCGGGGGATCGACGTGCCGACAGGCGGGCGGAACGTCGCGGAGCCGGGGTGGTCGGGAGGAAGGCGTAGTCTCACAGACAGCCGACCGAGGGAGTGGCATGACTACTGCGAACCATCTGCTGGAGGCACTGGAGCCCGTCGTCGCGGAGAACCTCGACCGCCACCTCGGGCTGGCGCAGGAGTGGCATCCCCACGACTACGTCCCTTGGAGCGAAGGACGGGACTTCGCGATGCTGGGCGGTGAGGACTGGTCTCCCGAGCAGTCGCGACTCTCCGAGACCGCCAAGGCAGCGATGATCACCAACCTGCTGACCGAGGACAACCTGCCGTCCTACCACCGCGAGATCGCCACCCGGTTCGGTCGCGACGGTGCTTGGGGCACCTGGGTCGGGCGGTGGACCGCCGAGGAGAACCGCCATGGCATCGCCATGCGCGACTACCTGGTCGTGACCCGCGGGGTGGACCCCGTCGAGCTCGAGCGGGCCCGGATGGACTACATGACGTCCGGCTACGACTCCGGCGACAAGACAGCGCTGGAGGCAGTGACCTACGTCTCGTTCCAGGAGCTCGCTACCCGGGTCTCGCACCGCAACACCGGCAAGGTGACGAACGACCCGGTCGCCGACCGGATGCTCGCCCGGATCTCCAAGGACGAGAACCTGCACATGGTCTTCTACCGCAACATCGTGGCGGCCGCGCTGGAGATCGCCCCCGACGAGACCATGCGCGCGATCACCGGCGAGGTCATCGGCTTCGAGATGCCTGGTGCCACGATGGCCGGGTTCCGTCGCAGCTCGATGATCATCGCGAAGGCAGGCATCTACGACCTGAGGCTGCACCACGACGACGTGATCATGCCGATCCTTCGGCACTGGGACGTCTTCGACCGCACCGACCTCGGGGCGGTCGGCGAGCAGGCCCGGGACGACCTCGCCACCTTCCTGGAGGGCCTGGACGCCCAGGCGTCCCGTTTCGTGGAGCGCCGCGCGGAGAATCGCGCCCGCGCTGCCGCCCGGTCCGACACCGACCAGACTCCCGACATCGCCTCCTGAACCGCTGGCGCCACCTCAGACGGGCTCAGACGGGCTCAGGCGGGGGCAGCCAGCGGCAGTCGCACCCGCATGACCGTGCACCGGGTCGCGAGTCCACGTCGATCTCGCCGCCGTGCCTCTCCACGACGATCCGGCGGGACAGGTCGAGCCCGAGCCCGGTGCCCTTGCCCACCTCCTTGGTCGTGAAGAACGGCTCGAAGGCGTGGACGGCGACCTCCTCGGTCATGCCCGGGCCGGTGTCCTCGATCTCGACGATGACGGCGTGCTCGTCGGCGTACGTCCTGACTGTGAGGATCCCTTCCCCCGCCATGGCGTCGACCGCGTTGTCGATGAGGTTGGTCCACACCTGGTTGAGCTCGCCCGGCGAGCCGTGGACCAGCGGTACGTCGTCGGCGTGCTCGCGACGCACGGTGACACCCCCGGCACGCAGCTTGTGACCCAGCATCACCAGGGTGGTCTCCAAGCCCTCGCTCACCTGGATCTCCTGGACTGCCGCGCGGTCCAGCTGGGAGTAGGACTTCACGGCCGAGACGAGATCGGAGATGCGGCGGGTCGCGTCCCGCGCCTGGTCGATCAGGGTCGCCATGGTCAGCGCACTGGCCACCCACTCCAGGCCCGCCTGCAGGGCAGCGCCCTCGAGCACGCCGCCCGCGCGCTCGCACCACGCGAGGTCGACGCCTGCGCCGGCGAGCGCCGGAGCGATGACCCAGTCCCGGTCGATGCCGTGGTCGGTCAGCCAGGTGGACAGGTCGTCCTCACGCTCTGCCAGGTCGACGCCGGTCGGCACGGGTGCGTCGCCGATCTCCCGCCGCAGCTCATCGAGCGCGACGAATTGGTGAGCACTGATCGCGTTGGTCGCCAGGCGCCGCAGCGAGTCGAGGAGGTCGCCGCTGTTGTCCTCGAGCGCGCCCACGGACCGGACCGCCGCGGATGCCGGGTTGTTGATCTCGTGCGCGAGCCCGGCCGCCAAGGTGCCCAGCGCCACGAGGGCGTCGCGTTGCCGCGCGTTCTGCTCGATGCGGCGCGCCGTCCCGATCAGGCCGCGCAGCAGGTGGACCGCAAACGGGAACCACGCGTCGCCGTGCGCGGCCAACCGCTCTGCCGAGAGGCGGAAGACACGGCTCGGCTCGGTGACCCGGCCGCTGCCCATGTAGACGCCGTGCTCGTCCCAGGCCCGGAAGCCGCCCGCCCACTGTCCCCGCACGTGCATGGTGGCCATCACCGCCTCCTCGCGGCCGATCCAACGCACAAGGTCGATCCGGCCGTCGAGCAGCAGCCACCAGTCGTCGGCCGGTCTGCCCTCGTCGAAGAGGGACTCACCCGCCTCGAGGAGAACCTCCTCGCCAGACGCGGCGAGGTCCGCGACCTGCTGATCGGTGAACCCGTCGAGGAGAGCGAGGGCCCGGAGCTCGTCGTACAGCATCAGGTCGTCGCCAGGTAGCGGTGGACCAGGTAGACCGACATCGCACCCTCACCGACTGCGGAGGCCACCCGCTTCATGCTGTCGAGCCGGACGTCGCCGGCGGCGAACACGCCGGGCACGCTCGTCTCGAGGGCATACGGACCGCGCTCGAGCGGCCACCCCATGGCCGGGCCTGCCGGCAGGTGGGGACCGGTCAGCACGAAGCCTCGGCCGTCGCGCAGCACCGCGTCACCGAGCCAGTCCGTCCGCGGGGCAGCGCCGATGAAGACGAAGAGCCAGCCGGCCTCGACCTCCTCCTCCGTGCCGGCCGCACGGTCGGCCAGCGTGACGGCCTCGAGATGGCCGTCGCCCCGCGCCGCGACGACCTGGGTCTGGAGACGGACCTCGATGTTGGCCGTGGTGAGGACGCGACTGACGAGGTACTGGGACATCGAGGCCTCCAAGGCGGGGCCCCGCACGACGAGGACGACCCGCTTGGCGTAGCGGGCGAAGTTGAGGGCCGCCTGGGCCGCGGAGTTGGCAGCCCCCACGACGTACACGTCCTCGCCGCTGGTCTGGATCGCCTCGCTCGCGGTCGCGCCGTAGTAGACACCGCGCCCGACGACGCCGTCGAGGCCTGGTGCCTCGAGCCGCCGGTAGGAGACCCCGGTGGCCACGAGCACTGCGCGGGCCTCGATGTCGGTCGCACCGTCGAGGAGCACGGCGCGCACCGGGCCACGGGTCTCGAAGCCCACCACGTCGCGGGCCAGCACCATCTCGGCACCGAAGCGCGACGCCTGCGCCACCGCGCGGTGGGTCAGGTCGGCTCCGGAGAGGCCCTTGGGGAACCCGAGGTAGTTCTCGATCGATGCGCTCTGTCCAGCCTGGCCGCCGGGTGCATCGCGCTCGACGACCACGGTCTGAAGCCCCTCCGAGGCCGCGTACACCGCGGCCGCGAGGCCGGCGGGGCCGGCGCCCACGATGCACAAGTCGTAGAGCGGCCTCTCGGCCCGGGTGCGCAGCCCGAGGGAATCGGCCAGCTCGACCTGGGTCGGGGCCCGAAGCACGGCGCCGTCGGGCAGAGCCACGACCGGAAGGTCATCGCGCGCCCGCGCCCGCGAGGTCGAGCAGGAGGCCGGCCTCGTCGCTCTGGCCGACCTCGAGCCAGCGATAGGGGACGTGGTTGTGGACGAGGAACGTCTTCACGTCGTCGGTCTGCTCCGACCAGCGGTGCCCGACGACCCGCACCTCGGACGCGCGGTCGGGGTGGCTGTAGGTCCAGTCGCGCAGAAGGTCGTCCAGTACCGGGTAGAGCCGTTCCTCCGGCGGGTCCCACGGCTTCATGAGGTAGTAGTCCAGGTCGATGTCGTTGATCGCGCGGATCGCCACGTCGGTGTCGGCGTACGCGGTCAGCAGCACCAGCTTGGAGTCGGGCGACTGCTGCCTGACCTCCTGCAGGACCTCGATCCCGGTGACCCCGGGCATCCGCTGGTCGCTGACCACTGCCGCGACCTGGCGGTCCTTGAGCACGAGGTCGGCCACGAGCTCGAGAGCCTCGCGTCCACTGGTTGCGCGGACCACCCGGTAGTCCTCGCCGTAGCGGCCTCGCAGGTCCCGCACCACGGCCGCGACCACCGCGGCGTCGTCGTCGACCGCGAGGATGATCGGCTTGGCCATCAGCCCTCCCCAACTCGTCGCACCGACAGTACCGGCGAGTCAGCCGCCCCGGACAGGGTTCGTCAGGACCGCGCCGCGGCGTTGTGCGACGTCAGATTTCGAGGCGGTTGTCGACGACGGCTTCGGCGACGGACCTCAGGCGGGCTCGATGTGAGCGCGCGTGGCTGCGCAAGCGTTCGAAGGCTGCCTCAGGGGTGATCTTCTTCCTGGCGGCGAGCACGCCTTTGGCCTGCTCGATGATGACCCGACTGTCGAGGGCGATCTGCAGCTGGTTGTTGAGTGCGACCTGCTGGTCGTGTCGGTCGGCGTTGATCAGGTAGACGGTGGCCATGTCGGCCATCACCTGGGCGGCCGCCAGTTCGTCCTCGGGCCAGCTCCGGGTGCCGAGGGCGTAGAGGTTCAAGGCGCCGACGGTCTGTTCGCCGAGCCGCATCGGAAGTGAGGCCACGGCCGCGATGTCGGCTCGGGCCGCCGTGGCGGCGTAGTCGGGCCACCTGTCGTGCTCGCGGGTCAGGTCGGCGACTGCGATCGTCTGCCCCGTGCGGAAGGCAGTGATGCACGGTCCGACCTGGGTGCGTTCCTGCGTCCGCTCGATCTCGGCGACGTCGCTGCCGCAGGCCGAGTCGAACTCCAACCGGTCGCCTCGAGCGAGGCTGACCGCGCTGCCGACCAGGTCGAGCACATCTCTGACCCGGTCCGTCAGGGACTCCAGCACGGCGTGCACCTCGTACTGCGAGATCAGCACGCCGGCGAACTCGGAAAGCGTCTTCAGATAGAGCCTCTGGTCGTACACCCTCACTCCCAAGCACCCGGATCGCGCGGTGCGCATGCGATGGATGTACCCCGTCTGGTCGACCGCAGACCGAGGCGGTGACGCCTCCTTGGCCGAGGACCCGCCTCGACGTCGGGCTCACCGCCCGGCGGGTCCCGCCTAGTCCGAACGGACTGGTCCGCCGTACGATCGGACAAAGATCGGGTGATGCTCGGCATTGGCGCTCAGCAGAGCGAAGACTGGGTGCGCCTCACTCATGCCCGAAGTCTCGGAGATGCCTGGCGATGACCAGCACACCACCCACCACCACCGTGGACGCCCCGAACATCCGGGGTCCGCTGTTCGACGGCGCGGTCTGCGTCGCGGGACTGCTGGTGTTCCTCGTCTCAGCGGTGTGGGTGGCGCAGGACGGGCTGGCGCAGATCACGCCGGCCCTGCTCGGCATTCCTCTGATCGTGATCGTCTCCCGCTTCCCGCTCGTCGTCGACAACCGGGACGGCGGGATCGAGGTCGGGTTCGACTCCTGCGTCCTGATGTTCCTCCTGTGCACGCTGGACGCGCACGACGCCCTGTTCGTCTGGTCGCTCGGCGTGATGGTCACGCAGCTCACGACGGGCAAGCGGTGGTCGTCGAAGGCGTTCAACATCGGCGTCGGCATCATCGCCGGCAGCCTTGCCGCGGCGGTCCTCAACGTCGCTCGCGGCGACTCGATCGGCACCGGGCGCGAGCTGGCTGCCGTGATGCTCGCGGCCGTGGCCTACTTCGCCACCGACTACGTGATGTCGGCCGTGTCGGTCGCCATCAGCTCGGGCACCGGCGTACGACGACACCTGCTGCAGCGTGGCACGTTGCTCGCCGTCGCCTGCTTCGTGCCGTTCGACACACTTGGATACCTCGGCGTGGTGGTCAACCGCGCGACACCGGTGTGGATGCTGATCCTGCTCGCCGTACCCCTGTGCACGCTCCTCGTCGCGACTCGCGCGGTGACCCGCGCCCGCGAGAACGAGCGCCGCCTGACGGTGCTGTTCGACGCTGCAGTCCGTGCGCAGACGCTGTCGGAACGCAAGCTGGTCGTGACCGCGCTGGTCGACGATGCGCGTGAGCTGCTGTACCTCCAGCAGGTCGCGATCCGACCCACGCCCCCTGACCGTGGCGAGATCGGGGCACTGGTCCAGGACGGCGCCGAACCCCTCTGGCTCGTGGCGAAGGCGCTGGGGCGCGCGCGCTCGACGGTGGCCGGGGACGAGCAGGCGCTGAAGGCACTGTCCGCCGTGGCGTCGGACGCCTTCGCGCGACTCGCGCTGACGGAGGAGATGATCCACGTTGCCCGGCACGACCCCCTGACCGACCTTCCCAACCGCGGCATCCTGCTGGACCGGCTGAAGCAGGCACAGGCGAGTGCCCGGAGGAAGGGGACCCGGGTGGCGCTGCTCTTCGTCGACCTGGACGGGTTCAAGCCGGTCAACGACAGGTTCGGCCATGCTGCCGGGGACGCGGTCCTGGTCGAGCTCGCCGGGAGGTTGCGGTCCTGTGTCCGGGAGGGCGACACCGTCGCCCGGCTGGGGGGTGACGAGTTCGCAGTCCTGATCGAGGATGCTGACGTCCGGGCGGTCCAGCAGGTGTGGGAGCGGGTGCTTGCTGCCACCCGTCAGGGGGCGATCGTCGCCGGACACCTTCTGCCCCTGAGCGCGAGTGGTGGCATCGCGTTCGGCGAGACGGGCGATGATGCCGAAGCGCTGTTGCGCAAGGCGGACCTCGCCATGTACGAGGCCAAGGCCCGCGGCAAGGCCCGGGTCGTGAGCTACGAGAACGCGATCGGGCGGGCCCGCGTGGAGCGGCTCGAGATGGTCGACGACCTGCGCCGCGCGGTGAGCAGGGCCGAGATCGAGGTGGCCTACCAACCGATCGTCGCGGTCGACTCGGGACAGATCGCCGGCGCCGAGGCGCTGGCACGGTGGAGCCGCGACGGAGTGCCGGTATCACCTGAGCTGTTCATCGGCATCGCCGAGGAGAGCGGCCTGATCGTCGACCTCGGGGCGGCCGTGCTCAGGACGGTCGCGGCCGACGGCGCCGTGCTCCGCGAACAGGTCGACGGACCATTCGTCCTCACCGTCAACATCTCTGCGCGGCAGCTGCGCGAGCCCAGCTTCGTGGACACCGTGGCGCGAGCGGTCACCTCCATGAACGGCACCGAGCTCGTGCTCGAGATCACCGAGCGGCAGGGGATCGAGCTCGACTCTGTCGTTCTCGGCACGATGCACGCGATCGCGGCCCTGGGGGTCCGGTTCGCCATCGACGACTTCGGCGTCGGGTTCTCCTCGATCAGCTACCTGCGGGACATCCCGGTCCAGATCATCAAGGCCGACGGCTCCCTGTCCCACGCCATCGACTCCGACGAACGAGCAGGTGCGCTGCTCCGTTCGGTCGCGCACATGGGCCGGTCGCTCGGGCTCGACGTGATCGTCGAGGGGATCGAGCGGGAGGCGCAGATGGCGGTGCTCCGCGACGACGCCCACAAGCTCTACGCCCAGGGCTTCCTCCTGCACCGGCCGATGCCGGTCCGGGACCTGTTGGCCACGGTGCGCGGAGACCGGACGACGAGCGCGCTCTCCGCAGTCTCGTGACGGCGGGCAGGCCGTCCCGCCTCAGGCTGACCGGTGTGAGCCGTCCCGCCTGAGGCTGACGGACTCACTCTTCCTTGGTGCGCTCTTCCTTGGTGCGCTCTTCCTTGGTGCGCTCTTCTGCGCCGCGCTCTTCCTTGGTGCGCTCTTCCTTGGTGCGCTCTTCCTGTGCGCTCTGCCGCCGCGCTCTTCCTTGGTGCGCTCTTCCTTGGTGCGCTCTTCCTTGGTTCGGAGGGCGGAGCTGCTCGAGTCGTCCTCGGCCACGACGGCTGCCTGCTCGACGTCCACGTCCGCCGCGTGTGCGTCGGTCGCGGTCGTCGCAGTCAGGGCAGCGACGCTGATAGCAACCGCCGCGATCGACCTCAGAATCCCTCGGGGATTGCTCATCTCGGGTGTTCCCTCCCACTTGTCGTCATGCCGTACGGCACCAGAACCCCTCCCCCGGGTCACAGCAACGGTAAGGGACCGGCGCCCCTTTAGTCCGCTATTCCGGCGAACCAGTTTGTCCGGACCGCCTCGTGCGTGCCCCTGAGGCGGTCGGCAGCCACTACAGGGCGATGTCGAAAGTAGGCGCGAACGCGCCTGCTCCAGGTAGCGCGATCGGCTGGTCGAGCTGGCTCGTCGCCCGGTCGAGACGCACGAGGCCGACGTCCTCGTGGGTGATCCAGACCGAGCTCTCCGACACCTCGATGTCATCGACGGTGCCGGCGCCGTCGCCTCCACTCACAGCGGCGACAACGGGCTCGAGCTGGCCGCTGTCGTTGATCGTGCCCACCTTGTCGTCGAGACCGACCCAGAGCTTCCCCGTCTCGTCGGCGGCGAGGGCATAGGCGGCCGCGACACCCTGGATCGTTCGCCGGGGTTCGAGGGTTTCCGCATCGAGCTCGACCAGTCCGCCGTAGTGGGCGACCCACAACGAGTCATCGATCAGCTCGACGTCCCAGATCACCTCGTCGGGGTTGTAGAGACCGGCGACCTCACCGGTCCTGAGGTCGATCCTCACTGCCGTCGCGTCGTAGGAGTTCGAGGCAAGGATGAAGTCGCCGTGCAACGCCATGTGCTCGAGGTTGAAATCCTCCGAAGGGAGCTGTACCTCGTCCTCCGGTTGCCCGCTCGCGAGGTCGTAGCGGACCAGCTTCGGCTCGTCCTGCAGGGACATCCAGATGCCGTCGCCGTCGACGAGGAAGTCATGGACCGCGAGCTCCTCGAACAGGACGTCGGTGGGCTGGCCGGTGCTCTCGTCGAGCCGCTGCACCTCGGGCGTACTGGCCCACAGCGAGCCGTCGACGTGCTCGACCTTCCAGGGGCCGTCGTCGACCGCGACCTCGTCGACGGTCCGGGTCGCCGGATCGACCTTCAGCAGCGCACTGGCCTCCGAAGATCCAACCCACAGCGTCGTCGGTTCGGGCACCATGGTGGGACCGGCGCTCTCGACCGCCAGCTCGTCGTCCACGCCGTTGGAAACGTCGGGCCCGTCGTCACCGCCGCAGGAGGTGAGCAACAGGCCGGCGAGGACAAGGACTGCCAGGCGTGCGTGGACGGACATGGTGACCTCCGGGCGGATCGGATCCTTGCTGCGAACGCTAGGCACCGACAGCCGCGGCGTCTGCAATACGCGATGAATCTCGTCCGCTGGGATGACCCGGGTGCGTCACCGCGGAGGACGCGGGCGACGAGACGAGCGCACGCGCCCCTTGACGTCGGATTGGAGCGAAGTGCAATATATTGCATGCCCGTGCCGACGGTCGATGCTCCTTCCTTGGCGCGGTCCCTCCTCCGCGACGACGTCTACGCCCGCCTGCGCGACGCGATCGTCGACGGGACGCTGCTGCCAGGTGAGCGGTTGCGCGACCTCGAGCTCGCGACCTGGCTCGGGGTGAGTCGCACGCCGGTCCGGGAAGCGCTCCTCAGGCTCGGTCAAGCAGGCCTGGTCCAGACGGCGCCGGGACGATCGACGACGGTGGCGACACTGGACGCCCGCGCGATCCACGACGCCCAGTCCGTGGTCGCGGTCATGCACCGGCTCGCGGTCGAGCAGGCAGTGCCCCAGTTGCAGGCCGACGACCTGACGGCCATGCGAGCTGCCAACAAGCGGTTCGCCGCGGCTCTTCGGCGCGGCGACGCCGACGCCGCGATCGCCGCTGACGACGAGTTCCACGCCATACCCGTCCGTGCTGCTGCCAACTCGGCGCTGGAGTCTGTCCTCGAGCAGTACACACCGGTGCTGCGCCGTCTCGAACGGCTGCGCTTCTCGTCCTTGGCCGGCCGCGAGTCGGTGCACCTCCACGACACCCTGGTCGACCTCTGCGAGGCCGGTGACGTGAGCGGTGCGGCCGCGGTCTCGCACGCGACCTGGCAAACGCTCAAGCCGCTCCTCACGAGCCTCGCCGAGGCTCCCCGACCGACGTGACACCACAAGGAGAACAGATGTCCATCACAGACTTCGATCGCTACCCGCTCACGTTCGGACCGAGCCCCGTACACCCGCTCGAGCGCCTCACGAGGCACCTCGGCGGAGCCCGGATCTGGGCGAAGCGGGAGGACTGCAACAGTGGTCTCGCCTTCGGTGGCAACAAGACACGAAAGCTCGAGTACATCGTCCCCGACGTGCTCGCCCAGGGCGCGGACACGCTCGTGTCGATCGGAGGCATCCAGTCCAACCACACGCGACAGGTTGCTGCTGTCGCTGCGCGACTCGGTCTCAAGTGCCGGCTGGTGCAGGAGAAGTGGGTCGACTGGGACGACCCGGTCAACGACAAGGTCGGCAACATCTTGCTGTCGCGGATCATGGGCGCCGACGTGCGCCTCGATCCTGCTGGCTTCGACATCGGCATCCGATCCTCCTGGGACGAGGCGATCGCCGGCGTCGAGAAGGCCGGCGGGAAGCCGTACGGGATCCCCGCGGGCGCGTCCGAGCACCATCTCGGTGGCCTCGGCTTCGCTAACTGGGCCTACGAGGTCGCGGAGCAGGAGAAGTCACTCGACGTCTTCTTCGACACGATCGTCGTCTGCACCGTCACCGGTTCGACCCACGCCGGCATGATCGCCGGCTGCGCCGCGCTCGAGGACGCCGGTGGCCGCCAGCGGCGGGTGCTCGGCATCGATGCCTCGGCGACCCTCGACAAGACCCGCGACCAGGTGGCCCGGATCGCCCGCCACACAGCCGGGCTGATCGGGCTCGACCGGGACCTGCGCGACGATGAGATCGCGGTCCTCGAGGGCTGGGCCGGAGACCTCTACGGCATCCCCGTCGAGTCGACGCTGGAGGCGATCGGTCTCTCCGGCCGGTTGGAGGGAATGATCATCGACCCTGTCTACGAGGGGAAGTCGATGGCCGGGCTGATCGACCTCGTCACCTCTGGGGAGATCGAGGCGGACTCGAACGTCCTCTACGCGCACCTCGGCGGGCAGCCCGCGCTCAACGCCTACAGCGGCCTGTTCGAGTGAATCGCTGCGCCGGCCGTGGCTGATGGAGGCGGTCGGTGCTCCGGACAGAAACCCCCGACCGTGGTGAGCGGTCAGAGCACCGAGAAGCCGGCCGGAAGCCCCCGGCCGGTCGCGCCCAGCAGGAGCGGTCCGGCGACACCGTCGGCGACGGCGAGCTGGGCCACGAGGTCCAGTACCTGCGCGGCCGGAGTCGCCGGCACTTCGAAGGGCAGGTCGAGAGCCCTGGCGAGGTCGGCAGTGTGGACGACGAGCTCGAACGTGCGCGTCGGCAAGTAGTCCCTGAGCCTCATCCCGCCGACGATCGTCGTCACCAGCTCGGTGCCATCGCGATCCACGACCAGCGGAAGCACCCGAGCGGCGATCTCCCTGACTGCTGGCGCCGGATCAGGACCCAGGGCGTCGCCCGCCGCACGTCCGCGCGCCGCCACCTCCGGGCCGGCGGCCAGCGTCCTCGTGGCGCGGAAGTACCCAGCTGACGAGTCGACCTCCACGGTCTCGGCGGGACGCGACAGGTAGGTCTCCACAGTCAGGAACGAACGGCTCGTATGGCCGACCAGGCTCCTCACGTCCCACTCTCCCAGACCGGGTCGTGACCACTGGTCGCCGACCAGGGCGGCCGTGCTGACGAACCACTCCGCCGCGTCGGCGAAGGCACGGCAGGAGCTGGTCCATGAGGAATCCATGTACCGGAGGCTAGACAACCCCTGGGACCGGCGTCGTCAGCGGAGTGCGGCGCAGGTGGCCGCCAACGCCGTCGCCAGCTGGTCGACGTGCTGGTCGCCGAAGACCAGTGGGGGGCGGATCTTCAGCGTGGCGCGGTCGCGGCCGGTGCGGCCGATCAGTACACCGCGGTCCCGCATGCCCTCCACGATCCTGCCCGCACGCACGGCGTCCGGCAGCCCCGTCACGGGGTCGACGATGTCGACCGCGAGCGCCAGTCCCCACCCGCGCACCGCCGACAGGTCCGAGTGTCGGGTCGCGACCTGATGCAGAGCACCGAGCAGGTGCGCACCCACGACCGCGGCACGGTCGACGAGCTGGTCCTCGTCGATGGTGCGCAGCACGGCGAGCGCGGCGGCACAGGCAGCGGTGCTGCCACCGAACGTGCTGAAGTAGTCGGTGCCTCGTACGAAGGGGTCGACCAGGGCGGCTGGACCGACCAGCGCCGCCACCGGGTAGCCGTTGCCCATCGGCTTTCCCAACGTGACGAGGTCTGCCGGGACATCTCCGGCGACGAAGCTCCACAGGTGTTGTCCGGTGCGGCCGTGGCCTGCTTGCACCTCGTCGGCCACGTACAACCCGCCCGCCTCGTGGACGGCATCGGCCGCGTCCCGGGTCCATTCGTGGGCAGGACCGAGCACCCCGTCGCTGGTGAAGACACCGTCGACGAGCATCGCTGCCACTCCGTGGCCGGATTCCGCCAGGCTGCGGGCCGCATCGGCGACTGCCGAGGACCGGCCGGCGGCGGCGGGACCACCCGGGTGTGGGCAGGTGGGCCCGCGCCCAACCAGCTCTCGGGGGAGAAGGCGTAGGTGGCCTCGGTGACGCCGTGGTAGGCCCATTCGGTGACGATGCCGCCCGAGCGACCGGTGGCATGGCATGCGATCCGCCAGGCCAGGTCGTTCGCCTCGCTCCCGGAGTTGACGAGCAGCACCCGGTCGAAGCGGTCCGGAAGGGTGCCCAGCAACCGCTCCGCCAGCTCGACGGGGGCGTCCTGGAGATAGCGGCTGTTGGTGTTGAGCGTCGCCAGCTGGTCACTCGCCGCCGCTCACCACGGCAGGGTGGGAGTGGCCGAGCACCGGCACGTTGTTGTAGGCGTCGAGGTAGTGACGACCGTCCGCGGAATGGAGCACGACGCCATCGCCCCTGACGAGGTGCAGGGGTCGGTCATAGCTCAGCTCCTGGCCGCCGAGCGAACGGGCCCTGGCCTCGGTCAACTTCTCTGTGGACCGGCCGACAGCGGGCGGTGGGGTCCTGAGCCGGACCGCCAAGGCGTCCAGCCCGGTGGACAGCATCACCTCGAGCTGGTGGTAGGCCTCGTCGTCGATGGCCGGCGCCCACCCCTGCTCGCGGGTGCGCCACGCCGTGATGAGGACGGAGGCGGCGTAGCGGCCGGCCATCAGGTCCGAGACGAGTGCGCGCTCCTCCGGCTCGAGCGGCGTCACCGTCTGGTAGCCGGCGACGACCTCGTTCGCCACCTCGAGCCCGTCCGTGCGTCCGCTGAGCAGGTCCGCGGCGGCGATCGCCAGGTCGCAGACCAGAGCGGTGTGGGTCATGTCGCCGAAGTCGGTGATGCCCGAGACCACCAGTTGGTCGTCCACCAGCACGTTGGTCGGCGCCAGGTCGTTGTGCACCACCTGCGCGCGCAACCGCGGCAGCACAGGGACGACCCGCTCCTCGAAGCGGTCGAGCACCGCCTCGACCGCCGGACGCCGGTCAGCCGAGACCGCTGGGAGCCACGGCCGCAGCTCCGGCAGGCGCTTGACGTCCCACAGGATGGCGTGCGTCGCGGCCGGGTGGGCGAAGCCGCGCAGCGCCCGCCCGAGCCGGGCGCTCGTGCGGCCCCACTCGCGCAGAGGTACGGCGTCGGGCTCGGGGTGGTGTCCCTCCAGCCAGGTCAGCGCCCAGGCCAACGAGCGACGGCCGTCGCGGCCGGTCACCTCCACCCACGGACGTCCGTCGCGGGTGGGTACGACCGCGGGTACCGGCAGGTCAGGAGCCACCGATCGCAGGTGCCTTAGCGCCGAGCACTGAAGGTCGAGCACCGATTCGCGGTCGGCCGGGTTGTGCACCTTGAGCAGGAGGCGCCCGGAACCGAAGTCGAGCCGGAAGTTGCGGTCGCGCTCCCCGTGCAGGGGTGTGAGGTCACCGGTCAGGCCCCAGTGCGTGGCGACCGAGGCCTGCAGGGCGTCGAGGTCGAGGTCGGGACTCGGCACGGACAGCGGGTCGTCGGTCGTCGTACTCACGTTGGGCATTGTCCACCCGGCGAGCCGCTCACCGGCGCGGCGCCCGACGGTCCCGGTCAGACGTCGCGGGCGTTCCCGGGCGCGTCAGCCGGGCCTCCCGGCGGCTCCTGCTGAGTGGTTGTCCCAAGATCCGGACAAGCGTCTCATTGGGCGAGCAGACGCGGGGGATCGGGTTCGCGTCGGCCGTAGGGTATTGGTCATGTCGACGACCTGGCTCACGAAGCGGCGCGCAGTGGACAACTGCCGCGTTTGCTCGGCGCTGTGTCGAATGCCCTGAGCGGGCCTGGTCCCGGCGGGTTCCACCGCCCCGGCTGACATCCGGCGTACGTCCTCGGCATCTCGTTGCCGGCTGCGCCCCCGACATCCCGTCGTGCTGAGTCAGCACCCGTTCGTTCGTCCCACGAAGAACCGATCGCCCGTCCGTCGAAGACCGATCGAAGACACAGAACCGACTAGAGGAAGACACACAATGAGCCGCGAGAACTCGCTCGTCTCCGCCGCCTGGGTGGAGGAGAACCTGGACAACCCCAAGGTGGTCCTGATCGAGGTGGACGAGGACACCTCTGCCTACGAGAAGGGCCACATCAAGGGCGCCATCAAGCTCGACTGGACCACCGACCTCCAGGACCAGGTGCGCCGCGACTTCGTCAACAAGTCGCAGTTCGAGGCGCTGCTGTCCGACCGCGGTGTGGCCGACGACGACACCGTGGTCCTGTACGGCGGCAACAACAACTGGTTCGCGGCCTACGCCTACTGGTACTTCAAGCTCTACGGGCACCAGGACGTCAAGCTGCTGGACGGCGGTCGCAAGAAGTGGGAGCTCGACTCCCGCGAGCTGGTCACCGACCTGCCGAGCCGCGACGCGACGACCTACACCGCGCAGGAGCAGGACAAGTCGATCCGCGCGTTCCGTGACGAGACGGTCGAGGCCATCGGTGTGAAGAACCTGGTCGACGTGCGCAGCCCGGACGAGTACGCCGGCCGGCTCCTCGCCCCAGCCCACCTGCCGCAGGAGCAGGCCCAGCGGGCAGGCCACGTGCCGACCTCCATCAACGTGCCGTGGAGCAAGGCGGCCAACGACGACGGCACCTTCAAGTCCGACGACGAGCTGCGCGAGATCTACGGCGAGGCCGGTCTCGACGACTCCAAGGACACCATCGCCCTGTGCCGCATCGGTGAGCGCTCCTCCCACACCTGGTTCGTGCTCAAGGAGCTGCTCGGTCACCAGGACGTCAAGAACTACGACGGTTCCTGGACCGAGTACGGCTCGTTGGTCGGCGTCCCGATCGCGCTGGGCGACGAGCCGGGCTCTGCTGACTCGGGGGGCAACTGAGATGTGCGGCGCTACTGAGGGTGGCCTGTCGCTCGACGGGGTCAACACCAAGATCGAGGCGATCGTCCAGGGCCAGGTCACGAAGGCCGGCGAGCCCGTCAGCACCGGCTACGTCCGGTTGCTCGACCGCACCGGCGAGTTCACCGCGGAGGTCCCGGTCTCTGCCACCGGTCACTTCCGGTTCTTCGCCGGCGACGGCGACTGGACCCTCCGCACCCTGGTCCCCGGTGTCGACCCGGTCGACCGCACGGTGCAGGCCGCGGTGGGCAGCATCGCCGAGGTCGACATCACCGTCTGATCTGTGCCCTTCTCTCGTGGGTCGCAGGGAGCAGCGAGCGTGAGGAACGTACGCGCATCACGAGGTGTTGAAGGCTGACATGACCGGACTCGCCATCCTCGCCGTGGCTGCCGTCGTCGCGCTGGGGTTCGGTCTCTACCGGCGCCACGTCGACGGTCGGTTCGTCGCGCACGCGGATGCGGCGCCCACGGCCTGGGACCACGTGTCCACGGCCGTGCCCGGCACCGACCGGGGCGAGCGTGCGACGCTCGTGCAGTTCTCGTCGGCGTTCTGCGCGCCCTGCCGCACCGCGCGGGTCGTGCTCAGCGACGTGGCCGCGCAGGAGGACGGCGTCCGCCACGTCGAGCTCGACGCAGAGCGGCACCTCGACCTCGTCCGCACCCTGGACGTACGCCGAACGCCGACGACTCTCATCCTCGACGCGGCGGGGCACGAGGTGCTCCGCGCAGGCGGGGCACCGCAGAAGCGGCAGGTGCTCGCCGCGCTCGCCCACGCCACGCAGGACCGCCGGTGACTGCGTCCGGGCGGATCGACCCCCGCGGACCGCGCTTCACCGCCACTGTGACCGCCGTGCTCCTGGCGGTCGTCCTGGTGGTGCCCGACGGGGTCGCGACCGCGTTGATCGCGGTGCAGACGGTCTTCTTCGCGGTCGGTGTCGGTCTCGGCGTGCAGCGCACTCCTACCGGGCTCGTTTTCCGCAGCGTCATCCGTCCCCGGCTCTCGCCGCCCGCGGAGCTCGAGGACCCGATGCCGCCCCGGTTCGCACAGGGTGTCGGGCTGGTGTTCGCGACCGTCGCCCTCGTCGGCTACCTGACCGGCGCCGTCATGGTGGCCCAGGTCGCCGTCGGCCTCGCGCTGGCCGCGGCCCTGCTCAACGCCGTCTTCGGGCTGTGCCTCGGCTGCGAGCTCTACCTGCTCGGTGCACGGTTCAGGGGCGTTCGAGCCACATCGTGAACGGACCGTCGTTGACCGACGACACCTGCATCATCGCCCCGAACGCCCCCCGCTCGACGTGCGTCCCGAGCCGCACCAGCTCCGCGCAGACGGCGTCGTACAAGGGCTCGCTCACCGGGCCCGGCGCGGCCGCGGTCCAGGTCGGTCGCCGCCCCTTGCGGGCGTCGCCGTACAACGTGAACTGGCTGACCACCAGCACCGGTGCCCCGACGTCGGAGACCGACCGCTCGTCGGGGAGGATCCGGAGGTCACGGATCTTCCGCGCCATCCACGCGACCTCGTCGGGTCCGTCGTCGTGGGTGATACCGAGGTAGACCAGGAGCCCGGGCTCGTCCAGGACACCGACCACGGAGCCGTCGACGCTCACCGATGCCGAGAGGACCCGTTGGACGACCGCGCGCATGCCGTTCATTGTCCCGGGTAGCCGGCGCCGGCCGCGGTGCCGCCCGGGCCGCTGCGCCGACGCGACAGATCATCCGGTGCTCTGACACGATGACCGGATGGAACAGAGGACCGGCGCCGTCGACCCGCAAGCATTGCTGATCACCGTGGCCCCGACGGGTGCGGAGACGTCGAAGGCCGACTTCCCGCAGCTGCCGACGACCCTAGAGGAGCTCGTGCAGACCGCCCGGGACTGCGAGGCCGCCGGTGCCGCGATGATCCACGTGCACATCCGCGACGACGAGCATCGTCCCACCCTCGACCTGGCCCGTCTCACCGACACCGTCCAGGCGCTCCGCGAGGGCACCGACCTGGTCGTCCAGCTCTCCACCGGAGGCTCGGTCCACGACCCGCTCGAGGACCGGCTGAAGGTGCTTGACGCCGAGCCCGACTCCTGCAGCCTGACGATGGGGACGACCAACTTCGGCGACGACGTCTTCAGCAACCCGTGGCCGTTCGTGTGCGACCTCTACCAGCTCAGCCAGGAGCGCGAGGTGGTGCCGGAGTTCGAGCTCTTCGACCTCGGGCAGGTCGCCGCGCTGCACCGGCTGCTCGATCGCTACGGGCTGCCGCACGGCGGCAGCGTCCACTGCGACCTGGTGATGGGAGTCCCCGGCGGCATGCCCGGCACCGCGGACGCCCTGGTCGCGGCGGTGGCCGCGCTGCCGGCACAGGTCACCAGCTGGTCCGCCACCGGCATCGGCCGTACGACGCTGCCGGTCGCCCTCGCGTCGCTCAGCAAGGGCGGTCACCTCCGGGTCGGCATGGAGGACGTCCTCACCATCCGGAAGGGCGAGCCGGTCGAGAGCAACCGGCAGCTCGTCGAGCGTGCGATCGCGCTGGGTCGCGCTGGCCCAGCGCCGCGCGATGACGACAGCCGAAGCGAGAGGGCTGCTCAACCTGAGCTGAGGTCTGCCGGGCTCGTCGTCGAGCTCAGTAGACGAGGGCCTGCGCGCCCTCGCGCAGCGCTTCCTCGACGAACACCGGGGCGCCGGCGATGCGGACACCGGGCAGCACGTCGGACTCTCCGATCTCGCGACGCGCGGCGCACTGGCTGCAGACGGTGACGGTGCCCAGCGCGAGGACGGACGCCAGCAGGTCCGGCAGCGGAGTCGCCAGCGGCAGAGTGAGCTCGGCGGCGCGGTCAGGGACAGCGAGCCAGGCACCCTCGCCGGTGAGCCACAGCGAGACCTGCGCGCCCGACGCGGCGGCGGTCGCGGCCACGGTGAATCCCTGGTTGGCCCGCTCCGGCGCATCGGTCCCGCACGTCACCTTGACCACCAGCTTCGCGTGCCATGGACGCCAGCCTAGGGGGCGCCTCTCCTAGACTTGTTGACCGTGGCCTTCGAGATCCCTGAGAATCTGCACCCCGACTGCGGACCGATCGCGTGGATGCTCGGCACGTGGCAGGGCAACGGTCACGGTGACTATCCGACGATCGAGCCGTTCCAGTTCGGCCAGGAACTGATCTTCCAGCAGGACGGGCGCCCGTTCTTCCACTACCTCGCACGCTCGTGGATCGTCGACGACCAGAGCAGCAAGGTCCGCGAGGCCGCGCAGGAGACCGGCTTCATCCGGGCCCGTCCCGAGGGCAGGGTCGAGGTGCTGCTCGCGCACATGACGGGGTTCGTCGAGGTCTGGCACGGCGAGGCCGGCGCCGGCAAGCTCGAGATCGTCACCGACGCGGTCGCCCGCACCGACTCCGCCAAGGAGTACGTCGGCGGCAAGCGTCTCTACGGCAACGTCGAGGGCGACCTTCTCTACGCCTTCGACATGGCCGCGATGGGGCAGCCGCTCCAGCCTCACCTGTGGGCGAGGCTGCAACGTGCCTGAGGCGGACTGGCGGCAAGCCCTCCGAGAGAAGGGCTACCGCCTCACGCCGCAACGCGAGCTGATCCTCGCGGCGGTCGACGAGCTCGGTCACGCCACACCCGACGAGGTCCTCGCCCACGTCCAGCAGCACGCGTCCACCGTCAACGCCTCCACCGTCTACCGCACCCTCGAGGTGCTCGAGGAGCTCGGGCTGGTCCGTCACGCGCACCTGACCGACCGTGCTCCGACGTACCATTCCACCCGCGGGCACGAGCACTTCCACCTCGTCTGCCGCAGCTGTGGCAAGGTCGTCTCGGTCGATGCCGAAGATGCCGCGCCGTTCGTGGAATCGTTGGGCACCCTTCACGCGTTCTCCCCAGACCTGGGGCACCTGACCGTGTTCGGCCGGTGCCACGACTGTGAGAGGAACTCATGAGCCCCCTGCTCGACCTGCCCGGCGCCGTCGCCGGCGACGGCATCGACGCTCCCGTGGCGGCGCACTACGGCTCGCTGTACGGCGAGCAGCGTGCGCTTGCCGCGGGGGAGGGCTTCGTCGACCTGTCCCACCGCGACGTCGTACGGATCACTGGGCCCGACCGGCTGACCTGGCTCCACTCGTTGACGACGCAGTACTTCGAGGGGCTCGAGCCCGGCGTCTGGACCCAGGCGCTGGTGCTCAGTCCGCAGGGCCACGTCGAGCACGCGTTCGCCGGCGTCGACGACGGCGAGTCCTTCACCGCCCACACCGAGCCCGGAGCGGCCGCGGCGCTGGCGGAGTTCCTCGACCGGATGCGCTTCCTGATGCAGGTCGAGGTGGTCGACGCCACCGCCGAGATCGCGGTCGCGTGGCGCCCGACCGGCAAGTACGACCTGGTGCCGCGCGAGCAGCTCGCGGCGTACGCCGAGGCCGCCGGGCCTGCCGCCGGCCTCTGGGCCTTCGAGGCGCTGCGGATCGAGCGCGGCGAGCCGCGGTTCGGCATCGACACCGACCACCGCACCATCCCCAACGAGGTCGGCTGGATCGGTCCGGCGGTGCACCTCGACAAGGGCTGCTACCGCGGGCAGGAGACCGTGGCGCGCGTGCACAACCTCGGTCGCCCCCCGCGTCGCCTCACCCTCCTCCACCTCGACGGGTCCGAGAACCGGCTGCCTGCCGTCGGCGCCGACGTGACCGACGAGGCCGGCAAGGTCGTCGGGCGGGTCGGCTCCTCCGCCCGCCACCACGAGCTCGGCCCCATCGCGCTCGCCCTGCTCAAGCGCAACCTCCCGACCACCTCCCCACTCCTCGTCGACTCCCTCTCCGCCGCCCAGGAGGTCCTCGTCGACCCCGAGGTCGGCCTCCACTTCCGCCGCTGACCTCGCTCGGCCCGGAGTCGCGCAACCCCGGTGGTCGAGGAGGTCGCGCGCAACCCCGGTGGTCGAGGAGGTCGCGCGCAACCCCCGGTGGTCGAGGAGGTCGCGCTAGCGACCGTCTCGAGACCCCGATGCTCGAGGAGGCCTCGCGCAACCCCCGGTGGTCGAGGAGGTCGCGCTAGCGACCGTCTCGAGACCCCGGTGGTCGAGGAGGTCTCGCGCAACCCCGGTGGTCGAGGAGGTCGCTCTAGCGACCGTCTCGAGACCAGACACCGTCCACAGACCCTCGTCAGGTGCTCCCTCGTCCACAAGTCCCGCCCAGCCCGAGCACGTCGCGTCGGCGCTCGAACGCAGAGTTCCGTCATGCCATGGACCTACATCGTCGAGTGCGCAGACGGGTCGTACTACGTCGGCAGCACCTGGAACCTCGAACGCAGGATCGCCGAGCACAACGCCGGGTACGGCGCTGCCTACACGCGCCGTCGACGACCTGTCCGGCTGGTCTGGGCCGCGGAGTTCCAGCGAGTCGTCGACGCCTACAGGTTCGAGAAGCAGGTCCAGAACTGGAGTCGTGCCAAGCGCATCGCCTTGATCGAGGACAGGTTCGACGCTTTACCCGACCTGGCCAGCCGCAGCTGGAGCGCGCGCCGGGCTCGAGGTTCACTCAGCCCGGGTGAGCCGGGGGCAGGGGCTGAGACGGGGTCTCGAGACGGTCGCTAGCGCGACCTCCTCGACCAGCGGGTGGTGAGGTGAGCTGCTCGACCAGCGGGGCGGGGTCTCGAGACGGTCGCTAGCGCGACCTCCTCGACCAGCGGGCGGTGAGTTTAGCTCCTCGACCAGCGGTGGCTCAGACGCGGGTCTCGAGACGGTCGCTAGCGCGACCTCCTCGACCAGCGGGCGGTGAGGTGAGCTGCTCGACCAGCGGGGGCGGGGTCTCGAGACGGTCGCTAGCGCGACCTCCTCGACCGCCGGGGTTGCGCGACCTCCTCGACCGCCGGGGTTGCGCGACCTCCTCGACCAGCGGTGAGGCTCAGTTGACGTTCTCGGGCTTCGGCAGCCGGTCGATCTTGTTGTCCTCGAGGTACTCATCGAACTCGTCGCGCGAGATCGCGGCCATCAGCTCGCGGGACTTGTCGACGTTGAGCAGGACGATGCTCTGGCCGTCGGCGGAGGTACCCGTGCCGTCGGTGAAGGCGGTCATCCACTGGACCTCGCCGGCGCCACGGCGGATCACGTCGAACCCGAGGTCGCGGATCTCGTCGTTGGTGAAGTCGTCGTCGAGGACCAGCAGCTCGCCGAGATCGCCGATCAGGTTGGTGGCGGTCACGGGGTTCATCCGGGTGCCGGTGCTGGTCACCTCGCGGAGCACGGTGCGCAGGAAGTTCTGCTGACGGTCGATCCGGTCGAAGTCGCCGCCGGGGAGAGACTTCCGCTCCCGGACGTACTCCAGCGCTTCCTCACCGTCGAACTCCTCGGTGCCGCCGTCGGCGGTCTGGAGCTCGACTCCACCGATCGTGTCGGTGATGTCGGCGAAACCCTCGAAGTCGACGACGCTGACGTGGTCGATGTAGATGTCGAGAGTGTCCTCGAGCGTCTCGACGAGGAGCTCGGGTCCGCCCAGGGCGAACGCCGCGTTGAGCTTGGCCTCGCCGTGACCGGGGATGTCGACCCAGGAGTCCCGGGGGAACGACACGATCTGGCTGTCTTGATGATCCTTGTCGAGGTGCCAGATCATCATCGTGTCGCTGAGCAGACCGGTGTCCCCCGCCTCGAGCCGCTCGCGCACGTCCGTCCCGCGCCCGTCGACGCCGACCAGCAGCACGTTGAGGGCGTCCTCGGGCTGGGTCCGGGCGGGCCGGTCCGGCCTGTCGAAGTCGGCTTCGAACCGCGGGATGTCGTCGATCTTGTTGTTGAGCACCCAGGCCCACGTGCCGATCGCGACCAACAGCACCAGTGCCAGGACCACCAGCACCGACAACGCCTTGTGTCGACGGACCACGCGGGGAACGATGCCGCGCCGGCCCTTGTGAGGGCTCGGTGCCGCAGCAGGAGCGTCGGTGCCCAGGTCCACGTGGCGTCTCTCTCAGGTCTCAAATGGAAGGAGCCTCGATGCCCCCGGCGTCGCTCCTATAGTGTCATGGCGGCAGAGGCGCCAAGACGCGGATGCGGGTCCCCGGCCAGGTCGGCTGAGACCTCGCTTGGTTGGATCCGGGAGACAAATGCAACGCGACGACTTCAAGGTGAGGCGCTACCCCGGGATCGAGTCCGTGGGACTGAGCGAGGCACCGAACCGACTTCGTGTCGCCATCGTGACCGAGGAGATCATCGGGCCGGTGCGCAACGGCGGGATCGCGTCGACGTACTACCACCTGGCGAAGGGGCTCGCCGCGCAGGGTCACGAGGTGCACGTGCTCTTCCTCAAGGGCCCGGTCGTGCAGGACAAGACCCCTGAGTTCTGGGTCGATCGCTACGCCGAGTTCGGCGTGACGCTGCACTACCTCGACGTGTCCGAGACGCCCCTTTGGGGTGCCTCTCCGGCCTGGCAGCGCCGTTACGCCAGCGCCTACGAGTGGCTTCGCGACCAGGACCCGTTCGACGTCGTCCACACCTCTGAGTGGCGCGGCGGCCTCGTCTACGCGCTGATGGCCAAACGGCTCGGGCTCGAGTTCCGCGACACGCTCTTCCTCGTCAAGACGTCGTCGCCGCACATCTGGAACCGGCACTACCAGATGCTTCCCATCACGGACACCAACCTCGTGGCCGCGGCGTACGCCGAGCAGAAGTGCGTGGAGCTCGCCGATGTCGTCATCGGTGGTTCGGCCCACCTGCTGTCGTTCATGGAGCGGATCGGCTACCGGCTGCCGGAGACCAACGTGTTCGTCCAGCCGAACATCGTCGACTTCTCCAACGTCCCGGTGAACGACCGCCGCCCCGGGCCGCCGCGTCAGCACGGCGACGTGGTCAGGAGCCGCGACCTGGTGTTCTTCGGACGGCTCGAGGCGCGCAAGGGCATCGAGCTCTTCTGCAACGCGATCGACCTACTTCACGAGCAGGGTGAGATCCCGGACTCGGTGACCTTCCTCGGCAAGTGGGGAGGCAAGCTGCCGGCCCAGGGCGGGATGACGCCCGAGGACTACATCGCCGAGAAGGCCGAGACGTGGGAGTGCCCGGTCGTCACCGTCACCGACAAGAACCAGCCGGAAGCGCTGACCTTCCTCACCGAGCGCGACCTGATCGCGGTCATGCCGTCGCTCATCGAGAACTCCACGATGGCGGTCTACGAGACGCTCGAGCAGCGGGTCGCCGTTCATCGCCACCTCTGTCGGTGGTACGCCGGAGCTCGTCGCCGAGCGCGACCACGCCGCCTGCCTCGTCGAGCCCACGGCGCAGGACCTGGCCGATCGACTCGCCATCGCCCTCCGCGACGGCCAGCTGATCGCCCACCCGCAGTTCTCCAACGATGACAACCTGGACGTCTGGTACGGCTTCCACTCCTACCTCGGCGAGCTGATCGAGCAGCACGGCAGCACCGAGGCGGTGCGCCGATTGACCGAGGGCGTGGACAAGCCGGCGGATCCGGCCGGCTCCGTCAGCCACGTCACCCTGGTGCGGCGGGGTGACCTCGCTCGACGAGCTGGTCAAGGCGTGCCACACCGAGGCACCCGACCAGCTCGTGCTCGGTTACACGGACGTGAGCGTGCGGACTGCCATCGAGGAGGTGCGGGGGCTGCTCGACGAGGCGTGCCCGGACGTGATCGTCGTCAACTGTCTCGGCCAGACCTCGGGCACCGCCCTCAACACCTTGGTCGCGGCACAGTCCTCGGCCGCGATGCTGATTGCCGACGGCCTTGAGGCGCTCCCTCAGTTCGGATTCTTCCCCGCAGCGCGCCGCGCGCTGAGTCACCGGCCGTCCACCCTGTTCACGACGTTCTTCTCGACCGGCGACACCGCGGTCGGCATGCCCCTCGGCGGCGACGTCGCCTCCCAGGTCCTCACCTCTCGGGCCTACGGCCCCGAGCTGATCGCGCTTCGCAAGGAGCTCGTTCGACGTCATCGGCGGGTTCGAGCCGTACGACGCCCGCCACGGCATCGTGCACGAGTACGTCACCCGCGCGGCCGAGAGCGGGCACGACCTGCTCGTGCTGCCCGAGCAGCTGCTGTCCTGGCCGGACGCGGACGCGACCGCCCGCGAGTTCAAGTCCGACCAGATGTACGCCTATCTCAAGACCAAGCCACTCATCGACGTCTCCCCGCTGTCCCAGCGCAAGGTGCTGCTCGCGGCGCTGCACGGCGGGTCGGGCGGTGGGCCGGGTGCGGTCGACGAGCGGCTGCTCCGCATCGACTCTGTCGACGAGGCGGACACGCACTGGCTGATGCCGGTGGCATGGGATCCCGAGAACGCCAGCGGCGCCCAGCAGCGCCGGGTCATCTTCGGGCTCAACACAGCGCAGGACGAGATCTGGCTCTACGCGCGCGGCGCAGGGGAACGGCGACTGCTCATCCGCGGCGAGGAGGTGCCGGTCGAGCTCGTCGCCACCCGCGGGATCGAGGGGACCGAGGAGTACATCACCTTGGCGGTCCTCCCGGTACCGCCGGAATGGGCGCCGTCGACGTCGTACCCGATGATCTGGGGGCCTCTTCGAGGACGAGGAGAAGTTGCGCAGCGTCTTCCTCCGTGTCAACAAGATCGGCGCCAAGACGTTCGCCCTGTCGGGACGCAAGCTCGGTGCTCTCCTCCCGGGTGCTCACTGAGCTGATGGACCGGCAGTACGGCCGCAGTGCGCTGGATCTCGACGCCACCGACTGAGCTCGTGCACGTGCTGAAGCGATCGATGAGAGCGACAAGCTCGACCCCGAGCGCATCGCGACGTGGAGCAATGAGTTCCTGATGAACCCGACCGACGGACCGCCCCCGATCACTGCGCGTTCAGGGCTCAAGCCGCCTGAGAAGGATGAGGGTTGGGCGCAGGGCGACTGGCTTTGTGGTTGGGCCTGGGATCGCGAGGACCACGCGCGGGTGCTGCACGTCGCGGTCGTGCGGGACGGCGTGCCGCTGCTCGTCGTACCCGCGGACGTGACCGACAGGTCGCTCGAGGACGTGCCTGGGCGGGGTGCGCACGCCTATCGCATCCCTGTGCTGCCCGAGTTCCTCACCGGCGGCACTCTCCAGCTGCGGGTCTGGGAGTCCCGGGCTCCCGTCTACCGCGGACGCCTCCTCATAACGCCGGGCGACGTGCCACTGCTGCGCCGGGTCCGGGAGGGCGAGCAGCCGGTTCGCACTGCCTCTTCCTCCAACGGGACTCCGACCACCAAGCGGTGGTGGAGCAAGCGATGAACGCGCCATGCCCGCTCGGCGCGAGCAGAGCTCGAGCTCGTCGTCAACAGCGTGCTCGGCGTGGCAAGTCCGCGGTCCGGGACCGACGGTGGACCGGTACCGTGACCCCGCTGAGCTGGTGCTCCGCGCACTGAACGCAGTCGAGCGCTACGCCGACGCGTCCCGGGCATCGCAGCCAAGGCTGTGATCGCGACCTGAAAGGTGAGGAAGCACATGACGGTGGAGAGGTTGATCCCCGATGCGCTCGGGACGGAGTTCGTCCGGGACCTCGACATACCCCAGACCGCCAACGCACTTCGCAAGACCGAGGTGGCGCCGGGGATGCTCTCCTACCTCGAGCGGTCGATGTTGATGAACCTGGTGGCCCGGACCTGGCGCGGCGACGGTGCCATCATCGACGGAGGCAGCTTCTTCGGATCGTCCATCGTGGCGTCGGCCGAAGGGATCCGCGCCAACCAGATGGCCGGCGATCTCCAGCCGGACCGGTTCCCCGACGGCAAGCCGATCCACGGCTACGAGCTCGGCTACTTCCCCCGGCCCGAGGGGGTGAAGCCGCAGGTCCGGACCTGGTTCGGCATCGAGTACAGCACCGGAGACAGCTTCCTGCCCATCCTGGAGAAGGCGGTCGAGCCCTACCCTGACCTGATCCAGCTCCACATCGGAGATCTCAACGAGGAGACCTGGCCCGCCGACGCACCGATCGAGGTCGCGTTCATCGACGTGTGCAAGACGATCGACCTCAACGCGCACGTGTCGGGGAGTTCTACCCCGCGCTGATCCCTGGTGGGTCGACCCTGATCAACCAGGACTTCTTCTTCGACCGGTGTCCCTGGATCAAGGTGACCATGGGCTACCTCAAGGACTACTTCTCCTGGGAGGGGCAGGTCCAGTCGAGCTCGATCTACCGCACCCTCAAGGCAGATTCCGAAGGACGTCGCGGCGTACGACCCGTTCAAGGAGGCGACGTACGAGGAGTGCCTCGCGCTGCACGACGTGATGGAGTTCCCGGGCATCCACCGGCGGTTCGAGTTCCGCATGCGCCTGTCCCGCGCCTACCTGATGACCCTCAAGGGTCACAAGGACGATGCCCTGGACACCCTCAAGGAGGCCGAGGCGGACTACGCCGACATGCTCGGCGACAACGACGTGGAGCGCGGCCAGCAGTTCCGCTACGACCGCGCGGTCCGGCAGATCTCGAACGACAACATCTTCAAGGTCGTCTGAGCCTCCCGATCGCCGTAGCGGGCGTCTCGATATGCCCTCGCGCCGGGGCGCTCGGGCTACTCGACGACCGGTGGCGTCAGCCGTTGATCGAGCCGGCGACGACCGGTGGCGTCAGCCGTTGATCATCCCGGCGCCGACGGTCACGCCGGTCGCCTCGTCGATCAGGATGAACGAGCCGGTGGCACGGTTCTTGGCGTAGGGATCGCTCAGCAGCGGCACCGTGGTGCGCAGCTGGACGCGGCCGATCTCGTTGACGCCGAGCTCCTTGGTCTCCTGGTCACGGTGCAGGGTGTTGACGTCCAGGCGGTACTGGATGTCCTTGACCAGCGCGCGACCGGTGCGGGTCGTGTGCTTGATGGCGAGCTTCTGCCGCGGCTTCAGCGGCGTCGTCGTCATCCAGCACACCATCGCGTCGATGTCCTGGAGCGGCTCCGGGGCGTTCTTGACCCGCGCGATCATGTCGCCCCGCGACACGTCGACGTCGTCCTCGAGGTGCACGGTCACCGACATCGGCGGGAAGGCCTCGGTGATCTCATGGTCGAACAGGTCGATGCGCGAGATCCGCGACGTCATCCCGGACGGCAGCACGACGACCTCGTCGCCGGGCTTGAGTACGCCGCCGGCCACCTGGCCCGCGTAGCCGCGGTAGTCGTGGAACTCGTCGGACTTGGGCCGTACGACGTACTGCACCGGGAACCGGGCGTCGATCAGGTCGCGGTCGGAGGCCACGTGCACGTGCTCGAGGTGGTGCATCAGCGTGGGACCGGAGTACCACGCCATCTTCTCCGAGCGGTTGACCACGTTGTCGCCCTGGAGCGCCGAGATCGGGATGACCTGGAGGTCCGGGATGTTGAGCTTCGTCGCGAACTGCGTGAACTCGGCCTGGATCTTGTCGTAGACCGCCTCGTCGAAGTCGACGAGGTCCATCTTGTTGACCGCCAGCACCAGGTGCGGGACCCGGAGCAGGGACAAGATGACGGCGTGCCGGCGCGACTGCTCGGTGAGCCCCTGCCGGGCGTCGACGAGCACCAGCCCCAGGTCGGCGGTCGACGCACCGGTCACCATGTTGCGGGTGTACTGAACGTGGCCCGGGGTGTCGGCGATGATGAACTTGCGGTTGGGGGTCGCGAAGTAGCGGTAGGCGACATCGATGGTGATGCCCTGCTCCCGCTCCGAGCGCAGGCCGTCGGTCAGCAGCGCGAGGTCGGTGTAGTCGTAGCCCTTCGACGTGCTGGTCGCCTCGACGGCCTGGAGCTGGTCCTCGAAGATCGACTTCGAGTCCAGCAGCAGCCGCCCGATCAGGGTGGACTTGCCGTCGTCGACCGAGCCGGCCGTCGCGAACCGCAGAAGGTCCATGTTGGTGGTGCTCATCAGAAGTAGCCCTCCTTCTTGCGGTCCTCCATGGCAGCCTCGGAGAACCGGTCGTCACCACGGGTCGCGCCACGCTCGGTGACCGTGGCGATCGCGACCTCCGCGATGATCTCGTCGATCGTGGACGCCGCGCTCTCGACACAGCCGGTCAGGGTCAGGTCTCCGACGGTGCGGAACCGCACGGTCCGCTCCTCGGCGACCTCGCCCTCGCGGCACGGGTTGTGCTCGCTCTCGGTCAGCAGCATCCCGTCGCGCTCGAACACCCGGCGCTGGTGGGAGTAGTAGATCGTGGGGATCTCGATGCCTTCGCGGCCGATGTAGTCCCAGATGTCGAGCTCGGTCCAGTTCGAGATCGGGAAGATCCGCATGTGCTCGCCCTCGTGGAGGCGACCGTTGTAGAGGTTCCAGAGCTCCGGACGCTGCATCTTCGGGTCCCACTGGCCGAACTCGTCACGGTGGGAGTAGACCCGCTCCTTGGCCCGCGCCTTCTCCTCGTCGCGACGGCCGCCGCCGAACGCGGCCGTGAAGCCGTTCTCCTCGATGGCGTTGAGCAGCGTGCCGATCTGGTGCCGGTTGCGGCTGGTCTTGCCGTCGTCGACGACGATGCCGTTGGCCAGCGCCTCCTCGACCGAGGCCACGATCAGGCGGACGCCGAGCCGGTTGACCCAGTTGTCGCGGGTTGCGAGGACCTCGGGGAAGTCGTAGCCGGTGTCGACCTGCAGCACCGGGAAGGGGATCTTGGCCGGGTAGAAGGCCTTCTCGGCGAGGCGCATCATCACGATGGAGTCCTTGCCGCCCGAGAACATCAGCACGGGCTTCTCGAACTCGGCCGCGACCTCGCGGAAGATGTGGATCGATTCGGCCTCGAGCTGGTCGAGCTGGCTCAGCCGGTAGTCGGCATGGGTCTGGGTCATGCGGGGTCGGCGCCATCCTTCCTGGAACAGGTTGTCTTCGCCTTCGAAGTCGCCCATCGTGCCATGCAGGGCCTCGCAGCGTGACATCGACGCGGACGGCGTAGACAAATCTACGAGTTTGCCGGAGCCGCCGCCTACGCTGCTGAGCGTGACCGTCGATTTCGTCGCGCGGCTCGGGTCGCGCGCGTCCGTGCCGGACGAGGTCCGCTCGCGCTGGGGCGTGGGGGAGTACGTCGCCCTGATGGCCCGCGAGGACGGGATCGACGAGGAGCTCCGGCAGGTGGCGTACGGCGCTGCCCGCACCCTGCGCCGCCTCGACCCGACCCGGCTGCTGGCTCTCCTCCACGCCCTGGCCCGGCCGCCGTCGGCCGAGCTCAACAAGGCCCGGCTCGCGGCCCAGGCCCGGATCCCGGCCACCACGATCTCGCCGTACATCGGCGTCGTCGAGCGGCTCGGCCTGGTCCGGCTGCTGCCCGGGACCCAGTCGTCGGTGGCGAAGCGCGCGGTCGGTCGACCCCGCGTCCTCTTCGCGGACCCGGCCGTCGCCCGACACCTGGCCGGGGTGGCCACCCGCCAGCTGGTCGAGTTCGATGGCCGTGCCCGGCTCGCGCCGCTGCTCGAGGGCATCGTCCTCACCGAGCTGCTCCAGCAGCGCGTCACCAGCGAGGTGGAGTTCCGCCTGGGGCACCTCCGGGAGCGCAACGGTCTCGAGATCGATCTCCTCGTCGAGCTGCCCGACGAGACGGTCTACGGAATCGAGGTCCGCACCGCAGCCGGCTTTCGCCCCCACCAGTTCCGCGCGCTCGAGACGCTCGCCGTGCGCGCAGGATCGCGGTTCCGCGGGGGGATCGTGCTCAACACGGCATCGGTCGGCTTCAAGTACCGCCCCGGCATGTGGGGGCTGCCGATCTCGGCGCTGTGGGAGTGGGGCTACGGACGCGACTGAGCTTTCTTCCTCGACCGACGGTCGCCCGGCAGCTTCTCCAGCTCGGCGACGGTGGGAGCGCCGAACATGGGCAGTCCGTGCTGCTTGCGCAGCATCCCCCACACCACCGGGACCAGCACCAGCATCACGATGCCGACCCCGGCGACGATGACCGCCTCGAGCGTCTCGTGGCCCTCGCCGAACGGGTGCAGCCCGGCCTTGAAGAGCAGCGCGACCCGGACATCGTCAGCACGACGACGATCCCGCGACGGATGTAGGACTGCGGGACCCGTGGCGCGATCCGGGCACCGATGATGGTGCCGGGCACCGAGCCGACCACGAGCGGGATCAGCAGGTCCCAGTCGAGGCCGTGCAGGAGGATGTTGGCGATCGCGGCGCTCAGCACCAGCGGGACCGCCTGGACGAGGTCGGTCCCGACCAGCTTCACCGCGGACAGGCCCGGGTAGAGCATCAGCAGCGCGATCATGATGACCGAGCCCGAGCCGACGCTGGTGATGCCCACCAGGAGTCCGCCGAGCATGCCGACGAGCAGCGTCGGGACCGGACGGATCCGCGGGTTCTCGTCCGGCGTGGGTGCACCGCTCCGCACGCGGCGAAGGTTGATGTAGAGCCGCAGGGCGTACGTCGACGCGGCGAACAGCAGGGCGATGCCGATGCACAGCTTGAGCGTCTGCTCGAGCTGCTCGGTGTCATCGGTCAACCCAGCGACCAGGTAGGGCCCGACGAATGCCATCGGCACCGAGCCGGCGATCAGCCAGGCCGCGAGCCGCAGGTTGGGGGACCCCTCCTTGGCGTGCGTGATCGCCCCGCCGGTCTTGTAGATGGCAGCCGCGGTCAGGTCCGCCGTGACGATGGAGGAGGTGTGACCGACTCCGAGGAAGATCAGCGCGGGCGTCATCAGGGCACCACCACCCATGCCCGTGAGGCCCACGACCACGCCGACGAAGAACGCGGCGACGACGATGGACAACGCCGTGAGGGTCAGCAGCTCGCTCATCGGTGTCCCTGCGACGTTGTCCGGCGGATCGAAGGTCCCCGTTCGCCGCCGGCCCGAGGTCGCTCGGGCGACGAGAACGTCGTGGGGTGAGTCATCGGTCGATCCTCCCTGAGCCGCTCAGCCGGGGCATGACGACGCGCAGGAGCCCGTCGATCTGGTCGGCGGCCTGCAGGGCAGCGGCGCGGCCTCGGCCGAGCGGGTCGCTGATCTCGTGCTTGGGGTCGGCGGCGGCCCGGCGGTGGCCCGCGTAGGCGACCAGGTCCGGTCCTACGACCGTCCCGTCGACCGCGGCGACGGTGTCGGCGAACTGGCCGATGGTGAAGACCTTCTGGAGCGCGTTCGGAGCCTCCTCGAGCACGAATGCGCGGTGGCTCGACTCGGCAGTCAGCACCAGGTCGGCCGCCTCGATCAGGTCGCGGGTCAGTGGCCGGCTGCGGAACGCGGCGGTCCGCTCGCCGGTGACCCCACGGTCGTCGAGGACGGCGGCCATGGTCTCGTCGACCGCGCGGTGGTGGAAGCCGTGGGTGCCGGCGCTCGCCAGCTCGATCGTGGCGGGATCGTCGGGGTGGAGCAGGGTGCCCGCGCGCAGCTCCATGTAGGGCGAGCGGCAGATGCCCGCCGTAGAGACGAAGAGCACGCTGAGATTGGCGGACGCGCCGGCGCGGGCGCCGTCCTCGCGGCTCTCGGCCGCGGGGATCCCGGTGGCGCTCGGCCCCGGCGCCGAGGCGACCTCCACTCCCGCGGGCGGCTCGGTGCGACCAGCGGCCGCCGCGGCATCGTCGACCAGGTCGAGGTAGCCCGCGTCGCGGAGCGTGACGATCACGTCGTCCAACGCGTCGTCGATGGTGCGGCCCGTCGTGTCGACGCGGACGTCCGCGTCCTGTGGCTCCTCGTAGGGCGAGGAGATGCCCGTGAACTCGGGGATCTCACCGCGCCGGGCCTTGGCGTAGAGACCCTTCCGGTCACGGCGCTCGCACTCCTCGAGCGGGGTCGCGACGTGGACGAGGAAGAAAGCGCCGCCGGCCTCGGCGACGTACTGCCGCACCTGCTGCCGGGTCGCGTCGAACGGCGCGATCGGACTGCAGACCGCGACGCCGCCGTGCCGTGCGACCTCGGCGGCGACCCAGCCGATCCGGCGGATGTTGGTCTCGCGATCCTCCTTGGAGAAGGTCAGACCTGCCGACAGGTTGCGGCGTACGACGTCGCCGTCGAGGCTGGTCAGTGATCGGCCGCCGCGCTCGAGCAGGCGGTCCATCAGTGCCTGCGCGAGGGTCGACTTGCCGCTGCCCGAGAGTCCGGTGAAGAAGATGACCAGGCCCTGCTCGTCCGGGGCCGGCCGGTCCTCGCGGACGATGTCGGCCACCTCGGTGCTGGGCACACCGCCGGGTGCGAGGTCGACGACCCGGTCCGGTCCGGCGTAGTTGGCGACCACCTGTGCACGCAGCGTCGCGTCCGCCGTGGCGTCTCCGTGGGAGGCGAGGGGTACGGCGACCACGTCGACCGCGGAGCCGGTCGCCGACACCATGTCGGCCACGCGCAAGGTCGCCCGGAGCAGGCCGACCGGGGAGAGGGACGGGGTCCCGCGACCGACCAGTGCCAGCAGGGCGACGTCGCCGAGGCTCCGCAGCTCGACCAGCTGCTCGTCGGTGACGGCATCGGTCACGACGACGAAGGTGCGACCGGCGTACTGGGCCCGGACTTCGGCCGGTGCGAGGTAGAGGCGGCGGAACGGGCCGTACTGCGCGTGGGTCAGCGGTGCCACCGACCAGCCGGACCCGCCGCCGGCGACGGTGGCCAGGGGCAGGCCCTCCGGGTCGACCAGCTCGACCGCGCCGCCTGCAGCCACCTCGTCAGCCCGCTCGTCGGGCAGCGCCAGCGTGACCGGGCTGCCCGGCTCGTTGAATCCCAGCGTCGGTGCCATCGCGCCGACCGACAGCAGCTCGAGGTCGTCCAGCTCGCGCGGTGACGGGCAGTGCTGGGGAAGGGGCGGGCGGGACACGCGCCTATCCTGCCAAATCCACCCGAGACACTAGGAAATGCGGCTGACCGGTGGTCTCGAGACGGTCGCAGAGCGACCTCCTCGACCATCGGGGTCGGCGGTCGAGGAGGTCGCCCTGGCGCCCCCGGCGGTCGAGGAGGTCGCCCTGGCGCCCCCGGCGGTCGAGGAGGTCGCCCTGCGACCGTGAGCGCCCCGGCGGTCGAGGAGGTCGCCCTGGCGACCGTCTCGAGAGCCCGCGCCTCGACGGCTCGCGCTGCGCCCCGGCGGTCGAGGAGGTCGCCCTGGCGACCGTCTCGAGACCCCTGTGAACCACCTCACCCCGCGTCCGCTTGCAAAGTGCTAACTATTGCTAGCACACTGGGCAGCATGGTGAAGGCAAAGGTGACCGAGACGGTCGGCGCCCTGGGTGACTACCTCAAGGAGCAGCGCACGCAGTCGCGTCTCTCCCTGCGGCAGCTCGCCGAGCAGGCCGGCGTCTCCAACCCTTACCTGAGCCAGATCGAGCGCGGTCTGCGCAAGCCCTCGGCCGAGGTGCTGCAGCAGATCGCCAAGGCGCTGCGGATCTCCGCAGAGCAGCTCTACATCCGGGCGGGAATCCTCAGCCCGGACGACGGCGTAGGTGGGTCGGTCGAGCTCGCCGTACTCGGCGACACCGGTCTCACCGAGCGACAGAAACAGTCGCTCCTCGATGTCTACGCGTCCTTCCTGGCGCTCAACGAGGTCGACGCGGTGCCTGCGCCCGTCGTCCCCGACGAGTCCCGCGAAGCCGACGCGGCGACCGCCCACTCCTGAAAGCCGCACCATCCCAACAGACGAAGGGTGTATCTCACCATGCCGAAGTTCGAGCTTCCGAAGTTCGAGGTCCCTGTTCCCAAGCTGGACCTGAAGACGATCGACCTCCCCGATGTTCCCGAGGTCGCCGCCAGGCCGCTGTACGCCGGGGTCGGTGCCACCGACCTCGCCGTGGAGAAGGTCAAGGGTTTCGCGACCGACGTCCAGGCCAAGGTCACCGCCCGCGTTGCCGACGTCCAGAAGTCCGTCAAGCAGTTCGAGGTGCCGCAGCCGAAGACCCTGCAGGACAAGGCCGCCGCGCAGCTCATCGACTCCCGTTCGAAGTTCGAGTCCCGGCTCTCCGAGCTCCAGGCCGACGCCAAGGCGTTGCCGACCAAGGTCCAGACGACCGTCAAGAAGCAGTACGACGAGAACGTCGCCACCGTCACCGGCACCTACGCCGACCTCGCCAAGCGTGGCGAGAGCGTCGTGACCAAGATCCGCAAGGGTGACGCGGTGAAGGCCCCGGCCTCGACTCCCGGCTCCGTGGCCAAGAAGGCTCCGGCCAAGAAGACCGCCGCGAAGAAGGCCCCGGCCACGAAGACCGCCGCCAAGAAGACCCCGGCCACGAAGACCGACACCCAGTGAGCTGAGGCTCCCCGTACGACGAGGCCCCGAGGGTTCATCCCTCGGGGTCTCGTTCATTTCCCGCCGGTTAGGATCGCCTCATCATGGATGTGTTCTTGTTCGAGGGCTACGTGCAGCTGGCCGTGTTCTTCGTGCTGCTCGTGATCAAGATCTTCGCGTTCGCCAACGCGCTGCTCTACTCGGCGGAGTCCTACCTCGCCGCTGACAAGCTCAACAAGCCGACCTGGTGCATCCTGCTGGGCGTCGCAGTGGTGCTCCAGCTGCTGCCGCTGCCGTTGATGATCGTGAACCTGGCCCTGACGGTCGTGTCCTTGGTCTACCTCGCCGATGTCCGGCCCGCCCTCGCAGGCCTGCGACGAAGGTGATCGGTTCCGACAACCTTTCCGCCGGTCGCTCCGTACCTTCGGAGTCCCGGCACTCGTTGTGCGAGAAACGCCGACGGACCGGGGGGCGCCGGCGGAGCAGGGGGACAAGTGGGGTTGGAGAAGTCGTGATCGGTGACAGCGCAGTTCGACCGTGGGGCTCGTGGCAGGTGTTGGACGAGGGCGACGGGTTCAAGGTGAAGCGGATCGTCGTCGAGCCCGGCGGCCGCCTCTCCTACCAGACCCACGAGCACCGGGCGGAGCACTGGACCGTCGTCTCGGGCACAGCGACCTGCGTCATCGACGAGGACGTCCGCGTCCTCTACGTCGCGGACTCCGTCAACGTCGCGATCGGCCAGCCGCACCGGATCTCCAACGACCACGACGAGCCACTGATCATCATCGAGGTGCAGCACGGCACCTACACCGGCGAGGACGACATCTGCCGGCTCGACGACGACTACGGGCGTATCGAGTCAGCTGAGCCTCTGACTCACTGACCCTTGGCGGCGTAGGCCGCCTCGGTCGCCGCCTTGTCGGGGCGCCACCAGTCCTGGTGGTCGGAGTACCACGCCACGGTCTGCGTCAGACCGGCCTCGAGGTCGCCGTACGTCGGGACCCAGCCCAGCTCGTCGCGCAACCGCCCTGCGTCGATGGCATAGCGCAGGTCGTGGCCCGCCCGGTCGGCGACGTGGTCGAAGTCGTCCTCGTCGCGCCCCATGAGGCGGAGGATCATCTGCACGACCTGGAGGTTGGAGCGTTCGCCGTCCGCTCCGATCAGGTAGGTCTCGCCGACCCGGCCCCGCTCGAGGATCGCGTGCACGGCCGCGCTGTGGTCGTCGACATGGATCCAGTCACGGACATGGGCACCGGTGCCGTAGATCCGCGGCCGTCGTCCTTCGAGGACGTTGGTGATCTGGCGCGGGATGAACTTCTCGACGTGCTGCCACGGGCCGTAGTTGTTGGAGCAGCCCGAGATCGTGGCTCGTACGCCGAAGCTGCGGACCCACGCCCGCACCAGGTGGTCGGACCCCGCCTTGGACGCCGCGTAGGGGCTGCCCGGCCGGTAGGCCGTGTCCTCGGTGAACCGTCGAGGGTCGTCGAGCGCGAGGTCGCCGTACACCTCGTCGGTGGAGACGTGGTGCAGCCGTACGTCGGCCTTCCGCACCGCCTCGAGGACGGTGAACGTGCCGACCAGGTTGGTCTGCACGAACGGGGTCGGGTCGCGGAGGGCGTTGTCGTTGTGGGACTCCGCCGCGAGGTGCACCACCGCGTCGTGCTCGGCGACGAGCGGGTCGACCACCGCCGCGTCGGCGACGTCGCCCACGACAAGCCGGAACCGCTCGTCGGGCAGGCTCTCCAGGGCGGCGGGACTCGCGGCGTAGGTCAGCTTGTCCAGCACGGTCACGACCGCCCCGGTGTTGTCGAGGAGATGACGCACCAGGTTGCAGCCGACGAAGCCCGCCCCGCCCGTCACGAGGATGCGAGATGCCACATGGGGCATCCTAGGGACCATGCGGGGGATCATCCTGGCTGGCGGCACCGGCAACCGGCTGCTGCCGATCACCCAGGCGATCAGCAAGCAGCTGATGCCGATCTACGACAAGCCGATGATCTACTACCCGCTGTCGACGCTGATGCTGGCGGGGATCCGGGAGATCCTGGTCATCACGACGCCGCACGAGGCAGACCAGTTCCGTCGACTCCTCGGCGACGGGTCGCAGCTCGGGATCGACCTGACCTATGCCGTGCAGCCGTCGCCCGACGGGGCGGCACAGGCGTTCATCATCGGCGAGCGCCACGTCGGCGGCGGGCCCTCTGCGCTGATCCTCGGCGACAACATCCTCTACGGGCCCGGCCTCGGCGGCCGACTGCGCCATTTCGACGACGTCGACGGCGCCGCTGTGTTCGCCTACCCGGTGGCCAACCCCGAGAGCTACGGCGTCATCGAGCTCGACGCGGACGGCCGTCCGGTCGCCCTGGTCGAGAAGCCCGAGCGGCCGCGGAGCAGGCTCGCCGTGCCTGGCCTCTACTTCTACGGGCCTGACGTCGTCGAGCGGGCGAAGGCGCTGACGCCTTCCGCTCGCGGGGAGCTCGAGATCACCGACCTCAACGTCGGCTACCTCGACGAGGGCCGGCTGGCGGTCGAGGTGCTGCCGCGTGGCTCGGCGTGGCTCGACTCGGGCAGCTTCGAGGCCCTTCACGACGCCGGGAACTACGTCCGCACGCTGGAGATGCGGCAGGGGACCAAGGTCGCGGCGCCCGAGGAGGTGGCGTGGCGGATGGGCTACATCGACGACGCCCAGCTGGCGCGGCTCGGGGAGAGCCTGGTGGCCAGCGGGTACGGCGACTACCTCCTGGGGCTGCTCCGCGACCCGTTGGGCGCCACGCCCTAGGCTCTCGCTCCATGAAGGTTCTCGTCACCGGCGGCGCCGGCTACCTCGGCTCGATCACCTCGAAGGCACTGGAGCAGGCCGGCCACACGCCGGTCCTGCTCGACTCGCTGATCGTCGGCCCTCGCCAGTTCACCGAGAACCGGATCTTCTACGAAGGCGACATCGGCGACCGCGCGCTGGTGGCCCGGATCGTCGAGGAGCACCCCGAGATCGAGGCGACGATCCACATGGCGGCCCGGATCGTCGTACCGGAGTCGGTGGAGCTGCCCTACGAGTACTACCGCGACAACGTCGCGAAGTCGCTGGAGCTGTTCGACCAGCTGGAGCAGCTCGGCAAGCCGCGGATCCTCTTCTCCTCCACGGCGTCGCTCTACGCGCTGCAGCCGGACTTCGAGGTACGGGAGACCGACCCCGTCGAACCGACGTCGCCGTACGCCCGGACCAAGCGGATGATGGAGATGTGCCTGGAGGACATCTCCAAGGCGACCAGCCTGCGGGCGGTCATCCTTCGCTACTTCAACCCGATCGGCACCGACCCCGACCTCGAGACGGGCTACCACCTCAAGGACGCGACGCACGTCGTACCGCTGCTGGCGCAGGCCGCTCTGGGCTACCGCGACTCCTTCACGATCACCGGGACCGACCTGCCCACCCGTGACGGCACCGGCCTCCGTGACTACATCCACGCCTGGGACCTGGCCAAGGCGCACGTACGGGCGGTCGAGAAGTTCGACGACGTGATCGGGGCCGAGGGGGCGCCGTACTCCTACGTCAACATCGGCGGTGGTGACGGGGTGACCGTCAAGGAGCTGATCGCGGCCGTCGAGCGGGTCGTCGGCAAGCCGGTGCCCGTGACCGAGGCGCCGCCGCGGCCCGGTGATGCCGTGGGCGCGTTCGCCAACGCGGACAAGGCTGCCGAGCTGCTCGGCTGGCGGACCGAGGCGTCGCTGGACGATGCGATCGCGTCGGCACTGGCGTGGGGTGAGAAGCGGAAGTCGGTGCTCGGCTACGAGTAGTGGCCTTGGTCTCGAGACGGTCGCCAGGGCGACCTCCTCGACCAGCGGGGCGAGGCTTGGTCTCGAGACGGTCGCCGGGGCGACCTCCTCGACCAGCGGGGCGCTCCTCGACCAGCGGGGCCGGGTCGCCGGGGCGGCCTCCTCGACCAGCGGGAGTCAGAAGACCTGCGGGACGAACGTCTGCTCGTGCATCGGGGGCCGGACGTAGGGGATGTCGCGCATCGTCGGGAGCTCGACGGGCTCCGGAGCCACGTCGACGTACTGGAACTGCGACAGCAGGTGAGTGATGCAGTTCAGACGAGCGGCTTTCTTGTCATCGGACGGGACGACCCACCAGGGAGCCTGCTTGGTGTCGGTGTACTGGAACGTGGTGTCCTTCGCCATCGAGTACTTGACATAGAGCTCGTGCTCCGCGAGGTCCATGTCCGAGAGCTTCCACCGCTTCAACGGCTCGGCGTTGCGTGCTGCGAATCGCTTGGCCTGCTCCTCGAAGCTCACCGAGAACCAGTACTTCAGGAGCACGATCCCCGACCGCACCAGCATCCGCTCGAACTCCGGACAGCTGCGGAGGAACTCCTGGTGCTCGTCGGCTGTGCAGAAGTCCATCACCCACTCGACGTTCGAGCGGTTGTACCAGCTGCGGTCGAACAGCACCATCTCGCCGGCCGCCGGCATGTGCTCGACATAGCGCTGGAAGTACCACTGGGTGCGCTCGCGCTCGGTCGGCTTCGGGAGCGCCGCGACCCGGACGGTACGGGGACTGGTGCGCTCGGTGATGCTCTTGATCACCCCGCCCTTGCCTGCGGATCCCCGCCCTTCGAAGATCACGAGAACCTTGAGTCCCTGGGTCTGGACCCAGTACTGCAGCAGCACCAGCTGTTCTTGGAGTCGCTCCATCTCCGACTCGTAGACCGAACCCCGGAGCTTGCCCTTCTTCGTGTACCGGTCATCACCTTCGGGACGGCCGGCGGGCGACACTGCATCGTCGGCACCCTCGGGCGGTCCCTGTGCCTCTTGCTCAGCGTGGGCCATGAGAAAGGTTAACCCCGATCCAGCTCTCACGGAGGCGAGGGCGAGGGCGAGGAGCCGGACGACCTAGGCTCAGAGCCCTATGACTCCGGCCCCCTGGATAGACCGGCGACCGAGCGCCGCAGCGGCGGCGACGATCGTCATGCTGGCCCTCTTCTCGGCCTGCGACGACGCCGAGCGGGTCCGGTCCCCGGACACCTCGGCAGCACCGAGCTCGTCGCAGGGTGGGCCGTCCGACGTGCCGCGCACCTGGGGGAGGACGGTCACCGCTCCGACCGTCGACCCGGACCTGCCGCTGGCGGGTCGCGTCGTCGTACTGGATCCCGGGCACCAGCTGGGCAACGCGGCCTTTCCGGCCGAGGTCGGTGCTCCTGTCGATGCGGGAGGCTTCACCAAGGCGTGCAACACGACGGGTACGGCGACGGACAGTGGCTATGCCGAGGCGACCTTCGCCTGGCAGGTGGCTCGGGCGACCCGGCGGCTGCTACGTCGACTCGGTGCGCAGGTCCTGCTGACCCGGACGTCCAACTCGGCAGATCAATGGGGACCGTGCATCGACGAGCGCGGCCGTGCCGGCAACCCCGGGGAACCAGGACCGACAGGGGACCTGAAGGTCAGTATCCATGCGGACGGGTCGCTCGCCGCGGGTGCTCACGGGTTCCACGTGATCACGCCGGAGTCAGTGGCGCCGTGGACGACCGACATCGCGGCGCCGTCGCTGCGGCTCGCGGAGGTGGTCAGGGACGCGCTGATCGAGGAGGGGTTCGCCACGTCGACGTACGCCGGCAGCAACGGCATCGATCTCCGCGACGACCTCGGCACCCTCAACCTGTCCGACATCCCGACCGTGGTGGTCGAGCTCGGCAACATGCGAGACCCGCGCGACGCGGAGACGATTACCAGCGCAGCGGGCCGCCTTCACTACGCGTCGGCGCTGGCCCTGGCGATCGAGCGCTTCTCGGCGCGGTGAACGTCACCACTCCCGATCAGAGCCGTGGGTCTCGGAGGCGAGGTGCCGGTCGGTAGGGTCGCGACCATGCCCGTCGAAATGCCGGGGTGCGCGTGAGCGGCATCCGCACCGCGCACTGGGACGACTGGTCAGTCGACGACCTTCTTCTTGCGAAGGGCGACACCCGGGTGAGCCTCGTCGTACCGGCGCGCAACGAAGCAGGGACTGTCGGTGGCGTCGTCGGGCTGGTCCGGGAGCGGCTCGTCGACACCGTCTCCCTCGTCGACGAGATCGTCGTCATCGACAGCGACTCGATCGACGGGACGTACGACGCCGCGGCTGCAGCCGGCGCGGTCGTCCACCGCGCCTCCGAGATCCGCCCCGACCTCGGGACCCACCCGGGCAAGGGTGAGGCGATGTGGAAGTCCCTCTTCGTCACCAGCGGCGACGTCGTCGTGTTCATGGACGCCGACCTGACCGACTGGGACACCCACTTCGTGCCCGGCCTGCTCGGACCGCTGCTGAGCTGGCCGGAAGTGCGGATCGTCAAGGGCTTCTACGAGCGGCCCGGGGAGCAGGGCCCGCTCGACGGGGGTCGGGTGACCGAGCTCGTGGCGCGGCCCTTGATCTCGCTGCTCCACCCCCAGTTGCAGGACCTGGTGCAGCCGCTTGCCGGCGAGTGGGCCGTCCGGCGGTCGCACTTCGCCTCGCTGTCGGTCCCGACCGGCTACGCCGTCGAACTGGCTTCCCTCGTCGACACCGTGATCGCGCACGGCCCGTCCGCGATCGCCCAGGTCGACCTCGGCGACTCGCGCCCACGGCCACCAGCCCCTGCTCGACCTCGGCGCGATGGCTGTCCAGATCCTCGCCGCCACCCTGTCGCGCTCACCCGCCGACCCGGCAGAAGCTGAGGGAGAGCTCACGCCGACCCGGCTCCGACTCTCTGCCGGACCGGCGATCCTGCGGCAGTTCCTCGCTGGTCCGGTGTCGCTGGACCGGGTCGTCGAGACGGTGGAGCGCCCGCCGGCGGAGGACTTGCTCTGATGCTGAAGCTCGGCCGCCAGACCTTCGCGGACGACGCCACGTTGATGATGGCGATCGTCAACCGGACGCCCGACTCGTTCTACGACAAGGGTGCGACCTGGGGTGAGGACGCCGCGTTCGAGCGGGTGGTCGCCGTCGTCGAGCAGGGCGCCGAGATCGTCGACATCGGCGGGATCAAGGCGGCCCCGGGCGAGGAGATCTCGACGGCGGAGGAGAAGCGACGGGTCGTCGACTTCGTGGCGCGGGTGCGCGCGTCGTACCCCTCGCTGGTGATCTCGGTCGACACCTGGCGTGCGGAGGTCGGCGCCGCCGTCTGCGAGGCCGGCGCCGACCTGCTCAACGACGCGTGGGGAGGTGCGGACCCGGAGCTGGTCGACGTGGCGGCGGAGCACGGCGCTGCGATCGTCTGCACCCACACCGGCGGTGTCACGCCGCGGACCCGGCCGTTCCGGATCGAGTACGACGACGTGGTCGCCGCCGCCATCGACGACACGGTGCGCTACGCCGAGCGGGCGCTCGCCGCCGGCGTCGCACGGGAGGCGATCGTCATCGACCCGGCCCACGACTTCGGCAAGAACACCTTCCACTCCCTCGAGCTCACGCGGCGGCTCGGCGAGATGGTCGACACCGGCTGGCCGGTGCTGGTGTCCCTGTCCAACAAGGACTTCGTCGGCGAGACCCTCGACCTGCCGGTCGGGGAGCGCCTGGTCGGCACCCTCGCGGCCACCGCCGTCTGCGCGCTCGCTGGGGCTCGGGTCTACCGGGTGCACGAGGTCGTCGAGAGCCGTCAGGTCGTCGACATGGTCTGGTCGATCGCGGGCCGCCGCCCGCCACGGCGCGCGATCCGAGGGCTCTCGTGAGCTCACCCCACGACGATCTTCTCCTCCAATCGGACCGCACCCAGGAGCAGACCCGGACTGTCTATCCCTCGTACATCGCCGCGGGGACCCCGAAAACGCAGGATCGCCCTGGTGCCCGGCGTGCCGGCGCTGCTGCCGTCGTACGCCTCCATCGACGACCCGGTAGCGGACCTCCGCGCTGCGTGCGCCGCCGCGGTGGCCGAGCTGGGCCCTCGGGTCCGGGTGCTGGCCTCCGAGACCGGGCTCCGGGTCGCGCGCTCCCTGCTGGCGGACGCAGGGGCCGACGAGGTCACGGACGATGCGACCGGCGTGCTGGTCGTCGGCAACGGCTCGGCCAAGCGCACGTCCCGCGCGCCCGGCGACCTCGACGAGCGGGCCGAGGGCTTCGACGACGCCCTGCGCCGCGCGTTGGTCGAGCCGCTCCCCGCGGCGCTGACCGCGGTGGACGAACAGCTGGCCGATGAGATGTGGGCGGACGTGGCGGGGATCCGGGCTCTTGCCGGCGTGCTCACCGCCTCCCACCGGCCGGAGGTCTCCTACGACGCCGCGCCGTTCGGCGTGCAGTACTGGGTCATTTGCTGGGCGTGACGGGACCCGACCCGCCACACTGACTGCGTGGAGATCAGGGGTCGTGAGATACCGGTCTGGGTGCAGGCAGCCGGCGCGATCGGCGCCTTCACCGCGCTGCTCTGGGTCATCGAGGCCGTCGACGCCGCGATGGACAACCGGTTGGACCAGTACGGCGTGCAGCCGCGGTCCGACGAGGGGCTGCTCGGCATCCTCTTCGCCCCGTTGCTGCACGGGGGCTGGGACCACCTGTCGGCCAACAGCGGGCCGCTGCTGGTGCTCGGCTTCCTCGCCCTTGCTGCCGGCCTGCTCCGCGGGATCGCTGCCGCGGCAGTGATCTGGGTGGTCGGTGGCGTCGGTGTGTGGCTCGTGGCCGGCAGCAACTCCAACCACATCGGGGCGTCCGGGCTGGTCTTCGGCTTCCTCGTCTACGTCGTGGTGCGCGGGGTGGTGAACCGACGGTTCTGGGAGATCGCGGTGGGCGCCGTCGTGCTGTTCGTCTACGGCGGCGTGCTGTGGGGCGTGCTGCCCGGCCAGCCCGGCGTGTCGTGGCAGGGCCACCTCTTCGGTGCGATCGGCGGTGCGATCGCCGCCGTGGCGGTCAGCCACCGCCGAGGTGAGGTGCTCGGAGGGATCCTGCCGGGAGACGGTCGCTAGCAGCGACCGGACGCCGGCGAGGCAGCGCGTCAGCCGCTCTTCCGGGCCACCAGCGCCGGTGGGAAGATCACGCGGATCGGCTGCGGGTCGCGATCGCCGTCGACCTGCTCGAGCAGCAGTCGAGTCGCCTGCTCGGCCATCTCGCCGATCGGGTTGCGGATGGTGGTCAACGGAGGGTCGGTGCGCTCGGCGATACCGAGGTCGTCGTAGCCGGTGACGGCGATGTCGTCGGGCACCCGGCGGCCGGCCGCGGCGAGCACCCGCAGCGCGCCGATGGCCATCAGGTCCGACGCGACGACCAGGCCGTCGAGGTCGGGGTGCCGGTCGAGGAGCTTCGTGGCCGCCTCCTGGCCGCCGAGCTCCGTGAAGTCACCGTTGGCGACGACGTCGTCGGGCAGGCCGGCGTCTTTGAGCGCGGACCGCCAGCCGTCGAGCCGGTCGATACCGGCGGCCATGTCGACCGGGCCGGCGATGGTCCCGATCCGCCGGCAGCCCCGGTCGACCAGCCGTTGGGTCACCAGGCGGGCGCCGGCGACGTTGTCGGTGTCGACGTAGGCGACCTTGTCGGCGCCGGTCCATGGCCGGCCCACGAAGGCACACGGCAGGCCCAGGGACGCGAGGTGATCGGCGAGCCGGTCGCGGGAGTGGTGCGAGACCACGATGGCGCCGTCGATGTGACGCCTGCCGAGGTAGCGCAGCATCCGTCGCTCCTCGTCGCCGGGGCGGGCGAGCAGCAGGACCAGCTGCAGGTCGCGGGGCGCAAGCACCCGGTTGACCGACCGCAGCGTGTGCACGAAGAAGGGGTCGCTGAACACGCGCTCGTCCGGCTCCGGCACGACGAGCGCAACCGAGTCGGTGCGCCGGGTGACCAGGCTCCGGGCGGCCGGGTTGGGCGTGTAGCCCAGCGTCCGGACCGCTGCGTCGACCGCCGACTGGGCCGCGGGGGAGACCCGGTTGCCGCCGTTGATCGCGCGCGACGCCGTTGCCCGGGACACGCCCGCCAGCCGCGCGACCTCGTCGAGGGTCGGCGCGTTCCCGGCGCCATTGCCGGGTTCGTTCGGCGGTTGGTTCACGCTGGGCACGCTATCCGTCGTCCTCGGCGCCTAGCACGGACGTGGCCGCGACCTGGGCATAACGCAGCGCGCTGGTCTTCGGTGTCCGCCGCTGGGACTCGTAGTCGACGTGCACGATCCCGAACCGTTGTCCGTAGCCGAACGCCCACTCGAAGTTGTCGAGGAGCGACCACGCGAAGTAGCCGCGGACGTCCACCCCTGCCGCCATCGCCGCGTGCACGGCCCGCAGGTGGGAGTCGAAATAGCCCCATCGCTCCGGGTCGTGGACCGAGCCGTCGGGGCCGACCACGTCGTCGTACGCCGCACCGTTCTCGGTGATGTAGATCGGCGGGGCGTCGTACTCCTCGTCGAGGCGGACCAGCAGGCGGGTCAGCCCTTCGGGCTGGACCTCCCAGTCCAGGCCGGTCACCGGGTAGCCGCGGCGTGGGAAGGTCAGGTCATCGGAGCCGGGGAACGGCGAGCGGACCGACCGCGTCGGGACCTCGATCCGGGACCCGAGCAGCTGCTTCGCGGGATGGGGACGGCCGGAGGCGCCGTCACCGTGGTAGTAGTTGACGCCCAGCACGTCGAGCGGGGCGCCGATCAGCGCCAGGTCACCGTCCTGGACGAACTCCTCCCACTGCCTGCCCTGCCAGGTGGTCCCGGCGGTGATGGTGTGCAGCTCGTCCGCGTAGGAGCCGCGAAGCAGCGGATCCAGGAAGACCCGGTTCCACAGGTGGTCCACCCGGTGCGCCGCATCAACGTCGGCAGACTCTGCCGAGTCGAACGGGTCGGGGACGGTGAGGTTGAGCGTGATCCCCATCGCGGCCGCACTGTCGCGTCGGCGGAGCTCGTCGACGACGAGGCCGTGGCCGAGCATCAGGTGGTGCGCAGCGACGAGTCCCGCGACTCCCTCCTGCCGCCCGGGTGCGTGCTGCCCGCCGGTATAGCCGAGGAACGCGGAGCACCACGGCTCGTTCATGGTCGTCCAGTACGGCACCCGGTCGCCGATCGCGTCGTAGAGGGTGAACGCGTAGTCGGCGAACCGGTATGCCGTGTCGCGGTTGGTCCAGCCGCCGGCGTCCTCGAGCGCCTGCGGCAGGTCCCAGTGGTAGAGCGTCACCCACGGCGTGATGCCGGCGCCCAGCAGCTCGTCGACCAGGCGGGCGTAGAAGTCGGTCCCCGCCGGGTTCGGCGCGCCTCCGCCGGGCCGGACCCGCGGCCACGCGGCCGAGAACCGGTAGGCGCCCAGGTTGAGCGACGCCATCAACGCAACGTCGTCCGGCATCCGGTGGTAGTGGTCGCACGCGATGTCGCCGGTGTCCCCACCGACGACGGCGCCGGGCACCCGGGCGAACGTGTCCCAGATCGAGGGGGTCCGGCCGTCCTCGGTCGCGGCTCCCTCGATCTGGTACGACGCCGTGGCGGCTCCCCAGAGGAAGTCGGGAGGGAACCGCACCTCTGCGTGCGGGGCGGCGGCTGTCCACGTCGTGGGTTCGGTCGTCGTCATCCCTTGACGGCTCCTTGCATGATGCCGGCGACAAGCTGGCGGCCGGACAGGGCGAACAGGACGAGAAGGGGGATGGTGGCCATCCCGGCGCCGGCAAGGACCAGCGCGTAGTCGGTGGTCTGGCCTTGACCGGTGAGGGCCAGCCGGTCGAGCGCGATCTGGAGGGTCTCGGTCTCCTGGAGCGCGACCAGCGGCCACATGTAGTCCGTCCAGACCATCATGAAGGTGAAGAGGAACAAGATGGACATCGCGGGTCGGGCTGCGGGGATGGCCACGGTCCAGAACGTCCGGATCATGGTGCAGCCGTCCATCCGGGCGGCTTCGATCAGCTCGTCCGGCACCGCGTCCACGAGGTACTGCCGCATGAAGAACACGCCGAACGCGGTGACCATCGTCGGGAGCGCGACCGCGACCAGAGTGTCGAGCAGCCCGTAGTCACGCATCAGGATGAACAGCGGCACGATCGCGAGCTGCGTGGGCACCGCCATCGTCATGACGACGAACCCCATCAGCAGGTTGCTGCCCCGGAACCGCAGCTTGGCGAACGCGTAGCCGGCGAGCGTGGAGACGAGCGCGACCGAGGCGGCGCAGGCGGTCGAGACGAGGAGGCTGTTGAGCATCGCCGACCAGAAGTCCGTCGTGTCGAGCACACGTTGAGCGTTGTCGAGGAAGTGGCCGCCGGGGACGACCGGGGGTGGGATCTGGTTGGCGTCCTCCTTCGAGTGCGAGCCGATGACGAACGACCAGTAGAGCGGGAGCGTGGAGCCGATCAGGAAGGCCGTGAGCAGGCCGTAGACGACGAAGCCCGGCCGGCGGCTCATGCTTGTCTCCGCGTGACGTGGCGCGTGATCGCGAAGTTGACCAGCGCGATACCGACGATGATGAGGAACAGGACCCACGCCGCTGCCGACGCGCGCCCGTAGAACTGGTCCTCGATGCCCTTCACGTAGATGTAGAGCGTCGAGGTCATGTACTGGTGGTCGGGTCCGCCTTCGCGCTGCGGCGTGTCGTCGAAGAGCCGAGGCTCGGTGAAGATCTGGAGGCCGCCGATCGTGCTCGTGACGATCACGAAGATCGTCGTCGGCCGGATCAGCGGGAGGGTGACGGAGAAGAACTGGCGGATCCTGCCGGCCCCGTCCAGGGAGGCGGACTCGTAGAGGTCGCGCGGCACGGCCTGCATGGCGGCGAGGAAGATGAGCGCGTTGTAGCCGGTCCACCGCCAGTTCACCATGCCGGCGATCGCGAAGTGGCTCCACCAGCGGTCGACGTGCCACCGGATCGGCTCCAGGCCGACGCCGTCGAGCATCGCGTTGATGACGCCGTACTGGTCCGCGAAGAGGCTGCCGAAGATCAGCACTGCGGCGGTCGGGGCGACGACGAACGGGACCAGCACGCTCATCCGCCAGAACGTCCGGCCCCGGAGCCGGCTGTCGAGCAGGGCAGCCACGGCGACCGCGATGATCACCTGTGGCACTGACGACATCAGGAAGATGCTGAACGTGTTGACCAGCGACTTCTGGAACACCGGGTCGGTCAGCACGAACCGGTAGTTGTCCAGGCCGATGAACTCACCGCGCTGGTAGTAGAGGCGCTCCCAGTCGTGGACCGACAGGTAGCCGGTGTAGAGGAGCGGAAACAGGCCGACGAGGCCGAAGACGATGAAGAACGGCGATATGTAGAGGTACGGCGACAGCTTCACGTCCCACCGCGACAGCCGCTGTCGTCGTACCAGCCGGGCACGGCCGCCGGCCGGGGGCACGCTGGGCGCGACCCCGACCGGCGACTCGACGCTGGTGCTCACTGGAGCGCTGCGACCTCGTCGACGAATGTCTCCCACGACTCCTCCGGGTCCGCACCCTGGTCGACCCGGGTGATCGCCTCCTGGAACTTGGCCAGGATGTCGGAGTAGAGGGGCCCGTGGTAAGGCTGGACCGTGATCGCGCTCGCGCGGTTGGAGAAGATCTCACCGACCGGTGCCTCGTTGAAGTACGGATCGGCCGACCCGAGCAGCGCCGGGTCCTCCAGCGCGGCGACCTGGGACGGGAAGTTGCCGTACTGCTCGAAGATCTGGATCTGCTGCTCCGGTGCGGTGATCCAGGCTGCGAACTCCTGTGCCTGCTCCTGGTGCGACGACGTCTTCGGGACGGTCAGGTAAGACCCGCCCCAGTTGCCGCCTCCGCCGGGGAAGACGTCGGCAACGTCCCAGACGACGCCCTTCGGAGCCGGGTCGCCGGTGTTGTCGCGGATGTTGCTGCGCATCCAGCCCGGGCACGGGATGGTGGCGAAGCCGTCGTTCTGGAAGCCGGCCGTCCAGTCGTCGCTCCACTGGGCCGCCCCGGTCGAGAGGGTGCCGGAACTTTCGGTGACGGTCTCGTAGACCGCGCGCAGCTCGTCGTTCTCGACGTTGACCGTGTTGTCGGACTCCTCGAACGGGAACTCGACCTGGTTGAGCATCGCCTGCGCGACCGATCCGGACGCGTCGTACCACTTGGCGTCGCTCTTGGAGACGAACTCCTCGCCAAGGGCGAAGTAGTCCTCCCATGTCGACATCAGCGCGGAGACCTCCTCGCGGTCGGTCGGCAGGCCGGCGGCCTCGAAGAGATCGGCGCGGTAACAGATGGCCTCGGGTCCGGCGTCGGTCGCATAGCCGAGGAGCTGGCCGTCCGGGGCGGTCGCCGCATCCGACTTGAACTCGAGCCAGCGGCCCTCCACCTCATCGCTGGAGAGATCGACCCAGCGGTCCGGCGCCGCGACGATCGCGGGCATGAAGTCTCCCTCGATCGCCACGACATCAGGCAGCCCCTCGTTGGCCTGGAGCAGCGTGTTGAGCTCGTTCTTCCAGTCGTCCCAGAGGGAGACCTTGGTCTGCTCGACCTGGACGTCGGGATTCTCCTCGTTCCACTGCTCGATCAGCTCGTCGTAGCCGAACTCCCCGAAGGTCGTGATGGTGAGCGACTCGCCCTCGCTGAGATCCTCCTGGTCGGCGGACTCGGTGGGATCGTCGCTGTCGCCGCAGGCGGCCGTGAGCCCCAGCACAAGAGCGGCGATGGCACCGACGGCGAGACGCCCTCGGTGGCTGGTTGACCGGCGGCCCGGCCGGGTGGTGGTGATGCGCACGGTTACTCCTGCCCTTTGATGCTTCTGAAAAGTCGGGATCGGATGATCCGGCAGGGTGGAAGCGGTGTGAGAGCGCTTCCACTTCTGTTGGATTGCCACCATGACATGCGTCACATGGAGTGTCAAGGATTTGGCTTGCTACCTCCGGTTATGCCTCCTGATCAATCCACACTCTCGGTGGGAGCGCTTCCACTAGACGGCGCGGGAATGCCGTCGTACTCTAGCGGTGACGCAGCGAGACCGCGGTCGCCCGAGGCGGCCAGCAAGGAGACAGGGCCGATGGCGCAGGTGCGGTTCGAACACGCCGAGCACATCTATCCGGGCGCCAAGTCGCCCGCCGTCTCCGACCTCGACCTGACGATCGAGGACGGCGAGTTCATGGTGCTCGTCGGACCTTCCGGATGCGGGAAGTCCACCTCATTGCGGATGCTCGCGGGCCTCGAGGAAGTGTCGTCGGGCTCGGTCTGGATCGGCGACCACGACGTGACCGAGGTGCCGCCCAAGGACCGCGACATCGCGATGGTCTTCCAGAACTATGCGCTCTATCCCCATCTGACGGTCGCCGACAACATGGCGTTCGCACTCAAGATCGCACGGGTCAGCAAGGCCGAGCGCACCGCCCGGGTCGCCGAAGCGGCCCGGCTCCTCGACCTCGAGGACATGCTCCACCGCAAGCCGAAGGCGCTGTCCGGCGGTCAGCGGCAGCGGGTCGCCATGGGCCGGGCGATCGTGCGGCAGCCCCAGGTGTTCTGCATGGACGAGCCGCTCTCCAACCTCGACGCCAAGCTGCGGGTGTCGACCCGCACCCAGATCGCCGCGCTCCAGCGTCGACTCGGCGTGACGACCGTCTATGTCACCCACGACCAGGTCGAGGCGATGACGATGGGCGACCGGGTCGCGGTCATGAAGGACGGCGTGCTCCAGCAGGTCGACAGCCCGCTCGCTCTCTACGACCGGCCCGGCAACCTCTTCGTCGCCGGGTTCATCGGCTCACCCGGGATGAACCTGCTCGCCGGCAAGTCCGCCGGCGACGGCGTCGCGGTCGTCGACGGCATCGAGATCCCGATCGACCGCACCGCGGCAGCAGCCTCGTCCGGCTCGGTCACCCTCGGCATCAGGCCGGAGGCGTGGCGGATCGCCGGCGCCGGTGCGAGCGGCTTCCCGGTCACCGTCGCGGTCGTCGAGGAGCTCGGGGCCGACGCCTACGTCTACGCCACACCCGTGGGCGTCGACGCCGGCGAGCATGCCGGCGAGGTGCTTCCGCAGGTCGTCGCTCGGCTCGAGGGCCGGCAGGACCTGCGCCCCGGTGAGCAGATCAGCCTGGTCGCCGACCCCCGCGCGATCCACGTCTTCGACACTGGCACGGGGGCGCGGCTGGCGCTGGCAGGAATGCCCGCCTAGATACAGCTAGCGCGTGCCCTTCCGGGCGCGCGACGCCATCTTGGCGCGCTCGTTCTGGTCGAGCACCACCTTGCGGATCCGTACCGTCTCCGGCGTGATCTCGACGCACTCGTCCTCGCGGCAGAACTCCAGGCACTGCTCGAGCGAGAGCCGCCGGGGCGGGATCAGCTTCTCGAAGTTGTCGGAGGTGGCGGACCGGATGTTGGTCTGCTGCTTCTCCTTGGTGATGTTGACGTCCATGTCGTCGGCGCGGGAATTCTCGCCGACGATCATGCCCTCGTAGACCTCGGTGGCGGGTTCGAGGAACATGATGCCGCGTTCCTGCAGCGACGTCATGGCGTACGCCGTGGCCGCGCCCGCACGGTCGGCGACCAGGGAGCCAGAGGCACGCGAGCGGATCTCGCCGGCCCAGGGGAAGTAGCCCTCGGACATGTGGTGGGCGATGCCGGTGCCGCGGGTCTCGGTGAGGAAGTCGGTGCGGAAGCCGATCAGGCCACGGGCGGGTACGACGAACTCCATCCGCACCCAGCCGGTGCCGTGGTTGGTCATGCCCTCCATCCGGCCCTTCCGGCTGGCGAGCAGCTCGGTGATCGTGCCGAGGAACTCCTCCGGTGCGTCGATGGTGAGGCGCTCGAAAGGCTCGTGGACCTTGCCGTCGATCTCCTTGGTCACCACCTGCGGCTTGCCGACGGTCAGCTCGAAGCCCTCTCGCCGCATCTGCTCGACCAGGATCGCCAGTGCCAGCTCGCCGCGGCCCTGCACCTCCCAGGTGTCGGGACGCTCGGTCGGGAGCACGCGCAGCGACACGTTGCCGACCAGCTCGGAGTCGAGGCGGTCCTTGACCAGGCGGGCGGTGACCTTGTGGCCCTTCCCGCCCTTGCCGACGAGGGGGGAGGTGTTGGTGCCGATGGTCATCGAGATCGCCGGCTCGTCCACGTGGATCAGCGGGAGCGCGACCGGGTTGTCGGGATCGGCGAGGGTCTCGCCGATGGTGATGTCCGGGATGCCGGCGACGGCGACGATGTCGCCCGGTCCGGCGCTCTCGCCGGGCTTGCGCTCGAGGCCCTCGGTGACGAGCAGCTCGGTGATCTTGACGTTCTTGACGTCGCCGTCGCGACGCATCCACGCGACCTGCTGGCCCTTCTTGAGCATGCCCTGCTTGATCCTCAGCAGCGCGAGCCGGCCGAGGAACGGCGAGGCGTCGAGGTTGGTCACGTGCGCCTGGAGAGGTGCGCCCTCGTCGTACTCCGGCGCCGGGATGGTCTCCAGGATGGTGCGGAACAGCGGCTCGAGGTCCGCGCCTGTCGGGAAGGGTTCCGTTGGCCGGCTTCTTCAGCGACGCGATGCCGGCCTTGCCCGAGGCGAAGACGACGGGAAAGTCCAGTGCGTCCTGGCTGTGGTTCTCGTCGAGCAGGTCCATGAACAGCTCGTAGGTCTCGTCGACGACCTCGTCGATCCGGGCGTCGCCGCGGTCGGTCTTGTTGACCACGAGGATCACCGGCATGTCGGCGTTGAGTGCCTTGCGCAGCACGAACCGGGTCTGGGGGAGCGGCCCCTCCGACGCGTCGACGAGGAGCACGATGCCGTCGACCATGGACAGGCCCCGCTCGACCTCGCCGCCGAAGTCGGCGTGGCCCGGCGTGTCGATGATGTTGATGGTCATGTCGCCGTCGGCGAGCTCCTGGGCCGAAGGACCGCGGTAGTGCACCGCGGTGTTCTTCGCGAGGATCGTGATGCCCTTCTCGCGCTCGAGGTCGCCGGAGTCCATGACCCGGTCGGCGACGCCCTCGGCCTGGTGCGCGGTGAACGCGCCCGCCTGGTGGAGCATCGCGTCGACCAGCGTGGTCTTGCCGTGGTCGACGTGCGCCACGATGGCGACGTTGCGCAGGTCAGTGCGTCGGGTCGCTGACGGAGAAGGCATGGGAGGTACGGCGTCACTCTCGTTCGGGTGCTCGGCTCCGGATTCGGGCCGCCGTCCAGGGTATCGGCGGGGCCCCGCCACCCTCACATCGGCGAACCGGCGGTGAGCGGGCCTCAGGTCGCCTGCCGACAGGCGGGCGAAGGGCATCCGGACATCGTGCCCCACCCCAGCACGGGGGCCGGCCGGACCGTGGGAGACTGCACGGATGCAGACGATCGGACTCGTCGGGGGCATGAGCTGGGAGAGCAGCGCGGCCTACTACGACCTGTTGAACCGCGGCGTCGAGGCCCGGATGGGCGGCCTCCACTCAGCGAAGACGGTGATGGCGTCCGTCGAGTTCGCCGAGGTCACCGAGCTCCAGGAGGCCGAGGACTGGCAAGGCGTCGGCGAGATCCTGGCAGCGGCTGCGCAATCGGTCGAGCGGGCCGGATCCGACTTCCTGATGCTCTGCACGACGACGTTCCACCGCGTGGCGGAGCAGGTCGAGGCAGCCGTCGACATCCCGATGCTCCATCTCGCGGACGTGGTCGCGGAGGCGGCGAGGGAGCAGGGCGTGGAGGTGCTCGCGCTGATCGGCACCCGGTTCTCGATGACCCGGACGTTCTTCACCGACCGGATCGCGCTGGCCGGGCTCGAGGTGGTCACCCCCGCTGCGCACCACCACGACGAGATCAACAGGATCATCTACGACGAGCTGGTGCACGGGAAGATCGTCGACGACTCACGGAAGTACGTCGTGTCGCTCATCGACGAGCTGTGGGACGCCGGCGCCGGTGGCGTGATCCTCGGCTGCTCGGAGCTCGAGCTGCTGGTGAAGCAGGCCGACTCAGACCTGCCGGTCTTCCCGTGCACGACCCTCCACGTCGAGGCGGCACTCGACCGCGCCCTCGCCTGACCGTTCTCAGATGCGGTAGCCGTCGCCGTCGATCGACCACGGCGTCGCCGTACGGCGTGGTCCACTTCGGTCCGTAGTAGCTCCGTTGGGGGACGGTTCTAAGTAGCCGAGGGGAGAGTTGCGATGCAGTTCGGGCAACGGCATCGCCAGGTGCTCGGTGTGGCGATCTGCGCGGTCGCCATCGGTGTCGCGTCGACGGTTCCACAGGGGGACGACGCGACACCGACGCCGGCCCTCCAGGGCATCGCCGCCGTCATCGAGACCTCTCCTGGCGCCCAGACGGGTGGCTCGATCGCCGCGACCGTGTCCTGGCCCCGTGGCGCCGCTGCCCCGTCCGACATCTGCGTCGTGGTCTTCGACGACGACGGCGGGGTCGCCGACGACCTCGTCACGGTCCTCGAGCCGGTCCCGGGACAGTCGGAGGCGGGCCGCTGGACGGCGGAGGGCGTCGAACCCGGGCGCTACACCGTCTACGTCGCGCAGTGCGTCACCCCGGACGCCGAAGCCCGCGCCATGATCGAGCCGCAGTTCCTCGGCGGAGGTGCCACGGCCGAGGCCGCGCGCTGGATCGAGGTCACCACCGGCGACCAGGTCGACATCGGCACCGTCGCCCTGCATCGCTCCGGATCTGTGGCCTGGCAAGCCGGATAGTCCTGGCGTCCGTGACGGCGCAGAACGACTGCGGTCCGCCGATCTCTCCGCCAGGACCTCGAACCGCGCCCGTCGTCCGGCGCCGCAGACGACGTCGTACCCCTCGGCTGCGAGGCGCCGGGCGGTCGCCGCTCCGATGCCACTGCTCGGCCCCCGTGACAGCAGCCGTCCTCCGGGTACCCGTGGGGATAGGTCGGGCAGCCCGGGAATGCGCGCTGGCTCGCGCTGGTTGACCGCTACGGACAAGCTCGAGAGCCAGTGGGCCGACCGGCCGAGGAGGCGTGCGTGACGAAGATCCGCCGGATGGCGATGATCAGCCTGCACACCTCACCCCTCGACCAGCCCGGCACGGGTGACGCAGGCGGCATGAACGTCTACGTCGTCGAGGTCGCGCGCCGGCTGGCTGCCCGCGGGATCGAGGTCGACATCTTCACCCGGGCCACGAGCAGCCTGCTCGACCCCGTCGTCCAGATGGCAGACGGTGTCCAGGTCACCAACGTGCACGCCGGTCCGTTCGAGGGGCTCACCAAGGACGAGCTGCCCGGGCAGCTCTGCGTCTTCGCCCGTGAGGTGCTGCGCGCGGAAGCGTCCAAGCCGCTCGGCCACTACGACGTCCTCCACTCCCACTACTGGCTCTCCGGCCAGGTCGGCGCGCTCGCCCGGGATCGCTGGGGCGTCCCGCTCGTGCACTCGATGCACACCATGGCCAAGGTCAAGAACGAGGCGCTCGCCGAGGGCGACACCCCGGAGCCGTCGGTCCGGGTGATCGGGGAGGAGCAGGTGGTCGAGGCCGCTGACGTGCTCATCGCCAACACCGATCTCGAGGCCAAGCAGCTGATCAACCTCTACGACGCCGAGCCGGCCAGGGTCGAGGTCGTCCACCCCGGCGTCGACACCGCCGTCTTCCGCCCGCAGGACCAGGCCGCAGCCCGGGCTGCCCGTGGCATCCCTGCCGATGCGCTGGTGCTCCTTTTCGCCGGCCGGATCCAGCCGCTCAAGGCGCCGGACGTCCTGCTGCACGCGACCGCCGAGCTGCTGCGGCTGCGGCCCGAGCTGCGTCGCCGACTGGTGGTCCCGATCGTCGGCGGCCCCTCGGGCAGCGGCCTCGAACGACCGACCGCCCTCGCCAACCTCGCCGACGAGCTGCGCATCACCGACGTCGTGCGCTTCGTGCCGCCGGTGCCCCAGCACGAGCTCGCCGGCTGGTACTCCGCCGCCACGCTGGTCGCCGTACCCTCCTACAACGAGTCGTTCGGTCTGGTCGCCGTCGAGGCGCAGGCAGCCGGCGCCCCCGTTGTCGCCGCGGCGGTCGGCGGGTTGACCACGGTCGTGCGGCACGGCCGCAGCGGCCTGCTCGTCGACAGCCACGACCCCCTCGACTGGGCCCGCGCTCTCGAGCCGGTGGTCGTCGACCCGGCCTACCGCGAACGGCTCGCGGCGGGGGCGATCGCCCAGGCACGACACTTCTCCTGGGACGCCACTGCCGCGCAGACGCTCGAGGTCTACGAGCGGGCCGACTCGTTCCTCCGAGAGGCCGTGGCAGGCTGACCGTCGTGGAGCAGCAGCCCGTCGACGTCGTACGGCACCATCTCGCTGCGTCCGAGATCGAGTACGACGAGCCCGAGCCCGGCGTGTTCACCTTCTCCCTCCCGGGTGAGAAGAAGCAGCAGACACCGGTCCGGCTCGACGTCGGTCCGCACGCCCTCGCGGTGCACGCCTTCGTGTGCCGCCGCCCGGACGAGGAGTTCGAGAGGGTCTACCGCTGGCTGCTCGAGCGCAACATGCGGATGTACGCCGTCGCGTTCGGTCTCGACCACCACGGCGACATCTACCTCGACGCCCGGCTGCCGCTGTCGATGATCAACCCCGACGAGCTGGACCGGTTGCTCGGCTCGGTGCTGACCTACGCTGACGACTCCTTCAACGCGATCCTCGAGCTCGGCTTCGAGTCCTCGATCCGCAAGGAGTGGCAGTGGCGGATCTCGCGGGGTGAGTCGACGCGGAACCTCGAGGCGTTTCGCGGCTGGCTGGAGGCGGGCGGGTGAGGGGCTGCGGTTTGGTCCCAAACCGCATCGAAAGCGCGCCCAGGCATGTCGTTTGTGCCCATCGGCCGGTGGGTTGCGGCGCGGTCGGCTGAGGGCAGCGGATTGGTCCCAAACCGCAGCGAAAGCGCCCCCCGGCATGTCGTTTGTGCCCATCGGCCGGTGGGTTGCGGCGCGGTCGGCCGAGGGCAGCGGATTGGTCCCAAACCGCAGCGAAAGCGCCCGCAGGCATGTCGTTCGTGCCCACCCGCCGACCCGACCTCAGGCCGGCGCAGGCTCCTTCGCCGCTTCGGCAGCGGCCCGACGGGTGGACGACCGACGGGTGATCGCCACGCCGATGAGCGCGAGCGCGCCGCCGACGTACGCCACCGCGGGCGGCGTCTCGCCGAGGAAGACCAGCGCCATCACGATCGTGATCGGCGGCACCAGGTAGGTCGTGACGCCGAGCGACGACGCGGTCATGTGTCGCAGCGCATAGGCGTACGTCGTGAACGCGATCGCGGTCGGGAAGACTCCGAGGTAGATCAACCAGAGCAGCGACGAGGCGGGTGCGTCGGCCGCCTCTGACACCAGCGACGGCCCGAACGGGAGGCAGGTGATCGCGCCGATCGTGCAGGCCAGCCAGGTGACGTGGACGGCCGACAGGTCCGTGAGCAGCGGCTTCTGGAGGACCAGGCTGACCGAGTACGTCGCAGCGGACACCAGGCACAGCAGCGCTCCGAGCAGCATCTTGTCGGAGTCGACACCGCTGTCACCGGAGCCGGACAAGCCGATCAGCGCCACGCCGGCGAAGGCCACGAGCAGGCCGATGACCAGCGGTGCGGTGAACCGCTCGCCGAGGAACGTCACCGCCAGCACTGCCACCAGGACCGGTGCGACCTGCAGCAGCATCGCCGCGGTGCCGGCGTCGACCCAGACCTCACCCTGGTTGAGCGCGAGGTGGTAGATCGAGAACCACAGCACGCCGATCACCGTGATCGACACCCATTGCCGTCGGCTCGGTCGCGGCAGCCCGTGTCGGAGCGCCACGAACGCGAGCGCGATCGCTGCCACACCGATCCGGGCGAGCGTCAGCGGTCCCGCGGAGAAGTCGTGGGCGAGGTGCCGGATCGCGACGAACGCCGAGGCCCAGAACACCAGGGTGGTCGCGACCGCGAGGAGGGGGAGGACCGGGCGGGACTGCACGCGACGACGGTACGGGTCGCAGCCGACATCCGTCGCGCGGGATTCGGACGGCGTACGGCGAGATCCCGCCGAGACGCTTCGGCGTGACCTCCCGCAGCCAGCGGTACGCCGTGACTACACGTCGAGCTTGTAGCCCAGCCCGCGCACGGTGACGAGGTACTTGGGCTCGCTGGGCTCGGGTTCGAGCTTGGCGCGCAGCCGCTTGACGTGCACGTCGAGGGTCTTGGTGTCGCCGACGTAGTCGGAGCCCCAGACCCGGTCGATGAGCTGGCCCCGGGTGAGCACCCGGCCGGGGTTGCGGAGGAACATCTCGAGGAGCTCGAACTCCTTGAGCGGCAGCCGCTGCTCGGTGCCGTCCACGGTGACCACGTGCCGCTCGACGTCCATCCGGACCGGTCCGGCCTCGAGGGTGTCGGGCAGCAGGTCGGTCTCGGTGCCGCGGCGGAGCACGGCGCGGATCCGCGCCACCAGCTCGCGCGGGGAGTACGGCTTGGTGACGTAGTCGTCGGCGCCGAGCTCGAGCCCGACCACCTTGTCGACCTCGTCGTCCTTGGCGCTCACCATGATCACCGGCACGTTCGAGGTCTGCCGGATGGTGCGGCACACCTCGGTGCCGGAGATGCCCGGGAGCATCAGGTCGAGCAGCACGATGTCGGCGCCGTTGCGGTCGAACTCGGTGAGCGCGGCGTTGCCGTCGGCAGCGATCGCCACCTCGAAGCCTTCCTTGCGGAGCATGTAGGCGAGGGCGTCGCTGTAGCTCTCTTCGTCTTCGACGACGAGTACCCGGGTCACGGGCGTTCCTCCTGATCATCTGGGCGGTCCGCCATGCCGGCGACGTGCGCCAGCGCGGGAGATGTCGGGGCGTCGGGGAGCGCGCGGGGCTCCTCGCCGTACGCCGCGTGGTGCGGGAGCGTCAGGGTGAACGTCGACCCCTGGCCCTCCACCGACCACACGCGTACGTCGCCACCGTGGGTGGCGGCGACGTGCTTCACGATGGACAGGCCCAGCCCGGTGCCACCCGTCGAGCGGTGGCGGGCCGGGTCGACGCGGTAGAACCGCTCGAAGATCCGGTCGATCTCGTCCTTGGGGATGCCGATGCCCTGGTCGACCACCGAGATCTCGACGAAACCGTCGACGGACTTGGTCGAGACCAGGACCTTCGAGCCGGGGTCGGAGTAGTGGACGGCGTTGGCGACGAGGTTGGCGACGGCCGCGGCCACCTGCTCGTAGTTGCCGAGGACTGCGATCCCTGGCTGGCCCTCGACCAGCACGCTGATGTCCTTGGCGCCGGCATCCATCGCGCTGGTGTCGACGGCGACCGTGATCACCTCGTCGAGGGAGACCTGCTCGGGCGACTCGAGCGGCTCGTCGCCCTGGAGCCGGGAGAGCTCGATGACCTGCTGGACCAGGTGGGTCAGGCGGTCGCTCTCCGTCAGCATCCGGCTCGAGAACCGGTGCACGGCCTCGGGGTCGTCGGCGGCGTCCTGCACGGCCTCGGCCAGCAGCTTGATCGCCCCGACCGGGGTCTTCAGCTCGTGGCTCACGTTGGCGACGAAGTCACGTCGTACGGCCTCGATCCGGCGCTCGCGGGTCCGGTCCTCGACCAGTGCGAGCACCAGCCGGGAGCCCAGCGGCGCCACCCGGGCGCTGACGCTGCGCGGAGGGCCCGACTGGCGGTTGACGATGAGCTCGGCCTCCCGGATCTGCCCGTCGCGGCGTACCTCGTGGACCAGCTTGTTCAGCTCCTCCGAGACCAGGCTGGAGCCTCGGACGAAGCCCATCGCGAACGCAGGGGCGGACGCCTTGACCACGACGTCGTGGTCGTCGACGACGACGGCGCTGCTCCGCAGCACCGACAGCACGGTCGCCACCCCCGTGGGCACCAGCGGCTCCTCCACGGGCGGCTGGCGGTGCTGCTGGCGGTCGGAGATGAGCCAGGCGAGCACAGCGGCGCCCGCGATGAGGGAGCCGAGCAGCCCGGCGAGGAACGCCTGCGTCGTCGGATCCACAGCTCGATGGTACGGCGGCGCCCGGTCGCGCCCGCGAATCGCGGACACCAGGCTTCTGACTGTTCATTCCCCGTTCACCCCGAGCCTTCGGTTGGACAACTCACCCCTTCTAGGCTCGCCGCATGCGTGAGGCCTACCACGACCAGCTCGACACGATGTTCGACGACCTCGCCGGGATCGGCCGGCGCGTCGAGGCCGCCGTCCGTCTCGCCACCGAGGCGCTGATGAACGGCGACGCCGCGATCGCCGAAAGGGTGATCAGCGAGGACGTCGAGATCGACCTGGCCCGTGAGCGGGTCGAGGGCTCCGCCTTCAGCCTGCTCTCGCTCCAGCAGCCCGTCGCCACCGACCTGCGCACGATCGTCGCCGCGCTGCGGATGGTGAGCGAGCTGGAGCGGATGGGCGACCTCTCGGTGCACGTGGCCAAGGTGGCCCGGCTCCGGGTGCCGGAGATCGCGGTGCCCGACGAGATCCGGCCGACGGTCGAGCGGATGGCCGCCGTCGCGCAGGACATGGTGGGCCGGGTCTGCGGCGTCATCGTCAACCGCGACGTCGAGGCCGCGATCGCGCTCGGCAAGGACGACGAGGAGATGGACGGCCTCCGCCGGCAGAGCTTCGCCGAGCTGCTGTCCGACGACTGGAGCCACGGGGTCGAGGCTGCCGTCGACGTGGCGCTGCTGGGTCGTTACTACGAGCGGATCGCCGACCACGCGGTGTCGATCGCCAACCGGGTCGTCTTCGTGGTCACCGGCCACAACCCGACCGCGCTGGCCAGAGCACTGAGCTCGGTCCCGTCGGCCGCCGGGCCTGCTCGATCTCGTCTTCGCGACGCCGAGCCCTCGGTCCCTCGCTTCCGCTGCTCAGCGACCCTGGTTGGCCACGGCCGCGGCGGCGGCCGCGGCGGCATCGGGGTCGAGGTACTGCCCGCCCTTGGCGACCGGGGCGCAGGGTGTCCTCGTCGAGCTCGTAGACCAGCGGCATGCCGGTCGGGATGTTGAGCCCGGCGATGTCGGTGTCGCTGATCTGGTCGAGGTGCTTCACGATCCCCCGCAGGCTGTTGCCGTGGGCCGCCACGAGCACGGTGTGGCCGGCTCGCAGGTCGGGGACGATGCCGGCGTCCCAGTGGGGGAGCATCCGGGCGATGACGTCCTTGAGGCACTCGGTGCGGGGCATCTCGTCGCCGAGATCGGCGTAGCGCGGGTCGCCCGCCTGTGAGAACTCGTCGTCGTCGGCCAGCGGCGGCGGAGGTACGTCGAACGAGCGGCGCCAGAGCATGAACTGCTCCTCGCCGTACTCGTCGAGGGTCTGCTTCTTGTCCTTGCCCTGCAGCGCGCCGTAGTGGCGCTCGTTGAGCCGCCACGACCGCCGTACCGGGATCCAGTGCCGGTCCGCGACGTCGAGGGCCAGGCAGGCCGTGTTGATGGCACGGCGCTGCAGGCTGGTGTGGACGACGGTCGGCAGCAGACCGGCCTCCACCAGCTGCTCACCGCCACGCACGGCCTCGGCCTGTCCCTTCTCGGTGAGGGGTACGTCGACCCAGCCGGTGAAGAGGTTCTTCGCGTTCCACTCGCTCTCGCCGTGGCGGAGCAGGATCAGGGTGCAGGTCATCGGTGCGCTGTGCGGGCTCAGTGCCCGCCCTCCTCGCCCTCGGCGGTCTCGGTCGGCTGCTCGCAGAGGTAGGTGGCGTCCGCCTCCTCGTCGAGGGCCTCGCCGTCCTCCTCGGCCACTTCCTCGGCGGCGTCTCCGGTGTCGGAGCCGGGCGCGGCGATGTCGGCGTACTGGCCGCACGGCTTCACCACGGGCACCTCGAGGGTGACGACCTCTCCGGTCGAGAACGTGTAGGTGAGCTCGATGACCTCACCCGCGGCGAACTCACCCTCGACAGGGATCGGTGCCACGTCGTCGGCAGCGAGGTTGACGTGCTCGTTGGGGTTGACCTCGATCCCGGTGGGTCCACCTCCCGCGACCGTCACGCCCTCGCCCGTGACCTCGTCGAGCGAGACCGGCTCCGCGTCGTTCTCGTTGAAGGCCAGCGCGCCGATCAGCCGGCCCTCACCGTCGGCGTGGGCGACCACGCGCGCGCCCAGCACGTCGACCGAGCCGTCGCGGTTGTTGGTGCCGGCCGCGATGGTGTTGACGCGGTTGGTCGCGTAGTCGAAGCCGCAGGACGTCAGCGCAGCGGCCAGGGGCAGCATCACCGCGACGAGGGCGGTCGAGCGTCGGTGGAGCATTCGGCGGGCCTCCGCGGGTGGTCTGAGGACTCGGGTCAGGTGCTCACGAGGAGCACGGTCACTCTAGTGGGCATCGCCGGGCCGGCGCGCGCCGGACCGTTCGGCGGCTACTGCGACAAGCCCGACGTTGTAGCCCACGATGCCGAGGGCGACGGCGATCCCGACGGTGTAGAACGTCGAGAGCGCGAGCAGACGGGTCGCACCGAGCTTGAGACCCAGCTTGAGCGGCAGGTAGGTCCACCCGTCCTCGTGGTCGGCGACCAGGCCCCACACCGCCCGCATGAAGTGCACGCCGATGCCGAGCAGCGCGGCGAGGATCGTGATCGCGGGCTCCGGTGGCTCACCGACTGCCTGACCACCCCAACCGCCGTACGACAGGTAGGCGGGAAGCAGGGCGAAGGAGATCGCCCAGGTCACCCACGAGAAGAACCCGGTGCGCAGCACGACGTTGCCGAGCATGCCGACGCAGACCGACACCAGGTAGATCGCCCCGGCAGTGATGCCGGTGGTGATCGAGAGGGGGACCAGGACCAGGGCGGCGACGGTGATGGCGTACCACGCGGTGCCGGGGTCGAGCCGGCCGTCGGCGATCGGCTTGCCGGGCGTGCGATGGGTCTCGTCGCGCGCCTTGTCGACGATGTCGTTGTGCCAGCCCAGGATGGTCTGGCCGACGAGCACCGTCAGCAGTACGACGCCCGCCTCCTCGGCCGGTCGCCCGGTGAGCACGGCGACGCCTCCCATCACCAGCGCGGTGACGATCGCCTGCTTCGCGTGGGCGGCCTGGACGAGGAGCAGCGGGGTCCAGCGGACCCGGCCGAAGAAGCCGGGCGGCTCGGTCTCCCTCTGCTCGACCACGGCATCGTCGACGTCTCGTCGGCTCCTCGTCGGACGCCCCGTCCTCGACCTCGTCCCCCGGCGCGTCCCCGGGCTCCTCGTCGAGCTCATGGCCGGAGAGGCGGGCGTCGTCGGCGTCGACGACCACGTCGCCGTCCTCGCGCCCGTCGCCGTCGCGGTCCTCTCCCATGGCGAGCAGTATCGACCACCGGATCCCGCGGTGCGGACGCGTCCGGTCGGTGTCGGTGATCCATTCGGGCGCGGCCCCCGACAACTGTGAGGTTGCCCACCACACGAACGGACGTCTGTCAAGCCCGCGATTGCGGCCCTGACCTGCGCAAACGCTTTCTGAGGTGATGCCGGGCCGTGATAAGATAGAGGCCTAGGAAGGGGTACATCACATATGACTTTCACCGTCGGCGAAACGGTCGTCTATCCCAATCACGGGGCCGCAGTAATCGAGGACATCGAGATGCGGACAATCAAAGGGGAGGAACGGCAGTACCTCGTACTTCGGATCGTAGCCCAGCAGGATCTGGTGGTTCGGGTCCCGGCCTGCAACCTGGATCTGGTCGGAGTTCGCGACGTCGTGGACAAGGAGGGGCTGGACAAGGTGTTCGGCGTCCTTCGTGCCGAGCACGTCGAGGAGCCCACCAACTGGTCGCGCCGTTACAAGGCCAACCTGGAGAAGCTGCACAGCGGCGACGTCATGAAGGTCGCCGAGGTCGTGCGCGACCTGTGGCGCCGCGAGCGTGACCGTGGCCTCTCCGCCGGCGAGAAGCGGATGCTCGCCAAGGCGCGGCAGATCCTGGTCTCCGAGCTGGCGCTGGCCGAGCACACCAACGAGGACAAGGCAGAGACCATCCTCGACGAGGTCCTCGCCAGCTGATCTGACGTACCGCCACTTCAGGCAACGATGCCCCCGGCCCACCAGGGCGGGGGCATCGTCGGTTCGCACGCCCTACCGTGGTCGCCGTGGAACCCGAGGCATACGACGACGAGTCCGGCGAGCCCCAGCGCCCGATGGGCTTCGTGGTCGACGAGGACCGAGGTTCGCTGCCCTACCGGCTCATCCACGGCGAGGCGCTGGTCGCGGCCGCCGCCTGGGCGATGGGGGAGGCCGGCGTCGACCTCGTCGACGTGACCGTGCCCTGGCACGTCATCGCCGACCTCGGGCGGGCGCTGGTGCTGCACGATCCGTTGTGCCCCATGACCCCACCGGACTTCATTGCCGAGTGCGCCCGGACCGCCATCGCGCGCGACGCGGTCGTGGTCGGCGTCCGCCCGGTGACCGACACCGTCAAGCAGGTCGAGGATGGGCGCCTGGGTGCCACTGTCGACCGCGAGCGGACTGATGACGGTGTGCTCGCCGGTCGTGCTGCCCGCGCGGGTGGTCGCCGCACTCCCGGGTCGGCCGATGAGCGACTTCACCGGGCTGGTGGCCGACCTGCGGTCGTCGTACGCGTCGTGACGGTCGACGCGCCGCCCACCGCCCGCAGAGTGTCCTCCGACGAGGACATCCAGGTCCTCGAGTCGCTCACCGACCCGCTCTGAGGGCGCGCGGTCAGCGCAGCCGCGACGCGGCGTCGAGGTCCTCGGCGAAAGTGATCTTGAGGTTCGCGGGCGCCGGCCGGCACCGGCAGGATCGCGACGTCGGGCCGGTAACGCTCCAGGCAGGCCGCGGTGTCGGTGCTGTCGAAACCGTCCTGGCGCGCGGCCCGGTATGCCGCCAGCAACGGCTCCGCCCGGAACGCCTGGGGAGTCTGCACCCCGACCAGCTCACCGGACGGCAGCGGGCGGCGGGGTCGCGGGGCAGCAGGCCGCTCAGCCGCACGGCCGGTACGGCGCCGCCGGCCTCCCGCGCGACCGCGATCACCTGCTCGAACAGCGTCGCGGTGGACAGGGCGCGAGCGGCGTCGTGGATCACCACGACATCGATGTCGCCCGCTTCGATCGGGGAGGCGAGGAGGGCGAGCGCTGCCTGCTCCGAGGCGTGCCGGGTCGCCCCGCCGGGTACGAGCAGGGCTCGCCGCCGCCGAGGTGAGGGCCGAGGGCCGTGGCGACGGCGTCCTCCTCACCGGGGCGGCAGACCACGACCACGCGGGCGACACCGGCCAGGCCGACCACGGTCAGCACCGAGTGCGCGAGCACCGGGGTCCCGTCCAACGGCAGCAGCACCTTGTTGACGCCGGCGCCGACGCGGGAGCCGCTGCCGGCGGCGAGGATCACCACGGCTGCGGCCATGGGCGGAGCCTAGCGCCGGCCAGTCGCGGACGCGGTCGAGCGAGCAGGAGAGCGACGGCGAGCTCGCGCCACTTGAGTTTTCCTGGCTGTTACACGACGAAACGCCGGTGTGAACAGGGCACTCCTACGGTCGGCCCATGGCAGTCACCTCCGTGCCCGACGACGAGTGGCAACCGGTGTGCCGGATCGTCGAGCTCGAGGTCGATCGGGGGGTCACGGCGCTGGTGCACGGGCAGGCCATCGCCATCTTCCGGACCGGCGCGGACTCGGTCTACGCGCTGGGCAACCACGACCCGTTCGCGCGGGCCGCCTTGGGCGGGATCGCCAGGGGCATCGTCGGGCGCCGCGGAGACGTACCGTTCGTCGCGTCTCCGACCCACAAGCACGCGTTCGACCTGCGGTCCGGTCGGTGCCTGGACGACAGCCACGTGGCGGTGCCGGCGTACGCCGTCAAGGTGGTCGAGGGTGTCGTGATGATCGGGCACCGGAAGGTCGATGCTGCCTGAGCCGACCGTTCAGCCCGGAGTCCGTCGTACGTCGTGAGCACCGCGGTCGTCAGGGAGTCTCCCCGTCCGCGCGGGCGACGGGTACGACGTGCACCAGCGCGGTGGCGATCGCGGCGACGCCCTCGTCACGGCCGGTCAGTCCCGAGCCCGTCGGTGGTCGTCGCCGACACCGAGACCGGCGCCCCGACCGCCTCCGACAGCACCGCCTCGGCCTCGGCCCGGCGGGCACCGAGCCGCGGCCGGTTGCCGATGACCTGGACCGAGACGTTGCCGACCACGAAGCCGGCGGCGTGGACCCGACGCACGGTCTCGCCGAGCAGGGCGCTGCCGGCAGCGCCCGCCCAGGCCGGGTCTCGACGTACCGAAGTTGCTCCCGAGGTCACCGAGACCGGCAGCCGCGAGCAGCGCGTCGCAGACGGCGTGCGCTGCGACGTCCGCGTCGGAGTGGCCGTCGAGCCGGTGCGCCTCGTCGGGCCAGCTGAGGCCCGCCAGCTGCAGCGGTGGGTCGGCGTCCGTCCGGGGCACCAGCCGGTGGACATCGGTGCCGATACCGGTCCGGATCGAGCCCGGTGTGGACGGTGGGGTCACGTGGTGATCATGCCTGAGTCACAATCATGGGGTGAGGACGTCCCGTGGTTGGTGGTGGCTGTCCGGCGTCCTAGTCGGCGCGCTCGGCCTCGCCACCAGCTACCTGGCGGCCGGTTTGCTGCGCGTGCGGGAGTCCCCGGCGGTCGCGGTGGCCGAGGGCGTCATCGACCTGACGCCCGGAGCGGTCGCGAGGTGGGCGATCGAGACGTTCGGGACGCGCGACAAGCAGGTGCTGCTGATCGGGATGTTCGTCATCCTCACGATCGTCTTCGCGGTGCTCGGCCGGGTGGCGCGCACCCTGTGGTGGGTCACCGTGATCGGCTACCTCCTGCTCGCGACCGCGGCCGGGATCGCGGTGGTCGCCAAACCCGGCTTCACCGCCATCAACCTGGTGCCGGTCTTCGTCGGCCTGGCGACCTGGCTGATCGGCCTGGCGGTGATGGCCGAGTGGCTGCGCCGTTGGGAGGTGGTCGAGGCGTCCGAGGACGAGGCGACCGACCCGACGCACAGCCGGCGCGGGTTCTTCGTCGCGGCCGGCGCTGTCGGCGGCATCACGGTCCTTTCCGCGTTCCTCGGCAAGCTCGCCGGCAACACACGGGAGGCGGTCGAGCGGGATCGTCGCCTGTTGCGGGTCGACGAGGTCACCAAGCCCACCACGCCGCGCGGCGTGAAGGTCGATGTCGACGGCGTTGCCCCGTGGCAGACCTCCGCCGACGACTTCTACCTGATCGACACCGCGATCCTGGCACCCAGCATCCGGCCGAAGGACTGGGAGATCCGGATCCACGGCATGGTCGAGCGCGATCTGGTCCTGACCTACGACGACCTGGTGAGCCGCGAGATCTCGGAGGACTGGATCACCCTCAACTGCGTGTCCAACGAGGTCGGCGGCGACCTGATCGGCAACGCGTGGTGGAGCGGGATCCGGTTGGCCGGGATCCTCGAGGAAGCCGGGATGGTCGGTGACGCCGACGCCGTGCTCCAGACCTCCGAGGACGGCTGGACCTGCGGCACTCCGCTGTCCGCGCTGACCGATCCCGACCGCAGCGCGATGCTCGCGGTCTTCATGAACGGCGAACCCCTCACCGTCGAGCACGGGTTCCCGGTGCGCACGATCGTGCCCGGGCTCTACGGCTATGTCTCGGCCTGCAAGTGGGTGGTCGACATGGAGGTCACGACCTTCGACGCGATCGAGGCGTACTGGACGGGCAAGGGATGGTCGGAGCAGGGGCCGGTGAAGATCTCCTCGCGCATCGACGTCCCCGACAACGGCGCCGACGTGTCCGTCGGCACGCTCGTGTGCGCGGGAGCGGCCTGGAAGCAGCACACCGGGGTCGAGCGCGTCGAGGTCTCGCTCGACGGAGGCGCCTGGACCGCGGCCACCCTCGCCCGGGTGCCGAGCAACGACACCTGGGTGCAGTGGCGGGCGGAGATCGATGTCGAAGAGGGAGACCACGAGCTGCGCGTGCGGGCGACCGGCAATGATGGGGACGTGCAGACAGGCGTAGAGCGTGACGTGCTCCCCGACGGTTCCACCGGCTGGCACACGATCGACTTCTCGGCCTCGTGAGCGCGCAGCAGCCCGGCCCGGCGGACTTCGCCGGGCTCGCGGGCGGGGCCCTGGTCATCGGCGGCTCGGGCGGTATCGGTCGGTGCGTCGCCGAGATGCTGCTGGAGCGGGGCGCGCGGGTCGCGGTGACGCACCGGACCCGGCCGTCGCAGGTGGGCGAGGCGTCGTACGCCGTCGACCTGGAGGACCGCCGCGAGGTCGGCCGGGTCGTCGACCAGGCCGTCGCCGACCTCCGTGGCCTGCACACGGTCGTCCACGCCGCCGGACCGCACGTGCCGATGGTCCACCTCTCCCGCGTGGACCCGGACGCGATGGCCGACCAGCTGTCGGCCGACGCTGCCGGGTTCTTCGCCGTCGCTCACGCCGCCCTTCCCGCGCTGCGCGCCTCGGCCGGGTCGCTGGTCGCGGTCACGACGGCTGCGACGACACGGTTCCCGATCCGTGACGGACTCTCCTCGGCACCGAAGGCGGCGGTCGAGGCGATGGTGCGCGCGTTGGCCGTCGAGGAGGGCCGGTACGGCGTGCGGGTCAACGCCGTCGGCCCGGGGATGCTCACCGACGGCATGGCCGAGCGGCTGATCTCTTCGGGGAGCTCGACGACGAAGCCCTCGAGATCGCCCGCGGCAACATCCCGCTGCGCCGGTTCGGCTCCGCACGCGACGTCGCCGAGGCGGTCTGCTTCCTCGCTTCTGCCCGCGCGGGCTTCATCTCAGGCCAGAAGCTCGACGTCGACGGCGGCTACGGTGCCTGAGCAGCAGGGCGGGAGGAACCACCTTCGGTCGTCGAGTAGCCCGAGCGCTCTGGCGCGAGGGCGTATCGAGACGCGGCAACCGTGGTCGCCCGCGGTTGGGTGGTTGGCTCACGGGGTCTCGATACGCCGGGGTGGTGCGCTCGTTCCTCGCGCACTACCGCGGCTACTCGACCAGCGGAGCCGGTCGTTGGACGAGCACGTCGAAATCCGGTGAAACGGCAGCCGGCCGGAACCACTACCAGCTGGTGGCAGTGCCGGGTCTCGGTAGCGGGTGCGCGGGGTCGGTGATCACGTAGGCCAGGCCGCCCGAAGCCTCGAGCCAGAGCCGCTCGAGCTGGCCGCGGTCATAGGTACGACGGACCCCGCGCCGCGTGTTGGCAGCCGGGTCGTTGACCACGACGTTGCCGTTGGCGCGGACGCCGACCAGCACCAGCAGGTGGCCGTTGGAGGAGCTGATCGGTGCGCCGTCGAGCTGCCCGGCGCCGAACGCGATCGACACGACCACCGGGATCCCGGCGGCGATCAGCCGCTCCGCCTCACGTACGGACCGGAGCCGGGTCACGAACGCCTTGCCGGCGAGCGGAGCGGCGTAGGCCGTGTTGAACGGCCAGTTGCCGGTGCCGTCGTAAGCATGGTCGTAGGTCATCCGGGCCGCGTGGTCGACCCACGGGTCGACGTGGTCGTCGGGCACCCAGCGGTAGCTGCGCGGAGCAGGAAGCCGGTCGTAGTAGGCGAGCACCATCGAGGTCGACGTCGGCGAGCACCAGGCCTCACCACCGCCGCCCCACCGCGGGTAGTGACCGCGGTGCACCATCTGCGAGAACGCCGGCACCCGCAGCACCGTCCCCCGTGCGGCGCCCGGTGCAGACGTGGCACCTGCCGACGCGGGCACGCGGGAGGTCATCGCGGTGGCCAGGTCCAGGCTGGGCCGGTACGAACGCCCGGCTCGTCGCGCGAGCGAGACCCGTAGCTGGAACCCGGGCAGCCCGGAGGTGCGCCAGGTGTCGACCGCGACGCTGGTCCCGTCGTCGGACTGGCCGGAGACCGTCCTGCGCTTTAGGTGGCGGTCGCCGGACGTCCAGCGCCCTAGCACGTCCCACGACGTACGGCCGCTGCCGCCCCGGCCGCGGACGTGCACCTTGATCCAGCTGTCCTTCGGCGTCCTGGCCGACCACGACGCGATGAGCTCGGTGAAGGCGTAGCCGGGCTCGACCCACGGCGAGGTCCAGCGGGCGACGTCGTACGACCGGCCGCCGGCCGTCGCGGTCGCGACGCCCTGGGCGAACCACAGGCGGCCCTCGCGGACCGCCGTACCGGAAAGGTTGCCGCGGCGCCACTGCCGCGAGCTGTCCCAGCGGGTCAGCGTGATCTTGCGGTCCCTGTCGGCGGCGGCCACTGCCCGCGCGGTGCCGTCCGGCTCGTCGGCCGAGGTGCACGCGCTCAGGCCGGTGAGGGTGAGGAGCACGGCCAGCCCCGCGGCGATCAGACGCATGCCACGACGGTAAGTCACATCAGTCACTTCTGTCACATGATCCAGTCGGTTAGGGGTCTCGAGACGGTCGCTGCGCGACCTCCTCGACCGGCGGGGTCCAGGTCGCTGCGCGACCTCCTCGACCGGCGGGGTCCAGGTCGCTGCGCGACCTCCTCGACCGGCGGGGCCAGGTCGCTGCGCGACCTCCTCGACCGGCGGGGCACTAGCAGGCCGTTCTGGCCGGGGTCGGGCAGCGAAATCGTGGATGCGGGGAGCCGGGCGGCCGATCCCTAGACTGGACGGGTGACGTTCAGGCTCTACGACACCGCGACCCGCGAAGTCCATGACTTCGTGCCCCTCGAGGAGGGCAAAGCGGGTCTCTACGTCTGCGGTCTGACCGTGCAGAGCGAGCCGCACGTCGGTCACGTCCGGTCGGGGGTGAACTTCGACGTGCTGCAGCGCTGGCTGCGCCACCGCGGCTACGAGGTCACCTTCATCCGCAACATCACCGACATCGACGACAAGATCCTGATCAAGTCGGCCGAGCAGGGACGCCCCTGGTACAACCTGGCCTACGCGATGCACCGCGAGCTCGACAAGGCCTACGACGCCCTCAACGTCGCGCCGCCCACCTACGAGCCGGCCGCGACCGGGCACGTGCCCGAGATGATCGAGATCATCGGCGAGCTGATCGCGCGCGGCCACGCCTATCCGGCCGAGGACGGCTCGGGGGATGTCTACTTCGACGTCCGGTCGTGGCCGGCGTACGGCGAGCTCACCCATCAGGGCGTCGACGACATGGAGCCGGCGGCCGACGCCGACCCGCGCGGCAAGCGCGACCCCCGCGACTTCGCCCTGTGGAAGGGGTGGAAGAAGGAGACCGAGCCCGAGACGGCTGCGTGGCCGAGCCCGTGGGGTCCGGGGCGTCCCGGCTGGCACATCGAGTGCTCCGCGATGGCGGGCAAGTACCTCGGCCCGGCCTTCGACATCCACGGCGGCGGCGTTGACCTCCGGTTCCCGCACCACGAGAACGAGCAGGCCCAGTCCCGTGCAGCGGGGCGGCCGTTCGCGACGTACTGGATGCACAACGCATGGATCACCACCTCTGGCGAGAAGATGAGCAAGTCGCTCGGCAACTCGCTGACCATCCCGGCGGTGCTCACTTCCTACCGCGGCATCGAGCTGCGCTACTACCTCGTCGCCGCGCACTACCGGTCCCACGTCGAGTTCTCGTTCGAGGCGCTCGACGAGGCTGCCGCCGGGTTCCGGCGGATCGAGAGCTTCCTCGATCGTGCGGGCGCATCCGTCGGCGACGAGGTCGCGCAGGCTCCACGAGAGCTCCCGCAGGCGTTCGCGGACGCGATGGACGACGACCTCGGCACCCCGGCAGCGGTAGCCGTCCTCTACGACACGGTGCGGGAGGGCAACCGGCTGCTGGCGGCGGGCGAGGACGCCAGCGCGGTGGCCACCGCGGTGGCGGGCATGCTCGACGTGCTCGGACTGCACCCGGCCGACCCCGCATGGGCGGGCACCCGCGCGGCCAGCGGTGACGACAAGCTCAAGAGCGCCGTCGACGCGCTCGTGGCCGGCCTGCTCGAGGAGCGGGCGCAGGCGCGCGAGGCGAAGGACTGGGCGCGCGCGGACGCGATCCGCGACCAGATCAAGCAGGCCGGCATCGAGGTCGAGGACACTCCCGACGGACCGAAGTGGAGCATCGACTGATGCCAGGGGTTTCGAGACGCCCGACGCTCGTCCCTCGCGACGGGCTCCCCAACCATCGACAAAGGACACTCCGTGCCTGGTAATTCCGCTCGACGAGGAGCGATCCGCAAGACCAGCAAGAAGCCGACGGCCGGGTCCGGCGGGCGGGTGAAGCGCGGTCTGGAGGGCAAGGGCCCGACCCCGCGCGCGGAGGACCGGCCCTACCACAAGGCGCACAAGGCCAAGCAGGCCAAGCAGGCCAAGGACACCACCGCGAAGCGCAGCGGCAGCCCGCGCCGCCGCACCTCGGACGCGGAGTGGATCGCCGGCCGCAACCCCGTCGTCGAGGCCCTGCGCGCGCGGGTGCCGATCACGTCGGTCTACGTCGCCGAGGGCGCCGAGCGCGACGGTCGGCTGCGCGAGGTCTTCCGGCTGGCCGCGGAGCACGGCGTCGGCCTGCTCGAGGTCAGCCGTGGGGAGCTCGACCGGCTGACCAACGGCGCGGTCCACCAGGGCATGGCGGCAAAGATCCCGGCGTACGAGTACGCCCACGCCGACGACCTGATCGCCGCCGCTGAGGAGATGGGGGAGAAGCCGCTGATCGTCGTGCTCGACGCGGTCACCGACCCGCGCAACCTCGGGGCGGTCGTGCGCAGCGCGGCCGGCTTCGGGGCCCATGGTGTCGTCATCCCGGAGCGGCGCGCCGCATCGATGACCGCATCGGCCTGGAAGACGTCGGCCGGCGCAGCCGCGCGCATCCCCGTCGCGCAGACGGTCAACCTGACCCGTCAGCTGAAGGCCTACCAGGACGCCGGCTGCTTCGTGATCGGCCTGGCAGCCGACGGCGACCTGACCCTGCCCGAGCTCGTCGCGGATGCCGACCTCGCCGGTGGCCCGCTCGTCCTGGTCGTCGGGTCCGAGGGCGACGGCCTGCACCGGCTGGTCGCCGAGACCTGCGACCGGTTGGTATCGATCCCGATGGCCGGGGTGCTGGAGTCGCTCAACGCCGGCGTCGCCGCATCGGTCGCCCTCTACGCGATCGCCGAGTCCCGGTCGAGCTCGTAGAGGCGCGGATGTCCCGGCTGCGCGGCTGGCTCCCCGCGACGGCGTACGTCGTCGTGTGGTTGCTGCTGTCCGCAGTGGCCGCGGCGGGGTTCTTCCTCACCGGCGAGCGCATCATCGACGTCGCGAGCCACGAGGCACGGATCACCACCGACTTCAGCGGTGAGATCACGGTGCGGACGGGGCCGGTGCTGCCCGACGTGCGCACGGAGTCCCCCTCGCCGATCGGGGTGGAGATCGAGCTCGGCAAGACCGACGCCGGTTCGGTCGAGGAGCTCGCGTCCCGTTATGCCGCGATCGGCAGCAACCCGGGAGCCCCGATCGCGAAGGTGGAGTCCGCGGTCCGGGACATGGTCGTGGACGCGATCGTCCGTGGACTCGCGCTGGGTGCCGTGCCGATCCTCGGATGGCTCCTGCTCGGACCACGGCGACGCCGGGAGATCGTCGACGACCTGCCGACGCGCCGCGGGGTCGCAGGGCTGCTCGTGGTCGCCCTGGTGTTCATCGGCCTCACCGCACCGTGGCAGGCTCCCGGCGCCAGCCGGGAACCCGAGCGATGGATCCCGTTGTCGGCGTTCGTCGGCTCATCGGTCCCGCTGCCCGAGGAGCTGGACGACATCGAGGTGCTCGGTCCGGCAGGCGGCGGCGTCCAACGGTTGGTGGGCAGCGCGATCGACTCCTACGGCGAGGGACGTGAGTTCTACGCCCGCGCTGCCGACGACGCCGCGGAGCTGGAGCTCCGGCAGCCAGAGGAGGACGAGACCGTCGTCCTGCTCCTCTCCGATCGGCACGACAACGTCGGCATGGACCAGGTGGCCAGGGCCATCGCCGATCGCGGAGGTGCATCCGCCGTCTTCGACACCGGCGACGACACCTCGACGGGAGAGAAGTGGGAGGCGTTCTCGCTCGACTCCCTCGACGAGGCGTTCGACGACTACGGCCGCTGGGCGGTCGCCGGCAACCACGACAACGGCACGTTCGTCCGCTCCTACCTGAGCGACCTCGGGTGGACCTACTTCGACGACGGCGAGGTGGTCGGCGGCCCCGGTGACACCCGGATCCTGGGCGCCGACGACCCGCGCTCGAGCGGCCTCGGCAACTGGCGGGACGAGACCGGGCTGACCTTCGACGAGGTGCGGGAACGACTCGCCGACGCGGCGTGCGAGGCGGCCGAGGACGGCGACCGGGTCGACACGCTGCTGGTCCACGACACCAACCTCGGCGACGACGCGCTGGAGCGGGGCTGCGTCGACCTGGTCGTCGGTGGGCACACGCACACCGCGTTCGGGCCCGAGGCCGTCGTCGGCGACAACGGCGAGCGCGGTTACACCTACACCGTGGGCACGGCGGGCGGGGCGGCGTACGCGATCGCCCTCGGGACCAAGCTGCGCCGGCCGGCCGGTTTCGCGCTGATCACCTACCGCGACGGGGAACCGGTGGGCATCCAGTCCGTCGGTGTCCTGACGACCGGCACGTTCACCGTCGACCCCTACGTCGAGCTGGACTACTGAGACCTAGGCTGGCCGGGTGGGAACGAGCGTGGAGCGGCTGTTGCCGACAGACGATGCCCGAGCACTGCTGGAGCTGACCCGCGAGATCGCGACCAAGGAGCTCGCGCCGCAGGTCCACGCGGCGGAGGAGGCGGGCGAGTTCCCGGCGGCGGCATACCAGCTGCTCGGCCGGTCCGGCCTGATGAGCCTCCCCTTCGAGGAGGAGTACGGCGGCGGCGGCCAGGCCTACGAGGTCTACCTCCAGGTGGTCGAGGAGATCGGCAGGGCGTGGCCGAGCGTCGGCGTCGGCACCAGCGTGCACAGCCTCACCGCCACCGTCGTCGCGGCCAACGGGTCGGACGCCCTCAAGCAGGAGTGGCTCCCGAAGATGCTCAGCGGCGACTGGCTCGGTGCCTACTGCCTGTCCGAGCCGCAGGCCGGGTCCGACGTCAGTGCCATCCGGACGGCCGCGGTCCGTGACGGCGACGAGTACGTCGTCACCGGCACCAAGCAGTGGATCTCCAACGGCTCGTGCGCTGACTACTACATCCTCTTCGCGCGCACCGCGCCCGACCCCAAGCGCGGCCTGTCGGCGTTCCTGGTGCCGGACGGCACGCCCGGCATGAGCTTCGGGCCGCCCGAGAAGAAGATGGGCCTGGCGTGCGACGTCACCACCCAGGTGCTCTTCGACGGCGCCCGGATCCCCGCTGCCCAGCTGATCGGCGAGGAGAACCGCGGGATGCAGGTGGCTCTCTCCGCGCTCGACGCCGGCCGGCTCGGGATCGCGGCGGTGGCGACGGGGATCGCGCAAGCCGCGCTGGAGCACGCCGTCGAGTACTCCAAGGAACGCATCCAGTTCGGCAGCCCGATCAGCGACAACCAGGGTCTGCAGTTCATGCTCGCGGACATGGCAGCCGAGGTCGAGCGGTCGCGAGCGTCGTACCTCTACGCCGCGCGGCTCAAGGACGCCGGCCTTCCGTTCTCGCGCCAGGCCTCGGTCGCCAAGGTGACGGCCACGGACGCCGCGATGAGGGTGACCACCGATGCGGTCCAGGTGTTCGGCGGCAACGGCTACACCCGGGAGTACCCGGTGGAGCGGCTGTTCCGTGACGCCAAGGTCACCCAGATCTTCGAGGGCACCAACCAGATCCAGCGGATGGTCATCGCGCGCGACCTGCTGCGCTGAGGGCCCCGCCTAGCCGGCGTAGAAGTGCTGGTAGTCGGGCGAGGCCCAGGTGCCGCCCCACTCCCAGCCGATCTCCCGGAACGCCTCGACGACGACGTCGTCCGCGACGATCACGCCCGGCGGCGCCTGGGCGCCGGGGGAGCGGTCGAGGGCGGCGAACCGACGACCCGAGGGCGGCCGCACCGACCCGTCGACGACGTACGGGTTCTCCACGGGGTTGACGTCGACCGCCGCGCCGTAGGCGTGCGCCGACCACTGTTCCTGGTCGGCCACGGTGCGGCAGTTGAACGCGGAGGTGTTGTCGGCGGCCATCGAGCGGTCGTCGTCCCCTCCGTAGTCGCTCACCGGTCGCATCCGGCGGATCGGCCAGCGCGCGTCGTGCAGGCGGCCGAAGACGGCGGCCACGTCCGCCGCGTGCTGCTCGTGCACGATCACCGTGCCGAGGTGGTCGCGCCCGTCGAAGCCGACATAGGTGAGCCGCACCCGCCGGAGGTCGCGCCACGCGACGGGGCAGGCGGGTCCGTGGCTGCTTGCCATCTCGGCGCGCAGCGCTGGGCCGATCCTCCGGACCGAGGAGACGTACGACGACTCCGTCCCGGTAGTCGCGTCGACGCCGGCGGACCGCGCCGGTCGGGCGGACAGGCCGGTACACGCCCGCAGCGCTTCCCACTGCTCCCGGGCATCGGTGGCCGTCTCGCCGACGACCCGCCGCGGGAGCCCGTCCTCCCGGATCCGCGCGGGTAGCCACCTGTCTGCGATGACCCTGCCGTCAGCCACGCGCAGTCTCAGCACCCCGGTCTCGGGCTCCCGGTCGTGGTACCAGACGAAGTTTCCGAGTCCATAGGCGACGTAGGTGCTGCCGAGCCAACCGGCACCCTGCAATGAGTGGGTATGGCTGCCGACGACCGCGTCCGCGCCTGCATCGGCCAGGTCGCGGGCGAGTGTGCGTTGGTCGGCGTTCGGGCAGGTCTCGTACTCGGTGCCCCAGTGGAGGTAGACGACCACCACCTCGCCCCGGTCCCCCGCCGCGCGCACGGCGTCGAGCAAGGCTTTCGTGCGGTCGTCGCGAGCGGCCGCGATGCCGGGATCCGTGCGCCCGGCGGCCCACCGTGGGCTGGTGCCCTCCCGCGCGGACGCATCGGCGGCGAAGACGGCGACGTCGGTGCCGTCGACCGTCACCCGGTGTGGCGCGAACGCGGCCTCCCGGTCTTCCCCGACACCCACGACCGGAACCGGGCTCTCGGTCACCGCTCGGAGCGTGTCGGCGAAACCGACCGCGCCATAGTCGGCGGCATGGTTGTTGGCGAGGCCGACCACGTCGACGCCGGCGCGATCGAGCAGGTCGAGCGCGGCCGGACTCGTGCGGAACCAGTAGCGGTCGTCGGGGTCCTCGAGCTGCTTCGGGTCCGGTGCGCCGCGGGTGGTGATGGCGCTCTCGAGGTTGACCATCGTGATGTCCGCGGCGCTCAGGGAGCGCGAGATGGTCCCGAGTCCGCCGCGCGGCCGATTCAAGAGCCTCTCGAGTCCGGCCTCGAAGTGGATGTCGCCGGCGAACGCCAGGGTGATCTCCTCGCCGGCGCCGTCGGTGTCCCGGTTGATCTCGGTTGCTGTCTCGGTTGCTGTCAGGGTCGGCGGCTCCGGAGTCCGGAGGGGCGCCGTCCGGGGTGTCGCAGGCCGCGACCAGGAGCGCGGCGAGCAGCAGCCCCACCGCGGTGGCTCTTCCTCGGCGCATCGCACCTCCTGGTCCGAGCATCCCTCCTCCATGGAAGACGCGGAAGTGGCACGGATGGTTGCCGACGTCGGGCGAAGGGTTTGGATGTCCCGAGGAGCGTTCCGGGGCCCGCGGGCTCTAGGCTTTCCACTGCAGTCCCCGGTTGGTCTGCCGGCAGGGCCCGCCTGACTTTGAATCAGGACTAGCGACGTAGGTTCGACTCCTACCCGGGGAGCAAAGTCGCAGGTCAGCGGCCTGCGCCCGTTTCCTCGGGTGCTGGCAGCCGGCTCGTTCTCGCTGGAACTGGTCACGGATTGGTCACGGGCGTCCCGTGGGCGGCGCGGGATGAGGGCATCCGCATCGTCGGCAGCGTCGGCACCAAGATCCGGCGCATCTCGCTGGAGCGGGACATGCCGGCTCATCAGAATGTGATCATGCTGCCCGCCTTCGCGGTGCGCAGCGGGACCGTGAAAGGGGCCGGGATCATTCGCCCAGCGACCTAGAGGCCCGCCCCAGGTGACACAGTTGTTCGGCGTGGCGCCCGGATCAGGTCGAGTTCGATCCCTCACCGTGGACAAACAGGGACGAACAGGACAAACAGGGCTCGCGAGGTTGGACGGCTGCCAGGTTGCGGGCGCTCTCCGTGGTGACCTTCAGCAGGTAGTCATAGACCGGGCCCTCTGTCATGGTTATCGATAGTGACAACCTTGATCACGGGCGTGGGAGGGACAATGCGTGCTGGTCGTTTGGCGCGTACCTGTCTCGCTCTCTGCATCGGTGTCGTGGCGCTCTTGGCGACGGCGTTGCTGTTGCCCGGTGTGCCACGGGCTGACGCTCAGCCTCCGCAGCAGGTCACGTTCGGTTTGGAGGGCTGCCGGATCACGGCCGGGACAACCCTTCCGATCAACGGAGCGTTCGTCTGCCCGGACAGCATGTACACCTCTGGGGCCCTGGGAGCCAACTGGTCCGAGCTGGACCTGGTTCCTTATCGGTTGACGGCTGACAACAACGGACCCGCGCAGACCTACACCGTTGCCGTCGCAGGTGACTACGAGGAGGGCGGTGTTCGTGGTTTCGACGCTGTCTCGGTGCCGGTCCTCAACAAGGGTCTGTCGGACCTTACCTGTCAACCGCCGCAGGTCGGGTCGCAGCAGGTCAGGCGGCCGGGGGAGGGTGGCGCCGACGCCTCCGTGTTCCGGAACCTGACCATCACCCAGGCTGCTGGTGAGTACTGCGTCTATGACTACACCCTTCGACTGGCTCTCGGCTCGGCGGACTTCTCCGGCTCCTCGCTGAGCGGTCGGTTCGGAAGCGAGAACTTCACCGGCTCGCAACAGAACGTCGGCATCCAGACCGGCGCGCTCGAGCCGCAGCAGTTGAGCAAGACCATCGAGGCCGCACGCGGCAACGGGTTCCTCTGGACGGTCAACAAGAGCAGCGTTCCTTCCCAGCTTTCCGTCGACACGTGCCTCGAGGACCCCACCGCGCGCTTCCTGAGCACGATCACCTGGACCCGGACGCCGGTGACCGGGGACGTCACCTGGACCTCGACAGTGAAAGCGACCAACCCGTCGAACCGGGCGCTGTTCATCCAGGTCACCGATGTCGTCAGGGCGGACGGGTCGCCGGTCCGGACGACGACGGGGGACCGGGTCCTGCTGCCCGCGGGCGCGGTGAACTACCCGGTGCTCGTGCACAGCGGGACGGCGCCTGCCGGCACGGGGACGGTCTCGGACACCGCGACCGCGACCTACATCGACACCGTGACGGACCAGCCGATTCCTCAGCAGACGACGGCCACCGCTTCGGCCCCGTTGTCGACAGCCCGCCCGGAAACCGTACGGCGCGGATCACGGATGTCACGACCAGCGGTGGGGCGCCCATCTCCATCGATTCGACCAACTCGGAGACCGCTCCTGGCAGCGTTGACGTCCCCCTCGGACAGCCGGTCCCGACCCCGATCACGTGGGAGTCCGGCACCGTCACCGAGAGTGGTACGGCGACCCTCAGGTTCACCGCGTATCTCACTGACACGTTCAACGGCCGGGTCGACGTCACCGACACCGCGACCCTCGTCGCCGGAAACGGCGGCTCGGCGACCGCGGATGCGACGGTCAGTGTCTACGGAAACCCTGCCGACCCCACGATCACCTTCGTCAAGACCGTCGACGTTCCCCCGACCGAGGATGTGGACTTCCGGTTCGGCCTCTGGTTCGCGGGCCAGGATCCAGCAACCGATCCGCCGATCATCAGCGGGCCGGTCACGATTCCAGCGGGCAGCACACAGAGCCAGTCCATCGCCATCGACGTGCGCCCTTCACCGAATGGATACATCTATCGCGAGGAGCCGGCCCCCGGCTACGTCGGCCTCGGCAACGGCTTGGTCCCACCTCTCGGGCTGTGCGACACGTTGGAGGGAGAGGTGGCCAATGCGCGCCTGTTCGGCACGCTGACAATTGCCAAGGCGGTCGACGGAGACGCGTCGGGCGCAGACGCCACGGCATCGGTGGTGGTGGACTGCGAGCCCGGCACCACCTACGACCAGACCCTGACGGTGCCGCCGGGAGACCTGGTCGAGACCGATCCCGATCCCCTAGCTGCCGAGTGCACGATCTCCGAGCCCACGGCACCGCCGGGCTAGGAGCGTCACGCATCGACCCCCTCCGTGGTCGTCGTCGAGGCAGACGACACCATCGACGTCGTGGTGACCAACACCCGGCAGGTCGGGGAGCTGGTGGTGACGAAGGTGATCGAAGGGGAGGTCGCCGGGGCCACCTCGACGTTCCCGATTGTGGTGGATTGTGATGTCGATGACTACGACACCACCTTCGATCTGACGGTGCCCCCTGGTGACACCGAGGTCAGTTCCGATCCCGCCTTGGTGATCCCGGTGGGGGTGACCTGCACGGTGACCGAGAGCCCGGTCCCGGACGGGTGGGGGTTGGCGCGTGTCGCCCGACGCCGGGGTGGTCACCATCGAGGAGGGCACCAGCGAGGTCACCGTCACCAACAACCGTCGCGCCGGCTCCCTGCTGATCAGCAAGGCGCCAGCGGATGTGGCGGTGGCACCAGCCCGGTGTTCACCGTCGAGGTGGAGTGCGACAACGGCTTCAGTGCCCAGGTGGCGCTCGACACCGCCGGTGATGGGGCTGACTCCGAGCTGGTCGGCCCGATCCCGTCCGGCGTGCCCTGCACGGTGACCGAGCCCGCCACACCGGCTGGGTGGAGCCTGGTCGACGTCGCGCCGGAGACCGTCGTGATCGGATCCGACCCGGACACCCCGGTCACCGTGACCGTCACCAACGAGCGCACCCTCGGCTCCGTCCAGATCGAGAAGGTGCTCAACGGCCCGGCAGCCGGCGCGGAGACCTCGTTCACCGTTGACCTCGACTGCGACGGCGACCAGTTCGACCAGCAGATCGTGCTCACCGTGCCCGACGGCGCCTCCAACGTCATCGAGACCGTCGCTGGTCTCCCGACCCTGATCGAGTGCTCGGTGACGGAGGATGTGGCGTCCGACAAGTGGGTTCTCGCCGGCATCGAGCCGGAGTCATTCTCCGTCGACGACGACCAAGCAGTCGACGTCACCGTGACGAACACCCGTGAACGCGGCCAGATCACCGTGGTGAAACGCCTCAGCGGTCCGGTCGCGGGCGCGGACACGGAATTCACGCTGGCTCTCGATTGCGACGAAAACCAGTTCGACGACGACGAGATCGTGCTCGATGTCACCGACGGCGAGTCGGCCTCCACGGTCATCGACGGGATCCCGACCGGCACCATCTGCAGCCTGACCGAACCCGAGGCGTCCGAGGGCTGGCAACTCGCCACGATCCTCCCCTCGCAGGTGGTCGTCGGCGACGAGCCGATCACCCTGGTCGCGGTAAACCGCCGGCTCACCGGTGGCCTGGAGATCTTCAAGTACCTGCTGGGGCCTGTCGACGGCGCTCCGACGACGTTTTCGGCATTCCTGAACTGCGATGGGACCGCGTTCGATCAGGACGTCGTGATCGAGGTTCGCAACGGCGTATCCTCGCGCACCGTGATCCGTGGCATTCCCACCGGGGTGACCTGCGCGGCGGAGGAGGTCAATGTTCCGCCGGAGTGGAGTCTGGGTGGGGTCGCGAGCAACACGGTGACGATCACCGACACGGAACTGATCACGGTCCACGTCGTCAACACGCGGGTGACCGGTGAGCTGACCGTGGTCAAGGCAGTCCGCGGGGCTCCGTCGGACGCCGCGGCCTCATTCGACCTCGTCATGGATTGTGACGACGACCTCTTCGACACGGCCGTCCCGGTGGACCTGCCCGCCGGCGACACCGAGATCTCCGAGTCCTACTCAGGGATCCCGACCGGGGTCATCTGCTCTGTTTCCGAGGAAGCAGTGCCCACCGGCTGGGAGCTGGTGTCCATTACGCCGACGCAAGCCGAGGTCCGGGAGGCCGATCCGGCGGTCGTCACCGTGCTCAACCGGCTGTCCCCGGACGTCGGACCCGCAGGCGAGGGTCCTGGCGGCGAGCCGCCGTCCGCCGGACCGGCAGGCGAAGATATTGGCGGCGAGCTGCCGGACACCGGCTCGCAGTTGTCGCTCATGGAACTGCTTCTGCTCCTGGCGTTTGCGGCCCTTGCCCTCACCTCCGGCACCTGGATGATCAAGAGGGCGCGCGACAAGCCGTAGGCAACCAGCTGATGGACGAGGGAACCTCGCCGCTGCCGCATGGCGGGCCCAGGGAAGTTGAAGATGGCGCTGCGCGCGGCTCGGGATCGAAGCCGTTGGTGAAGTAGTCTCGCTGCCAGAAGCCTCGAAGACGAAAAGGAGACCGACCGTCCGTCGTGAGCGCCTTGAGACGCCGTCACCTTCCTCTTCTCCAGGTAGCCGATGCGCCAGAGATCTGCACGTAAGTGCAGAGGATTGTGCTTCGTCTTGCCTTCTCGGCTGCCAGCGATGGACGCTGGAACGGCACCCGCTTCCCGGTAATCAGAGAGACGAGGTACTTGCCATGAGACGGATGGCATCGGCGCTAGGCATGGTCATCGCCGTACTGCTTGGCAGCGTGATCGCTGCACCCGCAGCCATTGCAGAGACCGAGCGTCGGCAGGACGCGCGCAACGAGGCTCCGAGCGCAATCGACATCTCCGAGGTGACCTACACCCACGGCCTTCGACAAGTCCGGGTGGTAGCGACCATCCCCGACCTCGGGCGCAGGGGCTCCGCCGCGCTGAGCATCTCGCGCTTCACCATCTTCGAGGCAGGTTACGTAGTCGAGATCAAGAAGCGCCGTGGTCACCCGGCGCGGACGAAGCTCTACTACTTCAACCACTTCGACCTCGAACCGAGGCGATGCTCCGATGTCGAAGGGCAATGGGGTGCCGATCACGTGCGGTTGAAGGTCGCTCGTCACTGTCTCGACGGCCACAGGCGCGAGCAGGTCTTCGCGCAGTTCGGCATCCAACGCGGCGAGGCGATTGATCGGGCACCAGCCGTCAGGCGTCTGCAGCGCGGCTGACCGAGATCCCGCCCTTCTATTGGAGAACTCAGCCCACAGCGATGTGCGGACGGCGTTCATCCGGGACCGGCTGAGACTGCGCCGGTCTGTGGATGCGCCGGATGCGCTTGCGCGCGACCTGAGCGCAGACCTGGAGTGGCTGCGGGGTTGGTATGCGCCACTGCTCGTGCCTCTAGACAGAGCCCCGCGGGGTGGTGGGCTTTGAGGTGATCCTCGGTGCCCTACTCGCCGCTGTCGATGGCGGCGATGATCACCAGTATCGCATGTCGGTGTTGAGCAGCGCCATGGACTCCTTCGGAGAGGTAGCGGCGGTCGCCGGCGATCCATTCGTCGTGCATGTCGACCAGGACCGCGCCGACGAGCCGGATCACGGCGGCGGGGTTGGGGAAGATCCCGACCACGCGGGCAGCGGCGCTTGATCTCCTTGTTGACCCGCTCGAGCGGGTTGGTGGACCAGATCTTCCGCCAGTGCGCCTTGGGGAAGGCGGTGAACGCGAGGACCTCGGCCTTGGCCTCGTCCATCAGCGGACCGACCTTGGGGAACGAGTTGGCGAGCTGGTCGCGGACCTCGTCCCAGGCCTTGCTGACGGCCTCGGGCGTCGGGTTGGGCGAAGATCGTGCGGAACACCGCGGCGACCATGTCGGCGTGGGACTTGGGGACGTGGGCGAGCAGGTTGCGGGCGAAGTGGACCCGGCACCGCTGGTGCGCCGACGCCCTGGAAGGACCGCTTCAACGCCTTGACCAGCCCGGAGTGCTGGTCGCTGATGACCAGCCGCACCCCGGCCAGGCCGCGCTGCTTGAGGCTGAGCAGGAAGCCGCGCCAGAACGTCTCGTCCTCGCTGTCGCCGACGTCGAGGCCGAGGACCTCACGCGAGCCGTCGGCGGCGATCCCGGTCGCGACCACGACCGCCATCGACACCACCTGGCCGCCCTTGCCGGGCTTGTTGCGGACGTGGAGGTAGGTCGCGTCGAGGTAGACGTAGGGGAACGCGATGTGGTCCAGCGGCCGGGTGCGGAACGCGCCGACCGACTCGTCGAGGCTGCTCGCAGATCCGGGAGACCTCGGACTTGCTGATCCCGCGAGTCGGCGCCGAGCGCGACGACCAGGTCGTCGACGCTGCGGGTCGAGACGCCGTGGACGTAGGCCTCCATCACCACCGCGTACAGCGCCTGGTCGATCCGGCGGCGCGGCTCGAGGATGGAGGGGAAGAACGAGCCCTTGCGGAGCTTCGGGATCCGCAGCTCGACGTCGCCGGCCTTGGTCGCCAGCAGCTTGGGACGGGTGCCGTTGCGTTCGGTGACGCGGTCCTCGGTGCGCTCGTAGCGCTCCGCGCCGATCACGCCGGCGGCTTCGAACTCGACGAGCTCCTGGAGCACGGTGCGGACCGACTCGCGGATCATGTCGACGCCGTCGCCGGTACGGAACGCCTCGAGCAACTCGGACAGGGCAGACTGGGACAAGGCCATCGGTGGTTCTCCTTCAGTGCGTGACTTGGTCGTTTCACACCGAAGATCCCGCCGATGGCCGCCTACTTCACGCAGCCCCGCCGTGGACCTCAAACCCCACCACTCCAGGGGACTCTCCTATTTACCTACCTCTCGACGACTCGTCCTTGGGAAGTCGACTGACCTCGAGTTGTCGTTGGTGCCAGGCTCGGTAGGCCCATTCTTCGCAAGCCTCTCAGGGTCAATGAGCCCCTGCGAGACCACCAGGGTCAGGCTGACTCGGGCTCGGCGCAGTCTGATCCCCTCCAGATAGAGGCGGCTTCAGGTGCTCCCGGCGCTCAGTGCGTTCTGCTGGCGCGGAGCATTGATGTTGTGCAGGGTGAGTTGCAGCCGGATGCCCTTCAACTCGAAGCGGATCAGCGCGGTGGCCAACCCCATCCCGAAGAACATCACAGTCAGCACGAGCAATGTCGAGAACTGGTCATCAGGACATCACGACACCGCCGAGGCATGGAAGAGGTTCGAAGCACGGGAACGACGCATGTTGACGATTGTCAGGCTTGCAATGACCCATCGCCAGCCAAACATGGACGTTGCCTCGCCTGGTTGCCTTGGGCGAGCTGCAGGGCTGCCTACAACGAGGTAGGCGGGCTCGTCGCCACGCGCAGTACGACGGTCGAGCCCCAGGAAGCTGATCCGAGCATCGGAGATCCTCAGTGCGACGCTGATCGCCTTCAAGTCGCCCTCCTCGACCTTCGTCCAGAGTTTGGTCTGGAGATAGTCCAGCCTCTCCATCTCCGTGGCTCGGAACAGTTCGACTGCCTCGGCTTCATATTCAGCGATGGCCTTGAACACAGCGCCATAGCCGAACCCCTATGGGCGTAGCCAACTGCCTGCGCAATGTCGCTGTACGCAAGTCCCTGGGCTGCAAGACTCGACTGCTCGAACTCTCTTGACACGGGATTCAGCCAGTGACCTCACACTCGTCACCTCCTACTGCCATGGCACCACGGATGACCACTCAGTCAACCCAGATGAATGAAGGCCCGTCGTGCAGCCAGCATCGCCGGGACGGAGAGCAGCCCACGATCCGCGAGACGTCGGGACGGCAAGGACGACTGGGATGCGGCTATGAGCGAGTTCGCCAGACAGCGACGGGCGTACTACGAGGTGCTTCGCGTCTACAACCGGTGGTGCGCCCTCCTGGACTCCGAGGCGGGCCCTGGAGCCGCGCAGCCGCGGGGCTCGGTCCTCGCGGGCTTGGGCACGCACCACACGGGCCGTACAGCACAAACCAGCTGAGCGCGTCCAGTCCTCGATTGTGTTGCCGGCGATAATGGCCAGGTAGATCGGGTTCATGGCGTCCTCCGGGGCTTCTCTCGTCGGCGGTTGCCGACATCAAGGATTGCGGTAAGACGCCACCGAGGAATCCGGCGAACCCCCTATCTTCGTCCCGCTCGTCTCAGACCGAGCACTGGGAGCGCTCGTAAGAGCAACGCCCTGTGGGTCGCCGTCGAACCGCTGCGTTGCCCTCAGCAGACCGCAAACCCGCCAACCACTAGAGCCCGGGGCCTGCCGTCGCACGCAGTACGACGGTCGAGCATTTTCAGTCGCGCTGGCGTCATCCGGCGATCGATCAGGTCACGAGTTGAACCTAGGCGGGACACCACGGGAACTGCGAGAACTCCGACGAACGACCTCCAAGGATCACGGATCTCGCTACCGTCACTGACATGAGCCATCCCGCCGCCACCGAATGGCCAGAACGAGTGCGGACCGCCGTACGGACAGCCTCCACCGCCCACTGTCGTCTATCACGTCGGAACGCCGATGCCGCCGACGAGCGGACTCGCAGTGACGGGTTCAGCGACCTCACGGACGGGATCACCTACCACGCCCACCCGGCCGATAGCGGACGCGAGCGCTTCTTCGGGTACACCGTCGCCAGCGCCGGACAGAACGCGCGGGACTTCATCCTCACCGCCATCTTGCTACGGACCTGCTGGCAAGTTCCCCAACGCCGCCTCCGTGGCGAGCCGACCATCCAGCAGTCCCCGCACTGACCGACGCGATGAAGAAGCAAGCCCTCAGGCGCAACCACTGAGAGGAACAACATGAAGAAGCTGCTCACCTCCCTCGCCCTCGCTGTCGGGCTTGCCGCACCGACCGTGGCCCTGCCTGTCATCACCATGACCCCCGCTGATGCCGGTGGCTCCCCGTGCGTAACCCGCACCGAGTTCCGCAACGTGAGCCGGGGCATTACCGAGGCGCGGGTCATCCGCATCTTCGACTCCCGTGGGCGCACCACGTACCAGGGCTACGGGTACAAGTCGAAGGAGTTGGAGACGCCTGCAACAGCCGGTACGGGTTCGTGGTCGTGGACTTTGAGCGCCGCAATGGTGCGTTCCGCGTGATGGGCAAGGCCGCATACTGGGGCTGATGGCATACCAACGTCTCGACCCCGCAGTCCTCAGCCAGACTCTTCATCAGTGACCTCCCTACCTTTAGGAGATCATCAGCGTCCAGTCATCGTCGTGCTGAAAGCAACGATCTAGTAGTGCTGCTTGAAGACCACCAGTTGTGGCCCGCCGTTCGCCGCATAATTGTTGTACTGGACCTGCACCTTCCGTGTCCCTGGTGGCGGCACGAAGCCCGCACACATTCGGTACTCCCGCGCCGAGTTGTGAACGACACCTGGGTTCTCGAACAGACTCCTGCCCTTCGTGTCAAAGATCCGGTGCACCTTTCCTCGCGCCATGCCGTCGTGGATCTTTCTGTACTCCGCGCTGGACACGCAGCCGGGGTACCTGCCCGGGCCGGTCTAGCGGTGCCAGGCCGAGGTGCGGCGAGGACACACCGCCAGTACGAGGGGGACGAGGAGCGTGGAGTCCCCATGGCGGCTGGACGCTACCCGGCGAAGTAGGCGTGGGCGCGTTCGGCAAACCCCAGGCCTCCGTCCGGATTCACGGAGGTTCTGGGCTCGTTGACGCTGGGAGTCACCGCTCGCTCTCCGCTTAGCTCACCGGCACAGGTCCGGGTTGTTCCGGTCGGCGCGGCGGTAGGTGGCCTGTCGCGGGTGCCGGTCGTAGCCATCGAGACCGTCGTAGCGGGCCTTGGCCAGCCCGAGCCTGATCAGGCCCAGGCCGGTGTCACGCCCCGAGTCGTGGACGTAGCGGATCAGCCGCCCGTAGTGGTCACGGTCGTCCACGCCCGCCGGGTTGACCAGTCGCGCCTCTCCGCCGACCCACCGGTCCAGCTTGCGCTTCGCAGCCCCGTAGCCGCACTGCCCGACCTCCGGGGTGTCGATCCCGATCAGGCGGACGTACACGCCCGACCGAAGCCGGATCGTGTCCCCGTCCACCACGTAGTCCACGGTCGCTGCGTTGGCAGGCGGGGCCATGAGGACATCCGGGGCGGCAATGAGGACGCCGGCGGCGGCCAGGGCGACGATGATTCGCTTCACGGTTGTCCTTAACCGATCAGCTGGAACGGCGGTCCAAGCCAGGATGAGCGAGGTTCTTCGGCGCGCGGAGAACGGCGAAACCCCTTCAAGGTCAGGTGCCTGTCCACTGACGATCAGGACGGGCGCACATCTCGACAGCACCCACGGGGTCCAATCGACCCTGGGCGGGAATGACGATACAGCCTTTCCGGTCTCCCCATGCGGGCGGGCTGCTGGTGATGCGGTGGATCAGACGGCCGGGGCCACGTACGGGTTGACCACGATGCTGACGTGGTGCCGTTGAACTTGAACGTCGTCACGTCGCTGTGGCTCTGCACGAGGCTCGCGAAGAAGTTCGTCACGTAGCCGTGCCCGGCGCAGATGGTGGCGTAGTTCGGGAAGCGGCCCGACGACGCGTGCCGCACGTGTTGGACTCGGTGACGACGCTCGCGCCCTTGGCGCCGAGGGTCCAGCCGGTGACCTTGTCGGCCGAGCCGTTGTAGATCTCGGTGAGCGCGATCGGGCTGGTGAGGATGGTGTTGCGGTAGTGGTTCTGGGTGGTGCCGTCCGAGCAGCCCACGCCGGTGGTGGTGGTCGCGGTGAACACGTTGGAGCCGGTGAGCGACTGGCCGTCGGCCATGGCGATCCTCTGGAACGCCTTCTCGTTCATGTTCGGGAACTGGGCCATGATCTCGCCCTTGGCTCACGGTGACGACGCCGTTGGCGTCGGTGGTGGCCGCGTTGGCCGAGGTGGCCACGGCGAGCGGGGTGGCGATCGCGGCGGTGGCCACGACGCCGAGGAGGATCTTGCGCATTGGTTTCCTTTGGTTGATGCGGCGCGACCTGCGACGCGAGGGCGGCCATGCCGCTGCTTTACAAGCGAAACGCTAACAGTGTCTTGACGGATCGCCAATTCCTGGCACACTGCTCTGGTGACACCGACCCCGAAGTACCGGCGCCTCGACCCGCAGCAGCGGCGCGACCAGATGCTCGACGCGGCCAACGACCTGTTCGCCGAGCGTGGCTACGAAGAGGTCTCGGTCGAGGACATCGCGCGCTCGGCCGGTGTCACGCGCGGACTGGTGCACCACTACTTCGGCGGACGCACGGAGGTCTACGTCGCCCTGCTCGAGCGGCTCGACGCCGTCCGCGAGGAACAGCTGCGGCCGCCCGTGGGTCGCAGCGCCCGCGCACGGGTGGCGGACACCGTCTCGCGCTGGCTGGACTGGACCGAGGCGAACCGCACTGATCTATCTCGGCACCATCGCCCCCGGCGAGGACATCGCCGACCCCGAGGTGAGACGTGTCGTCGCCGATCTCAGAGGCCGTGCCGTCGCCCTGCTCGTGACCTTCCACGCCGACATCGCCCAGGACTCGCCCCGGCTGCGCTACGCGCTGGAGTGCTGGACCGGGCTCAACCGCGCCGCGACCCGGCGGTGGCTACGCGGCGAGGCCACCCGCGAGGCAACACAGGAGTTGCTCGCCTCCACGCTCGAACACGTCCTGCGCACGTTCGGAGCGCCGCCCTCGGCGAGGGCCGGACCTCTCCACCGAAGCGGTCTCGCAAGCCGTAACCTGCGTACTGGCTCCGAGCTGCCGCAGGCACAGACGACTTCTCCCCTGAATCCGTGGCGAGGGCCGTCGTACAGACGTGGTCCACCCGCTGAGCACTTACGTCGTTCTTCCTTGAACAATCATCACCGCCAGTTCGACACTGCTTGGGCTAGTAACGAGTTAGTCCAGTTGGCGGTGGCTGGCTGAGGTGTCGTGCGTTGATCTGCGCAGTTGGACGAAGCAGGCGGACGCAAAGCACCTGGTCACCGATTGGTCACGTACGCACCACGACGAGGCCGTACCAGGCGGACAGGACCGGACTCAGGGACCTGCCTTCCAGCGTGGATCCGGACCGCACCGGACGCGGCAGGACCCCCAAGTACGGCGTGCATCGATCTTTGAATCAGGACTAGCGACGTAGGTTCGACTCCTACCCGGGGAGCGGAAGACCGGCGAGCTTTCGCAGGTCAGCGGATGTGTGGCCGTGGTGAGTACGAATCATCACGGCCACACCCACTCCCGCAGTCTCACGAGAATCACCGGCTGCACGCTCGTGGCCCCGTCGCTGGGCCGCTGCAAGGACCTCGCCGACCTTGGCTGCCGCGCTCTCGGCACCGCTCTCCGTGGGCCTCACGTAGAACGACAAGTGCGTGCTGACGGTGTGCGCAAGCACGCTGGCTGCCTCGGCGGGCGCGACCGTTCCGTCGACCCGGAGCATCCGCCGCGCCTCGACGCTGATCAGCTCCACCAGCCCGTCGGCGTCGGCGATCACGACGCCGTCGGGCATAGCGTCGATGGCCCTCTGCGGCATGGGTCGAACCTAGCGGCGGTGCCCGCCGCGCCGCGGACGACGCCGGTCCGTGGCGTCCGCAGGTGAGGGGCGTACGCTGCCGAGTTGAACGACCTCGACCTGCCCGGGAGAAAAGACTCGTGTTCACGCGCAGCTTCGCCGTCCTTGCGGTCCTCGCCGCCATGTCCGCTTCCTTCGGCCACGCCGCCGGAGCCGCCGCCGCCAGGCCCGTCTATGACGACCCGCCGCTCGGGCCGGGCACGGCCGGTCCGCCGTACCGCTACCCGACCGCGGTGGTCGGCCAGGGCGAAACGATCCCGCTCAAGAACCGGGCGATCATCGTCCGCACCGAGCACGGCTACCGCTACCAGGCCGGCCAGCAGAACAGCCACCTCGTCATCACCCGGACGGACTCCGGATCCCTGCGCTTCCGCGACACCGGCACCCAGCGTCTCTGGAGGATCCCGTCCAGCTGCAACCGCCAGCGGGCGAACCCCGGCATCGCCGGCGTGTGCCGGGTGCCGTCGGACATCAGCACCAGTCGCCCGCTGCTCATCGAGGTGTGGCCGCGGCTCGGCGGCGACTACGTCGACACACACACGCTTCCGGCCACCTTCGCGACGAGCGTTCTCGGCGACAAGGGCAGCGACACGGTCCTGTTCGGCGCCGGTCCCGACTTCTTCAACGGGTTCGTCGGCCGTGACCGGGTCCGCGGCGGCGGCGGCAAGGATTGGATCCGAAGCGGCAAGGACGCGGACCGGGTGTTCGGCTCCTCCGGCAACGACCAGATCGTCGACTCACGCGGCTTCGACTTCATCGTCGGAGGCGAGGGCGCGGACCACATCTGGGCCGGCCCCGGGAACGACCGGGTGGACGCCCGGGCCGGGACGGACCGGGTGGTGTGCTCGAGCGGCCACGACCGGGTCTGGGTGCTCTCGGGTGACTCCTTGTCCAGTGCGAGCGGGTCTACCGCGGCTGACTGGGCCGCTCAGCGGCATCGAGCGCGAGCGGAGGCGTAGAGGCGGAGTGCGGCCGTGGCGGGTCCACGATGGACACGTGCCCGACCTCCGGGCACCCACGTCGGCCTGTCGCGGGGGCGCACCGTTACCGGTGCATGTGCTCGTAGTCTTCCCGCGTAACGAAGACAACCGACGCCACAAGGGCAATCACGATCAGCACGATCACACCGATCTGCAACGCTTCAGCCACTGCATCCACACCGCCAACTTACCCGGCGGATAGGTCGCCCTCTGTGTCAGTGTTGGGTCGCCAACCCTTCACGCCAACACGGCGCGATCGGCAAACCTTCTGCGCCGAGGAGAAGAGAACCCCGTGACCGCCGGTGAAACCCAGCAGACGCAGACGGGTTCGACCCCGAAGAAGAACTGGTTGCCGCTCGTGGCCTTGGCCATCGCTCAGTTCGTCATGGTGCTGGACCAGTCGGCGATGAATGTCTCGATCAGCGCACTGGTGGCCGACTTCGACACGACGGTGGCCACGATCCAGGCGGTGATCACGCTCTACTGCCTGGTGATGGCGATGTTCATGCTCACCGGAGGCAAGATCGGCGACATCATCGGACGGCGGAGGGCGTTCGTCATCGGCCTGATCATCTACGCCTGCGGTTCAGCGATCACGGCGCTGGCGCCTTCGGTAGTCATCCTGACCCTGGGGTGGTCGGTCCTCGAAGGGCTTGGTGCCGCCCTGGTCCTGCCAGCGATGGTGGCGTTGATCGCGGGCAACTTCGAGGGCGCCTCTCGGAAGGTGGCGTACGCCGTGATCGGCGGAGTTGCGGGGGCAGGGATCGCGGTGGGCCCGATCCTGGGCGGCTGGGCGACCACCGAGTACTCGTGGCGGATCATCTTCGCCGGCGAGGTGCTGTTGGTGGCGTTGATCCTGGTGATGACACCCAAGGTGGCCGACGCGGTAAGGACCGGCCCGCCCCCGAAGCTCGACATCGTCGGCAGCGTGCTGTCCGCGGCGGGACTGGGCCTCGTCGTCCTCGGGGTGCTCCAGTCGAGCACCTGGGGCTGGGTCAAACCCAAGGAGGACTCACCGGTGGAGCCGTTCGGCTTCTCCTTGACGGTCTTCGTCATCGGTTTCGGGGCCGTCCTGCTGTGGGCGTTCACGGCGTGGCAGCGGCGCCGAGAGAGCACTGGACGCGACCCGTTGGTGCACCTGGCGCTGCTGAAGGTCGCCCCCTTGCGCGCCGGCCTGATCGGGCTGTTCAGCCAGAACCTGATCCTTATGGGCGTCTTCTTCACGATCCCGCTCTACCTGCAGCTGGTGATCGGGCTCGATGCCCTGGAGACCGGCCTCCAGATGCTGCCCGTCTCCATCACGATGTTCCTAGCCTCCGCGGCAGGGTCGCGGCTGTCCGGGCGCTACTCGGTCCAGTCGATCGTGCGGGCCGGTCTGGCGACCGCCATGATCGCGACCGTCATGCTCCTGGCCACGATCGAACCGGAGCTGGACAACCCGAGCTTCCTCTGGTCGATGGCGGTGCTGGGTGTGGGGATGGGGCTGATCGCCTCCCAGCTCGGCAACGTGGTGCAGTCCTCGGTGGACGCCTCGGGACGCGGGGAGGCCGGCGGTCTGCAGTTCACCGGTCAGCAGCTCGGCTCGTCGCTGGGTGTCGCCCTGCTCGGTGCGATCGTGTTGTCCGGGCTCACGACCGCGTTCGTCTCCAACATCTCGACCGACGAGCGGATCAGCAGCGCGGTCTCCGAGCAGGTCGGGGTGGCCGTCGGGTCCGGAATCGACTTCGTGTCCGCAGACCAGATCGAAGACGCAGCCCAAGAGGCAGGGCTAGACGACTCGACCACCCGCGCTCTCGTCGACGACTACGAGTCCGCCCAGCTACAAGCGCTCAAGACCGGGCTGCTGGCAGCGGCATTCCTGGCCCTCCTCTCGCTGGCGTTCACCAGGGATCTGCCGCATCAGGTGCCCAAGAAGAAGCACGAGCTTGAAGCGTCTTGACCAGGGAGGTCACGCCTAGAGACTCCCGGTTGTGCTCAAACCAAGGAGTCAGAGCCTGTGGAGATCGTGACCGAGCCGATTCCGGCGCAGTCAGCCACTAGCGACGTAGGTCCGACCCCTACCCGGGAGAAAAAGTTCGTCCAATCCCGCCACCGGAGGTGAACGGCAGGTGTTCACTTTGGGAACACCAAGACCGTGGGAGCTCCGATGCCAGTGCAGGAATCCGTCGTCGTCAACGGACGATCCTTCGAACCGCCCGGCAAGGGCCCGTGGGAGCTCGAGTCCACCCACGGCTCCCGGCCGATGACCCGGATCACGCAGGCCGCGTTCCTGGAGGGGTTCCCGAGAGGCTTCAAGGAGGGGACCGCCAGGTACGGCGTCCTGCTCGACCACCTGGAGCCGGCCTTCGTGCAGTCCTTTCTCTACAACCAGCCGGTCCCGGTAGGCGCGCCCCCGGGCGCGATGGGACCGCCGCCCAAGCCGGTGCTCCAGGTGCTCAGCCGACTCCACCCCGAGATGCGCAGGCGGCACAAGGCAGCGGCTGCGGCGATCGCGGGGAAGCTGTGGCGCCAGGACCTGGAGGAGTGGGACCAGGTCGACAAGCCGGCAGCCATCAAGGCACACCAGGCGATCCAGTCCGTCGACGTCGCATCGCTGTCCGACCCCGAGCCTCGCCGATCACGTCGACCGGTGCGCACGGCACGTCACTGACAACGCCTACCTGCACCACAAGTACACCGTCACCGCCTCCCTGCCGGTCGGTGACTTCCTTGCCGGTGCGATCGCCTGGACCGGTGCGGACGTCGGCGAGCTGATGGGTCTGCTGCGCGGACGCTCGGCCGTCTCGCGCGGCTTCGCCGCTGCGGAGCTGGATGCCGCGGCCAAGGCACTGACGACCTCCGAGTCCGCCCAGGACGTCCTCGCCGGCCCCGGGGCGGCCGCCGACATCCTCGAGACCCTCAGCGGGCACCCGGACGTCGGCGCGGAGGTCACGACGTACGTCGACGCTGTCCGCTGGCGAAGCGTCGGGTACGACGTCGGCGACCATGTGGCCGGAGAGCTCCCCGAGGTGCTGGCCGAGGCGCTGCGCACCGCGTTGGCGGGTGGTTGGAGCTCGGCTCCCGACGACGACTCGGCGCTGACGGTCCTGCGGGACCGGGTCCCGGCCGAGCACCGGGAGGACTTCGACGACCGTCTGGCCGAGGTCAGGCGCATGTATCGGATCCGCGACGAGCGCGGTGTGTACTCCGACGGCTGGGCGACCGGGTTGGCCCGACGGGCGATGCTCGAGACTGGGTCGCCGGCTCGTCGCTGCCGGCAGGCTCGATGCCGTGGAGCACGGCGTCGAGCTGGACCCGGACGAGGCAAGAGCGCTGCTGGTGGGCAGCGGCGGCCCCAGCGCCGCCGAGGTCGCCGGCAGGTTCGAGTGGCGCACCACGATGACGACGACCGACGCCCCGGCCTTCCTGCGGGCGGTCCCGGCACCTCCGCCGCCGGCCGAGTGGCTGCCCGAACCCGCCCGTCGGACGGCCTCGGCGATGAACACGTTCCTCGGGACTCTGTTCGGGGTCCCCGACACACCGAACACGGCGACCGTGCTCACGGGGCTCTCGGTCAACGCGGGAACCTACGAAGGCCCTGCCCGGTTGGTCGACAGCTCTGCAGACTTCGAGAAGATCAAGCAGGGTGACGTCCTGGTCACGCGGATGACCTCGCCCTACTTCAACGTGGTGCTCCCGATGCTCGGCGCGATCGTCACCGACCGAGGGGGACAGCTGTGCCACGCGGCCATCGTGGCGCGTGAGTACGGGATCCCAGGGATCGTCGGGACTCGCGACGCGACGCGGACGATCCAGGACGGCGCCCGGGTGCGGGTCGACGGCACCACGGGCGAAGTGCGGCTGCTGGAGTGAGTCAAGACCCTCGACCGAGCGCCCTGGCCACGTTGGAGGGCGCGACCGACGAATGCGTCTTCGGCGGCAAGGCTGCTCAGCTCGCTGCGGCGCTCCGCGCCGGCCTGCCGGTGCCTGGTGGTTTCGCGCTCGGCTGGGACTCCGTGCGGGCGGCGAGAGCCGGCGAGCTCGACGTCGGTCCGTTGCTGGTCGCCCTGGCGCCGGGACCGTGGGCCGTGCGCTCCAGCGCGATCGGCGAGGACTCCGCAGCCGCGTCCTTCGCGGGCACCCACCTGAGCGTGCTCGGTGTGGTGGGCGTCGCGGCGGTCCGGGACGCCGTGCACCGCGTGCACGATTCTGCCCACGACCCGGCGGCGATCGCCTATAGGGAGCAGCACGGGCTCGACCCAGCGCCCCGGATGGCGGTCGTCCTCCAGGAGATGGTCCCTTCCGACGTCGCAGGGGTCCTGTTCACCCGGCACCCGATCACGGGAGCGAGGGAGCGGCTGATCGAGGCGAGCTGGGGCCTCGGCGAGGTGGTCGTGAGCGGCGAAGTGACGCCGGACCAGTACCGCCTGTCACCGGACGGCATCCTCCTGGAGTGCTCCACCGGCGAGAAGGACATCGCGTTGCGGCTACGACCGGACGGTCGGGTCGAGGAGCAGCGGGTGGATCCCCGCCTGGTCGAGGCCCGGTGCCTGGACGAGGGCATGCTGGGGGCCCTGCACCGACTCGCGTCGGCATGTGACGCGGTCTTCGGTGTGGAGGACCACGACATCGAGTTCGCGTTCGTCGGGGAGCACCTCTTCCTGCTGCAGCGACGTCCGATCACGCATGGCTGATCCGGCAACGACGGCCTCCTCCAACGTTTCCCGTGGCTTGGCGGGTGCGCTGCTGGCAGCAGCCCTGATGCCGCTGAACTCGACGATGATCGCGGTCGCCGTCCCCTCCGTTGCCCGAGCCGTGGACCACGACCCGGCTGATGTGACGCAGGCCCTGGTCGCGACGTACCTGATCGCCGCGATCGCTCTGCAGGGCCCCGGCGGGAAGCTCGGTGACCGCCTCGGCCACTGGCGGGTCTGCGCCTTCGGGCAGCTGGTCATCGGCCTCGGAGCCGTGGTGGGGTTCCTCGCCCCCAACCTGCCGGTCCTGGCCGGCTCGCGGCTGTTGATGGCAGCGGGGGGCGCCCTTGCGGTACCAGCCACCGTCGCGCTGCTGCGGATCGAGCTGCCGCCCGAGCGGCGGGGCCGGGCGTTCGGCATGTTCGGCGCGATCATGGCGTCGGCAGCCGCTCTCGGACCGATCATCGGAGGGATCCTGGTCGACGCGTTCGGGTGGGAAGCGGTCTTCGTCGTGAACCTGCCCGTGCTGATGGTCTCGGCGCTCCTGATGGCGGGTGTGGACCGGCGCCACGACACCCGCCCTGCCGCCGCGTTCGACTGGCCCGGCTCGCTGCTGCTCACCGCAGCGCTGGCACTGCTCGTCCTCAGCACCCAACGCGCCGACCTCGTGGCGGTCCTGCTCGTGGTCGGCGGACTGGTGGCGCTGGTCGGGTTCGTCGGACGCGAACGGCGTGCTGCCGATCCCGTGATCGCGTTCGAGATCTTCCGCGCGCCTGCCTTCACCGCCGGCACCCTGCTCATCTGCCTGCAGAACCTGGTCATGTACGCACTCCTGTTCGAGCTCCCCCTCGTCCTCGAACGGCTCTTCGACGTCACTGCCCGCGAGACCGGCCAGCTCTTGATCTTCCTGATGGTCGCGATGGTGCTGATGTCGCTGGTCGCCGGCCGGCTGACGGAGCGGCTCGGCCCGCGGGCGCTGGCGGTCGCCGGTTCGCTGACCTGTCTCGGCGGGATGGTGATCCTGCTGGCATCCGACCTCGACAGCGCCGACGAGGTGCGGCTGCCACTGGCCCTCCTCGGCATCGGGCTCGGGTTGTGCGGGCCGGCCGCCCAGACGGCGTCGCTGTCGGCGATCGTCCCCAGCCGGAGCGGGATGGCAGCGGGGATCAGCTCGACGATGCGCTACCTCGGCGGCGTGATCGGCATCGCCCTGCTGGGCGTGCTCCTCGACGTGGACGGCAGTGCCGCCGACGTACGGACCTCGCACCACGTCGTCGCGGCGGTGTTCGTCGGCGTCCTGGTCGTGGGGCTCGGATGCGCTGCTCTGCTGCCGGGACGGCGAGCGGCAACCACCGAGGACCTGGACCGTTCGGAGGTCTGAGGACGGAACTCCGTGCAGCCGGTGCGGCCGTCAGGAAGGCGGGTCGGCCGCAGACGTTCGAACCTACGACGTGCTGGTGGGGCGCGCCTGGGCGGCCGCCGCGCGCTTGAACAGCAGCCCCGACACGGCGAAACCGGCTGCGAACATCGCGTTGAGCCCGAGCAGCTCCGCGACCGACGTCGCGGGCCGCTCGTGGACGCCGCCGATCAGTGCGACGACGGCGACACCGATCAGCGCGACCGCGGTCGCGAGCATGGTGTCTCCCAGGCTCCCGGCGCGAAGCCGGGAGACGACGAACCCGCCGAGCGTCGAGAGCAGGACGCCGGCGTACGCCAGGTCACCGCGGTAGCCGGACTCGGCCATCACGCCGACGGCGGCGACGAGCCAGACCAGGAAGAGAGCGGTGCCGACGCCGACGACGAGGGCGAGCCGGTAGGCGCTGCTGCCGCTGAAGAGGGGCTTCTCGTGGATTGCAACAGTCATGCTCCGACGTTAAGGCAGCGAGCGCCCGGCATCGGTGGCCGATCTGTGGAGGTTTGGTGCAGATGAACGGCCCTGTTCATCGGGCAGGGCGTCGTCGGCGCACACGCCGCAGCGACATTCGCTTGCTCCGCTCCAGTTCCGGAGGCAGGCCGGCCGCGCCGTAGGCTCGGGGCATGACCGAGCAGTTGACCGTCATCGTCCTCGCTGCGGGCGGCGGCACCCGGATGAGGTCCAAGACGATGAAGGTGCTGCACCCGATCGGCGGGCGCAGCATGATCGGGCACGTCCTCGCGGCCGTCAGCGGGCTCGAGCCCACCCGAGTCTGTGCTGTCGTGGGCCACCAGCGCGAGCAGGTCGGTCCGCACATCCTCGAGTGCCTGCCGGAGGCGGTCCTCGCGGTCCAGGACGAGCAGCTCGGCACCGGCCACGCCGTTCGGATCGCGCTCGACGCGCTCGACGAGCAGCAGGTCACCCCGGTCGACGGCACGGTCCTCATCGCGTACGGCGACACGCCGCTCCTCGAGGGACGCACGCTGCGCTGGTTCGCCTCGGAGCACCAGGCGGCGCAGGCAGCGGTCAGCATCCTCTCCGGCGTCGTGGACGAGCCGAGGGGCTACGGCCGGATCGTGCGCGACGAGGACGGAGACGTGCTCGCGATCGTCGAGGAGAAGGATGCCAGCGACGAGCAACGCTCGATCCGGGAGATCAACTCGGGGATCCTCGCCTTCGACTGCGAGTTCCTCGCCGATGCGGTCGGCCGGATCGACAACGACAACGCCAAGGGCGAGTACTACCTGACCGACGCCGTCCAGCTCGCCCGCGACGCGGGACTGACCGTGACCGCCTTCCCCGTCGACGACGTCTGGCAGACCGAGGGTGCCAACGACCGAGCCCAGCTCGCCGCGCTCGGGCGCGAGCTCAACCGCCGGATCGTCACCCGCTGGATGGAGGGTGGGGTGACCGTCATGGACCCCGAGACCACCTGGATCGACGCCGACGTCGTGCTCGCCGAGGACGTCACCCTCCTTCCAGGCACCCAGCTGCTCGGCGCCACCGTCGTCGGCGAGGACGCCGTGGTCGGTCCGGACACCACGCTCGACGACTGCGAGATCGGCGTCGGCGCGCGTGTCGTGAGGACCCACGGCCAGCTCGCGGTGATCGGCGCGCGCGCCACTGTCGGACCGTTCTCCTACCTCCGTCCCGGAACCACTCTCGGCGCCGGCGGCAAGATCGGAGCGTTCGTCGAGACGAAGAACGCCCAGATCGGCGACGGGGCGAAGGTCCCGCACCTCTCCTACGTCGGCGACGCGGAGATCGGCGAGGGCAGCAACATCGGAGCCGGCACGATCTTCGCCAACTACGACGGGGTCCAGAAGCACCGGACCACGGTGGGCAAGCACGCGCGCACGTCGTCGAACAACACCTTCGTGGCCCCGGTCACCATCGGCGACGGCGCGGCGACCGGCGCCGGCACCGTCGTACGGCGGGACGTGCCTCCCGGTGCGCTCGCCGTCAGCATGGGACAGCAGCGGAACCTGCCCGGGTGGGCGCAGACCAAGCGGGCCGGGACCGCTCAGGCGGCCGCGGCCGAGGCCGCCGAGTCCCCAGAGCAGGGACTCCGAGGACTAGACCCCTCACCGTCGCCCGGCACGTGAACCGTCCCAAAACTGGCGGAGACTTGGGCCTGACCTCCGAGAGGGGGCAGAATCGGCAGTACCTCCCGCCGGCGACCCCCAGGAGTCTCGACGTGCCCGGAATCCAGCGGACCACTGAGAAGAACCTCATGGTCTTCAGCGGCCGGGCACACCCGGAACTGTCGGAAGAGGTGGCCGAGATCCTCGGCATCTCCCTCGTCCCGACCGAGGCCTACGAGTTCGCCAACGGCGAGATCTACGTCCGGTTCGAGGAGAGCGTCCGCGGGTGCGACGCCTTCGTGATCCAGAGCCACACGGCGCCGATCAACGAGTGGATCATGGAGCAGCTGATCATGGTCGACGCCCTCAAGCGGGCCTCGGCCAAGCGGATCACCGTCGTGATGCCGTTCTGGGGCTACAGCCGACAGGACAAGAAGCACCGCGGTCGCGAGCCGATCTCGGCACGGCTGATGGCCGACATGTTCAAGACCGCGGGGGCCGACCGGATCATCACCGTCGACCTCCACGCCGACCAGCTCCAGGGGTTCTTCAACGGACCGGTCGACCACCTGATGGCGCTGCCGATCCTCACCGACCACATCAAGTCCAAGTACGGCGGACAGCCGCTCGCAGTGGTCTCCCCGGACGCCGGCCGGATCAAGGTCGCGGAGCGGTGGTCCGCCCGGCTCGGTGGCGTGCCGCTGGCCTTCATCCACAAGACCCGCCGCGCCGACCGGCCCAACGAGACCGTCGCCAACCGGGTCGTCGGTGACGTCTCCGGCCGGATCTGCGTGCTCACCGACGACATGATCGACACCGGGGGCACGATCGTGCAGGCAGCAGAGGCGCTGACCGCCGCCGGTGCGGCCGGTGTGATCATCGCCGCGACCCACGCGATCCTGTCCGACCCGGCCGTCGACCGGCTCAAGAACAGCAGCGCGCTCGAGATCGTCGTCACCAGCACCTTGCCGGTCGGCCCGGAGAAGCAGTTCGACAAGCTCACGATGCTGTCGATCGCACCCATGCTCGCCCGTGCGATCCGTGAGGTCTTCGAGGACGGCTCCGTGACGTCGATGTTCGACGGTCACGCCTAGCACCGGCCGGCACGACTACGCCTCGTCGAGCGTCCGCACGAACTCGGCGAACCCGGGCATCGTGAACCGCACGAGACCGTGACCGACCGGTTCGATCACGCCCTTCTCGATCAACCGCTCCCGCGGCACGCTGATCGCGCGGGAGTCGCGGCCCATCCGCTGTGCGATCTCGGCCCGGGTGACGTTGTCTCGGCCCGCTGCCGCCATCGCGGCGAGGAACTCGCGGTCCAGCGGGGTCGCGGCGCCCCAGCGGGCCCGGTGCATGGCGGTCAGCTGGTCGCGGGCCGCGGGCAGCCCCTTGCGGACCTGGGTGAGCGTGAGCCGGTCGCCGCGGTCGGGCCGGGCGGCGTCCCAGGTGCTGCTGCCGATCAGCTGGAGCAGGTAGGGGTAGCCGCGGGCCTCGGCCACGACGGCGTCGAGAGCGCCGGCGCTCCACGAGACCCCCTCGGCCTCGGCCGGCGCCACCAGGAGGGTGCGTGCGTCCTCGTCGTTGAGCACGTCGAGCGAGACGAAGGTGCTGCGCTCGCCGAAGGTGGCGGCGCGGGTCAGCGCCTCGGGGGTCACCGGCAGTCCAGCGGTGACCACTGCGAGCGGGTTGGCCTCGCGTGCCCCGTCGAGGTTCTGCAGGGTGTTGAGCACCACCGACATGTCGTCGGCGGACGCGGTGTGGAGCTCGTCGAGGAAGAGCAGGAGTCCCGCACCGCCTCGCCGTCGTACCAACGCCGCTGTGTCGTGCAGCAGCTCCTCGAGAGCGCCGATCGGAGCGAGCGCTGCCGGCTCCTCCGTGGGCGGTGCCGGGTCCGCCACCGCTGCTTGGACCTTCGCCCCGGGCAGGCCGACCTCGACGGTGACCGACTGCAGTCGCTTGCGCCAGCGGCTGCCGGCTCCGCCGCGGGGGAGCACGTCGGCCCGCTCCAGCGCCGTCTGCACGCTGCGCACCAGCTCGGGCAGCACCGGACGCTCCCGCGAGCACGCCACCCAGGCCGACACGAACCCGAGGGTGTCCGCCCGTCGCTGCGCGGCGCGCAGGAGGGAGGTCTTGCCGAGTCCGCGCGGGGCGTGGAAGACGAGGAGCGGTCCGCCGAGCTCGCCGTACGTCACCACGCGCGCAAGCTGGTCCTCGATCCGGCGCAGCTCGACCGCCCGTCCGGCAAGGATCCGCGGGACCTGCCCGGGCGTGTACGGATTTGCTGCCACGGTTGCTGCCTCCCGAGACGGATACTCTTTGATACTTCGTGGAAGTATAAGGGAGTATTGATGGGATCTCGGCCTTCTTGCTGCTCGCGACAGTACGGTTGCCGACTCCCGCGCCGTGACCGGCGACGGCACGGCCGCTGTGCGGACGGCATAGGCCACAGTCGGCCCGCGTTTTGTCCCGCGCACCTCCCCGGGTCTAGCATCGTCAGGTTGCCTCGGCGAGGGAGCACCCGCTTCTGTGACTCCGTGATCGACTGGGCCGGTTCGTTCCGTACGACGCCGCGCGCCCACCGGTCACCGGGTGAGGGAAGCGCGGCGTTCTTGGTCCCCGAGGCCCCGTCACCAGCCACGAGGAGAACCCCGGAATGAGCGAGAAGATCACCGCAGAGCTGCGCACCGAGTTCGGCAAGGGCGCGGCCCGCCGCATCCGTCGCGAGGACAAGGTCCCCGCGGTCGTCTACGGCCACGGCAACGACACGATCCACCTGACCCTCCCGGGCCACGACACGATGATGGCGATCAAGCACGGTGGCGCCAACGCGCTGCTCGAGCTCGACATCGAGGGTGAGACCCAGCTCGCGCTGACCAAGCAGATCCAGGTCGACCCGGTCCGGCGCGTCCTCGAGCACGTCGACCTCGTCGCGGTCCGCCGCGGCGAGAAGGTCACCGTGGACGTCCCGATCCTGGTCATCGGCGACGCGGTCCGCGACACCCTGGTCGTCACCGAGAACTCGACCATCCAGGTCGAGGCCGAGGCCACCCACATCCCCGAGTCCTTCGAGGTCGACATCGAGGGCGCCGAGGCCGGCACCCAGTTCCTGGCCGGCCAGCTCGAGCTGCCGTCCGGCACCACGCTGTTGACCGACCCCGAGACGCTGGTCGTCAACGTGACCGCTGCGCAGGACTCCGACCTCGGCGAGGAGCCGGAGGCCGAGGGCGACGAGGCCGCCGAGGGCGAGGCCGGCGAGGGCGAGTCCGCCGAGGGTGGCGAGTCCGCCGAGGGCGGCGACGACGAGTGACGCTCACTCGGCTCAGGTGGTTCCTGGGCCGACTGATCTCCCCGGCACGCAATGCGGTGCCGGGGAGCAGCCACTCCTTTGACAGAGGTACGACGACCAGCGCCGATGCCGCGGAGGACCCGATGAGCGACCGTGCCGAAGGCAGCGTGGGGTCCGGTGTCTGGCTGGTGGTCGGACTCGGCAACCCCGGTCCGTCGTACTCCGGTCACCGGCACAACATCGGCTACCTCGTCGTCGAGGAGCTCGCTCGCCGGATGGGTAGCGGCTTCCGTGCCCACAAGTCCGGACGTGCCGATGTGGTCGAGGGCCGCTTCGGTGCGCCCGGCGCGCCGGGGCCGCGGGTCGTGCTCGCGAGGGCGCGGTGCTACATGAACGAGTCCGGCGGCGCGATCAAGGCGCTGACGACGTTCTACAAGGTCCCGCCCGCCCGGGTCGTCGCGATCCACGACGAGCTCGACCTCCCGTTCGGCACGATGCGGGTCAAGCTCGGTGGTGGCGACAACGGCCACAACGGGCTCAAGTCGTTGCGCTCCTCCTTCGGTACCGGGGACTTCCACCGCGTCCGGATCGGCATCGGCCGCCCGCCCGGTCGTCAGCAGGTCGCCGACTGGGTGCTGGCGAACTACTCGTCCACCGAGCGCAAGGACGTGCCGTTCCAGGTCGACCGCGCGGCCGATGCGGTCGAGATGCTGATCGGCGAAGGCCTCGAGAAGACCCAGCAGAACTTCAACAGCTGAGGGCGCGGGGTCGGTCGGGAGGGCTGCGGTTTGGTCCCAAACCGCAGCCCCAGGGGCCGGAGTCGTGTCGTTCGTGCCCATTGGGCGGTGGGAGATTTCCGACCACTACGCTGACCCGGTGACTTTCGACGCCGGTACCCCCGCTCCTGAGGTCGTCGCTGACGACCACCTGCTCGCCGCCTGGCTGGCCGAGGCCGCCGGTCGTCGGCTGCTCGAGGTGCGCGGCGAGGGACTGGAGGGCAAGGAGCTCAAGGACGCCGGGGACCGCGCCGCTCACGAGCTGCTGATGGGGCTGCTGGCGACGTACCGGCCCGGCGACGCAGTCCTGTCCGAAGAGGCGCTGGAGAGCGCCGTCGACAAGGATGCGCAGGCTCAATGCGGCGAAGGTCTGGATCATCGACCCGCTCGACGGCACCCGAGAGTTCAGCGAGCCGCCGCGCGACGACTGGGCCGTGCACGTGGCCGTCTGGCAGGGCGGCACGCTCACGGCCGGTGCCGTCGCCCAGCCCGAGCTCGGCGAGACGTTCAACACCGGTACCCCGCCCGTCGTACCGCCGCGTACGTCGGACAGGCCGCGGATCGCCGTCAGCCGCAGCCGCCCCCCGGCCTTCGTCTCGGCACTCGCGGAGAAGCTCGACGCCGAGCTGGTGCCGATGGGCTCGGCGGGCGTCAAGATGATGTCGGTCGTCCGCGATGTCGCGGACGCCTACGTGCACGCCGGCGGCCAGTACGAGTGGGACTCCGCGGCGCCGGTCGCCGTGGCCCGCGCCGCCGGGCTCTTCACCAGCCGGGTCGACGGCAGTGAGCTCGTCTACAACCAGGACGACGTCTACCTGCCGGACGTGATCGTCTGCCGGCCGGAGCTGGCCGACGACATCCTCGCGTTCATCGCCGAGCACGGCATCGCGTAGTCGGCCGAGTCGCGGTCCGGAAACCCGGTTGAGGGGATCGGAGCCGCGCGCGAGAGTGGCCCGGTGACGTCGTACATCTCGCACACCACGGTGGACTGCCGCAACGCCTACGCGCTCTCGGAGTGGTGGAAGCCGGTCCTCGGCTACACCGACATCCCGGACGATCCCAACGAGCCGGGACATGAGGAGTGCGCGATCGTGGACCCGGAGACGGGTCACGAGGTGCTGTTCATCGAGACCCCGGACGCCAAGACCGTCAAGAACCGCATCCACTTCGACCTGCGCCCTCGCGCGGGCACCCGCGACGAGGAGCTCGCGCGGCTGCTCGCGCACGGGGCGACCGAGGTCGCCGACCGTCGGGGCACCTACGGTCCGGGCACCGGTTGGGTGGTGCTCGCGGACCCGGAGGGCAACGAGTTCTGCATCCTCCGCGCCGCGGCAGAGATCACGGCGCGGGCGAACCCCGAGAGCTAGTCCTCGGGGCCCAGACCCGCGGCGGTCCCGAACGCCGGTTGGCAGGCACGTGCGGCAGTGCCGGCAAGCGGAGCCCCCGGGCCCGGCACCCCCTAGCCTTGCGGCCATGAAGCGTCTCATCGCGTCGGCTGTCGCCTTCGCCTTCATGGTGGCGATCCTCTGCATCCCCGCCGCGTTCTACGACGTGGACTTCGAAGCCGCTGACATGCCCAGCGAGCAGACGACGATCACGTCGTACAAGGCGGACTTCACGGTCGACGAGGACGGCGGGATGGATGTCGTCGAGACGCTCACCGTGGACTTCCCGGTGTCCAACCTGCACGGCATCTTCCGGTTCTTCGACCGGCAGAACCCCTCCGACCCCGACATCCGCCACATCGTCGAGGACTTCGAGGTGACGGCCGACGGCGAGGAGACCGACGTCAAGCACACCGTCGAGCAGGGACGCTACGACAACTACCGGATCGGCGAGGCCGACACCACGCTGTCGATCGGCCCGCACGAGTACGTGCTCGAGTACCACGTCGACTCCGTGCTGACGCCGGGCGGCGAGTACGTCGACACCGACACCCAGTTCTACTGGAACCTGATCCCGGCGGGCTGGGCGCAGGACATCCAACGGTCCGAGCTCACCGTGCACCTGCCGGAGCCGGCGGACGAGGTCCGTTGCTGGCAGGGCGTCGGTGAGGTCGGCGACAACGGCACCTCGGAGTGCAAGGTCCGGGGCACGGGCACCACCGACCTCACGGTCCGCACCAAGGGACTCAACGCGCACACGCCGGTGACGCTGGTCGCCGGCCAGGACATGCCGACCCCGGAGCAGGCGACGCTGCCGTGGCCGGCCCGGTTCGACAACGTCTTCGGCACCTCGGTGCCCGTCCTGCTCGTCTTCGTCGGGCTGGCAGTCCTCCTCGGAGGGCTGGGCCTCGCCCTCGGCTGGATGGCCTTCGAGCGGCATCCGCGCTTCCCGTTGATGTACGGCCCGCCGGAAGGCATCGGACCTGCGCAGGCGCAGTTCATGCTGGAGGAGGGCGTCGACCGGCGCGCGTTCGTCGCCAGCCTGATGCATGCCGCCGAGCACGGTGCGGTCGACCTCCAGCGTGGTCAGGACCAGAGCTGGACGATCGCTGACAAGGCGGGCCCGCACGGCTGGGCGGGCCTCGACCCGGTGACCACCAGCGTCGCCGGCCTGCTGTCCGGCCCCGGATCGAGGTTCGTGGCACATCCCAAGAGCGTCCAGGCAGGGCAGCTGCTGCAGAACCAGGTCGCGTCGTTCACCAGCGGCACCAAGAACTGGGCGGTCGTGAACGGACTGCTGACCCGGGCCGGCATCGGCGGCGTCGGCGGCCTGCTGGTCCTGGCAGGGTTCGCCGGGGTCGTGGTGCTGACCTTCTGGCGCCCGTTCAACATGTCGATGGTGGCCCTTCCGCTCGCGGCCTTCGCGGCGGGCGCCATCTCGCTGCTGCAGCCGGGCTCGGCGACCAAGCGCACCCCGGCCGGCCGCGAGCTGTGGTCACGGGTCGGCGGTTTCAAGCGGGTGCTGTCCACCCCGTCGAGCAAGGACCGGTTCGACTTCTCGGGCCGCGAGGAGCTCTACACCGCCTACCTCCCGTACGCGGTCGCGTTCGACTGCGCGAAGGAGTGGGCCGAGAAGTACCACGTGGAGACCGGCGGGGAGCCGCCGGCACCGGCGTACTTCTACGGAGCCGGCTACGGCGCGGGTTACCACGTCGACTCGATGGTCGGCGACTTCGACAGCACGCTGAGCAGCGCCATCTCCTCCTACGAGGCCACGCAGAGCTCGTCGTCGAGCGGCGGCGGCGGTGGCGGCGGTGGGGGCGGAGGCGGCGGGGGCGGCGGGTCCTGGTGAGCGCCGTCGCGACGCCCCTCGCGCTCGCGCCGCCGAGCGCCTAGATTTCCAGCAACTTCGAGAGAGGGCCCACCTCCAATGATCTACGTCATCATCGCCGTCGTCGTCCTCGTGCTCCTCGGCTTGTTCTTCGTCGTCGGGTTCAACAAGCTGCGCAAGCTCGACGTCGGCGCGGAGGAGGCGCTCGGCGGTATCGACGTCCAGCTCACCCGGCGCGCCGACCTGATCCCCAACCTGGTGCAGACGGTCAAGGGGTACGCCGCGCACGAGTCCGGGGTCTTCGACGAGGTCACCAAGGCCAGGGCCGGTGTCGCAACCGCGGCCGCCGGCGACGACGTACCGGCCAAGGCGGCCGCCGACGCCGCGCTCCAGCAGGCGCTGGTCAAGGTCAATGCCGTTGCCGAGGCCTACCCGGACCTCAAGGCAGACGCGAACTTCCGCGACCTGCAGGACCAGCTCGCCAGGACCGAGGACCAGATCGCGTTCGCCCGGCAGTACTACAACGACGCGGCCGCCCAGCTCAACCAGTCGGTGCGCACCATCCCGTGGATGTTCTTCTCGGGCGTCGCCGGGGTCAAGGAGCGCGACTTCTACGACGCCCCTGCCGAGCACACGGCTGCTCCGGGCGTGGAGTTCTGAGGTTCGCCGCGCAGCGTCAGAAGACGTTCAGCGGCCGGTACTGGACCGAGATCCGGGGCCCGGCGGAGGCCACCTTCGGCACGGCGTGCTCCCAGGTGCGCTGGCAGCTGCCACCCATCACCAGGAGGTCGCCGTGGCCCATCTCGAAGGACAGCGAGTCCGAGCCGTCGGACCGGTCACGCGGCCGCAGCGCCAGCCGCCGCGGATCGCCGACGGACACGATCGCGACCATCGTGTCGTGAGTGTCGCCGCGGCCGATCCGGTCGCCGTGCCAGGCGACGCTGTCACGGCCGTCGCGGTAGTAGCAGCAGCCGGCGGTGCGGAACGGCTCGCCGAGCTCGGGTAGGTAGTGGGCCGTGAGCGCGTCCCGGGCGGCGGTGAGCACCGGATGCGGGAGCTCCTCGCCGATCATGTAGGTGTAGACGAGGCGGGGTACGTCGACGATCCGGTCGTACATCTGCCGCCGCTCCGCGCGCCACGGCACGTCCTTGACCAGGGTGCTGAAGACGTCGTCGGGCTCGACGAGCCACCCGGGGACGACGTCGACCCAGGCTCCGGCGCCGAGCTCGTGTCGCTCGAGACCGTCGAACCCGAGCTCGCCGGCCGACCCGGTGGCGAAGAGCGTGCTCTGGAAGTCCATCACCCGATGGTAACCCATCGTTCGAACATCTGTTCGTACTCGTACGGGCGAGCGCGGAGCGAGAGGATTTCGGCGTTCGTGGGACGCACGACCTGCACGGGCCTAACCTTCGATGGTGGAGACAGTCGAGCGGGGGGCGGCTGACCGACGCGCACTGAAGCACGTGGCAATTCGGGAGTACGTGCGAGAACTGGTCACCGGATGCGCACCGGGCACCGCCGCCCCATCAGAGCGAGACCTGGTCGAACGCTTCAGCGTCGCCAGGATGACAGTCCGGCAAGCCCTGGACGCGCTGGTCGCCGAGGGGGTGCTCCAACGGTTCCCGGGCCGCGGCACCTTCGTCGCACCGCCGCGCCGCCAACCGAGCCGCATCGCGAGCTTCACCGAGGACATGATCGGACGCGGCACCGTTGCCGAGAGCCGGACCCTCCTCGCCGAGAAGGTCAAGTCGCCGGCCGGGGTCGCGCGTGCGCTCGGCCTCGCTCCGCGCGAGCCTAGTGCTGCGGTGGCGACGGATCCGCCTCGCCGACGGCAGCCCGGTCTGCCTCTCCGACGCCTACATCAACGCGGCGCTCGTGCCGGGCCTGCTCGACGGCCCGGACCTGCCTGCCAGCCTGTACGACGAGCTCACTGCCCGTGGTCGTCGTCCCACCTGGGCCGAGGACTCGCTCTCGGCAGGAGTCGCCACTGCTGACGAGGCGGCGCTGCTGGAGTGCCCGGAGGGGACGGTCGTCATCCGGCTCACCCGGCGTGCGCTCTGGGAGGACCGGCCGATCGAGGTCTCCCGCAGCGTCTATCGAGCCGACCTGCACACCGTCTCGTTCCAGCTGGGCGGCTGACGCAGCTCAGCGCACCCCCAGCTCGCCGAGCCCCGCGACCACCTTGCCGGACTCGTCGCACACCCACGACGGATCGGGACCGCCGAGGTCGGGGACGATGTGGAGCGCGTGCAGGGGCGCGTCGCCGCACCCCTGGCAGAGCGGCCAGAGCCCCGTCGGGTCGGTGCGCCCGTGCGCGTCCACCAGCGCGTCCTGGACGTCCTGCGCGATCAACCCGGCGATGTAGGCGCCGCCCTCCGGCCACTGCTCGACCCACCACCGGCGCTGCGAGCACGCCTCGTCGAGAACCGAGACGGTGCCGGCCGTTGCGACGCCGCGGGCCTGCAGGTCGGCGAGGACCGACGCCCGGGCCTCGTAGATCATGTGGTCGTCCACAGGTTCATTGTGCTGCGGTTCGGCAAACACCGAGGCGGAGGCTCCTGGCGAGCGTGTTGCGCCGACGTGGATAGCCTCCTGGGGTGATCCTGATCGATCCGCCCAACGCCGCCGGCCACGGACGGCTGTGGTCGCACGTGGCCAGCGACGAGTCCTACGACGAGCTGCACGCCTTCGCGCGGCTGGCCGGGATCCCGGCCCGCGGCTTCGATCGTGATCACTACGACATCCCGTCCGAGCTCTACGACGACGTCGTCGCCCTCGGCGCGCGACCGGTCAGCTCGCGCGAGCTCGTCGGCCGGCTCCGGGACGCGGGCCTCCGGCGTCGTCGGCCGCGGGCGACATCGGGCTCAGGCGACGAGCGCTGAGAGCTCCCGCTCCACGTTCCTCCGGGCAGCGTCCTCCCAAGCGGCGATCCCGTGGGCGGTGTGGAACAGGCGCGGCTTGGCGGTCAGCTCACGCAGCACGTCGGCGCGGCCGGTCCGGAAGACGGCGTCACTGAGGTGGCGGTACTCGGCGCGCACGGCGGCGACGTACTCGTCGTAGCGCGTCCGCGGTGCGGCGAGGATGCCGAGGTCGGCGTCGGAAAGCGCGCAGCCGTTGGCATCGGCGTCATCGGGGCGATGGGACTCCGTCAGCCGCACCAGCCGGGCCACCTCGGCCACGACCGCTTCGCCGACGACGCCCGGCAACGCGTCCTCGGCCCACGCGGCCGAGCGTTCCTCGGCGTCGCGCTCGCCGTCGTAGACCGCGTCGTGGAACCAGGCGGCCAGGAGGACCGGTGTCCGGTCGTACGACGTCCCTGCGCCGGTCAGCTCCTCGAGCCGGTCGAGGACCTCCGCCAGGTGCCGTACGTCGTGGTAGCCGCGGTGCGGGTCGGAGTACGCCGCGAGCAGGGAGTCGCGCAGCTCCAGCGCGTCGGGGAGCGGCCACGGCAAGGTGGACACCCCGGTTGGTCTGCCGTCCATCGTCCAAAGATTCTGACCCATGCGGTCGCAGATGGGGAGAGTTCGGCGAGGATAGGCGTGTGACACCGGACGAGGCCCGCCAGGAGCTGCTGCGACTGCGCAGCAGCATCGACAACCTCGATGCGGCGCTCGTGCACCTGCTCGCTGAACGGTTCAAGTGCACCGAGCAGGTCGGTCGGCTCAAGGCCAACGCGGGGATGCCACCCGCCGACCCGGCCCGGGAAGCCGTGCAGATCGCGCGGCTGCGGGCGCTGTCGGAGACCTCGGGACTGGACCCGCACTTCGCGGAGAAGTTCCTCAACGTGATCATCGCCGAGGTGATCCAGAACCATCGGCAGTTCCTCGACGAGTAGCTCTGTGGAGCGGCCCCGGCCCTCAGGCGCCGGCGAGCTCCTCGCCTGCGTCGGCGATCCGGTAGGCGTAGCCCTGCTCGGCGAGGAACCGCTGGCGGTTCTGGGCGAACTCGGCGTCGACGGTGTCGCGCGACACCAGCGTGTAGAACCGGGCGACCTTGCGCTCCCCGTCCGGACCGGGCTCGCCGGGGCGCAGCAGCCGACCGAGCCGTTGGGCCTCCTCCTGGCGGGAGCCGAACGAGCCGGACACCTGGATAGCGACCTCGGCCGAAGGGAGGTCGATCGAGAAGTTCGCGACCTTGGAGACGACGAGGAGGTCGATCTCGCCGTGGCGGAAGGCCTCGTACAGCCGTTGCCGCTCGCGCACGGTGGTCGCGCCGGTGATGACGGGCGCGTCGAGTGCCTCGGCCAGCTCGTCGAGCTGCTCCAGGTACTGCCCGATGACCAGCGTCGGCTGGCCGCGGTGACGCGCGACCAGGGCCCGCACCACGTCGAGCTTCTCCCTCGTGCAGGCGGCCAACCGGTAGCGCTCCTCGGGCTCCGCGGTGGCGTACGCGAGTCGCACGGAGTCAGGCAGCGTGACCCGCACCTCCACGCAGTCCGCGGGCGCGATCCAGCCCTGCGCCTCGATGTCCTTCCACGGCGCGTCGTAGCGCTTGGGGCCGATCAGCGAGAACACGTCGCCCTCGCGCCCGTCCTCCCGGACCAGGGTCGCGGTCAGCCCGATCCGGCGGCGCGCCTGGAGGTCGGCGGTCATCCTGAAGATCGGCGCCGGCAGCAGGTGGACCTCGTCGTAGACGATGAGGCCCCAGTCGCGCGCGTCGAACAGCTCGAGGTGGGGATAGACGCCCTTCCGGCGGGTGGTCATGACCTGGTAGGTCGCGATCGTGACCGGACGGATCTCCTTGACCGACCCGGAGTACTCACCGATCTCCTCCGGCGTCAGCGACGTCCGTCGTACGAGCTCGTCCTTCCACTGCCGGGCGCTGACGGTGTTGGTGACCAGGATCAGCGTGGTCGCCTGCGCCTGCGCCATCGCGGCCGCGCCGACGATGGTCTTGCCGGCGCCACAGGGGAGTACGACGACACCGGAACCGCCGTGCCAGAACGACTCGACCGCCTCCTCCTGGTAGGACCTCAGCTCCCACCCGTCCTGGGCGAGCGCGATCGCGTGCGCCTCGCCGTCGACGTACCCCGCGAAGTCCTCCGCCGGCCAGCCCAGCTTGAGCAGCGCCTGCTTGAGGTTGCCGCGCTCGGACGGGTGCACCGCAACCGTGTCGTCGTCGATCCGCTCGCCGAGCATGCCGGAGACCTTCTTGGCGCGGAGCACCTCCTCCAGCACCGGGCGGTCGGTGCTGGCGAGCACCAGCCCGTGCACCGGGTGCTTCTCCAGCCGGAGCCGCCCGTAGCGGGCCATCGTCTCCGCGACGTCGACCAGCAGGTTGTGGGGGACCGCGTAGCGGCTGTAGCTCAGCAGGGTGTCGATCACCTGTTCGGCGTCGTGCCCGGCGGCGCGCGCGTTCCACAGCCCCAGCGGCGTGAGCCGGTAGGTGTGGATGTGCTCCGGGCTCCGCTCCAGCTCGGCGAACGGCGCGATCGCCCTCCGGCAGTCGGCCGCCTGCTCGTGGTCGACCTCGAGCAGCAGCGACTTGTCCGACTGCACGATCAGGGGGCCGTTGGTCACCTGCGGAGTTTACGGGCTTGCTGCGGGAGAGGCTTCATCACGGTATGCAGCCGCAACCTGCGCTTCCCACGGCGAATTGGGCACGGGAAGCGCAGGTTCACCGACATCCCTTGATGAAACCCCCGAGGGGCGACCTCAGCCGACAGGCGTGACACGGGAGATCCGGTGCACCGCGAAGGTGCGTACGTCGTCAGCGGTGCGGTCGTGCGCGGTGAGCTGCCCGCCCTCGACCGAGATCGGGTCGACCACCCGCTCCCCGACCACGCCCTGGTTGTCGGTGAAGGCGATGACGACGGAGGCATGCCGCTCGACGGCGTCCCGGAGGGCCGAGAGCGCACCGGCGGGGGAGACCGCCGCGGCGGGCCGGACCCGGGCGGCGGCGTCGCCGGCACGGAGGGAGCGGACCGCTGCGGCGACCTGCGCGGCGTGCCTGGCCTCGCCGTGCGCGGCGCCGCGCTGTCGTGGGGCGCGCGCCCGCAGCTCGTCGGGCCGACCCGACCCGGACGGTCCCGTCCGGCCCCTCCACGACCGGCGAGACGCCGAGCTCCCGGAGCCGGACCAGCAGCAGGTCGACCGGTGTGGTGCTCACCAGGACGGTCGGCGCGATCAGCCGCAGTCCGAGCGCGGGCGCTCGCGGGTGGCGAGCCAGCGCCGCGAGGGTGGCCTCGTCGTCGGACCGGACGAACGCCTCGGTGTACCCCACCCGCACCTGTCCGAACGTCCGCACCGCGTCGTCGACGAGGAAGGTCAAGGGCTGCGGAACGGGCGTCCGCGAGACCGATGCCAGGAAGGCGTGCACCTCGGCAGCCGTCCAGCCGGCATCGAGCGCGCGGCGTACGGACGGTGCCGTGAACCGGTAGACGGTCGCGGCACCGCGGGACTCGACGTCGGCCAGCAGCAGCAGCGACCGGGCGATGCCCGACTCCACCGGCCCCGGCGCGACGGCAGTGAGGTCGGCCTGGATGAGGACGTGATCGACCGGTTCCGGCAGCAGTGCGGCGAGCAGGGGCGCGGGGTCGTCGCCGGCGACCAGGGCCCGGCCGTACGACGACAGCGCGTCCAGGCCGGTCACGCCCAGCATCGCGGCCTCGGCGACCGTCCACGCCACCTGGTCGGCGCGCGAGCGCGGTCGCCGCGGCCGCTCCCACGCCAGCCTGGCCACCAGTGACGGCAGCCCGGTTCCCGACGCCAGCGCTGACCCGGCCGGGACCAGGCCGAGCGCAGCGAGCGTCATCGCTCGGGTCTCGGGCACCATCATCGAGGAGAGCTCGGGGGTCAACGCGTTCCAGGGCTTGTCGTCGCCGGCGCGGCCACCGACCAGTCCCGGAAGCCGAGCGCTGGTGAGCCAGGCGCGTGCGAGCGTCACCCACCGCGCGGCGACCTCGGCATCGAGCCAGGCGTCGAACGCATCGGTCGGCACCCAGACCGGGTTGCCCTCCGCGTCGGCACGGGTCCCGATCAGCCCGGCCCCGGCAGCGGTCTCGACCACCAGCGCCGTGTCCGGCTCGGACAGGTGCAGGTAGAGCGCCGCCGCCTTGAGCTCGCGGACGCCGAGCCCGCCGGTACGCAGCGCGGCCGCGGGCCGGGTGCTCCACCACTCGAGCAGCAGCTCGGTCCGTCGGCAGAACTCCCCGGCGGCGCCGGCGGCAGCGCTCTCGGTGAGCCGGACAGGCCGCTCCGCGCTCACCACCTCCGGCGGGCTGTCGACCGGCTCCGTCGTCGTGCGGCCCCCGCGCAGCGCGAGTCCCACCTCTCCGGGCACCACGAGCAGGTCGTCCCGGCCGGCGACCAACAGGCCCCGGGCGAGGAGCTCCTCCGCGGGGCCGACAGCGTCCTCGGGCCGGACGTTGCGCCGCGCCGAGCCCGCGGTCGCCTCGCCGCCGTGGGCGAACACGTGGTCGAGCATCGCCCGCCCCGAATCGGAGAGCTCGTCGATCCGTGCAGCCACCACGTCAGGAGCGGGCGCGTCCGTCGTCCGCGGCCGCAACCCGCTGACCCCCGCCTCGGGACCCCCGACCAGGCAGTCGGCCACGCCGGTGAGCGGCCGCAGCCCTTCGGGCGAGTCCCACGCGAGTGCCAGCGCCCGCAGCCGGGCGAGCGCAGCGACCACGTACTCTTCGTCGGCATGGACGATGCCGACGATCTCGTCGTCGGTGGTTTGTCCCGCGACCACCACGGCATCAAGCACCGAGAGCTCGCCCCGGGTGAGCGAGTCCAGGGCGCGGGAGAGAGAGCTGCGGATCGCGGCGCGCGAGGCCAGCTGAGAGAAGTCGTGAGGGGCGGGCGTGGTCAGGTCCGGACGTGAGGTGAGCAGCCGGCTGATCTGTTCGTCGGTCCACGATCGCAGCTGGTCGGCCAACGAGCGGTGCCCCGCCGTACCGCCTGCTCCGCTGCCCACCTGCCCCACGCTACCGACGTGGGAGGCCCGATGACCCGGGTCGACCTGCAGTACGGCGCTGCGACCCACGTCGGTCTGGTGCGCACCGCCAACGAGGACGCCCACTTGACGGCGCCCCCGGTCTTCGTCGTCGCCGACGGCATGGGTGGCCACGACCACGGCGAGGTGGCGAGTGCGTTCGTCGTCGAGGAGTTCGCCCGGCTGGCGCAGACCGGCATCGACGCCGCGACGGCCGCCGATGCCGTCACCGCCGCCCTGACCGCGGTGCACGACCGCATCGACGAGTACGACGCCGCCCACCACGCCGCCGGCGACCTCCTCTTCGGCGCCGCCACCACCGCGACCGCGGCGCTGCTGGTGGACGACGTCGCAGAGCCGTACTGGCTGGTGGCCAACCTCGGGGACTCCCGCGGCTACGTGTTCCGCGACGGCGTGCTCTCCCAGCTCACCGTCGACCACAGCCTGGTGCAGGAGCTGGTGGACGCGGGCACCATCGCGGCAGCCGATGCGGCAGGGCATCCGGACCGGCACATCGTCACCCGGGCGCTCGGCGGCCCGGTGCGTCACGAGCCCGATCTGTTCCTCCTTCCTGCGGAGGTTTCCGGACGGATCTTGTTGTGCTCGGACGGAGTGAGCGAGATGCTCGCGCACGACGACATCGCAGGGATCCTGGGCGAGCACCAGGATCCGTCAGCCGCTGCGGAGGAGGTGGTCGCGGCTGCGGTCGCGGCCGGCGGTCGCGACAACGCAACCGCGGTCGTCGTGGATGTGGTGGGATTGACCAGGGAGATGCCGCACGACACCGTCGTGCAGCAGCCGAGTACGTAGCAGGAGACAGGGGCACACCCATGAGTGCGATGAGCTCATCCGGCGCAGCAGGCGCGTGGTCCTACCGCACCGGACCGTGGTTCGCGGCGTTCGGTCCGCGGGTCGCGGTGCTTTTGCCCGAGTCCCAGCGCGACCAGGTCGTGGGCGTCTGGTCCCTCGTGGACGGTGGCGCGGCATTCGACGAGGTGCTCGACGCGCTGCTCGCCTCCGGCCTGAGCCGGCTGCCCGGCTTCGTGCTCGTGAGCACCGACGAGGGCCCCACCCGGGTCCTGCTCCGCGGCAGCGGGGTGAGTGCCACGCTCGCCACCGACGGCGACGATGTGACGATCGACGGCAGCGCGAGCGGCACGTGGGTCGAGCGCAGCGTCGAGGGCGTGACCTCGCTGTCCGTGGCGCTCGCCGAGGTCGACGCCGACACCGAGCAGACCGAGCACTCCCAGACCGACTTCACCGTGGTCACCGGCCTGGTCCGGGTGTCGCGGATCGATCGGCCGCCGTACGTCGCGCCCGTCCTCGCCGGCGACGCCCCGCAGGTCGATGAAGCCCCGGGCTCGAGGAGGAGCCGGCCGTCGCGGAGAGGCCGGAGGTCGAGGAGGTCGGCTACGACCGTCTCGAGACCGGGACCGACAGCGGTGAGATGGCCGACGGTGCTGTCGGCTTCCCGGCGGCGTTCGGTGGCGCGCTCGTGGACGACGAAACCACCGGCGACGAGGCCGCGACCATGGACGACGGTGTTGCGACGGGAGACGTGGCGGCCGCCGACGGGATGGGCCTCCAGGAGCCGGTCGAGGAGCGGTTGCCACTCGACGAGTCCTCCCCGTTCGAGGAGTCCGCGTCCTTCGACGAGCCATCGCCCTGGACGAGCCCGCTCCGGTCGAGGAGCCCGTGGCCGCGAGCAGCCCGGTGCCGTGGTGCCGCCCGACAGCAACCCGCTCACCGACCCGATGCCCCCCGCCCCGGCGCCGAGCGGTTGGGTGACCCCGTGGGACACCCCGCCGCCCCCGCCCGAGCCACCCGCGCCGAGCGGCGACGAGGTGCTGGCGATGACACAGCAGATGCCCGCCGTCGACGGTCCCGCCACGGCCGACGACGCCGCGATGGCCGACGACCCGGTGATGGCCGACGACCCGGTGATGGCCGACGACCCGGTGATGGCCGACGACCCGGCGATGGCCGACGACCCCGCCATGGCCGAGGACGCCTCCACGGTGGACGAGCCCGCGCCGTGGTCGGCCGACGAAGCGGCAGCGGCGCCCGAGGACGAGGCGGTGACCGACTTCGCGCCGCCGTACTCCCCGCCGCCGCCCGCCGTTGACGCCCCGGCGGCCGACCTGCCGCCACCGCCGTTGCCGGTGGGGTCGTGGGAACCGATCGGTGGTGGATTGCCACCCCCGCCGCCGGCCGCGCCGGACCAGGGCGCGTTCGGGACGCCGCCGGCCGCCCACGACGACGCCGGCTCGACCAGCGACGCCGGTGACGCGGGCGCCGTCGCGAAGCTGATGATCAGCGACGGTCAGCAGGTGCTGGTCGACCGGGTGATCCTGATCGGCCGCGCTCCCGAGGCCCGCCGGTTCACCTCCACCGAGCAGCCGCACCTGGTCACCGTCCCCAGCCGCCTGCACGAGATCTCCTCGACCCACATCGAGGTCCGGCCCGGTGCCGGCGGCGACCAGGGCAACGCCGTCGTCACCGACATGGGTTCGACCAACGGCACCGTGCTGGTCCAGCCCGGCCTCGGCCCCGAGGACCTCAAGCCCGGCATCGCGGTCCAGCTGGCGCCCGGGGCGATCATCAACCTCGGCGACGGGATCACGATCCAGGTCACCCGCCCCTGACCTGGCCGCAGGCTTCAGCCGCGCGCCCACTCCTCGCGGAGCAGGCCGTAGATGAGGTCGTCGGTCCACGTGCCGTCCGCCTCTGGCCAGTCCTGGCGCAGGTGCGCCTCGCGGGTCATCCCGAGCCGCTCGCACAGTGCTGACGAGCGCACGTTGCGGGGATCGAGATGTGCGACAAGACGGTGCAGCGGGTAGTGGTCGAAGGCCAGCCGGACCAGCGCGGTCGCGGCCTCGGTGGCGAAGCCACGGCCGGCGTACGACGGCGCGAACGCCCAACCGATCTCTGCCACGGACGGCGGCGTCTCGGCGTCCGCGCGGGTGCGCAACCGGAGCATGACGTCGCCGGCCAGCGCCCCGTCGTACACGGCGGCGAGGGACAACACGTCGTCCGGCTCGGACGGAGCCACCCGCTGGGTCATCAGCGCCACCCGGGTGGTGAGCGCAGCCTCGTCGGCGGTCGGGAACGGCAGGTACCGGCACACCTCGGGGTCCTGGTAGTAGCGCAGGGCGTCCAGGTCGTCGCTCGTGATGTAGCGCAGCGTCAACCGCTCGGTGCGGATCGGGACCGGCGGCGGTGGGAGGCGGGGCGCGGATCCGCCGGTCACCGGGTGATCACCACGGCCAACCGGGTCTCGACACCGTCGTGGCTGTGCCAGCGCACGGTGCCCCTGTCCGTCGTCGGGGGCGCGCTCGGGAGGCTGATCCGGAAGGTGAGCGTGCGACCGGGTCGCAGCAGTCCGGCGGAAGGGCTGACGAGCACCGGGCTGTCGAAGCCGCGCAGGTGCGCGGTCAACCAGAGCGGGCGGCGGTCCGGTGTTGGTGATCGTGCGCCGGACGACGAGGCGATCGGTGCGCATCAGGGCCTGGGGTAGGTCGAGGTCCGCCCGCCTGCCCGTCAGCCAGCCCCGGTAGTGCCGGGGGTCGATCAGGTAGGCCAGTGCGGGAACGCTGCTCCCCTCCGCCAGGCCTGCTCCTGCCCGCAGCCCGCCGCGGCCCCCGATCGGCGCCGTCGCTGTGAGGAGTGCTGAGCGGACCTCGGCGGGCGTGGTGCCCGGCCGGCCCAACAGGGTCGCTGCGACCCCACTCACGTGGGCGGTCGAGACCGACGTACCGCTGACGATGTCCCAGCCGCCGGCCGTCGCGGCGAGGACGCTGGTGCCGGGTGCGACCAGGTCCGGCTTGAGGAAGGACCAGGTGGGGTCGCCGCCGCTGCTGAACCGTGCGACCCGGGCCGGTCCGCGATCGCGTCCGACCGCCACCAGCCGGACCTCTGGGCGCCGCTGGTCCGCCGCCCACGCGCGCAGGGCGCGTCCGTCGCGGGCGGTGAGGTGGACGGTGGGTACGGCGTGCAGGTCGGCGTCGGTCGATCCGCCCGCGGTGTTGACGAGCACCATGCCGGCACCATCGGCGAGCCGCACCGTCCGCGACTTGTCCAGCCGCGGCACGACGCCGCGCTGGCACAGCACGATCGCGCCGTCCACGGCCCGGGCGTCGAGGCTGCCGGGCGCGCAGGCCCGGGCATCGGCCGGTGTCGCGCCCGGTGCCGCAGGCGTCGACGCCGAGGACCAGGCGCGCCGGCCCGACCGGCGCGGTGGCCGACATCGCGCCCTCGAGCCGGGGTCCACGGTCGGGGACCACGGCACCGACAGGCAGCGGCGAGGTGGACGCGCCGACGGTGGTGACCCAGGGCGACGCGTGCGCTGCGTAGGCGCTGGAGCCGTCGTTGCCCGCGGCCGCGGTGACGACCGCGCCCGCCTCGGTCGCCCCCAGCAGGGCCCGCTCGACGGTGTCGATGGTGCCGGACGGACCGCCGACGGAGAGGTTGAGCACGTCGACACGATCGCGCGCGGCGCGGTCGATCGCCGCGACCAGATCCGCGGTCGCGCAGCCGTCGTCGACGGGGTCGGGAGCCGACCAGCAGGCCTTGTAGACAGCGATCCGGGCTCGCGGCGCCATGCCGGAGAACCGGCCAAGTCGGTGCCTGCCGGCGCGCACCAGGCCCTCGCCGGTGCCGGCCGCGACCGACGCGACCTCGGTGCCGTGGCCGTCGATGTCCTGTGGAGAGAGCGGCGAGGCCGATCGCAACGCGTCGATCGCCGAAGCCCTCGACGTAGAACTGCGCGCCGACGATCTTCGGCGAGCACTCGGCCGCGGACCAGGCTGCGTCGTCGGGTGCGTCCGTGCAGCTGCCGTCGAACCACCGCGGGGTCGGGCCGAGCGAGACCACCTCGGAGAATGCCGGGCTCGCCGGGTCGATGCCGGTGTCGACGAACCCGATCACCGTTCCGGCCCCAGCAGTCCTGTCGCGGCGTGGCAGCGCCCCGGCGTACGAAGTGCGTGCGGCGCGTCCGGGTGAGACGTCGGCGAGCTGTCGGACGGCGTTCTCCTCGACCAGCGCCACCCGGTCGTCCCCGACGAGCGCGTCGTGCTGCTGCTCGGTGAGCTCGACGGCGAACCCGTTGAGCGCGGTCGTCCATTGGTAGACCGGGGCTCCGGCAGCGATGTCGTCGAGGACCACGGACTGCTGGGCCAGCATCCGCTGCGCGACCACGTCCGGAGCGGCCGGCCCTCGGTGGCCGGCGGTGCCGGGCCCGCGGAGCGTGACCAGGTGCAGGGCGGTCGCTTCGTCGCCCCTGTCGTCGGCGTGTGCGGGGAGAGCGGTGAGTGCAGTTGCGGCAAGGAGCGCGGCGATCGCGACGGCCCGCATTCGTCCCCTCCTCGAGATCGGTTGATCTGGCGCCCGGAACCGACCATTGTGTCCCAGGCGTACCAAACCTGAGAAGCCTCGCCCCACAACCCGGAGCCCGGGCAGAGTCGGGCGGGAGCCGGGCGGAGCCGCTATCGGGAAAGCCGTTCGTGGTCCACCGGCGCGATGTCCTACGATTTCTGGTCGCGCTCCGGAACGGCCGGGGTGCTCCTGACGAGAAGGGTCGAGACCGTGCCGACTGGCAAGGTGAAGTGGTACGACGCGGAGAAGGGCTTCGGCTTCCTCTCCCAGCCCGAGGGGCCGGACGTCTACGTCCGTTCCGATGCGCTGCCCGAGGGCGTCACGACCCTGAAGTCCGGGGCCCGCGTGGAGTTCGGCATCGCGCAGGGCCGCCGGGGCGACCAGGCGTTGCAGGTGAAGGTGCTCGACGCTCCGGTGTCGGTCGCCCGGAACCAGTCCCAGGCGAAACGCAAGAAGCCCGAGGAGATGGTCCCGATCGTCGAGGACCTGATCCGGCTGCTCGACGGCGTCGGCGAGGCCTACCGTCACGGCCGGCACCCGGACCGCCGTACGGCGCAGCCGGTCGCCATGCTCCTGCGCGCCCTTGCCGACGAGCTGGAGGCCTGAGGGAGGTCTCAGGCCCGCGCGGCGGGAGCCGGGACCGGGGTCGTCTGCTTCCTGGGGCGGCTGCCGAGCACGTAGACCGCCCAGGCGGTGAGGATGACCGCCGCGGTGCCGAGCCCGAGCTGCGGGATCCACGGCATTGCGATGCCGACGAACCCGCCGATCACCCAGGCGAGCTGCAGGGTGGTGTCGCCCCGCGCGAACGCGCTCGAGTGCGAGCGCGCCGGCACGTCGGTCTGGATCGTGGAGTCGAGGGACACCTTGGCGAGGTACTGGCTCAGGCCAGCGGTGAGCCCGAGCGCGACCAGCGCGAGGACGCTGTAGAAGACGGCCGCAAGCGCGACGATCACGATGTCGGCGAGGAGTGCGGCGACCACGGTGACCGAAGGGTTGATCTTCTTCGCCAGTGACGCGAGCACGATGCCCAGCGTGTTGCCGAGTCCGGCGCCGCCGATGACCAGGCCGATCAGCAGCGTGGTGCGGTCCTCCCATCCTGCGATGGGTTCGGCGCGGAGCAGGAACACGATGTACATGGTGAGGAACCCCGACAGCCACCGCGGTCCGCAGTTGACGCGCAGCGCGAAGGAGACCTTCGGGGGTAGTCCGAACCGGCGACGGGTAGCGCCCGGCTCGTCGGCGATGTCCTGCTCGCCCTCGGACGAGTCGACCCTGGCCGGCAGCAGGATCGCGACGACGGTGCCGAGCACGAACACCAGGAACGCGTAGCGCAGCGCCCAGTCGGCACCGAAGTACGCCGCCGCACCTGCCAGCGGCGCCGAGATACCCGCTCCGACCACGCCGGCCAACGACACCCGGCCGTTCGCCTTCACCAGCGTGATCTCCGGAGGCACCAGCCGAGGGACGGCCGCCGCGCGGGTGACGCCGTACGCCTTCGACGAGACGAGGACGCCGAGGGCGGCCGGGTAGAGCCACACCGACTCGTTGGCCACCGCACCGGCCAGCACCCAGCACAGGAAACCTCGGATCGCGAAGGTCGAACCGATCGCCCACCGCCGGCCATGGCTGAAGCGGTCGAGGAACGGTCCGATCAGCGGAGCCACGATCGCGAACGGCAGCATGGTGAGCCCGAGGAACAGCGCCACCTGGCCACGCGCCTCGCTGGTGGCTCCGGCGAAGAAGATGGTGCCCGCCAGCGCGATCGCGACCGCCGCGTCACCGGCCGCGTTGCAGGCGTGCAGCTCGATGAGCCGGTTCAGACCGGACCGGTCGGCGCCCTGCGCGCCCGCGGCCCGACGGGCCTGGCGGAAGGTCGCCCGACCGAACCGTCCGGTCGCCCGGCCGACGCCCCGGAGCCCGCGGGCGGTGCCGCCGCCCCGGTACCGACGCTCTGGCCGGGCCCGCGCGGGGGCGGGTGCTCGGGCGGCTGGGACGTCACGTGTCTATCTTGCCTGTTCGTCCACCGGTTCAAGGCCCGAGGTGACGGCCAGGCCGGCGATGCTCGATACTTGCCGCGTGACCACCATCGAGCGCAAGGCCAACGACGCCGTGACGGCTGCGGCCGTCGACGAGGCGCGGGCTGCACTCCTCACCGACGTCGACGCGGCCGACGTCGGTGACTACCTCGGCCACCAGGTCGAGGGTCAGCGGGTCGTCACCCACCTGTTCTCCTGCACCCGCCGCGGCTACCTCGGTTGGCAGTGGGCGGTCACCCTCACCCGCGCGTCGCGGCAGAAGCGGGTCACTGTCGACGAGGTCGTCCTGCTGCCCGGTCCCGAGGCGATCGTGGCGCCGGCCTGGGTGCCCTACCGCGAGCGGCTCAAGCCGGGCGACCTGTCGGCAGGTGACCTGCTCCCCGTCGAGGACGACGACCCGCGGCTCGTGCCGACGTACTCCTTCGGCGACGACCCGCTCGACTCCGACGACAAGGCGCAGGTGCGGCAGGTCGCCAAGGACCTCGGTCTCGGTCGGGTCCGGACGCTGTCGCCCGAGGGCCGCGCCGCAGCCGCCGAGCGCTGGTACGACGGTCCCGGCGGCCCCGACTCCCCGCTGGCCAAGTCCGCGCCCGAGACCTGCTGGTCCTGCGGGTTCCTGGTCCGGCTCGGCGGCCCGCTCTCCGAGACCTTCGGCGTCTGCGCGAACGGCGACGCCAACGACGACGGCCGGGTGGTCTCCTTCGACCACGGCTGCGGCGCCCACTCCGAGGTCCGCCTCACCAAGCGGCACGCGCCCGTGCCGCCCGCGCCGCCCGTCATCGACACGATGACGGTGGACGACCTCGACCTGTTCTAGCGCCGCCGCGCAGCCGCTCTACATCCAAGCTCAGGGTGCGGAGTCCAGGCTCAGCGCGAAGGATCCAGACGGCGAACTGGTCATCGACCGGCCGGAGGTCGTAGCCACCGAACCGGTGGTCGACGACGAGACCGGCCGCCCGCACCTCGGCCGCGAACTGGTCGGGCGACACCCTCCGTGCCGTCTGCGGACCGTCCTGGAGGTGGAAACCGACCAGGATCCTTCCGCCCGGCGCCAGCAGCCGGCGAAGCCGGGCCAGCACCGCGACCTCGGTGCCTTCAGCGACGAACGTGATGACGTTGCCGACACACGTGACGAGGTCGAACTCCGACGGCGCCGGCCGCCGTCGACAGCACTTCGTCGGTGAGCCCGAGGATGTCGTGGGGGAGCACCTCGACGTCCGGGTAGGTACGCCGGGACTGCTCGACGAGCCTCGGGTCCGGCTCTGCCGCGATGACCCGGTGTCCCTGCTCGTGCAGGTAGGCGGCCACCCGACCCATGCCGGAGCCGGCGTCGAGGATCCTCGCCTGTCGTGGGACGAGGGTGTCGGCCAGCCTGGCCTCGCCGTCCACGTCTGCACCAGAGGCGACCAGCTCGGCGAACCTCTTGCCGTACCCGAGGTTCCTCTCGCCGCCCCGCTCCCAGCGGGACAGGGAGGGGTCAGCCATCCGCCGCGTCGAGCTCGGTGCGCCAGCGCCGCCGGCGCTTGCAGTACTCGATGCCGAGCAGGCCGAGGCCGACGCCGGTGAGGCACATCCACAGCAGCCAGGTGCGGCCCGTCTCCTCCAGCGGCCCGTAGAACGGCAGCAGCCCGAGGAAGCCGAGGAGGAACAGGGCGGTGCCGACCTGGACCGTCCGCACGCCGTCGACGTCCAGCGGCTCGACGGGCGCGATCAGGTAGGTCCGCTTGCCGAACTCGTGTTGCATCGGCTGGTCGTCGCGCAGTTCCACGGGACCACGGTACCGCTCGCGATGTCACGGCCGGCAGGCTGCGGAATACTTAGCAAAGGTAATGACTTATGCTAACGACATGCCAACCACGGAGAAGGTCGTCCGCACCGACGCGGGGCTCGCCAGCGAGCTGCGGCTGTCGGTCATGCGGCTGCGCCGCCGGCTCGCTGTCGAGCGCGATCCGGGCAACCCGCTGAGCATGGGTCAGATGGCGGTCCTCGGTGCTCTCTACCGCAACGGCGAGCAGCCGGTCGGGGAGCTCGCTGCGCACGAGCGGGTGCGGCCGCCCAGCATGACCCGCACGGTCAACTTCCTTGCCGCGGGCGGGTACGTCGAGCGCAGCGCGCACCCCTCCGACGGCCGCCAGGTCGTGGTCGCGCTGACCGACGAGGGTCGGGCGGTGCTGCTCGCAGACCGCGCCCGGCGCGACGAGTGGCTGGCCCGTCGGCTGGCCGGCCTCAGCGCGGACGAGCGTGCCGCGCTCCGCCGGGCGACGCCGATCCTGCAGCGACTGGCGCAGGCCGACTGACGGCGACCACTGACGCAGACCGCGACAAGACCAACGAGGAGTAACCACGAGTCCCACGTTCCGCTCCCTGTCCCACCAGAACTACCGGCGCTACTTCGCCGGGAGCATCGTGTCGAACGTCGGCACCTGGATGCAGCGCGTCGCGCAGGACTGGCTGGTGCTGACCATCCCGGGCAACGGTGGTGCCGCTCTCGGCATCACCACCGGTTTGCAGTTCCTGCCCATCCTGCTGCTGTCGCCGTACGCCGGGGTCATCGCCGACCGCTTCCCCAAGCGCCGGGTGCTCCAGATCACCCAGGGCATGATGGCCCTCGCTGCGCTCCTGCTCGGCGTGATCGCGGCGATGGGCGTCGCCCAGACCTGGCACGTCTACGTGATCGCGTTCGCGTTCGGCGTCGGTGCGGCGTTCGACGGGCCCGTCCGGCAGGCGTTCGTCTCCGAGATGGTCGGCCCCGACGACGTCACCAACGCAGTCGGCCTCAACTCCGCGGCGTTCAACACCGCGCGGATCCTCGGGCCCGCGCTGGCTGGTGTCCTGATCGGTCTCCTCGGCGGTGGGATGGAAGCGACCGGCTGGGTGATCCTCATCAACGCGGCCTCCTACCTGGCGGTGATCTGGCAGCTGGAGCAGATGGACACCCGCGCGCTGCACTCACCGGAGCCCGCCGGTCGTCGACCCGGCATGCTGCTCGAGGGGCTGCGCTACCTGCGTGGGCAGCCGAAGATGCTGATGATCCTGGTCCTGGTGTTCTTCGCAGGCACCTTCGGGATGAACTTCCAGATGACGTCGGCACTGATGGCGACCGAGGTCTTCGGGAAGGGCGCGAGCGAGTTCGGGCTCCTCGGCTCCGCCCTCGCGGTCGGCTCGCTGGCCGGCGCGCTCCTCGCCGCGCGACGCCCGAAGGTCCGGGTCCGGCTGCTGTTCGGCGCGGCGGTCGGCTTCGGCGTCGCCGAGATCGTGGCCGGCTCGCTGCCGTCGTACCTCGCCTTCGCGCTGTTCTGCCCCGTGATCGGCTTCGCCACGATCACCCTTCTGAACTCCGCCAACGCCACCCTGCAGGTCGAGACCGACCCGGAGCTCAGGGGCCGGGTGATGGCGATCTACATGACGATCGTCATGGGCGGGACCCCGATCGGCGCGCCGGTGATCGGCTGGATCGGCGAGACGTACGGCGCCCGCTGGACGCTCATCGTCGGCGGGGTGATGGTGCTCGTCGGCGTGCTGCTCGCACTCCTCGTGCGTCGCCTCGCGACGCCGGACGCGGACCGGGACCCGACCCCTGCGCGGGTCGCGGTCCCCGTCGGCAGCGACGGGTTCTGACCTGCTGCACCCATGAGCAGTCCGGCGATCTCGCGGCTAACCTGAGTCGGTCCGGTCCCGGACGCTCGCAGTTTTGCGCTCGCCTCAGGCGGCCGGTAATCTCGTCCTTTGTGTCTGGTCCACCCGGACACGTCGCGCGCGCCCTCACTTCAGTCAGTTCTCCGAGGGCGCATCCCACGGCACACGCAACAACGCACGACCACGTGCCCGGCAAGGTGCTGGGTGCTGAGAGCAGACAGGAAAGGGAACCACCAGGTGCCCACCATCAACCAGCTGGTCCGCAAGGGCCGCCAGGACAAGGTGTCCAAGAACAAGACGCCTGCCCTGAAGGGTTCGCCCCAGCGACGCGGTGTTTGCACCCGCGTCTACACCACCACCCCGAAGAAGCCGAACTCCGCCCTGCGCAAGGTCGCCCGTGTGCGTCTGAGCAGCGGCGTCGAGGTCACCGCCTACATCCCGGGTGAGGGTCACAACCTGCAGGAGCACTCGATCGTGCTCGTCCGCGGCGGTCGTGTGAAGGACCTCCCCGGTGTCCGCTACAAGGTCATCCGCGGTGCGCTCGACACGCAGGCCGTGAAGAACCGTAAGCAGGCTCGCAGCCGCTACGGCGCCAAGAAGGAGAAGAGCTGACATGCCGCGCAAGGGCCCCGCGCCGAAGCGTCCCCTCGACGTCGACCCGGTCTACGGCTCGCAGCTGGTCACCCAGCTCGTGTCGAAGGTGCTGATGGACGGCAAGAAGCAGGTTGCGCAGCGCATCGTCTACTCCGCACTCGAAGGCACCCGCGAGAAGACCGGCATCGACCCGGTCATCACGCTGAAGCGTGCACTGGACAACGTTCGTCCCGCCATCGAGGTCAAGTCCCGCCGCGTCGGCGGTGCGACGTACCAGGTCCCGATCGAGGTCAAGGGCAACCGCGGCACCACGCTCGCGCTGCGCTGGCTCGTGGGCTATGCGCCAGGAGCGCCGCGAGAAGACCATGAGCGAGCGCCTCATGAACGAGATCCTCGACGCTTCCAACGGCCTCGGTGCCGCTGTGAAGAAGCGCGAGGACACCCACAAGATGGCCGAGTCCAACAAGGCCTTCGCCCACTACCGCTGGTGACGTCGTCGGGACCGGAGCCCCACGAAGGAGCCCGTCCCGACACCCACCCGCCCACTACTTCTAAGGAACGCTGACTCACGTGGCAGTCGACATCACGACGGACCTGAACGCTGTCCGCAACATCGGCATCATGGCGCACATCGATGCCGGGAAGACCACCACCACCGAGCGCATCCTGTTCTACACCGGCATCACCTACAAGATCGGTGAGGTCCACGAGGGCGCAGCCACGATGGACTGGATGGAGCAGGAGCAGGAGCGCGGCATCACCATCACGTCGGCCGCCACGACCTGCTGGTGGAAGAACCACCAGATCAACATCATCGACACCCCCGGCCACGTGGACTTCACCGCCGAGGTCGAGCGCTCGCTGCGCGTCCTCGACGGCGCCGTCGCGGTCTTCGACGGCGTTGCGGGCGTCGAGCCCCAGACGATGACGGTGTGGCGACAGGCCAACAAGTACTCCGTGCCCCGGATGTGCTTCGTCAACAAGCTCGACCGCACCGGAGCCGACTTCTTCCGCTGCGTCGACATGATGGTCGAGCGCCTCAACTCCACGCCGTTGGTCCTTCAGCTCCCGATCGGTGCCGAGTCCGACTTCATCGGTGTCGTCGACCTGGTCGGCATGCGTGCGCTGGTCTGGCGCGGCGAGACGACGATGGGCGAGGACTACGCCGTCGAGGAGATCCCGGCCGAGCTGGCCGAGCAGGTCGCCGAGTACCGCGAGAAGCTGCTGGAGACGCTGGCCGAGGCCGACGACGAGATCATGGAGAAGTACCTCGACGAGGGCGAGTTCACCGTCGAGGAGCTCGAGGCGGCGATCCGTCGCGCCACTCTTGCCGACAAGCTCAACCCGGTCCTCTGCGGCACCGCGTTCAAGAACAAGGGTGTCCAGCCCCTGCTCGACGCGGTCGTCAAGTACCTGCCGTCGCCGCTCGACATCGACGCGATCATCGGTCACTCCGTCAAGGACGAGAACGAGGAGATCAAGCGCCTCCCGTCCGACGACGAGCCCTTCTCGGGCCTGGCCTACAAGATCGCGACCGACCCTCACCTCGGCAAGCTGATCTACGTCCGGGTCTACTCGGGCAAGCTCGTGGCCGGCTCCACCGTGGTCAACTCGGTGAACGGCCGCAAGGAGCGGATCGGCAAGGTCTACCAGATGCACGCCAACAAGCGTGAGGAGATCGCGTCGGTCGGCGCCGGCCAGATCGTGGCCGTGATGGGCCTCAAGGACACCAAGACCGGACACACCCTCTCCGACCCGCAGAACCAGGTGATCCTGGAGTCGATGACGTTCCCGGCTCCGGTGATCGAGGTCGCCATCGAGCCCAAGACGAAGAGCGACCAGGAGAAGCTCGGAACCGCGATCCAGCGTCTCTCCGACGAGGACCCGACCTTCACCGTCAAGACCGACGAGGAGACCGGCCAGACCATCATCGCCGGCATGGGCGAGCTCCACCTGGAGATCCTGGTCGACCGGATGAAGCGCGAGTTCCGGGTCGAGGCGACGGTCGGCAAGCCCCAGGTGGCCTACCGCGAGACCATCCGCAAGGAGGTCGCGAAGCACAGCTACACCCACAAGAAGCAGACCGGTGGGTCGGGCCAGTTCGCGAAGATCGTCGTCACCCTCGGGCCCAACGTCGATCCCGAGACCGGTCTCGGTGTCGGATACGAGTTCATCAACAACGTGTCCGGTGGCCGCGTGCCGAAGGAGTACATCCCTTCGGTCGACCAGGGCGGCCAGGAGGCCATGGAGTTCGGCGTGCTCGCCGGCTACCCGATGGTCGACGTCAAGTACACGCTCGAGGACGGCGCCTACCACGACGTCGACTCCTCGGAGCTGGCGTTCAAGATCGCCGGGCTGCAGGCCTTCAAGGAGGCTGCCCGGATGGCCAAGCCGGTGCTGCTGGAGCCGATGTTCGCCGTCGAGGTCATCACGCCCGAGAGCTTCCTCGGCACGGTGATCGGTGACATCAACAGCCGTCGCGGCCAGATCCGCGCGCAGGAGGAGCGTCACGGCGACATCGTCGTGGCTGCCCTCGTGCCGCTGTCCGAGATGTTCGGGTACGTTGGCGACCTGAGGTCCAAGACCTCCGGCCAGGCTTCGTACTCGATGGAGTTCGACTCGTACGCCGAGGTTCCTGCGAACATCGCCGACGAGATCATCAAGAAGGCGCGCGGCGAGTAGTCAGACCTACGGACCCGGCCCTCGGCGCAGTACCCAACTAGTACGAGTCAAGTAACACACCAAACCAGGAGGAGCCCCCAGTGGCTAAGGCGAAGTTCGAGCGGACCAAGCCGCACGTCAACATCGGAACCATCGGTCACATCGACCACGGCAAGACGACGTTGACCGCAGCGATCACCAAGGTGCTGCACGACAAGTACCCGGACCTCAATGAGGCTTCGGCATTCGATCAGATCGACAAGGCGCCCGAAGAGCGTCAGCGCGGCATCACGATCTCCATCGCGCACGTCGAGTACCAGACCGAGTCGCGTCACTACGCGCACGTCGACTGCCCTGGTCACGCTGACTACATCAAGAACATGATCACCGGTGCCGCGCAGATGGACGGCGCGATCCTCGTGGTCGCCGCCACCGACGGCCCGATGCCGCAGACGCGTGAGCACGTGCTGCTCGCCCGCCAGGTCGGCGTTCCGGCCCTGGTGGTCGCGCTCAACAAGTGCGACATGGTCGACGACGAGGAGCTCATCGAGCTCGTCGAGATGGAGGTGCGCGAGCTCCTCTCCGAGTACGAGTTCCCGGGCGACGACATCCCGGTCGTGCGCGTGGCTGCCTTCCCGGCGCTCCAGGGCGACGAGAAGTGGGGCGACGCGGTTGCCGAGCTCATGTCGGCGGTCGACGAGTACATCCCGACCCCGGAGCGCGAGACCGACAAGCCGTTCCTCATGCCCGTCGAGGACGTCTTCACGATCACCGGTCGTGGCACCGTCATCACGGGCCGCATCGAGCGGGGCATCGTGAAGGTCAACGAGGAGGTCGAGATCATCGGCATCCGCGAGGGCTCGCAGAAGTCCACCGTCACCGGTGTCGAGATGTTCCGCAAGCTGCTCGACGAGGGCCAGGCCGGTGAGAACGTCGGTCTGCTCCTCCGTGGCACCAAGCGCGAGGACGTCGAGCGCGGCATGGTCGTGATCAAGCCGGGCACGACCACCCCGCACACCAACTTCGACGCCTCGGTCTACATCCTGTCGAAGGACGAGGGCGGCCGGCACACGCCGTTCTTCAACAACTACCGTCCGCAGTTCTACTTCCGGACGACCGACGTGACCGGCGTCGTGACCCTCCCCGAGGGCACCGAGATGGTCATGCCGGGCGACAACACCGAGATGGCCGTGGAGCTCATCCAGCCCATCGCGATGGAAGAGGGCCTCCGGTTCGCCATCCGTGAGGGTGGCCGCACCGTCGGCGCCGGCCGGGTCACCAAGATCACCAAGTGACCTGCTGAAACCAATCGACGAGGACCCCCCGAGCCGTCAGGCTCGGGGGGTCCTTGCTCGTTCCCGGCCTGTGTGTAGTTGCCGACCCGGCTCATGTCGACACGCGACGGGTGGGCGTCGTACGGGTGCAGAGATGCGACGGGTCGGCGTCGTACAGGTGCGGAGATGAGCCGGGTGGGGGTTCTCGGGAGTCCTGGGGATGGAAGGATGACGGGCATGAGCGAGCAGCCGCCGCAGGACCCGGCGCAGCCCCCGCAGAACCCCTACCACCCCCCGGCGCCCGTACGCGCCGGGTACGGCGCTCCCGGGTACGGCGCGACCGGGGCGCCGTACTGGGCGCCCGACCACCCGGACTCCACCATGGTGCTGCTCCTCGGCATCCTCGGCATGGCCGTCTGCCAGGTCATCGCGCCGTTCGCGTGGGTCAAGGGCGCGCGCGTCAAGCGGGAGATCGACGAGTCCGGCGGCAGGTACGGCGGCCGCAGCCAGGTCCAGGTCGGCTACGTCCTCGGGATCGTCGGCAGCGTGATCCTCGGGCTCTACGTCGTCGGCTTCCTGCTCTACCTCGTGGTCGTGGTCATCGCGCTCAGCACGGGCGCGTGAACGACGAGCAGTCCCGGGTCCCCCCGGCGCGGCCGCACCAGAAGCTGACCGACGACGGTCGGCGGATGCGGGAGGTGCTCAGCTACAGCCGCCGCGGCAGCCGGTTCACGCCGCTGCAGGCCGCCGCCTGGGAGGCGCACCACAAGCAGTGGGTGATCCCCGATGAGGCGGTCGACGCGGTGGACTTCACCCTCGACAGCTGGTTCGGCAGGGGTTCTGGGGACCGCGAAGGGCTGATCGTCGAGATCGGCTCGGGAGTGGGTGAGGCGACCGCAGCGCTGGCGGCGACGCGACCGTCGTACGACGTGCTCGCCCTCGAGGTGTGGCGGCCCGGTGTGGCAGCCACGCTCGCCCGGCTGGACGAGGCCGGCGTCGACAACGTGCGTCTGTGCAGCGTCGACGCGATCTGGTCGCTCGAGCACCTCCTCGCGCCGGGGAGCGTTGCCGAGCTGTGGACGTTCTTCCCCGACCCGTGGCCGAAGGCGCGGCACCACAAGCGCCGCCTGGTGTCACCCGCGTTCGCGGCGCTTGCAGCGAGCCGCCTGCGCCCGGGCGGGCTCTGGCGCCTGGCCACCGACTGGGAGCGGCTACGCGGAGCAGATGCTCGCGGTGCTGGGTGCTGAGCCCGGGCTGGAGGGCGGCGTCGTCGATCGTTGGGACGAGCGCCCGGTCACGAAGTTCGAGCGCAAGGGTGTCGCCGCCGGGCGGTCGATCGTCGACCTGCGCTACCGCCGCTCGGACCCGGGGAGCGGTCAGCCTCCGCCCTGACCGGACAGGAGAGCGAGCTCCTCGTCCACGTAAGGGTCCTCCTCGCCGAGCGCGTCCAGCTCGGACTTCAGCGCCCGCTGCAGGGCGAGCGCCTCGTCACGACGCCCGAGGTTGCGCAGCGCCCACGCCACCATCCAGCGAGCGACCCGGGTCCGGCTGGGGTCGCCGATCCGCTCCCGGGCGGCGAGCGCGTCCTCGAACACGACGAGGGCGCGGCCGAACTCACCGGCGTCCGCATGCGTCATGCCGAGGTTGTTGAGCAGCGAGGCGTCCCAGTCGCGGGCGCGCGGGTCGGAGGACGCCCCGGCGACGGCGAGCGCATGCTCGATCACCGCGACCTGCTCTGCTGGTCCACTGGTGAGGGCCGTCATGTGCAGGGCGTCGACACGCAGCTCGTCGAGCCCCGCGCGCTCCGCCGCGGTCGCCGCCTCGTCGAAGAAGGGCCGCGCGTGCTCGGGGTCCCCCGACGAGCGGTAGAGCCGTCCCTGCTCCAGCAGCAGCCGTACGGCGAGCTCGGGCGATCCGTCGGGGGAGAGGTCGTCGAGCACGGCGTGGGCCTCGTCGTACCTCTCCTGCAGGCCGAGCGCGCGAGCGACCTGGGTCAGCCAGATCCCGCGTTCCGCGCCCTCGGCGGCGGCCGCAGCCTCCCGGAAGCGCTGCTCGGAGCCAGCCGGGTCGTCGAAGTCCCACAGGTCGCTGGGGTGCATGCCACAAGTCTGTCGGCTCGTTGCAAGCGTGGGCCGACATTTCCGCCACACGACGTTCACACGCCGGTTAGGGCGTGTCGCAGTCCGAGGCCGCTCGAGCGGCGTACTTTCACAAGCACTGGCGGGTGGGGAAGCCCGCCATATCGGGAGGCCCGTTCGTGACCAACGACTGCATCACCCGCCGCGGGTGCCAGGGGGATCCCTGCCACGCGCACCGGGTGGGTGGACGCCGGCACTCCGGCGTTCGGGCCCGTGCAACTGCTCTTGCTGCGTCCCGGTCCGTCTGCGAGGAATAGGACCGGGCGGGAGTGCGCGCGCGGTCTGGTGAGGTGCGAAGTGCCATCATCGAAGTCCCGCGCCGCCGTCGGCCCTGACGCCACGCGGCCCACCCCGACGTCCGTCCCCGTCCCCGGGCGGCGGACCTACGTGCTCGACACCAGCGTGCTGCTCGCCGACCCCGGCGCGCTCCGCAGGTTCGCCGAGCACGAGGTGGTGCTGCCGGTCGTGGTCATCACCGAGCTGGAGGGCAAACGGAACCATCCCGAGCTGGGGTACTTCGCCCGCAGCGCGCTGCGGATGCTCGACGAGATGCGGATCAGCCATGGCCGCCTCGACACGCCCGTCCCCGTGGGCGACGAGGGCGGCAACGTCCGGGTCGAGCTCAACCACACCGACGTCGCTTCGCTGCCGTCCGGCTTCCGGCTGGGCGACAACGACACCAGGATCCTCGCCGTCGCCCGCAACCTGGCCGACGAGGGCCACGACGTCACGCTCGTCTCCAAGGACCTGCCGCTGCGGATCAAGGCGTCCGCGGTCGGCCTCGACGCCGAGGAGTACCGCGGCGAGGCGATCAACGACTCCGACACCGGCTACTCCGGACTGGCCGAGCTCGACGTCGCGGCCGAGGAGCTCGACGAGCTGTACGACGACGGCACCCTCGAGCTCGAAGCCGCACGGGACCTGCCGTGCCACCAGGGACTGGTGCTGCTGTCGGACCGGGGTACGGCGCTGGGCCGGGTCGGCCCGGACAAGCAGATCCACCTGGTGCGGGGCGACCGGGAGGCGTTCGGCATCCACGGCCGGTCCGCGGAGCAGCGGATCGCGCTGGAGATGCTGCTCGACCCCGACGTCGGCATCGTGTCGCTCGGCGGCCGGGCCGGGACCGGAAAGTCCGCCCTGGCCCTGTGCGCCGGCCTCGAGGCGGTCATGGAGCGGCGTCAGCACAAGAAGGTGGTCGTGTTCCGCCCGCTGTTCGCCGTCGGCGGCCAGGAGCTCGGGTACCTCCCCGGGTCGGAGTCGGAGAAGATGTCGCCCTGGGCACAGGCCGTGTTCGACACGCTCGGTGCGCTCACGTCCACGGACGTGATCGAGGAGGTCATGGACCGCGGCATGCTCGAGGTGCTTCCACTGACCCACATCCGCGGCCGGTCGCTGCACGACTCGTTCGTCATCGTCGACGAGGCACAGTCGCTGGAGCGCAACGTGCTGCTGACCGTGCTCTCGCGGATCGGTGCCAACTCCAAGGTCGTGCTCACCCACGACGTCGCGCAGCGCGACAACCTGCGGGTCGGTCGGCACGACGGCGTGGTGGCGGTCGTCGAGAAGCTGAAGGGTCATCCGCTGTTCGCGCACATCACGCTCACCCGGTCCGAGCGCTCGCCGATCGCGGCTCTGGTGACGGAGATGTTGGAGAACGTCGTCGTCTGACCAGATTTTCGAGCCTCATGAGGCGGGTGTGATCCCTGTGACGCAAGGGGTCGCACCCGCTTCCACAACGGGGCGGGTCGGTTTGCGACTCGGCTTCAAGTCGGGCAGTGTGTCCGGGGTTGCCACTGGCCGTCGCCAACGACGCCGGACGTCTCGGGGGCAACCTTTTCTTGTCGTCAACCATGGATTGCGCTCTTGTCGAACCACGCGAAGCCTGCTCCGAAGCACCGCGGCAACCCCCGACACGCTCACCTGAAGGAAGCGCCCAAGCGAGCCGCACGCAACACGGTGATCCTCTCCGGAGTTGCGCTCGCCGTCACCGGCATCACCATCGGCGGCGGCCTGCTCGGCAAGGACGGTGTGCAGACGCCGACCGCCGCCTCGGACATCGACAGCGCGGTCAGCGACCTCCAGATCGACGTCGACGCAGCCGGCACAGGCGAGCGCCTTCCGGTCATCTCCCGCAGCAACGACCGCCGTGGCGAGGCGGACCCGGCCAAGCAGGCCGCGATGGCGCCGACCGAAGCAGCTGCGGTCACCGAGTCCGAACAGCTCTCCGACTCCGACCCTCGCGACATCGCGCGCGCGCTGATGGGTGACTTCGGCTTCAGCCAGGACCAGTTCGCCTGCCTCGACTCGCTGTGGGTCCGCGAGTCCAACTGGAACGTCTACGCCGACAATCCCATTTCCGTCTGCCTACGGGATCCCGCAGTCGCTGCCCGGGTCGAAGATGGCGTCCGCGGGGAGCGACTGGGCCACGAACCCGGTCACCCAGATCGAATGGGGCCTCGGCTACATCCGCGACCGCTACGGCAGCCCCTGCTCGGCCTGGGGCCACTCCGAGTCCGTCGGCTGGTACTGAGTCTGATTGCGCGAGCGCGTCGCTCCTTCGTCGCGCCGCGCTGCCGCGCCGCGGTTGACGCAGTCGGCGGCTTCGGCTGAATGGCGGCTCGCGCTTCGGCATCGCGAAAGCCCGCGCCGACGCTCCGGCTCTCGGTCGCTCCTTCGCGTCCGCGCCGCGGTTGCACGCGGCGCAGTTGGCGGGCGGGCCTCTGCCATGCTGGTGATCTCGGGTGAGCACCCGCGCACCCATGGGCGTAAGGAGCCTCGATGGATGTCATCTGGTTTGTCATCGTCACGCTTGTCGGCGGCACGATCATCGGAATCCTCGGCAAGATGGTCGCGCCCGGCGACCGTGACCGGATCCCGTTCTGGCTCACGGTTGTCTGCGGCGTCATCGGCATGCTCGTCGGCAGCTACATCTACTGGGCCCTCTTCGGCAGCAACAATCCCCGCTTCGACGGCCACGAGGCCGAGCCGGACAACGCCACCAACGGGATCGACTGGATGCGCCACCTGTGGCAGGTGGCCGTCGCCGCGGTCGCCGTGATGGCGGCCGCAGCCCTCACCGGTCGCAACAGGTCCTAGAGCACGGAGGCCGCAGCTGGGGCTCGGCCTGCTCCGCCCGTCGTTCAGGGGTGTGTCATGTCGTCGACGTCGAGCGCGGCGTCGAGCTGTTCGAGCGTGAGCTCGCCGCGGTCGACGTACCCCAGCTCCAGCACCGTGTCCCGGATCGTGGCGCCGTCGGCGAGGGCCTGCTTGGCGATCTTGGCGGCGGCCTCGTAGCCGACGTACCGGTTGAGCGGGGTCACCACCGACGGCGACGACTCGGCGTAGCGCCGCATCCGGTCCGCATCGGCGGTGAGGCCGTCGACGCACCGGTTCGCCAGGGTCTGCGTCGAGGTCGACAACAACCTGATCGACTCGAGCAGGTTGCGCGCGAGCACCGGCATCGCGACGTTGAGCTCGAAGCTGCCGCTCGCACCAGCCGCGGTCACGGCGGCGTCGTTGCCGATCACCTGCATGCACACCATCAGCGTGGCCTCGGGCAGCACCGGGTTGACCTTGCCCGGCATGATCGACGACCCGGGCTGCAGGTCGGGCAGATGGATCTCGGCGAGCCCGGTGGTCGGCCCGGAGCCCATCCAGCGCAGGTCGTTGCAGATCTTGGTGAGGCCGACCGCGATCGTGCGGAGCACGCCGCTGAGCTCGACCAGCGAGTCTCGGGTCCCCTGGGCCTCGAAGTGGTTGCGGGCCTCGGTGAACGGCTGCCCGGTGGCCTCGGCGAGCGCCTCGATCGCGGCCGCGGGGAAGCCGGCGGGCGTGTTGATGCCGGTGCCGACGGCCGTGCCGCCGAGGGGCAGCTCCCGCACGCGGGGGAGTACGGCGTCGAGCCGCTCGGCGGCGTACCGGATCGTCGCGGCGTAGCCACCGAACTCCTGGCCCAGCATGACCGGGGTGGCATCCATCAGGTGCGTGCGGCCGGACTTCACCAGGGCGGCGAACTCCGTCGCCTTCCCCTCGAGGGAGGTGGCGAGCACGTCGAGCGCCGGCAGCAGGTCGTCGGTCACCGCGACCGCGGCAGCGACGTGGATCGCGGTCGGGAAGGTGTCGTTGCTGGACTGGCTGGCGTTGACGTGGTCGTTGGGGTGGACGTCGACGCCGGCCGCCGCTGACAGCGACGCGATCACCTCGTTGGCGTTCATGTTCGAGCTGGTGCCCGACCCGGTCTGGAACACGTCGATCGGGAACTGGTCGTCGTGACGACCGTCCGCCACCTCGCGCGCGGCGGCCACGATCGCCTCGGCGGTCGTCCCGGGCAGCACGCCGAGCCGGCCGTTCGCAGTCGCGGCCGCTGCCTTGACCTCGCCGAGGGCGTGGATCAGCGCCGGCTCGATCGGCGTGCCGCTGATCGGGAAGTTCTCGACCGCGCGCTGGGTCTGGGCCTTCCACAACGCTGAGGCGGGCACCCGGACCTCGCCCATGGAGTCGTGCTCGACGCGGAAATCCTCGGGATCTGTGCCGGTATCGCTCACGTCCCTGACGCTACCCGGATCCGCTTGACAGATAGGTAACTAATCAGTTACCAATAGTGCGTGGACGCGTTCGCTGCCCTGGCCGACCCGACGAGGCGCGCCATCCTGGTGCGCCTGGCCACCGGGCCCACCCGGGTGGTCGACCTGGCGGCCGACCACCAGGTCAGCCGGCCGGCGATCAGCAAGCACCTGCGCCTGCTCACCCAGGCCGGCCTCGTCGACGCGGAGGACCGGGGTCGCGAACGGCACTACCGTCTCGACCCTGCGGGCCTGGGTCCGGTGCACGACCTGCTCGACGCCGTGGCGACACCCGCGCCGCCGTTCTCGGAGCACGACCTGGACGGGCTAGACCTGGAGGTACGCCGCACCGGCCGCGAACGCCGATCCCGCACCCGACAACAGGAGGAGACCGGATGAACACCACGACCGCGACCGGCCGCAAGGAGCTGCGGCACGGCAATCCCTATCTCGTGATGACGCGCGAGTTCCGTGCCCCGGTCGAGGACGTCTGGGCCGCCGTGACGGAGTCCGACCGGCTGGCCCGGTGGATCGGCACCTGGAGTGGTGATCCCGCCGAAGGCAGGGTGCTGTTCCAGATGCGTTACGAGGGCGACGACGTGCCGTCGGAGGTGTTCGTCATCGACGAGTGCGAGGCGCCCCACCGCCTCGCGATCACGACCGAGGCGGCGTACGACGAGAAGCCGGTCACCTGGTACCTCGAGCTCGACCTCGCCGAGACCGACGGCGTCACCACGCTGACCTTCGCCCAGTCCGTGCCCGACCCCGCGATGGCGCACGACGTCGGACCCGGGTGGGACTACTACCTCGACCGGATGGTGGCCGCGGAGAGCGGTGGCGACGTGTCGGCCATCGTGTTCGACGACTACTACCCGGCGCTGTCGGACCACTACAAGGGCGAGTTCGGTTCCTGATCCGCTCGCGGTCAGCCCATTGCTCCGCAGAGCCGGATGCTGCACGACCAGCCGTCGGAGGTGTGGATGGTCAGGGCCGGCGGGAACGAGTCGTTGCCGCCGTTGTCACCGAGGATGATGAACTCGTCGCCCTTTCGGGTGTACTCCGGTGATTCGAAGTTGTCGGGCAGCGGCTGCGTGAGGTGGAACAGCGTGTAGCCGGGGAGGGCGTCGGCGATCAGTCCGTCGACCGCCCCGGAGTCACCGATAGGCGTCGACCAGGTGATGCTCTCGGGCGTCCCCTCGACGAAGCCGACCACGGAGTAGGTGTCGTCGAGCACGTTCAGGTAGAAGCTCGACGGGTTGCCCTGGGGGCTGGTGGACTCGGTGCCGGGCTGCACGCTCCAGATCAGGCGGTGCAGCTCGCCCTCGAAGCGGTAGCCGAGCATCACGACGTCGACGGTCGCCGGCTCCCCGGTGCTGAGATCCGCGCCCTCGGTGCGGGCGACGTAAAGGACCTCTTCGGCCCCGTTGCCGAGGTCGTTGCCGACCCACTCGCCGATCACTTCGGCGGTCTCCACCTGCCCGGCTCCCCGACCGGTCGGGTCGACGCACACCAGCTGCCCGCAGGCGGCCCCGGACGTGGGAAGCGCAGAGGCCGGGGCAGTCACGTCCCCGGCGCGGTCGCGGTCGCCGCCACCACCGGCCACCAGGACGGTCGGTACGACGATCGCCGCCGCGGCACCGAGCGCCGTACCTCCGATGATCGCGCGTCGTCGCGCCAGGCGCCGGCGGCCCGAACCGACCACGCTCGGGAGATCGGGCGTCCCGGCGTGCCCCGGGTCGCTCGCCACGATCCTGCGCAGCTCGAGGGTGTCGTGGTCGTTCATCGTTTGTCTCCCTGGGTGGTGGCGGTTGAACGCAGCCGGGCCAGCGCGCGCGACGCTGTGCTCTTCACCGTCCCGGTCGAGATGCCGAGCCGCTCGGCGACCTCGGCCTCAGGGGCGTCGAAGTAGTAGCGCCACACGATGATCGTGCGTTCACGGGGAGACAGCGGGGCGAGCAGGTCGGTCAGCTCGCTGCGATCCTCGACCGAGCCGTCGGCCACGACCTGTCGGTCGGGGTCGCGCTCGACCGGAACCGGCCGGCGGCGCCGCGTGCCGTCGATGTAGGCGTTGACGACGGCCCGGTGCACGTAGGAGTAGGCGTCGTTCTTGCGTACCCGGTGCCACGAGGCGTACGTCGCCGTGAGTGCCGTCTGGACGAGGTCGTCGGCCTCGTGCGAGTCGTGGCTGAGGAGGTACGCCGCCCGGCGCAGCCGAGGCCACGCGGCAACGACGAACTCCTCGAACTCCCGGTCCCGCTGTTGTCGCCTCACACCTCGTCCGATCGCTCGCCGCTGTCTCAATGATCCCTACGCAGGAAGCCCTGCCGGGGTTGAGTGGTGAGCTCGGCGAGCTCGTCGTGCGGTGCCACGCCGCACAGCATGGCACGGCACCACCGGCTCAGCGACGGGCGAAGTACACGAAGTACTCGCCCACGCGGCCGTGCCCGCGGACGTCGTACTGCTGCTCCTCGGCGTTGCCGAAGACCTCCCGCAGCGCGCGCTCGAGCTCGGGCGCCGGGGCCGCCGACCAGACGACGAGGCTGCCGCCGGGCTCCAGGGCTGACTGCGCGGCGGCCAGCGCCGGCGGTGCGTAGAGCGCGGCGTTGGCGGCGTGGACGAGGTAGCCGGGCCCGTTGTCGACGTCGAGCAGGACCAGGTCGTACGACGTCGCGGCCGCGTGCAGCACGTCGACGACGTCCGCGACCTCGACATCGACCCGGGGATCGGTCAGGAGCGCCGGCCCGTGGGGGACGATCCCGTCACGCAGCCAGTCCACCAGATCCGACTCGATCTCGACCACCGTGCAGCGGGTCACCCGTGCGTCGGCGAGCACCGCGCCGAGCGTGAAACCCAGCCCGAGCCCGCCGACCAGGACTCGCAGCGAAGGGTCGTGAGCGACCTCGAGGGCACGGGTGGCCAGCGCCCGTTCCGAGGTGTGCTCCAGGGTGTCCATCACGAACACCCCGTTCGCGCGCAGCTCGAGGTGGCCGTCCTCGCGCCGACGGAGCACCAGCTCGCCGCGCGGGGACGAGGCACGCGCGACGGTCTCCGTCATGAGGCGTGGTCAGTCGAAGATCTCGCTGAGCCAGCTCTCCTTCTTGCGCTTCTTGTAGTGGCCCTGCTGCTGGGGGGCGTAGTGCGGCTGGCGTCGGCGATCGTCGTCGTACCGGTCGTACTGGGCCGGCGGGGGCTGCGGCGCTTGCGGAGCGGGCACGGCTGACTGCTCCATCGACGCCGACCGCTCGATGATCTTGTCCAGCTCGCCCCGGTCGAGCCACACGCCCCGGCACTCCGGGCAGTAGTCGATCTCGATCCCGCTCCGCTCGCTCATCACCAGGGTCGCCTCGTCGTTCGGGCAGCGCATCGCATCTCCTCGTTGTCGGTGCTACTCCCGGTCCAACGTAGACGGTCCCGCGACGGTTCCCGAGGCGCGTCCCTGCTGCAGACTCTCAGGCATGCAGGATGGTCACCGTGGCGGGCGTCGTCGGGTGCTGAAGGTGGTCGTCGCGGTCGTGCTCGCGGGCGGGTTGGTGATCGGATTGTTGTGGTGGCAGCAGCGGCAGCTCATCTACTTCCCTGATCGTTCGCCGGTCCCGCCGGCCGGGACGGTGATCGACGGAGCGCGGGACGTCACGGTGCGGACCGAGGACGGGCTCGAGCTGGGCGCCTGGTTCGTCCCGCCCGTCCCCGGTGCCCGAGACCGCGGGATGGCGGTCCTCCTCGCGCCGGGGAACGGTGGCAACAGAGCAGGCCGCGCCGGCTTCGCCGAGGAGCTGCGCAAGCTCGGCTTCGCCGTGCTCCTCATGGACTACCGGGGGTACGGCGGCAATCCCGGCAGCCCGAGCGAGGACGGCCTGGCCGCCGACGCGCTGGCCGCCGCCGAGGCGTTGGAGGATCTCGGCTACCCCGCCGGGCGCACGATCTACTTCGGCGAGTCCCTGGGCGGCGGCGTCGTGGCGGCGCTCCAGGACGTGCGGCCGCCGGCGGGCGTCGTCCTGCGGTCACCGTTCACCGAGCTCGCAGACGTCGGCGCCGAGCACTACCCGTGGCTCCCCGTCCGCCTCCTGCTCCGCGACCGCTTCCCCGTGCTCGACCACCTCGCTGACAGCGAGGTGCCGGTGACCGTCGTGTACGGCGACCGCGACTCGGTCGTGCCCACGAGGCTCAGCGAGCGGGTGGCTGACGAGGCGCCGGCGCTGTTCGAGCGGATCGTCGTTGCCGGTGCCGATCACAACGACCCTGTGATGTTCGGACCGAAGGTCGCCCGGGCTGTCGCGCGCCTCGCGGACGAGGTCGGGTAACGAACGGGCAGCGCGGCCGAGGTCTTGTCTCGGGCTTGGTGGCGGCGGATCATCGAGTCGTGGACTCGGACCTGGCGGTCAAGATGGGCGTGATCCTCGTCGTCCTGGCGGGGCTGTGGGTGCTGGCTGACTTGGGCATCTACCGCGATCGCGCGCTCCGCGTGGCTCGGGCGCTGCGCCTGAGCCAGCCCTCGCCACCGCATCCGGCCGGCCCGCCGATAGAGCAGATCGCGGCGGACATCCGCAGGATCCGAGCGCAGATCAAGCAGGCACCGCCGGGTATGCCGGTCGCGCGGATGCGCGGCTGGATGGAGGCCTATGACGACCTGCTCGTCGCCGCATGCCACGCACTGGACCTGGAGAACCGTCTCCGCGCCGTTCCTGCCGGGGTCGAGCGCGGCCTGGAGCGTGAGCGCATCGAGCGTCTGCTGATGCGGGCCGGGCTCCGGCTGGGATCGCCGGCCTGAGCGCTCGCGCGCCTCGCGTCGTCGGATCCGGTACCTCCTGTCCCAGCCGTTGCCACCGCGTTCACCGGCTGCCTAGGGTGAATGGTCAGCTCGGAATTTCTGGTCGGGAGGACCCAGATGTCGATGGATCGCAGGACCCTGGTCAAGTCAGCCGCCGCCCTTTCCGCGGCCGGCCCTTTCGGTGGCCTGGTGGCCCAGGGCGCCGCGCAGGCAGCGCACACCGCGCCACGGGTCGCCGCCCTGGTGCCGATCAAGGACAAGCGTGACGGGAAGGTGCGCCTGCACCTCCCGCGCGGGTTCAACTACCGCTCGTTCCACGACACCGAGTCAACCGTGGTGCTGCACGACGGCACCGCGCTGCCCGGCCGGCACGACGGCATGGGCGCGTTCGACGGGCCTGGCGAGACCGTGGTCCTGGTGCGCAACCACGAGGTCAACAACCCGCAGCCCGCGTTCGGCCCGGGCACGCCGTACGACCCCATGGCAGGCGGTGGCACCACCACGATCCACACCACCAAGCAGGGCAAGGTCGTGCGGAGCTTCACCAGCCTCAACGGGACGATGATGAACTGCTCCGGAGGGCAGATGCCGTGGGGTGCCTGGGTCACCTGCGAGGAGACGGTCAACGGTCCCGACGTGGGGCCGGACTTCACCGGAGTGTCCAACATCCCGCTCACGAAGCCGCACGGCTACGTCTTCGAGGTCCCGGCCAGCCACAAGCAGAGCGCCGGGCAGGCGACCCGTGAACCCATCCGCAGTGCCGGCCGGTTCGCGCACGAGGCGGTCTCGTTCGACCCGGTGGACGGCTACCTCTACCTCACCGAGGACAACTTCGCGTTCGCTTCCGGCTTCTACCGCTACCGGCCGCCGTCCCACCCGATGGAGGTCGGGCGGCTCGAGGACGGCGGCACCCTGCAGATGCTCAGGGTGATCGGGGTCACGAACGCGCACCTCGAGGCAGCGCAGGTCGCGGGCACGACGTACGACGTGGACTGGGTCGACATCGAGAAGCCGGACGTCACCTTCCCCTACACCCCTGGCGAGCTCGCGCCGACGGCCAACAACACCGCCCTCACCTACGTGAGCACCCAGGGATGGGACCAGGGCGCGGCGTACTTCTCGCGGTTGGAGGGCCAGGTCTACGACGACGACGTCGTCTACTTCACGTCCACCCAGGGCGGCGGGGAGGCCGAGGTCGGGTCGAACGACCCCGCCGGCTACGGCAACGGCTCCGGGCAGGTGTGGGCCTACCACACCCGCACCCAGAAGCTGCGGGTCGTCTTCCAGTCGTCCGGTCCGCTCCAGCTCGACCTGCCCGACAACATCACCACCTCGCCGCGCGGGACGCTGGTCGTCTGCGAGGACAGCTCCGGGGACAACTTCATCCGGGGACTTTCGCAGGGCGGACGGATCTGGGACATCGCGCTCAACCGGCTGCGCAGCGCCACCGGAACCGACCGCCGCGGCGACGAGTTCGCCGGCTCCACGTTCAGCCGTGACGGCCACACCCTGTTCGTGAACATCCAGGCGAGCGCCGGGATGACGTTCGCGATCTGGGGGCCGTGGCGCAAGATCGGCGTGTGACGGACCCTCCGACGCGGCCTACTCCGCCGAGCGCACCCGGATGCCGCTGATCGGCACGTTGACCGCACCGGACGGGTCTGTGAAGAAGTCGTTGCCCTTGTCGTCGACGACGATGAAGGCGGGGAAGTCCTCGACCTCGATCTTCCAGACGGCCTCCATGCCGAGCTCGGGATACTCCAGCACCTCGACGGACTTGATGCAGTCCTGGGCCAGCCGGGCGGCAGGTCCGCCGATCGAGCCGAGGTAGAAGCCGCCGTGCTCGTTGCACGCCTCGGTGACCTGCTTGCTGCGGTTGCCCTTGGCGAGCATCACCATCGACCCGCCGGCTGCCTGGAAGGACTTCACGTAGGAGTCCATCCGGCCGGCGGTGGTGGGCCCGAACGAGCCGGATGCGAATCCCTCCGGAGTCTTGGCCGGGCCGGCGTAGTAGACCGGGTGGTCCCTGAGGTACTGCGGCATCTCCTCGCCCGCGTCGAGCCGCTCCTGGATCTTGGCGTGCGCGATGTCGCGCGCCACCACGAGCGGACCGGTCAGCGACAGCCGGGTCTTCACCGGGTGCTGCGAGAGCGTCGCGAGGATGTCGCTCATCGGCTGGGTGAGGTCGACCTTGACGACCTCACCGCCCTGGATGAGGTGCTGCTCCTCGGTGTCGGGCAGGTAGTGCGCCGGGTCGGTCTCGAGCTGCTCGAGGAAGACGCCCTCCGCCGTGATCTTGCCGAGTGCCTGCCGATCGGCAGAGCACGAGACCGCGATCGCCACCGGGCACGAGGCACCGTGGCGAGGGAGCCGGACGACCCGGACGTCGTGGCAGAAGTACTTGCCACCGAACTGCGCGCCGATCCCGAACGACTGGGTCAGCTTGAAGACCTCCTCCTCCAGCTCCAGGTCGCGGAAGCCGTGGGCGCTCATCGAGCCTTCGGTCGGCAGGCTGTCGAGGTAGTGGGCGCTCGCGTACTTCGCCGTCTTCAGCGCGAACTCCGCACTCGTGCCGCCGATCACGACAGCAAGGTGGTACGGCGGACACGCTGCGGTGCCGAGCGAGCGGATCTTCTCGTCCAGGAAGCTCAGCATCCGCTTCGGGTTGAGGATCGCCTTCGTCTCCTGGAACAGGAACGACTTGTTGGCCGAGCCGCCGCCCTTGGCCATGAACAGGAACTTGTACTCCGGTGCCCCGTCCTTCGCGGGCGTCGAGTAGAGCTCGACCTGCGCCGGCAGGTTGGTGCCCGTGTTCTTCTCCTCGTACGTCGTCAGCGGTGCGAGCTGGCTGTAGCGGAGGTTGAGCTTCGTGTACGCGTCGTACACGCCGCGGGAGATCGCCTCGGCGTCGTCGGAACCGGTGAGCACGCCCTCCGACTTCTTGCCCATCACGATCGCGGTGCCCGTGTCCTGGCACATCGGCAGCACGCCGCCCGCGGAGATGTTGACGTTCTTGAGCAGGTCGAGAGCGACGAACCGGTCGTTCCCCGATGCCTCGGGGTCGTCGATGATCTTGCGCAGCTGGGCGAGGTGGGCCGGGCGCAGGTAGTGGCTGATGTCGTGCATCGCCTCGGCCGTCAGCCGCTGGATGGCCTCGGGCCGGACGCGCAGGAACGTCTGTCCGTCCACCTCGAAGGTCGACACGCCCTCGGTGGTGATCAGCCGGTAGGGAGTGTCGTCCTTGCCGGTCGGGAGGAGGTCGGAGTACCGGAACTCAGCGTCAGCCACGAGGGGCAGGATATCGACAGCGGCCGTGACCTCGCCGAGCTGTTCACGACCGCACGCGGCATATCCGCGTGACGAATCGTGTTGGACCGACATGCACGTGTACGACGCGGTGGTGATCGGCGCCGGCCAGGCAGGCCTGTCGGCGTCGTACCACCTGAGCCGTCTCGGTCTCGACCACGTCGTCCTCGATGCCAACGCAGAAGCGGGCGGCGCGTGGCAGCACCGCTGGGACTCGCTGTCGATGGACGACGTCCACGGGGTCGCTGACCTGCCGGACGGGCGGGCGCCGGGCCGCGGTCGCGACCGTGCCAACGACGTGATCCCCGACTGGTTCGACGACTACGAGCGTGCCCACGGGCTGCCTGTTGTCCGTCCGGTGCAGGTCGACCGGGTCGAGAGCGACGGCGACCTGCTGGTCGTGCGTGCCGGTCCACGAGCCTGGAAGACCCGGACGATCATCAACGCGACCGGCACGTGGAGCCAGCCGTTCGTGCCCTACTACCCGGGCGCCGAGACGTTCCACGGCGAGCACCTGCACACGGTCGACTACCCGGGGCCGGAGCACTTCGACGGCAAGAGGGTGCTGGTCGTCGGCGGTGGTGCGTCGGCCGTGCAGTTCATCGGCGAGCTCGCCCCGCGCACCGACGTGCTGTGGGTGACCCGCCGGGAGCCCGTGTGGCGCGAGGACTGGAGCGAGCAGGCAGGACGCGAAGCGATCACCCTCGTGCAGCAGCGCGTCAGCCAGGGACTGCCGCCCGCGAGCGTCGTCAGCGTCACCGGCCTCGGGTTGCGGCCGCAGGAGCTGGAGGCGGCCCGTCTGGGCGCGTACGACGCCCGCCGGCCCATGTTCGCCCGGATCGAGCCAGGCGGAGTGCGGTGGGCCGACGGAGCGTTCGAGTCCGTGGACGTCATCCTCTGGGCCACCGGGTTCCGGCCCGCGGTCGCCCACCTCGCACCGCTGCACCTGCGCAGCCGCAACGGCGGGATCGCGCTGCTCTCGGTGGGCAAGGACGTGCAGACCGCGGTCACCGCGACGAAGGACCCGCGGGTGCAGCTGGTCGGCTACGGACCGTCGGCCAGCACGATCGGCGGAAACCGGGCCGGACGGGCGGCCGCCAACGCCGTACGGCGCCAGCTGCGAGAGGAGTTGTCCGTGCCGGCGTGACCGATGGCTCACGCTCATCCGGACGACCTCGCGAACTAGGCTCACGGTCGTGGAGTTCACGTTCTCGGCCACCGTGATCGAGTGGCGCGGTCCAGCCCCCTACTACTACGCCGACATGCCGGTCGAGGACAGCGAGGACGTCAAGGACGCGGCGAAGGGCCTGGAGTACTGGGGCCAGGTGCCCGTCGTCGTCCGCATCGGCGACACGGACTTCACCACCGCACTCTTCCCCAAGGACGGCCGTTACCTGCTGCCGCTGCGCGATGCCGTGCGCCGGGCGGAGGGCATCGAGCTGGGGATGACCGTCGACGTCGGCATGGACCTCAACCGCGACGGGAAGCGACCCGACGTGCAACGACGCAACCTCGGGTGAGTCAGGCCTGTTCCTCGAACAACGTCAGGTGGACCTCGCCCGGCACGTCGAACCGCGCGTTGACGGAGTTCCAGGGCGTCAACGTCGGAGGCGCGACGGGGCTCGCTCCGCCCTCGACCGCGGTTTCGGGAGCGCCTGGTCGTAGTCGGTGGCGTGGACGACGAGGCGAAGCTGGCGGACGGTCATGAGCGTCACCTTACGATCGAGCCATGACAGAGGAGCCCTGGCACATCGACCGGCTCGACCTCGATGGCTACCTCGTCCGTCTCGGCCTGTCGGCGCCCTCCCCGGACCGCGAGGCCCTCGACGAGCTGCACGAGGCGCACGTCCGCACCTTCACGTTCGACAACGTCGACGTGCTGCTCGAGCAGCACCCCGGTGTCGGGCTCGACGTGCTCAACGACAAGTTCGTCGGGCGGGGGAGGGGAGGCTACTGCTTCGAGCACGGCACGGTGTTCGCGGCTGCGCTGGAGCGCATCGGGTACGACGTACGCCGTCACCTCGGGCGCGTGGGGGACCCGGCGGCGGGGTCGGTCCAGGGTCGCACCCACATGACCGTCGAGGTCCGGCTTGAGGGCGAGCGGCTGCTGTGCGACCCAGGCTTCGGGATGAGCCTGGTCCGACCGGTCCCGTTGAGGGACGGCGCGGAGAGCGACCAGCGCGGCTGGCCCTACCGGGTGACCCGCACGTCCGACGGCGGCTGGGGCCTGCACCGGCTGCGTGAGCAGGGCTGGGAGCACACGCACACCGTCGACGAGCTGCCCGTCCTGCCGGTCGACGTGGTGATGGGCCACCACTTCACGAGCACGTTCCCGACGTCACACTTCCGCCACGGGCTGATGGTCACCAAGCACGAGGCGGGGCAGCACGTGACGGTCACCGGCACCACGCTGACAGTTCGGCGACCGGGCGAGCCGACCGAGCACCGCCCCCTGGGCGACGGCGAGCTCGCCACCTGGCTAGCCACCCTCGACGTACGCCTCACCCCGGACGAGGAGCAACGGCTCTTCGACCGTCTCGCCGCTGGCTGAGGTGCGACTCAGACCCTGGCGCTGGCCTCCGGGATCTCGCCTGCGTGCTCGCGGTCGACGGTGAGGTTGTCACCGGTCGACGGGTCGAAGAGGTGGAGCTTGGCCGCGTCCAACCAGATCTCCGCGTTCTCGCCCTCCTTGATGGTGCTTGCTCCATCGAGCGAGATGACCAGCTGGGTGCGCATCGACTCGCCGTCGAGGTCTTGCTCGAGCTGATGCAGCTGCTTCTCGACCTCGGGCGGTGCCTCGAAGGGGATGTAGGCGTAGGTCTCGTTGCCCAACCACTCGACGACGTCGACCGGAGCCTGGAAGGTCGAGGCACGAGTGGCCTCGCCCTTGCTCTCGGCCAGGGACGCGTCCTCGAAGTCCTCCGGGCGGATGCCCGCGATCAGCAGACCCTTGCCGTCGGCCGCCCTCGCCTTCGCCTCAGGGAGCTCGACCTCACCGAACGGAAGCTTCGCGGTGGTGCCAGAGACCTCGCAGGGAAGGAAGTTCATCGGCGGCGAGCCGATGAAGCCGGCGACGAAGAGGTTGCCGGGGTTGTCGTAGAGCTCCCGCGGGGTGGCGAGCTGCTGGAGGATCCCCCGCTTGAGGACGGCGACCCGATCGCCGAGGGTCATGGCCTCGGTCTGGTCGTGGGTCACGTAGACCGTCGTGATGCCGAGCTTCTTCTGCAGCCGCGAGATCTCCGAGCGCATCTGGCCGCGCAGCTTCGCGTCGAGGTTGGACAACGGCTCGTCGAAGAGGAACGCGTCGGCCTGGCGCACGATCGCCCGACCCATCGCAACGCGCTGGCGCTGGCCGCCGGACAGGTGGCCCGGCTTGCGGTCGAGGTGCTCGTCGAGCTCGAGCGTCGCCGAGGCGTTCTTGACGAGCTTGTCGACCTCAGCTTTGTCCATCTTGGCGAGACGGAGGGGGAACGCGATGTTCTCGTAGACGGTGAGGTGCGGGTAGAGAGCATAGTTCTGGAACACCATCGCCAGGTTGCGGTCGCGAGGAGCCAGGTCGTTGACCTTCCGGTCGCCGATGGTGAGCTCACCGGAGGTGATGTCCTCCAGGCCCACGATCATCCGGAGCAGGGTCGACTTCCCGCACCCCGACGGCCCGACGAGGATCATGAACTCGCCGTCGGCGATGTCGATCGACACGTCGTTGACCGCCGGGAAGCCGTCGCCGTACTTCTTGACGAGGTTCTGGATGTTGATCGCAGCCATGGTGTTATCCCTTCACTGCGCCGGAGGTGAGCCCGGCGACGATCTTGCGCTGGAAGATCAGGATGATGATGATGATCGGGATCGTTGCGATCACGGCGGCAGCCGAGAGCAGCGATTGCGGCCGGGTGAACGGGTCGGGCCCGGTGAAGAACGCGAGCGACGCCGGTATTGGTCGGGCCGCCTCGGTCGAGGTGAGCGATATACCGAAGACGAAGTCGTTCCACGCGAAGAAGAAGGTCAGGATCGCGGCGGTGAACACGCCCGGCGCGGCCAGCGGGACTATGACCTTGCGGAACGCCTGCCACGAGGTGGCGCCGTCGACCTGTGCCGCCTGCTCCATCTCCCAGGGGATCTCGCGGAAGAACGCCGAGAGGGTCCAGATCGCCAGCGGCAAGGTGAACGACATGTAGGGGATGATCAGCCCGATCCAGGTGTCGTAGATCCCGAACAGGCGCCACAGGTCGAACAGCGGACCGACCAGCGCAACGACCGGGAACATCGCGATGGCGAGTGCCATCGACAGCACGAACCGCTTGCCCTTGAACTCCAGTCGGGCGATCGCGTACGCCGCCAGCGTCGCGAAGATCACCGACAACAGGGTCGCGATCAGGCTGATGCCGATCGAGTTGACGATCGCCCGCTTGAACTGCTCGTTGTCCCAGACCTCGGTGTAGTTCTCCCAGCCGGCGAAAGTTCCTTCACTGGGGAAGAACCCCGGGTTTCCCACGGTGACCGACTCGATTGACTTGAAGGACAGCGAGATGATCCAGACGATCGGCAGCAGGCACCAGATCAGGATCAGTGCCACGCCGATGATTAGGCCGATCTTCTTCATGGTCGGGTCACCTCTCGTGCCTGGCTTCGGCCAGATCGACGCGGAACAGCTTGATGATCAGCCACGCCAGCAGCAGCACGGACACGAAGAGCAGGACGGAGAGAGCCGAACCCATGCCCAGTTGGAGCTGTTCGATGGTCTGCCGATAGGTGAGGAAGCTGATCGAGGCAGTGTCCTCGGCCCCGTTGGTCATCACGAAGATGTTGTCGAAGATCCGGTAGGCGTCCAGGGCTCGGAAGAGGACGGCGACCATGATCGCCGCGCGCATGTTCGGCAGGATCACTTTCCAGAGCCGTTGCCACCACGTCGCTCCGTCGACCTGGGCCGCCTCGATCATGTCCTCGCTCACCTGCGCCAGGCCGGCCAGCAGGAGCAGCGACATGAACGGGGTGGTCTTCCAGATCTCAGAGATGCAGATGGCGATCACGGCCGGCACAGTGTCGCCGAACCAGTTGAAGCTGTCCTCGATCCCGGGGATCCACTCGTTGACGAAGCCGTTGGTGGCGCTGAACGCGAACTGCCAGGAGAAGCCCGAGACCACGGTGATGATGCCGTAGGGGATCAGGATCGACGTCCGCACGACGCCGCGGGCGAAGATCACCTTGTGCATCACCATCGCGAACGCGAAGCCGATGACCAGCTCGACCGCAACCGTGATGACCATGTACGCCACCGTGATGCCGGTGGTCTGCCAGAACAGTGGGTCGGTGAGTGCGGTGACGTAGTTCTGGAACCAGACCAGCTCGCGGTCGTCCGGCGCTGCCAGCGAGTAGTCGTAGACCGAGAGCCAGATCGCCCGAAGAAGCGGGAACGCGGTCACGATGATCATCATCACGATGGCTGGCATGACCAGCTTCTGGCCCAGCCTGTTCTCCGCACGCGACCGGTCGCTGGTGACGTTCTTGGCCTTGTGCTGTGCGTCGGGTGGCGCCGTCACGGTGGTGGTCACAGCAGTGCCTTTCCTTGGAGCACGTCTTCCAGGTATTGGTCCGACTCCTCGGGTGTGGAGTCAGGATCGACGCCGGTCGGCGAGTGCCAGCGCTCTTGGACGGCACCCGAGATCATCGCGTAGTACGCGCTCTTCGGCCGGGGGCCGCCCTCGTCGACGCTGGTGCGGAACAGCTCGAGCAGGTCCTTCGGGTAGTCGCCGCTCGCCGCGACCTCTTCGTACGCCGAGTTGGTCGACGGCATCAGGCCGGCCTCGAGGGCGAGGTCGACCTGCGCCTGCTTGGAGGTGATGCACTCGGCGGCCTCCAACGCGAAGTCCGGGTAGTCCGAGTAGGCGCCCACCCCGATGTCGATGCCACCCACCGGCGGCTTCGACGTCTCACCCTCGACGGTCTGCGGGTAGCGGGCCCAGCCGAAGTCCTCGAAGGCCTTCTTGTCGGCGGGACCGCCAGGCGCGCCGATCAGGCCCTCGTAGTTCTTGTAGGTGAACGTCCAGTTGACCATGAACTCGCCGGCACCCTGCTCGCCCTCGGAGTCGGGGTACATCCGGCCGAGGCTGGTGCCCTCGTTGGAGACCGAGAGGTCGCTCTGGGCGGCATCGGAGTCGGCGAGCGCCTGGATGATGGCGCGGCCTGCCGGCCGGCCTCGGAGTCGAGCCCGACCGTCGGCATCGCGGCCGGCCTCGGTGTTGGAGACGATGTCGCCTCCGGCGCCCTCGATCATCGCGTTGATCCAGCACGCGTACGCCTCGTACTTGTTGGCCTGGACGCCCACGCTGCCGTTGTTCTCGGCGGCCGCGTCGATGACCTCTCCCAGGTGACTGGTTGCGTCATGTCGAGGCCGGCGGCCTCCACGAGCGACTTGCGGTACCAGAGCAGCTGGGTGTTGGCCCAGATGGGGATCGCGTAGACCTTGTCCTCCCAGGTGCGGCCTCGACCGCCCCCTCGAGGTAGTCACCACCGTCGGTGATCTCCGAAGCCTTCTCCTCCGGGATCTCGGCGAGCCATCCGGCGTTGGCGAACTCCGCGACATAGACGGGTCGAGGTTCATCAGGTCCGTCGACGAGTCCTCGGCGGCGAGGCGGCGCGCGAGCTGGATCCGCTGGTCCGTCGCACTCGTGGGCAGGATCCTGGAGTATGATGTCGTACTCGTCGGTGCTGCACTCGGCGGCGTACTTCTCGAAGACCGGAACGCCGTCCGGGTTGATGTACCAGTTGATCTCCGGTTTTCCGGAGTCGCTGCACGCGCGACAGCAAGGTGGCGACCAGGCCGATCGTCGCGACGGCCGACAGGCCGCTACGCCGCGGGCGCCTGGATGCGATCCCCCTCCGCCGTCCCGCAGGAGCGGACGCCGGGTCTCCCGAGCGGTTCGTCATTGAATCCTCCCGATCATGTGACCACAGCCACATTCCTACGGAAGTCGATGCTTTGTCTAGACCGTATGGCCAGGACCACTCGGGGTAGAGCGGTCCGCTGTACGTCGTACGGCCGACGCGATCGTGTCGTAGAGCGGTCTAGGGAAGTCGTGACCCATGGCGTCGATCAGGAGCAACTCGCTGCCTGGCACTGCCATCGCGGTGGAGCGCCCACCCGAGACGTGCACCATCTTGTCCGCCAAACCGTGGACGACCAGCGTCGGCATCGACAGCCGACGCAGCTGTGCCGTGCGGTCGGGCTGGGTCAGCACCGCCATCATCTGGCGCATCACGCCACTGCGGCTGACACCGCGGTCGTAGGTCTCGTGTCCGCGACGCTCCAGCTCTGCGAGGTCGGGCGGGAAGCCCGGGGAGCCGATCAGCTGCCAGACGCGGAGACCACCAGCGACGTACGCGTCCCGGTCGGGGCCCCGACGCGCGATCAGCATCGGCAGCAGCATCGGGCTCTGCCATCCCACCGTGCGCCGACCGGTGGTCGACATGATGCTCGTGAGCGAACGGACCCGGCCGGGCTCGGCGATCGCCATCGTCTGGGCGATCATGCCGCCCATCGACGCGCCCATGACGTGGACGCCCGTGATGCCGAGGTGGTCGAGCAGGCCGAAGGCGTCTCCGGCGAGGTCGGCGATCGTGTAAGGCGGTACGACGGGCCGGCCGAGGAACGCGCGCATCAGGTCCTGCCTGCGGACCCGGTGCGGGTCCCGGGACGACCGACCGGTGTCGCGGTTGTCGTAGCGGATCACGAAGAAGCCGTGCTGGGCCAGCAGTGTGCAGAGGTCCGCGTCCCACCAGTTCATCGGGCCGCCCAGGCCCATCACGAGCAGGAGCGGGTCGGCGTCGGCGTCACCGAAGGTCTGGTAGCAGATCTCGACGCCGGTCGGGAGCGGCGCGTACAGCTCTTCGGAGACCGAGACGTCGCCCTGATCGGGGGTCGCGCTCATGTGGTCCAGTTTGCCCGATGTCAGTCAGTTCAGGATTCAACGACCCTAGGATCGGGTACATGTCCACCGTGCTCGCGCCGTACTTGCTGCCTGACGGCTTCGGTCGTCCGGCACTCGCTGCGCTGCTGCGGGAGGGCAGCGTCGTGACCGAGGCAGGTCGGCTGGCGGTGCACAAGGGCACGGCTCGCCGTGCCCGCCGGAAGACTCCTTACGCCGCCCGCGCCGTGAGCCGGGTGCCCGAGCCGGTGCTGCTCATCCCCGGTTTCTTCGCGGGTGACTGGACGCTGCGCCAGATGGCCGCCGGTCTGCGAGACCGCGGGTTTCGTACCTATCGGTCCCACATCCACGCGAACGTCGGATGCACCCTCAGCGCGGCTGCGCTGGCGGAGAGCCAGCTCGAGCGGATCGCAGAACGGCGCGGGTCGCGGGTCCAGGTCGTGGGTCACAGCCTGGGCGGCATGATCGCCAGAGGCATCGCCGTACGTCGTCCGGACCTGATCGCCGGCATCGTCACCATGGGCAGTCCGATGCTCGCGCCGGCCGCCCACCACCGGTTGCTGACCGGTGGTGTCACCGTCCTCAACCGACTGGCGGCCGTCGGCCTGCCGGGTCTCATGTCGCAGGAGTGCGTGTCGGGCTCGTGCGCCGAGGCCAGCTTCCACGAGGTCCGGCAGCCGCTGCCGCCCGGCATCGCGATGACGAACGTCTACTCCCGCCGCGACGGCATCGTCGACTGGCGGGCGTGCATCGACCCCGAGGGCGTCGCCGTCGAGGTCCGCGCCTCTCACGTCGGGCTCGCTGTCGACCCGCGGGTCATCCGGCTTGTCGGCGACGCACTGGTCCGTCAGACGGCGGGTGCCGGGTCTCTCTCCGCTGCCGACGGCGCCACCGCCTGACCCCGATTCCGCCCTCCTGGTTGCCCGAATCGGACCTTTTGGCGCGCCCAGTACGACGGGACTGCCGCGGTCCGCGATCGTTCATCACGGTAGCAGGTGAAACGCGTCGTGCCAGGATGTCGGCGAATACCAGAGAAACCCGCACGGGCGGATTCGGCGTGCCAAAGAGTCTGATTCGGCGCGCCAGGAGGGCAGATGGGCGCCAGGAGGGCGGATTCGGGGTCAGTCGAAGTCGATCGAGCTGAACTGGCGCAGCTTCTGCAGCTGGTGCTCGGACCGGATGGTCCGGATGGTGCCGCTGCGGGAGCGCATCACGAGGGACTCGGTGATGCAGCCGCCGGCCCGGTAGCGCACGCCGCGGAGGAGCTCGCCGTCGGTGATGCCGGTGGCGACGAAGAAGCAGTCGTCGCCGGTCACGAGCGTGTCGGTGGTGAGGACGTGGTCGGGGTCGAGGTTGTGACCGGCGTCGATCGCACGCTGGCGCTCGTCGTCGTCGATCGGCCAGAGCCGCCCCTGGATGGTGCCGCCGAGCGACTTGATGGCGCAGGCGGTGATGATGCCCTCGGGCGTGCCGCCGACGCCGAGCAGGAGGTCGACGCCCGAGTTGGGGCTTGCGGCGGAGATCCCACCGGCCACGTCACCGTCGGTGATGAACTTGATCCGCGCACCGGTGGCCCGGATCTCATCCACCAGCTGCGCGTGCCGCGGCCGGTCGAGCAGGACGACGGTCACGTCGGACGGCTGGGCGCCCTTGGCCTTGGCGACCTGGTTGATGTTCTCGGCCACCGGGAAGCGGATGTCGACGGCATCGGCGGCCTCGGGGCCGGTCACCAGCTTCTCCATGTAGAAGACCGCGGACGGGTCGTACATGGATCCGCGCGGCGCCACGGCGAGTACGGCGATCGCGTTGCTCATGCCCTTCGCCGTGAGGGTCGTGCCGTCGATCGGGTCGACCGCGACGTCACACTCGGGACCGGAGCCGTCGCCGACCTTCTCCCCGTTGTAGAGCATCGGGGCGTCGTCCTTCTCACCCTCGCCGATCACGACCACGCCGTTCATGCCGATCGTGGAGATCATCACCCGCATCGCGTTGACCGCCACGCCGTCAGCGCCGTTCTTGTCGCCGCGCCCGACCCAGCGACCGGCGGCCATCGCCGCCGCCTCGGTCACCCGCACCAGCTCGAGAGCGAGGTTGCGGTCGGGGGCCGGCGGCGGCACGGCGAATCTCTCCATGGGGCGAACCTTATCGTCAGCAGGCACGACGCCCGAGTACCCGGACGAGGCTGGCTGAGTCATGCAGAAGGGTTCGCGTCGTACGTCGTGACCGCCGTCTCCTTCACCGACAGCCACACCTGCTGCCCCGGGACGAGCGCGAGCTCGCGCGACGCGGCGGGCGTCACGTCGGCGATCAGCTCGCGGTCGCCAGTGACCTGGAGACGGATGGCATCGCCGTGCGGAGCCGCGCCGCGCACGACTCCCAGCCAGCGGTTGCGGGTCGAGTCGGCCGGCGGGTGCAAGGAGACGGTGACGGCAGCAGGGGAGAACGATCGCAGCCGGTCGCCGTCGCGGATCACGTTGAGCCCCACGAGGCGGGCGACGTGCTCGGTACGTGGGCGGGCGGCGACGTCCGTGGGCGTACCGTGCTGCACCACCCGCCCGCCGTCCAGCACCGCGACCGAGGTGGCGAGGGTCAGCGCATCGAGCGCGTCGTGGGTCACGAGGACGGTGACGCCGCGGAAGTCGGACAGGTGGCGGCCGAGCTCGATCCGCAAGGTCGCTGCGACGCCGACGTCGAGACCGGTGAACGGCTCGTCGAGCAGCAGCAGGTCGGGCTCGGTCACCAGGGCCCGGGCGATGGCCACCCGCTGGGCCTGTCCGCCCGAGAGCTGGGAAGGCTTCCTGTCGGCCAGGTCCCCGACGCCGAGCCGGTCGAGCCAGGAATGCGCGTCAGCGCGCGCCGACGCCTTCGGCCGCCCCCGGGAGCGGAGCCCGAAGGCGACGTTGTCGAGCGCCGAGAGGTGCGGGAAGAGACGCTGGTCCTGGAAGACGACGCCGACTGCACGCTCCGGGGGCGCTAACGACAGCAGGTCGCGTCCGGCGAGCAGCGCGCTGCCCTCGGCGTGCTGGAGGCCGGCCAACGCGTGGACGAGGGTGCTCTTCCCCGCACCGTTGGGGCCGACCAGGGCGACCACGTCGCCCGGCTCCGCGCTGATGTCGACGTCGAGACGGCCGGCGACGACGAGCCTGGCCTCCAGCGTCACGCGGTCACCAGCCAGCGGTCGCGCAGGGCGACCAGCACGCCGACCGAGACCAGCAGCATGATCAGGCTCAGTGCCAGGGCGGCGTCGGCACCGGACTGACGCGCGACGTAGATCAGGGTCGGCATCGTCTGCGTGGTGCCCGGGTAGTTGCCGTTGAACGTGATGGTGGCGCCGAACTCACCCAGGGACCGGGCCCACGCCAGCACCATCGCGGCGGCGATGCCGGGAAGTGCGAGCGGGACGGTGACCCGTCGGAACGTCGTCCACCGTCCCGCGCCGAGCGTGGCGGCGGCCCCGTCGTAGCCGCTCCCGGCGGAGCGGAAGGCGCCCTCGGTGCTGACGACGAGGAAGGGAAGGGCGACGAAGACGTGGGCCAGGACCACCCCCCAGGTCGTGTAGGGGAAGGCGAACCCGGTGGCGTCGAGGATCGGCTCGCCGAGCAGCCCGGACCGGCCGAACGCCGACCGGAGCGCGATGCCGGCGACCACCGGCGGCAGCACCATGGGCACGATGACCAGGGCGCGCACCAGTCGGCGACCGGGGAAGTCGACCCGGGCCAGCAGCCAGGCGAGCGGGAGCCCGATCACGAGCGAGACCAGCGTCGCTGCCGTCGACGTCGTGACCGAGAGCCACAGCGCGGCGCGTGCCGCCTCGGACCCGAGGGCGTCGACGAGGCTCCGGGGATCGGTGGCCGCGACCATGGCGACCAGCGGGACCACGAGCACGCCGACCGCCATGACGGCCGGAACGATCAGGACCCATGGCGCGCGGCCGAGCGGGTCACGGGCGGTCATGGCGACCCGAAGCCGGCGTCGGTCAGCGCCGCCCGGCCGTCGGGACCGGTGACGAGATCGACCCAGTCGGCGGCGAGGTCGCTGTCCTCGGCCTGCTCCAGCGCGTCGAGGAAGTACGACGTCGGCTCCTGCGCCACGCCCTCGATCGGGATCGCAGCGACATCGCGACCCGCTGCGACCGCGTCGCTCGCGTAGACGAGGCCGGCGTCGGCCTCACCGGAGATCACCTTGTCGAGGGTGGTCCGGGCGTCCTCCTCCAGGCTGGCCGGCTCCGCGTCGATGCCGGCCTCCTCGAGGACTGTGAGGGCGACACGACCGCACGGCACTGCATCGGCGCACCGCACCCAGGTCGATCCGTCCAGGTCGTCGAGCGACGCGATGCCCGCCGGGTTGTCGGGCGGAGTCACGATCACCAGCACGTTGGTCGCAAACCTGATGGGGTCGCCGACCACGCCTGCGTCCTCGGCGATCGTCATCGCGGTGGCGTCTGCGGTCGCGAGCACGTCGCCGGGTGCGCCGTCGGCAGCCTGCTCGGCGAGGTCGGTGCTGGAGCCGAACGAGAACTGGACCTCGACCCCCTCGTGGTCGGCCTCGAACTGCTCGCCGAGCCCGGCGAAGACGTCGGTCAGCGAGGCTGCGGCCAGCACCCGCAGGGTCATCGACCCGTCGTCCGAGCAGCCGGTGAGCGGCAGCAGCGAACCGGCCACCAGCGTCGCGCCGACGCGACCGGCTCGCCTCATCGCGGCCGCTCCACGACGACATTGGTGGACTTGACCGACGCGATCGCGCGCACGCCCGGCTCGAGCCCGAGCTCGGCAGCCGCTTCCGCGCTCATCAGCGACACCACGCGGTAGTGGCCGCACACCATCTCGATCTGGGCCATCACGGTGTCGGTGACGACCCTGGTGACGATGCCGGTCATCCGGTTGCGGGCGCTGACCGATCCGGCGCGGGTCCGGTCCCGCTCCGCAGCGTCGACCAGCGAGAGTGCGAACGCAGCCAGGTCGGCCCCTGGGATCATGGTCGGCCCGCCGCCGGCGCTGATGGGCAGCCGCCCGGCGTCGACCCAGCGTCGTACGGTGTCGTCGCTGACGCCGAGCACCTCTGCTGCTTCCGCGATCCGGTAGTCAGTCACGCTCCTAGTGTCCCGCAGATGCGGAAGATTTGCGACTGATCGACCGCACTCGCGGAACGAGTGGCGTGACAGGGAGGCCCGACGCCCGGCCGGCAGCCGGCGGCTGTGAAGATGGAGCCGCTATGAGTACGTCGAGCGTGGGCCGCCCGGGCAGGTACCAGCGATCCGCCGGCGGGCTGGTCGCCGCGCTGGTGATCACCGTCCTCGTGGTCGGCGGTCTGTTGTGGGTGCTCGGACTGTTCCGGTCCGACCTGGAGGTGGGACCCGAGCAGGTCGACTACCTCGGGATCGCGGGAGAGGCCCAGGACGCCGGACTCGACCCGGTCTATCCCGAGTCGCTCCCGGACGGGTGGGAGGCCACCGCCTACGACGTCAGCGCGGTCGACGCGCCGGTGCTCGAGCTCCGGATGCTCACCGACGACGAGGAGTTCGCCGCCGTCCACCAGGAGTCCGCGACGGCGTCGAGCCTCGTGCGGGAGTACGTCGACGAGGACGCGACGCCGACCGACATCTACTCGACCGACGGCTCCGTCGTCGAGGCGTGGCAGGGCTACGAGGACGAGGGGGGCGACACGGCGTACGCCGCCGAGGTCGACGGCCAGTCGGTGCTCGTCTACGGCTCGGCGTCGCCCGAGGAGCTGCAGGACCTGATCGGCCGGCTCACCACGGACGCGGTCGACGGCCGCTGAGCCCGGAGACCGACGCGTCAGTCCTCGGCGTCGTCGCCTACCACTGCGTCCAGCCGGGCCCGGGCCCCGTCGAGCCACTCCTGACAGATGGTCGCGAGCTGCTCGCCGCGCTCCCACAACGTCAGCGACTCCTCGAGGGTGGTGCCGCCGGCCTCGAGGCGCCGGACGACCTCGACCAGCTCCTCGCGAGCCTCTTCGTACGACGGACGCTCGTCCGACTCAGCCATGGGTCTCCTCGAGCTCGGAACTGGTGGTGGTCACGTGGATCCGGCCGTCGGAGACCCGCACGCTCATCGTCGACCCCTCTGCGACACCGGCCGCCGAGGTGACGACGTGGCCGGCGTGGTCCTGGAGCACGGCGTAACCCCGCTGCAGGGTCGCCAGCGGCGAGAGCGCGCGAGCGCGGGCGCGGTGGTGGGCGATCTCGTCGGCGGCACGGTCGAGCCGGTGGCCGAGGGTACGGCGCATCCGCTCGCAGAGGCCGGCCAGCTCCTCGTCGCGGCGGTCGAGCAGGGTCCGCGGGTCAGCGAGCACCGGTCGGGAGCGGAGCGCGTCGATGCCGGACTGCTCCCGGGCGAGCTGCGCACGCACGGTGCGGCGGACCCGGTCGCGGGCATGGGCGACCCCGGACGTCTCGGTCGCGACGTCGGGCACGATCAGCTTGGCCGCGTCGGTCGGCGTCGATGCCCGGACGTCGGCCACCAGGTCGAGCAGGGGGCTGTCGGGCTCGTGGCCGATCGCGGACACCACGGGTGTGCGCGCCTTCGCGACCGCGCGGACCAGGCCCTCGTCGGAGAAGGGCAGCAGGTCCTCGACCGAGCCGCCGCCGCGGGCGATCACGATCACGTCGACGTCGGCCCGGCCGTCGAGCCGCTCCAGGCCCTCGATCACCTCCAGCGCCGACCGCGGGCCCTGCATGGCTGCGTAGACCGTCTCGAACGCCACTCCCGGCCAGCGGCGGGTGGTGTTCTCGACGACGTCCTTCTCGGCCGCCGAGCGCGGAGCCGTGATCAGGCCGACGCGGCCGGGCAGGAACGGCAGCCGGCGCTTGCGCTCCAGGGCGAACAGGCCCTCGGCGGCGAGCAGCTGGCGGCGCTGCTCGAGACGGGCCAGCAGCTCGCCGAGCCCCACCATCCGGATGTCGCGCGCGTAGAGGGAGAACGTGCCGCGGTTGGCGTAGTAGGACGGCTTGGCCTGGATCACCACGCTCGCGCCCTCGACGAGCGGTGGCTGCAGCCCGTCGAAGAGCACCCGCGAGCAGGTCACCGGCACCGAGATGTCGGCGACGGAGTCGCGCAGCGTCATGAACACCGTGCCGACCCCGGGTCGGCGGCTCACCTGGGCGATCTGCCCCTCGACCCACACCACGCCCAGCCGGTCGATCCAGCCGGTGATCGCGTTGGCGATCGTCCGGACCGGAGCCGGCTTGTCGAGGGAGGTCTCCAGGGCCACGGACCCGACCCTATTTGATCCGCCCGACAGAGCCGCAGGAGCACGCCGCTCAGGCGCCGGCGAGGTGGGCATGCACGAGGGGGACGACGGACGACCCCTCCCCGCTCGCGGCAGCGACCCGCTTCATCGAGCCCGAGCGGATGTCGCCGACGGCGAAGACACCGGGCACCGTCGTACCCAGGCTCGCCGGCGGCACGCCGTCGGTCCAGCTGTCGGCCGGCACATCCCGCCCGGTGAGGATGAAGCCGCGCTCGTCGCGAGCGATCGCCTCGGGCAGCCAGCCGCTGTGCGGCTCCGCGCCGAGCAGCAGGAACAGGCCACCAGCGGGCACGGTGTCCTGGCTGCCGTCGCGCCGGTCGCGCAGGGTCAGCCACTCGAGCCGGGCGGAGCCGCCACCGTCGACCACGTCGGTGAAGGGACGCACGGAGACCCGGTGGTGGTAGCTGATCTCCTTGATCAGGTACGACGACATCGTCGACTCCAGCCCCTCGCGCCGCACCACGATCGTCACCGTCCGGGCGAACCGCGCGAGGTGGAGTGCGGCCTGACCGGCGGAGTTGCCGCCGCCGACGACCACGACGTCAAGGCCCTCCATCTCGCGGGCGACCGACATCGCGCTGCCGTAGTGGACCCCGCGGCCGATCAGGTCCTCGACCCGTTCGACGCCGAGCTTGCGGTAGGTGACCCCGGTGGCCAGCACCACCGCCCTGGCGTGCAGGTCGCCGCCCTCGGTGTGGAGGACGTGCGGGGCGCCGTCGGCGCCCGGTGTCAGACCCTCGACCTCCCACCCCGTGAAGAACCGGGTACCGAACCGGATCGCCTGGTTCCGGGCGCGCTGGGCGAGCCGCATGCCGGAGACCCCGCGCGGGAAGCCGAGGTAGTTGCGGATCATCGAGCTGGTCCCCGCCTGGCCCCCGATCGCCTCGGCCTCGACGGCCACCGTGGTGAGACCCTCGGAGGCGCCGTAGACCGCGGCTGCGAGCCCGGCCGGGCCGGCGCCCACGATGCACAGGTCGACGATCGTGTTGGCGCCCTCGGGGTCGATCGAGTCCGGACGGCCGTAGATCTCGGCGGCGACGTCGCGCACGCTGGTCGGGGCGATCAACCCGCCGCGGACGCTGCGCACCAGCGGGTACGTCGGCTCCTCGCCCGTCGTCTCCCGCCACGCAGCGGCGGCGGCCACACCGGCGGGGGAGTCCGGCGCGTGGGTGGCGCTGGGCATGCCCATCCGGCTGAAGAACTCCCGGGTCGCGACCGCGAGCGCGTCGCCTGGCTCGGCGATCACCTCGGCGGTCGTCACCTCGGGCGCGACCACGGTCGAGCCCCAGTCCGACAGGAGCTCGCACACCGCGGTGTGGAACTCCTCGTCCCGGACCCCGCGCGGCATCAGCAGGAAGGCGTCGTACTTGCCGGTCACGAGGCCGGGCCGCAGTGCCTCGGACTCGACCAGGAAGTCCTCCCAGTGGGCGGCGACGAGCCGGCGCGCGGTCGGGACGACCTCGCGCAACCGGTGCAGGGCTACCAGCACCGGAGCGTCCGGCAGCCGGGCCTCGGTCACGAACAGGGCGACCTGCTGCTGGTCGTCGACGAGCCGCCGGGCGAGCGCTTCGGCCTCCGCTGCGGAGGTGACGGCGAACAGCTCGTAGTCGCGGACGTAGCGGCTGAACTCGTCGCGGAGGAAGTCGGCGCGCTGCTCGGAGACGAGGATGATCGCGGGGCGCTGCGGCACGCGTGAAGTATGGCGGGGGCCTGGCTGCTGCGGGAGAGTGAGACCCATGGACGGCGTCGCGCTCGTGGTCGGCGAGGCACTGGTCGACGTCGTCGAGGCCGCTGACGGGTCCGTGGTCGAGCGACCGGGCGGCAGTGCGGCCAACGCGGCGGTGGCGCTCAGCCGGTTGCTGCGACCGGTGCTGCTGGCGACGTCGTACGGTCCGGACGCCCGCGGTCGGCTGATCTCGGAGCACCTCGTCGCGAGCGGGGTGCTGCTCGCGACCGAGCCGCACGTCGTGCAGCACACGTCGGTCGCCCGGGCCCGGATCGGCGCGGACGGTGCTGCGTCGTACGACTTCGACGTGCACTGGCGGCTCGGGCCGGTGGCGGTGACGGACGTCCAGGTGCTGCACGTCTGCTCGCTCGCGCCCTTGCTCGACCCCGGTGCTGAGGTGGTCGCCGGTCTGGTCGACCGGCTGGCGCCGACCACCACCGTCACCTACGACCTCAACGTCCGACCCGCGATCACCGGCACCGGTCCTGAGGTGCGGGAACGCGTCGAGCGGATGGTGGCTACGGCGGACCTGGTCAAGGCGTCCGACGAGGACCTGGCCCACCTGTGGCCCGAGCTCGACGAGGACGAAGCTGTCGAGCACCTGGTGGACCTGTGCCGGTCCGTGGTCGTCGTCACCCGAGGAGGTGACGGCGCGTCCTGGCACGTGCCGCGCGGGAAGCTGCCCCCCGGGACCGGACCCTCGGTCGTCCCTGCGCAACCGGTCGAGGTGGTCGACACCATCGGCGCCGGAGACACCTTCGGCGCGGCCCTGATCGACGCGCTCTGGGAGCGCCTTGGCGATCTCCGTCTCGCAGGTCTCAGTCCGGTCGAGTCGATCGGCGCCTTGGAGCACGCCGTGAGCTGTGCCGCGATCACCGTCTCCCGGGTCGGCGCCGATCCGCCGTGGCGCGCCGACCTCTAGGGTTCCGAGCGTGGACGTCGAGCGGATGCAGGCTCACTGCCTGGCCAAGCACGGAGGTGGGACGAGTAGCAGTGCGGCTCCGGATCGACCTCGCCTACGACGGCACCGACTTCCACGGCTGGGCCGCGCAACCGACGCTGCGGACCGTGCAGGGCGAGCTGACGACCGCGCTCGCCACCGTGCTCCGGACGCCCGTCGACCAGCTCCAGCTGGTGTGCGCCGGCCGCACCGATGCAGGGGTGCACGCACGCGGCCAGGTGGCGCACCTCGACCTGGTCGACGACCTCGACGGGGACGACCTCGACCAGCTCGCGCGCAGGGTCAACGGGGTGCTGCCACCGGACGCGAGGGTGCATCGGATCGCCGTCGCCCCGGACGGGTTCGACGCCCGGTTCGCGGCCCTGTGGCGGCGCTACGCCTACCGGATCGCCGACTCCGCCGAGGTCGTCGACCCCTTGCACCGCCAGCACGTCCTCACCTGGCCGCGCCCGTTGGACCTCGGCGCCATGAACGCAGCGGCCGCGCAGCTGCTGGGCCTCCACGACTTCGCGTCGTTCTGCAAGCAGCGGGCCGGTGCCACCACCGTCCGGACGCTGATCGAGCTCTCCTGGGCCCGTGACGAGGCCGGGGTCGCGGTCGGCCGGGTGCGGGCGGACGCGTTCTGCCACTCCATGGTGCGGGCACTGGTCGGCTGCCTGGTCGCAGTGGGGGAGGGCCGCCGCCCTCCGGAGTGGGCGCACCAGGTCCTCGTCGCGGAGCGGCGCGACCCCGCAGTCGCCGTGCTCCATGCGCGCGGCCTGACCCTCGAAGAGGTCGCCTACCCGCCGGACTCGGACCTCGCCGCCCGGGTCGAGCGGACGACCGCCCGCCGGGGCTCTCCGTGAACGAGGATCACTACTTCTCCGCAGACCCGGCGGCACCCTTCAAGCGCGCGCCCGTCCGGGCCGACGTTTGGGGCCACGTCCTCGAGCTCACCAGCGGCTCGGGGGTCTTCGCCCAGGGTCGGCTCGACATCGGTACGTCGGTCCTCTTCCGCGAGACGGAGCCGCCGGCAGGTGGACGGGTCCTCGACCTCGGCTGCGGGTACGGCGTGATCGGGCTCGCGATCTGCGTCGCCGTACCGGACACGAAGGTCACCGCCGTCGACGTCAATCGCCGCGCCGTGCTGCTCGCGAACCAGAACGCCGAAGCGCTCGGGGTGAGCGACCGGTTCGCCGCAGCGACCCCGGAGGAGGTGCCGACGGAGGAGACGTACGACGAGATCTGGTCGAACCCGCCGATCCGGATCGGCAAGGCTGCACTCCACGCGCTGCTTCTCACCTGGCTGCCGCGGCTTGCGCCGGGGGGCCGGGCGGTGATGGTCGTCGGCAAGAACCTTGGCGCCGACTCGCTCCAACGCTGGTTGGGGGAACAGGGCTACCCGACCGGGCGGCTCGCGAGTGCGAAGGGCTTCCGGATCCTCGAGACTCGGCCTGGGGATAGCGTCCGGACATGACCACCGAGATCACCGACGTCCGTGCGCACGCCGTACGAGATGCTGCGGAACGCGCGCAGGAGTACGCCGACGCGCTGGAGCTCGGACGGGTGCGACCGCTGGCACTCGCGCCCGAGGACATCGAGGTCGCGGCCGTCGTCGACGGGCGGTTCGTCGCAGGCTGATCGCCCTTTGCAACAGGATCCCGCGGGCGAGCGTTGGTAGGTCATGGAGGCAACGTTGGACGAGGTCGGCGCCCGGGCGGTCCCGGCCGCGTTCGACGACTGGGTCGCTGCGCGCGGGCCGGCGCTGCTGCGGCTCGCCTACGTCCTGACTGGCAACGCCGCGGACGCCGAGGACGTCGTGCAGGACGCGCTGTCCCGGGCCCTGCCGCGCTGGGAACGGATCTCCCGGGTCGAGGACGTCGACGCGTACGTGCGGCGGATGGTGATCAACGCGCACACCTCGTGGTGGCGCAAGTTCCGACGCCGGGAGTCACCCGCCGCCGACGTGCGGACAAGGGAAGTGGTCGCCGGTCCGGGCGAGGGCGTGCCCGCCGACGAGCGCGCTCGGCTGTGGGCCGCGTGCCAGTCGCTGCCGGTAGACCAGCGCACAGCGGTGGTCCTCCGCTACTACGAACAGCTCGAGTACGACGAGATCGCTGCGTTGACGGGCGTCCGCGAAGGCACGGTGCGGTCGCGGGTGTCTCGCGGGATCTCCGTGCTTCGCCAGGAGATGGGTGAGCGTGATGAGTGACTTCGACGAGCGGCTGTCCGCCGTACTCAGCTCCGAGGCGGGGGACGCTCCACCAGCTGCCGGGCTGGCCGCCGCAGCCCGCCGGCGGCACGTCGTACGACGTCGGCGCCGGATCGCTGTTGGTGGCGTGGCCGCCGCGTTGGCGATCGCCGTACCCGTCCTGGTGCTGGCGGGCGGGGACGGCGACGGGGACGCGGTGGTCGGCGCCGACTCGCCGCCCGGCACGTGGCAGACGATCGCCCAGGGCGACGTCCGGGTCGAGATCCCTGCCGACTGGCGCAAGTACACCTGCGACTTCGACGGTTTCGAGAGTGACGCCTACGGTCCGAGCGAGGCCGAGGCGTGCGGCTTCGGGTCCTACCTTGCGTTCTACGCCAGCGCTACTTTCGACGCCGCCCATCGTCCGGGCGTCATCACGGCAGGCACGGAGGACGAACCCCGGTGGTCCGGCTACGTCTACGCGGACGACCTGGCGGTGAGCTCGGCAACCGAGGACCGCGACCTGACCCGTCGGATCCTCGCCTCTGCTCAAGTCGACGGGCAGCCAGACGTCGAGGTCGCCGAATGGGTGACCTTGGACGGCGTAGGGATGCGCGTCGATGTCCCCGATCACTGGGGTGTCGGCCCCGACGCGGACCTGACCTCCTATGCCGTGTGCGCGGCGCCCGGCGACGCGGACGATCCGCCGAAGATCGAGCGGCAGCAAGGCGCCGAGGGGGCCTACGTCGGCCTCGACCACCGAGGGGGACGGTGGGTCTCGGTGGCCGCACCGACCGCCGCGATCGGAGACCTGGTCCTGGCCTCGGTCGAAGCCGCCCCCGGCAGCACGGGGATCGGCTGCATCCCCGAGGACTTCGGTCCGGGCGACGATCCGACGCCGACCGGGTCCACCGACGAGTGGCAAGCGATCGAGGTGGAGGGCGTGCAGCTCGACGTCCCTGCGCACTGGTTCGAGCTGGACTGTCCCGCCGAAACCGGCACGTACGGTCCTGGCGCCGGACCTTGCGGCCGCGGGGAGTACGTGACGCTTCACGCAGCGGCCATCTTCGACCCGGCGATGGGACCGGGCGAGATCATCGCCGGCGACGAGGACGGGAAGACGCTCTGGACCGGCTACGTGGAGGCCGGGGACTGGGCGGTTCTCGTGAGGACGTTCGAACGTCGGCTGACCGAGGACATCCTGGCCACGGTCCGACCCTGAGGCTCGTTGCGAGACCTCAGGCGACCATGGGTGGTGGTCGGCTGGCTGGTCGGTAGGTGAAGCGGTCGCGGTCATCGACCAGGGGTGGTGGGGTCCAGACCGGTCGTCGGGTGTGCGGGTCGAGGTCGACCTGCCAGGGGGTCTGGTGGGTGATGGTGTGGTGTTTCCTGCAGAGCAGGACCAGGTTGTCCAGGCTGGTAGGATCCCCCGTCGGCCCAGTGCTGGATGTGGTGGGCGTCGCAGGCGATGGGGAGCCGGGTGCAGCCGGGGAAGGCGCAGTGCTGGTCGCGGAGGACGAGGGCGGTCCAGATGCCGGGGGTGACCAGGCGTTGGGTGCGGCCGACGTCGAGGACCTGACTGTGGCTGCCGAGGACGGCGGGGATGATCTCGGCGTCGCAGGCGAGCCGGCGGACCGCGGCCGCGGACAGCCGTGTCACCGGAGGGCAGCAGACCGGGTGCGTCGAGGCCGTGGGCTGTGTCGAGCCGGTCGCGGAGGTCCTCGATGCCGATGGTGAGGGTGATCCGGGCGGTGGTGGCGTGGGCGTGGGGGAGCTGGTCGGTGGCTTGGAGGCGTCGGCAGGCGGTGACCAGGGCGTCCCACATCCGCACCCCGGCGTCGCGGGGGTCGCGGCCGTCGTGGAGGCAGCGGGGTTGGGGGCAGCCGGGTCCGATCAGCCGGCCGTGCTGGTCGCGGTAGCCGGTGGGGGACGGGTCGCCGCCGCAGGCGCCGGGCTCGGACGACGACGGGTGCGGCCAGGGGCAGCAGGCAGGTCTTGACCAGCTCGGCTTCCTCCACGGTGGCATAGCCCTTGATCCGGACCCCGCCGAGGGTGTCGGGGATCAGGGAGAGGAACCGGGCGTGGTGGGCGCCGCGTTCTTGGCGGTCCTTGGACAAGTCGGTGCCGACCAGCAGCCCGTCGGTGTCCAGGCTCCTTGACCACCCCGGGGAAGCAGCGGTCCAGGTCGGTGGCGTCATAGGCGTGGTCCTCCGACCAGCGCCAGCAGCGCCTCGGCGCTGCGCTCGCGGAGCCCCGGGTCCCGGGGCAGGGTGGCGACCCGGCCGCCGATCACCCCGGCCTGGGCCAGCGAGATCCCACCCGCGGCCAGCGCCGCCCGGACCGCCGGCAGGTCGGCGGTCTGGTCCGCGATCCGCACCAACCCGGCGCCGGATCCTTTGCGGCCGCCGGTGACGTGGGTGAGGAAGTCCTTGGCCGTCGCCCAGCCGACCGTCTCCGCGGCGCCGGTCTCCTCGAGCCGCGCCGCGACCGCGACCAGCGCCCCGTCCACCATCGCCTTCAACCGGCCCAGCTGCACCGCGGCCTCCAGCGCATCGAGACCCGCCAGGTCCTCCCAGCCGGCACCGGGCAGCCCGGCGGCGCCGGTGAGCGCGTCGGCTGTCGCGGTGAGCGCGGGGGCTGGTGGGCATGCCCCTAGTGTATCGAACATGTGTTCGAATAACCAGGTCTGGGTGGAGCTGTGTGTCTTTTTCCGGCGTAGAAACCGCAGGCCGGCCGCGGCGCGTGACCCGCAAATGCCTGGCCCCGTAGCCAGCCTTTCGGTCGCGACCACCCACGGCCCCGCAGCAGGCGGACACAGGCGGGGTCTCGAGACGGTCGCCAGGGCGACCTCCTCGACCACCGGGGGACGGGGGGCGGCGGGGGTCTCGAGACGGTCGCCAGAGCGACCTCCTCGACCAACGGGGCGGCGGTGGGGTCTCGAGACGGTCGCCAGGGCGACCTCCTCGACCAACGGAGGCGGCGGCGGGGTCTCGAGACGGTCGCCAGGGCGACCTCCTCGACCAACGGGGCGGCGGCGGGGTCTCGAGACGGTCGCCAGGGCGACCTCCTCGACCGACGGGGAGCGACCTCCTCGACCAACGGGGGCGACGTACTCCAGCAACGAGCCCGGCCAGACGGGCAGCCTGCGAAAACCCGTCGCACGAGGCCGCGGCCTGACGGACAATCAACCCTCGTGGGTCACGTAGAGGTCAGCGGCGTCAGGTACGAGCTTCCCGATGGTCGGGTGCTGCTCGACGACGTGTCGTTCCGGGTGGGCGACGGCGCGAAGGTCGCGCTGGTCGGCGCCAACGGGGCAGGGAAGACCACGCTGCTGCGGATCATCACCGGTGAGCTCACTCCCCACGCGGGCGCAGTGACGCGGTCCGGCGGGCTGGGAGTCATGCGCCAGATGGTCGGTCGCGGTCTCGGCGACACCCCGACCGTCGCCGACCTGCTGCTCTCCCTGGCCCCGCCGCGGATCAAGGTGGCGGCGGGCCGCGTCGAGAAGACCGAGCTGGCGCTGATGGACGACGACAGCGAGAGGGCCCAGCTCGCCTACGCCGAGGCGCTCGCCGAGTACGCCGACGCCGGCGGCTACGACCTCGAGGTCACCTGGGACGTGTGCACGATCAAGGCGCTGGCGCTGCCCTACGACCGTGCGAAGTACCGCGAGCTGCGGACGCTGTCGGGCGGCGAGCAGAAGCGGGTCGTGCTGGAGTACCTGCTCGCCGGACCGGACGAGGTGCTGCTCCTCGACGAGCCCGACAACTTCCTCGATGTACCTGGCAAGGTCTGGCTCGAGCAGCGGATCGCGGAGTCTCCGAAGACCATCCTGTTCATCAGCCACGACCGTGAGCTGCTCGCCAACACCGCTACCCGCGTGGTCACCGTCGAGCTCGGCGCAGGCGGCGGGGGCAACCTGGTGTGGACGCACCCGGGCGGCTTCGCGTCGTACCACGACGCACGTCGCGACCGGTTCCTCCGCTTCGAGGAGCTGCGGCGGCGCTGGGACGAGGAGCACGCGAAGCTCAAGGCGCTCGTCTTGATGTACAAGACCAAAGCCGCCTACAACGACGGTCTCGCGTCTCAGTACAAGGCCGCGCAGACCCGGCTGCGGAAGTTCGAGGAGGCCGGCCCGCCGATCGAGCAGCCTCGCGAGCAGCAGGTCAGCATGCGGCTGTCCGGCGGTCGTACGGGCAAGCGCGCGGTGGTCTGCGAGTCGCTCGAGCTGGTCGACCTGATGAAGCCGTTCGACCTCGAGGTCTGGTACGGCGAACGCGTAGCGGTCCTCGGCTCCAACGGGTCCGGCAAGTCGCACTTCCTGCGGCTGCTGGCGGCGGGTGGCAGTGACCCGGACGTGGAGCACCGGCCTGTCGGTGATGTCGTCGTGCAGCCGGTGCGGCACGCCGGCGTCGCCAAGCTCGGCGCGCGCGTCCGGCCAGGCTGGTTCGTGCAGACCCACGAGCACCCCGAGCTGACCGGCCGCACCCTGCTGGAGGTGCTGCACCGCGGCGACGGGACGCCCAACGGTCGGCAGGGCATGGGACGTGAGCAGGCGAGCCGGGTGCTCGACCGCTACGAGCTCAGTGTCGCCGCCGAGCAGCGGTTCGAGTCGCTCAGCGGTGGCCAGCAGGCACGGTTCCAGATCCTGATGCTGGAGCTGTCCGGCGCCACGCTGCTGCTGCTCGACGAGCCGACCGACAACCTCGACGTCGCCTCGGCCGAGGCGCTGGAGGACGGGCTCGCCGCGTTCGACGGCACGGTGCTCGCGGTGACCCACGACCGGTGGTTCGCCCGCGGCTTCGACAGGTTCCTGGTTTTCGGCGCCGACGGTGGCGTCTACGAGTCCGACGATCCCGTGTGGGACGAGGGAAGGGTGGCGCGAGCGCGATGAACGTGAAGATCGAGGAGGTCGACCCGTTCGACGACGATGCGCTTGCTGCCTGGCTGGACGTCATGAACACCGTCGACAGGTTCGAGCGCGGCGACGCCGCGACGCCCTGGACGTTCGAGGAGCTCAAGGTCGGCGCGCGGGCGCAGCACAAGGACCGGAAGACCCTCCGCTACAGCGGTTTCGTCGACGGCGAGCACGTCGGGGTAGGGCAGGTGCAGCTCCCGCTGCTCGACAACCTCACCGCGGCCGACATCGAGGTCGGCGTCCTTCCCGAGGACCGCCGGCGTGGCTACGGCTCCGAGCTGCTGGGCTTCTGCGAGGAGGTCGCCAAGGAGCACGGCCGCACCCGCTTCGACGCGATGGCCGCCTGGCCCTACGACGGGGCCCCCGACGGCGCCGGCACCTCGGGAGTCGAGTTCGCCCAGGTGCGGGGCTACGTGTTCGGGCTCGGCGACGTCCAGCGCGAGCTGACGCTACCCGTCGACGACGCGATCCTCGACGAGCTGGCGGCCGAGGCGGCTGCGTACTCCGGGGACTACGAGCTGCGTTCCTGGAGCGGGCCGTTCCCTGACGACGACCTCCTGCTCAGCTATCTCGAGCTGTCCTCCAAGCTCGTCAACGAGGCGCCGACGGGTGATCTCGACTACGAGGACGAGGCGGTCGACCTCGAGGCGCACCGGGTGCACGAGGCAGTGGTCGAGCAGCAGGGCCGCACGATGTTCACCACCGTCGCGCTCGACCGCGACGGCAACGTGGCTGCCTTCACCGACCTGATGGCGCCGTCCCACGACACCACCCGGATCTACCAGTGGGGCACCCTCGCCGGCCGGGCGCACCGCGGCCACCGGCTCGGGCTCGCGGTCAAGATCGCCAACCTCCGGGCGCTCCAGGACACGGGCAAGTACGACGGGCGCCGGCTCGTCACCTGGAACGCCGAGGTGAACGACCACATGGTCGGCATCAACCACCGGATGGGCTTCGTGCCCACCGCTCGCGCCGGCGAGCTGCAGAAGAAGATCTCCTAGCGCGAAAGACGCCTCCGTGACGACACTGAACACCCAGACCGACATCGAGATCATCCCCGTCGACCCCTCCGACGAGGGCGCCGTGGCGGCGTGGGTGCAGCTCAACACCGACGTGGTCCGCCACGAGATCGGTGGCTCGGGAGCGATGTGGACCGCCCCCGAGATGATCGCTGCCCTGCAGAACCCGCCCACGAACCGGCACGAGCTCATCTACCACGGCACCGTGCGCGGCGAGCTGGTCGCGACCGGCTGGATCACGCTCCCGATGATCGACAACCTGGGCTCCGCCGACCTCTACGTCGCCGTGGTCCCCGAGCACCGGCGGCACGGTATCGGGTCCCAGATGCTGGCCCATCTCGAGCAGGTCTGTGCCGAGCGCGGCCGGACCCGGTTGGACGCCATCACCGACTGGCCCTACGACGGCGCTCCCGACGGATCGGGAGCGCCCGGGGTGGAGTTCGGCCGGGTCCACGGCTACGCGTTCGGCCTGGGCGACGTACAGCGTGAGCTCCCGCTACCCGTCGACGAGAGCGTGCTCGCCGCGCTCGCGGCGGAGGCCGCCCCCCACCACGCCGACTACGAGCTGCGGAGCTGGGCGGGCCCGGTGCCGGACGACATCGTGCAGAGCTACCTCGAGCTGTCCTCGACCCTCGCGACAGAGGCACCGGTGGGTGACCTCGAACGCGACAACCATGCCGTCGACGTCGATGCCCACCGCAGCAGCGAGCGGGTGCTGGCCGACCAGCAGCGCGTCCCGTGGCACACCGTGGCGCTGGACGGCGACGGACGCGTCGTCGCCTACAGCGACCTGGTGGTGCCGGGAACGGACCCGAGGTGGATCTACCAGTGGGGGACGCTCGTCGACCGTGCCCACCGCGGCCATCGGCTCGGGGTGGCGGTGAAGGTGGCCAACCTGCGAGCGTTCCAGGCCGCCCATCCCGAGGACCGGCGCCGGATCGTGACGTGGAACGCCGAGGTGAACGCCCACATGATCGACGTCAACGAGCGGATGGGCTTCCGCGCCACCGCCCGCGGCGGCCAGCTCCAGAAGAAGCTGCCCGCCGCCGAGTAGCGCGAAGCTGCCCGCCGCTAGTTGCCCGTCGTTCGTCGAGTAGCCCGAGCGCTCTGGCGCGAGGGCGTATCGAGACGCCGCACCGTTCCCTACCGCCGTCCCCCACCTCACCGCGTCTCGATACCGCCGCCGCTCGTTCCTCGCGACGGCTACTCGACGACCGGGGCCGGTCCCTCGCGACGGCTACTCGACGACCGGTCGCTGCTGGTCGTCAGTAGCCGAGCGCTCTGGCGCGAGGGCGTATCGAGACGCCGCACCGTTCCCTACCGCCGTTCCCACCGCCGTCCCCACCCCACCGCGTCTCGATACGCCGCCGCTCGTCCCTCGCGACGGCTACTCGACGACCGGTCGCGTGCCTGGTCGTCGAGTAGCGCGAGCGCCCTGGCGCGAGGGCGTATCGAGACGCCCGCTACGTCGTCCTACGACCCCGAGCGGTCAGCCCGCGTCGGACCCCAGCCGCAGCTGGGTCGTCTCCTGCTCCCCGTCGCGCTCGTAGGTGATCGTCACCTCGTCATCGGGTCGGTAGGACCTGATGGTGGCGACGAGCGAGCCCGCGCTGTCGATCACGTGGTCGTCGATGCGGGTGATCACGTCACCCTCCTCGAGCCCTGCCTGCGCAGCCGCCGAGCCCTCCTCGATCGCGCCGACCGCGGCACCGTTCTCGGCGTCGCCCACCTCGATGCCGAGCCGGGCGTGGGTCGCCGGCTCGCCGGCCCGCAGCTGCTCGACGATCGGCATCACCTCGTCGATCGGGATCGCGAAACCGAGCCCGATCGACCCGGCGTTGGGGTCGCCGCCGTCGGGGGTCCGGATGGAGGCGTTGATCCCGACCAGCTGTCCGGACATGTCCACGAGCGCGCCGCCGCTGTTGCCGTGGTTGATCGCCGCATCGGTCTGGATGGCGGGGTATGCCGTCGTGTTGCCGTTCTCGTCACGCGCCACCTCGACGGGTCGGTCGAGCGCGCTCACGATGCCACTGGTCACCGTCGAGTCGAGGCCGTACGGCGAACCGATCGCGACCACCTGCTCACCCACGTCGAGGTTGTCGGACTTGCCGAGCGACACGGGCGTCAACCCGGAGACGTCGTCAGCCTGCACCAGGGCGGTGTCGGTGAGGGGATCGGTGCCGACCACGTCGGCGGTGGCCGTCGACCCGTCGGCGAACGACACGCTCACCTCGGCGGTCTCCGGGTCCGCAGCGCCCGCCAGCGTCACGACGTGGTCGTTGGTGAGGATCAGACCGTCCTCGGTCAGCACCACGCCCGACCCGCTGCCGCCCGTCCCGCCGGCGGTCACGTCGAGGGCGACGACCGAAGGGAGCACCTTGCCCGCCACCTCCTCGACGCTGCCCTCAGGGGCGGCACCATCGTCGGACCGGTCGGAGACCTGGAGCGGCGCGGACGTCGTACCGGTGCCGCTGTTGGCGGCGCCTCCGTCGTCCAGCGCGGACCACAACGCCGCGCCGCCCAGTCCCGCACCGCCACCGACCACCAGCGCGCCGGCCAGCACTGCAACCGCGAACCCACCGCGACGAGGTCGCGGAGCTCCCAGGGGCGGCGGCGGCGTGCTCGGAGGCGGCGGCAGCGGGTGGTAGGAAGGCGGTGCGGAGATCGTCATGGCCCCAGGATGGGCAACGTGTCTGTGAACCAACTGAGATGACGATTCAGATTCCCTCAGAGTTGCAGGCTCCCGTGCAGCAGTGCTGGTCTCCCCTGGGCGGGTGGCCAGGACCTTGGGGCGGTGGCGTCGGCGACGGTGCTCATGGCCGGATCAGGCCCAGCGCTCCTCGGCCGGCACGAAGTCGAGCTTGCGCTCGCCGGTGTAGATCTGCTTGGGCCGGGCGATCTTCTGCTCCTTGTCCTGCACGAGCTCCAGCCACTGCGCGAGCCAGCCCGGGGTGCGGCCGATCGCGAAGAGGACCGTGAACATCTCCGGCGGGAACTGCAGCGCCTCGTAGATGAGGCCGGAGTAGAAGTCGACGTTGGGATAGAGCTTGCGCTTGACGAAGTACTCGTCCTCCAGCGCGATCTTCTCCAGCTCCATCGCGACCTCGAGCAGCGGGTTGACCCCGGTGACCTCGAAGACGTCGTCGCAGGCCTTCTTGATGATCTTCGCCCGCGGGTCGTAGTTCTTGTAGACCCGGTGCCCGAAGCCCATCAGCCGCTCGTTGCCGGCCTTGACGCCCTCGATGAAGGCCGGGATCTCCGACGTGCTGCCGATCCGGCGCAACATCTTCAGCACCGCCTCGTTCGCGCCGCCGTGCAGCGGGCCGAAGAGCGCGCCCACCCCGGCAGCAACCGCGGAGTAGGGGTCGACCTGCGAGGACCCGACCGAACGGACCGCGTTGGTCGAGCAGTTCTGCTCGTGGTCGGCGTGCAGGATGAAGAGGGTGTCGAGCGCCTTCGCGATGCGCGGGTCGGGGTCGTACTTGACCTCGCTCATCTTGAACAGCATGGAGAGGAAGTTCTCCGAGTAGCTCAGGTCGTTGTCCGGGTAGACGTAGGGCTTGCCCTGCGCGTGCCGGAACGCCCAGGCGCCCAGCGTCGGCATCTTGGCGATCATCCGCACGATCTGGATGTTGCGGTTGTCGCCGTCGGCGATGTTCGAGGCCTCGGGGTAGAACGTCGACAGCGCCCCGACCGAAGCCATCAGCATCCCCATCGGGTGCGCGTCGTACCGGAAGCCCTGCATGAACGACCGCACGTTCTCGTGGACGAACGTGTGGTAGGTGATGTGGTGGACCCAGTCGTCGTACTCCTCCTTGGTCGGCAGGTCGCCGTGGATGAGGAGATAGGCCACCTCGAGGAAGCTGGACTTCTCCGCCAGCTGCTCGATCGGGTATCCGCGGTACTCCAGGATCCCGGCCTCGCCGTCGATGAAGGTCACAGAGCTGCGACACGAGGCGGTGTTGACGAAGCCCGGGTCGTACGTCGCAAGGCCGGGCTGATCGTCAGCCGCCTTGATCTGACCCAGGTCAGCCGCACGGATGGTGCCGTCGGTGATCGGGATCTCGTACTCCGCGCCGGTGCGGTTGTCGCGTACGGTGAGAGAGTCAGTCACGCCCTGAACCGTAGTCGAGTCACGAATCGGCCGGTACCCGTTGTCCCGCAGGATGGTGCAACCGCCGGATGCTGAAGCCGGCGACGAGCGCGAGCGGGAACATCAGCACGCCGTAGACGGCGGCCGGTACGGCGAGCGCCTCGCTGTCGAGGACGCTGATGGCGACGGCGATGGCCAGCGTGCTGTTGTGGATGCCGACCTCGAAGGCCGACGACAGCGACTGCCGCTGGTCGACACCCGCGAAACGGGGGAGCAGGTAGCCCAGGACCAGGCTGCACACGCAGAACAAGGTGGCGACCGGGCCGATGTCGGTGATGTAGTCGGCCAGGTTGTCGCGCTCGGCCAGCAGCGCCCCGCAGATGACGAGGGCGAGCACGATGGCAGAGGCGATCCGGACCGGCTTGTCGGCCCGATCGGCGAAGGCCGGCGCCGAGCGGCGGACCATCATGCCGATGGCGACCGGGACCAGCACGATCGCGAAGACCTGCAGGGTCTTGCCGAGCTGGAGGCCCACGTCGCCCGCACCCTCCGGGTCGAAGTGCTCGACGGACAGGTTGACGACGAGCGGCAGGGTGACCACCGCGATGACCGAGTTGACCGCCGTGAGCGTCACGTTGAGAGCGACGTCGCCCCGGAACAGGTGGCTGAACAGGTTGGCGGTCGTGCCGCCAGGAGAGGCGGCCAGCAGCATCATCCCCACTGCCAGCAACGGGTCGAGGTCGAACGCCGTCACCAGGCCGAAGCACACGACGGGCAGCACCAGCACCTGGACCCCGAGGGCTATCGCGACCGGTTTGGGGTCCTTCCCGATCCGGCGGAAGTCGTCGACGGTGAGGGACATGCCGAGGCCGAACATGATGATGGCGAGCGCGATCGGCAGACCGACCGACAGCAGCGCAGAGTCCACGAAGGCACCCCTCCCCGGGTGTGACGCAGGTCATCCTGTCACAGCAGGCGCCCTCGGCTCCGGGTTCGAGTCGTCGGCAATTGGCGGATCGGGCTGACCGCCCGTAATCTTGTCGGTCGCGTCTCCTGCCGCTTCCGCTTGCGGGGGCAGACTCCCACATCTCTGGCACCAGAGGGTGGGGGCAGTGTTCGTCAGGGGACGCCTCGGCCGGAGCCTTCGGCCGAGCTCACCACGAACGACAGAAAGTGACGCAGCCATGCGCACCTATGCCCCGAAGCCCGGCGACGTCGAGCGCCAGTGGCTCGTGATCGACGCGACCGACGTCGTCCTCGGTCGCCTCGCCGCGACCACCGCCAACCTGTTGCGCGGCAAGCACAAGCCGATCTTCGCCCCGAATGCCGACACCGGTGACTACGTCATCATCGTCAACGCGGAGAAGGTCTCCCTCAGCGGCAACAAGCGCGAGAACAAGATGGTGTACCGCCACTCCGGCTACCCGGGCGGTCTGACCGCGACGCCGATCGGACAGGTCATCGACAAGGACGCCCGCAAGGCCATCGAGAAGGCCGTCTGGGGCATGCTTCCGAAGAACAAGCTCGGCCGTCAGATGCTGAAGAAGCTGAAGGTCTACGCCGGCCCCGCGCACCCGCACCAGGCCCAGCAGGCCGTCCCCTACGAGATCAAGAAGATCTCCCAGTGACTGACTCGACCGAAGCGAAGGATCAAGGAATCAACGTGGCTGACACTGCCAACACCGGCACCGAGAGCACCGAGGTCGAGGAGACCTTCGAGTCCGACGAGAAGGGCCTCGCCTACACCAGCGAGACCTCGCCCTCGGCCGGCATCGACTCCTCCCGCCCCGCGACCATCGCGCCCGGCGCGGCCACCGGCCGTCGCAAGGAGGCCGTCGCCCGCGTCCGCATCGTCCCGGGCACCGGCGTCTGGACGATCAACGGCCGCACGCTCGAGTCGTACTTCCCCAACAAGCTGCACCAGCAGGTCGTCAACGAGCCCTTCTCGGCGCTGGGCCTCGAAGGCCGCTTCGACGTGATCGCCCGCATCCACGGCGGCGGCATCACCGGCCAGGCCGGTGCCCTCCGCCTCGGCGTGGCGCGGTCGCTCAACGCGATCGACCTCGACGCCAACCGCGCGACGCTCAAGAAGGCCGGGCTGCTGACCCGTGACGCCCGCGCGACCGAGCGCAAGAAGGCGGGCCTGAAGAAGGCTCGCAAGGCGCCGCAGTACAGCAAGCGCTGATTCACTCCGCGAGATGCGGATCTTCGGCACCGACGGGGTCCGGGGCCTGGCGAACGGTCAGCTGACCGGAGAGCTGGCCCTGGGCCTCGGCGTTGCCGCTGCCCGGGTGCTCGTCGAGCACGGCGGGCTCGGCAGCGGACGCCCGCGTCCGCTCGCGGTGGTCGGCCGCGACACCCGGATCTCCGGGCAGTTCCTCGAGCACGCCGTCGTGGCCGGGCTCGCCTCAGCAGGCGTCGACGTCCTCCGGCTGCGGGTGCTGCCGACGCCGGGCGTCGCCTACTTCACCGACGCCCTCGGCGCCGACGTCGGGGTGGTGATCTCCGCGTCCCACAACCCGATGCCCGACAACGGCATCAAGTTCCTCGCGCGGGGCGGCGTCAAGCTCGACGACGCACTCGAGCGCGAGATCGAGGAGCACCTCGGGCAGGAGTGGGAGCGGCCGACCGGGGCCGACGTGGGCCGGGTGACGCCGTACGGCCCCACCGTCGAGGAGTACGCCGCGCACCTGCTGTCCACCCTCGACAAGCCGCTCGCCGGCCTCCGCGTGGTGCTCGACTGCGCCAACGGGGCGGCCAGTGAGGTCGGCCCTCAGGCATTCGCCGACGCCGGTGCCGAGGTGATCGCGATCGGCGCGGACCCGGACGGCCTCAACATCAACGACGGTTGCGGTTCCACGCACCTCGAGTCCCTCCAGCGCGCCGTCGTCGAGCAGGGCGCGGACGCCGGCTTCGCCGTCGACGGCGACGCAGACCGCTGCCTGGCCGTCGACCACACCGGTGCGATCGTCGACGGCGACCAGATCATGGCCATCCTCGCGCTCGCGCTTCGGGAGACCGGCGATCTCGTCGACGACACCCTCGTCGCGACCGTGATGAGCAACCTCGGCCTCGTCCAGGCGCTCACGGCCGCCGGTGTGACCGTCCGCCAGACCGCGGTGGGCGACCGTTACGTGCTCGAGGCCATGCGCGCCGGTGGCTACTCGCTCGGCGGCGAGCAGTCGGGCCACGTGATCATGCGCGCGCACGCCACCACCGGCGACGGCCTCCTGACCGCACTGCACGTGCTGCAACGGATGGTCGCCACCGGCTGCACGCTGCGCGAGCTGGCCGGCGTGATGACCCGGCTGCCCCAGGTGCTCGTCAACGTCCCCGGCGTCGACAAGGACGGGTGCGACGACGCCGAGCTGCGTGCTGCCGTCGAGGCCGCCGAGGCCGGGCTGGGCGACTCCGGCCGCGTGCTGCTGCGGCCGTCGGGCACCGAACCGCTGGTGCGCGTCATGGTCGAGGCACCGACCGCGGAGCAGGCGCAGTCGGTCGCCGACGGCCTGGCGGACGTGGTCCGAACGCGGTTGGCCTTGTAGGGAGGCGACCTCGCAGGCTCGGTCTCGGGGCGCTCAGATCTTGCGAGCCGCACGTAGCGGACCGAGTGGTCCGCGTCCTTGCGCAGCACGAGGGTCGCGCGCGAGCGGGTGGGGAGCACGTTCTCCTCCAGGTTGGGACCGTTGATGGTGTCCCAGATCCGGCGCGCCTCGTCGATTGCGACGTCGTGGGTGAGCTGGGCGTACTTGGCGAAGTAGGAGTCCGGGTCACGGAAGGCGGTCTCGCGCAGCCGCAGGAACCGGTCGACGTACCAGTCCCGGATGTGGGCGACTGCGGCGTCGACGAAGATGGAGAAGTCGAAGAAGTCGGACAGGCCGAGCCCGGTGCGCCCGTCCCCCCGGGTCCGGGCGGGCTGCAGGACGTTGAGGCCCTCGAGGATCAGGATGTCGGGGCTGTTCACCACCACCCTCTCGTCCGGCACCACGTCGTAGATCAGGTGGGAGTAGCGCGGTGCGAGCACCTCGTCCTTGCCGGACTTGATGTCGACGACGAACTTCATCAGGGCGCGCCGGTCGTAGGACTCCGGGAAGCCTTTGCGGTCCAGCAACCCACGGCGCTCGAGCTCGGCGTTCGGGTAGAGGAAGCCGTCCGTCGTCACGAGCGCGACGTTGGGGTGCGCCGGCCAGCGCGCCAGCATCTGCTGGAGCACGCGGGCGGTCGTCGACTTCCCGGCCGCGACGGAACCGGCGAGGCCGATCACGAACGGTGTCCGCGGGGGCGTCGTCCGGTGCAGGAACTCCTGCTGTGCCCGGTGGAGGTTGGCTGCGGCTTCGACGCGGAGGCTCAGCAGTCGGGACAGCGGCAGGTAGACCTGCACGATCTCGTCGAGGTCCAGCGCCTCGCCCAGGCCGCGGAGGGCCAAGACCTCCTCCTCGGTGAGCGGGCTCTGCGTCTCCGAGGCCAGCGCCGCCCAGGTCGCCCGGTCGAGCTCGAGGTACGGCGACGAGTCCTGATGGAGCTCCTCACCCGTGCCTGGTTGGTGCATGCCGCGATTCAATCAGGGTTCGGTCTTCCCACGGCCCGCGCACCCCGTCCTCGTGCCTCGGACGGCCCGGGCGCTCGGATCTCGTGACGGCTTGCGCACCCCGTCGCTGCGCTCCGGTGTGCGCAACCCTCCTCGATCTCCTCGCTCTCCCCGGCCCGTCCTCGTGCCTCGGACGGCCCGGGCGCTCGGATACAGTGGTGCCCCATGTGCGGGATCGTCGGCTACGTCGGGCCCCAGCGGGCGCAAGACGTCGTCATCGACGGGCTGCGGCGACTGGAGTACCGCGGTTACGACTCCGCTGGGATCGCGGTCGTGCACGACGGTGAGCTCGTCGTGGCCAAGCGCTCCGGCAAGCTCGCCAACCTCGAGAAGGAGCTGGCCGACCACCCGCTTCCGGCGACGCACACCGGCATCGGACACACCCGGTGGGCCACACACGGCCGGCCCAACGACGCCAACGCACACCCGCACACCGGGGGCGCCCGGCGGATCGCGCTGGTGCACAACGGGATCATCGAGAACTTCGCGGAGCTGCGGGCCCGGATCGAGGCCGACGACCACGTCTTCCTCTCCGAGACCGACACCGAGATCGCCGCCCACCTCGTCGAGCTGCAGGTGCAGTCGGGTGTCGAGCTGCCGATCGCGATGCAGCGGGTCTGCCAGCAGCTCGACGGCGCGTTCACCCTCGTCGCGGTCGACGCGGAGGACCCCGACCGGGTCGTCGCTGCCCGCCGCAACAGCCCGCTCGTCGTCGGGCTCGGCGAGGGGGAGAACTTCCTCGGCTCCGACGTCGCGGCGTTCATCGAGCACACCCGGGAGGCTCTCGAGCTCGGGCAGGACCAGATCGTCACGATCACCGCCGACGAGGTGACCGTCACCGACTTCTGGGGCGAGCCCGTCGAGGTCGAGCGTTTCCATGTCGACTGGGACCTCTCCGCCGCGGAGAAGGACGGCCACGACTGGTTCATGCGCAAGGAGATCTTCGAGCAGCCGCGCGCGGTCGCGGACTCGCTGATCGGGCGCCGCGACCTCGGCGGGCTGCTGCAGCTCGACGAGATGCGGCTCGCGGACGAGGAGATCCGCGACCTCGACAAGATCATCATCATCGCGTGCGGCACGTCGTTCTACGCCGGCATGGTCGCGAAGTACGCCATCGAGCACTGGACCCGCACTCCGGTCGAGGTCGAGCTCGCGTCGGAGTTCCGCTACCGCGACCCGATCGTCGACCACACCACCCTGGTCGTCGCGATCAGCCAGTCGGGCGAGACCGCCGACACGCTGCAGGCGATCCGCCACGCGAAGAACCAGCGGGCCAAGGTGCTCGCGATCTGCAACACCAACGGCTCGTCGATCCCTCGCGAGTCGGACGCCGTGATCTACACGCACGCCGGCCCCGAGATCGGGGTCGCGTCGACCAAGGGGTTCCTGACCCAGCTGGTGGCCTGCTACCTGCTGGCGCTGTACGTCGCCCAGGTCAAGGGCACGCGCTACGGCGACGAGATCGACGAGATCATGGGCCAGCTCGAGGCGATGCCCGGGCACATCGGGACGGTCCTGGAACAGGCAGGCTTCGTCTACGACCTGGCGCGGTCGCACGTCGGCACCCGGTCGGTGCTCTTCCTCGGTCGGCACGCCGGCTACCCCGTCGCTCTCGAGGGTGCGCTGAAGCTGAAGGAGCTGGCCTACCTCCACGCCGAGGGCTTCGCTGCCGGTGAGCTCAAGCACGGCCCGATCGCCCTGGTCGAGGAAGGCCTCCCGGTGCTGTGCGTCGTACCTCCGCGGGGCCGCGACCAGCTGCACGGAAAGATGCTGAGCGGGATCCAGGAGGTCCGTGCCCGGGGTGCCCTCACGATCTGCCTCGCCGAGGAGGGCGACGACAAGATCGTCGCCTACGCCGACCACCTGATCCGGCTGCCGCAGGTCCCGGTCCTGCTCCAGCCGCTGGTCGCGATCGTGCCGCTGCAGCTCTTCGCCTGCGAGCTGGCGAGCGCGCTCGGCCACGACGTCGACCAGCCGCGCAACCTGGCCAAGTCCGTCACGGTGGAGTGACGCAGTGGCCGTCATCGGGGTCGGCATCGACGTGTGCGAGCTCGACCGCTTCGCGGCGTCGATCGAGCGGACGCCCGCGCTCGCCGTACGCCTCTTCACCGAGGCCGAGCGCGTCCTGCCGATGGCGTCCCTCGCCGCTCGGTTCGCCGCCAAGGAGGCGCTCGCGAAGGCGCTCGGTGCCCCGCGCGGGATGGAGTGGCATGACGCGGAGGTGGTCCGGGAGGAGTCGGGGCGCCCGGTGTTCCAGGTCCGCGGCACCGTGCGCGCGCGGGCCGACGTGCTGGGTGTCGAGCACATCCACCTCTCGCTGTCCCACGACGCGGGGATCGCCTCGGCGGTGGTGGTCCTCGAGTCATGACCAGCGTGGGCGGACCTGGTCGATCCGCGCATCCCGTTAGCGTGGTCACGTGATCCGAGCCCACACGGTCGAGCAGGTCCGGGCCGCAGAGGCGAGGCTGCTGGCGGAGCTGCCCGAGGGTGCGCTGATGCAGCGGGCTGCGCACGGGCTCGCGTACGCCGTGCTCGACCTGCTCGGCGGTGGTTACGGTCGCCGGGTCCTGCTGCTGGTCGGGTCGGGGGACAACGGCGGGGACGCGCTGTACGCCGGCGCGGTGCTCGCGCGGCGCGGGGCGTACGTCGAGGCGTGGTTGCTGTCGGAGCGGGCGCACGAGGGTGGGGTGGCGGCGCTGGGGCAGGCCGGCGGCCGGGTCGGCGTCTCGATACGCCCTCGCCTGGCGGCTCGGCTACTCGACGACCGAACCCACGCGTCTCGATACGACCGAACCCCGGTGGTCGAGTAGGGAGCGAGTGCAGCGAGCGACCGTATCGAGACCCCGGAACTTCGACGTGGTCGTTGACGGGATCGTCGGCATCGGAGGGCGGCCCCCGCTCCGCGCCGACGCGGTCGCGGCGCTGGAGGCCGTCGGGGACATCCCGGTGGTCGCGGTGGACACGCCGTCCGGCGTCGACGTGGACAGCGGGGAGCTGGTGGGGCCGCACGCGTCGGCCGAGCTGACGGTCACCTTCGGCACGCACAAGATCGCGCACCTGGTCGACCCGGCGGCAGCGTGCAGCGGCGTCGTCCACCTGGTCGACCTCGGTCTCGACCTGCCCGAGCCGGCGCTCGAAGCGCTCCAGCCGGCGGACGTCGCTGCACTGCTGCCGCGGCCCGGCCCATACGCGCACAAGTACACGCGCGGCGTCGTCGGCGTGCGTGCCGGTTCCGCGACGTACCCCGGCGCGGGGCTCCTCAGCGTTGCCGGCGCCGCCCAGGGGCTGGCCGGCATGGTGCGGTACGTCGGGGATCCGGCGGTGCAGGACATGGTTCGCGAGGCCCATCCCGACGTGGTCGGCGCCGGCCGGGTCCAGGCCTGGGTCGTCGGGTCGGGGAGTGACGAGGGTGCCGAGGACGCACTACGGGCCGCGCTGGCCGACGACGTACCGCTGGTCGTCGACGCCGATGCGCTCGCGCTCGCCGACCTGGTGACCGGCCGCCAGACAGTGCTCACGCCCCACGCCGGGGAGCTCGCTGCGATGCTCGGCACGGAGCGCGCCGACGTCGAGGCCCGTCCGCTCCACCACGTGCGGCGGGCCGCCGACCGCTACCGCACCACGGTGCTCCTCAAGGGCCGACACTCGCTCACCGCCGAGCCCGGCCGGCCGGTCCGGGTGACCACGACGGGGAGCTCCTGGCTGGCCACCGCGGGCGCCGGCGACGTCCTGGGGGGCGTCATCGGTGCCCTGCTCGCCGCCGGCCTCACGCCGTACGACGCCGCCTCGGTCGGCTCCTGGCTGCACGGCTCGGCTGCGACCTACGCATCCCAGGGCGGCCCGATCGTGGCCGGCGACGTGGCGCGCGCACTACCCGCGGTCGTCCGAACGCTGACCGCCTGATGGGAGAATCGGCTCCATGTCCGACCAGGCGGCCGATCTCGAGGACGGCCCGTCCGCCGAGATCGTCATCGACCTGGCGGCGATCCGGCACAACGTGCGTGTGCTCCGCGAGCTCGTGGGCGTGCCGCTGATCGCGGTCGTGAAGGCCGACGGCTACGGACACGGCATGGTCGAGGCCGCACGCGCCGCCCGCGAGGGCGGAGCCGGGTGGGTCGCGGTCGCGACCGTCGACGAGGCGCTCCACCTGCGCGAGGCGGGGTACGCCGGCCCGCTGCTCTGCTGGCTGATGCTGCCCGGGACCGATCTCGCCCGGCCGGTCGCCGAGGGGATCGACCTGTCGGCCTACTCCGTCGCCGAGCTCGACGCGATCGCCGCCGCAGCGGAGGCCGTGGGCCGACGCGCGCGGGTGCAGCTCAAGGTCGACACCGGCCTCAACCGCGGTGGTGCACCGCGCGCCACCTGGGCGGACCTGTTCGCCCGCGCCCGGATCGGTGAGCGCGACGGCAGCTGGAAGCTCACCGGGCTCTGGTCGCACTTCGCGTGCAGCGATGAACCCGCCCATCCGGCCAACGACCGGCAGGAGGAGGCGTTCCGCGCAGCCGTGGCGCTCGCCGAGGACTGCGGTCTGCAGCCGGAGCTGTTGCACCTGGCCAACTCTGCCGCTGCCGTGCTCCGCCCCTCGGCGCGCTTCGACGCCGTCCGGTGCGGCATCGCGATCTTCGGTCTCGACCCGGCGCCCGGCAGCACACCGGACCTCGGCCTGGTGCCGGCGATGACGGTCCGCACCCGCCTGGCCCTGGTCAAGGACCTCTCGCCCGGCGACGCCGTCTCCTACGGCCAGCGGTGGACGGCCGACCGGCCGACGACCATCGGCCTGGTGCCGCTGGGCTACGGCGACGGCGTCCCGCGGCACGCGTTCCACCCGGTCGGCCCCGACGACACCGCCGGCGCCACTGCCGAGGTCGCCGTCGGAGGCAAGCGCCGTCCGATCCGGGGCACGGTCTGCATGGACCAGTTCATGGTCGACCTGGGCGGCGACCCGGCCACGATCGGTGACGAGGTGGTGCTGTTCGGCGCCGGTGGCGACACACCCACCGCGCAGGACTGGGCCGAGGCGTGCGGCACCATCAGCTACGAGATCGTGACCAGGATCGGAGGCCGGATGACCCGGACGTACGTCGACAGCGAGGAGAGCCGGTCATGAGCCGCACTCGTCGCCGCATCGTCGGTTCCCTCGCCGGCGCGCTCGGCGTCGCTGCCGCCGGTGGCGCCGTCGGCCTCCTGCGGCAGCAGCGGTCGATCACCCGACGTGCGGGTGAGGACGTCGCGTTCGGCTCCCTCCGGTCGGACCCGATCACCGTCGTCGCCGACGACGGCGTGCCGCTCCACGTCGAGATCGACGAGGTCGACGACACCGACCGGCTCGACCGCACCGGCCGGTTGCTCCGCCGGGTCCGGGGAGCCCCGCCCGAGGTGACCGTGGTCTTCGCCCACGGCTTCTGCCTCAACCTGGACTGCTGGCACTTCCAGCGCGCGGCCTACCGCAACCTGGTCCGCACGGTCTTCTACGACCAGCGCTCTCACGGCCGGTCCGGCCGGTCGGACCGCGAGCACTCCACCGCCGAGCAGCTCGGCCGTGACCTCAGGACCGTCATCGACGCGGCGGCGCCGGACGGGCCGGTCGTCCTGGTCGGCCACTCGATGGGCGGCATGTCGATCATCTCGATGGTCGAGCAGTTCCCCGAGCTGATCGGCAACCGCGTCGTCGGCGTCGGTCTGATCTCCACCACCGCCGGCGGGCTCGACGTGAGCCGGATGCTGCTGCCGATGCTGCCCGCCCGGTTGAGCGGACCGTTCACGCATCGCGCCGTCCGTACCCTGCACCGCGGGCACCGGGTGGTCGACGGCGTCCGCCGGCTGGGCCGTGCGGTGGCGACCGTGGCGACCGACCGATACGCGTTCGGCAGCGACGTGCCGGAGGCGTACGTCGACTTCACCGACGACATGTTGTCCGCCACCCCGTTCGAGGTGATCGGCGACTTCTTCCCGCTGTTCTCCGGTCTCGACAAGTTTCACGCGGTGGAGGCGCTGGGCGCCGTACCGACGTCGGTCATCTGCGGCACCAGCGACAAGCTCACGTCGATCGGGCACTCGCGCAAGCTCCACGACCGGATCCCCGGCTCGCGGCTGCTCGAGTGCGACGGCGCGGGTCACCTGGTGATGATCGAACGACACGACCTCGTGAGCTCCGAGCTCGACCAGCTGATCACCGCGGCCACGACGGGGGCGCACAGCCGGTGACATCATCCAGCAGCGGGCTGACGATCGAGGTCGTCGGCCCGGAGGCGGCGGGCGTCGTGCTCGAGGTCGTCCGCGCCTCCTTCTCCGACCGGGTGCCCCTGCACCCGCCGACCGATGCACTCGCAGAGACCGAGGAGAGCATCGGCGCGCGGCTGGCGGCCGGAGCCGGGCTGGTTGCTCGCGTCGACGGCCGGACGGCGGGCGCCGTCCTCCTCGACGCCGAGCCCGACGGCAAGGCGGTCCACCTGCGACGGTTCGGGCTCACCCCGGCGGCCCGTGGACAGGGCGTCGCGGTCGCGTTGGTGCGTGCCGGGCTCCACGCCGCGACCGAGCTCGGCGACGGCGGGGCGGAGCGCGCCGTTGTCTTCGCCCGCGAGGAGCTGCCCCACACCATCCGGTTCTGGCGCCAGCAGGGCTTCGCCGAGACCGGCCGACAGTCGCCGTACGTCGAGCTCGCGCGGGCGCTGCCGCGCCGGTACGTCGTACCGACCGCCGACGACATGCGCGACCTAGCGGCGCGGGCGGCCGCCCTCCTGCGGGCCGGCGACGTCCTCGTGCTCAGCGGGGACCTCGGTGCCGGCAAGACCACCTTCACGCAGGGGCTGGGCGCCGCGCTGCAGGTGCGGGGTGACGTGACTTCGCCGACGTTCGTGATCGCCCGGGTGCACCCGTCGCTGGCCGACGGTCCTGACCTGGTGCACGTCGACGCCTACCGGCTCGGTGGTGCGGCGGAGCTCGACGATCTCGACCTCGACACCGACCTCGACCGCGCCGTCACGGTGGTCGAGTGGGGGGAGGGACTGGCCGAGGACCTGGCCGACTCTCCGCTGGAGGTCAGGATCCTGCGGACCCTCGGCGGCGATCCCGACGACTCGGGCGCGGATCCGAGAACGGTCGAGATCGACCCGCTCGGGCCGCGCTGGTTGGACGTCGACCTCGCTCTGTAGACGACCGCCGTCCGGGGAGGGTCCGTTCGCACCACCCGCTCGGGACGACCGCTAGCCTCGACGCGTGCTGCTCGCGTTCGACACGTCGTCGCCGACCGTCACCGTCGCTGTGCACGACGGCACCGACGTGGTCGCCCAGCTGGCGTCGACGGAGACGATGCGGCACGGCGAGCAGCTGACCCCGCTCGTCGACCAGGCGCTCCGCCAGGTCGGGATCACTGCCCGGGACCTGAGCGCGATCGTGGTCGGCGTCGGTCCCGGACCGTTCACCGGGCTCCGGGTCGGTCTGGTCTCGGCCCGCACCATGGCCTACGCCCTGCAGGTCCCGGTCTACGGCGTGTGCTCGCTCGACGTGCTCGCCGTCGAGGCGCTCGACACCGGAGCCGTGTCGGGCCCGTTCGTGGTCGCCAGCGACGCGCGCCGCCGCGAGGTCTACCTCGCGACGTACGACGAGACCGCCTTCCGGGTCTCGGGACCGGACGTGCAACGCCCGGTCGAGGCGGCCGCGTCGGTGGGCGAGCTGCCCGTGGTGGGTGAGGGCGCGGTGCTGTATCCCGACGCGTTCCCCGACGGCCGGCAGCCGGTCCGTCCTGCCGCCGGGTGGCTCGCGCGCTGTGTCGTCGAGGAGCGGGCCGAGCTGCGCGACCCTGAACCGCTCTACCTGCGTCGCCCCGATGCGGAGATCCCCCGCGCACCGAAGCCGGTCTCGTGACGCTGTCCGTGCGTCCCGCCGATCCGGGTGACGTCGTCGCGATCGTCGAGCTCGAGGTGGTCGCGTTCCCGCTCGACCCGTGGTCGGAGGGGCTGGTCGGGGACGGCGTGGCCGGCTTGGTGCCGACGACGTCCTACTTCGTCGCGGAGCAGGACGCCCGCTTCGCCGGCCACGCCGCGGTCAGCGTGGTGCAGGACGTGGCAGAGCTGCAGCGGATCGCCACGGTCCCGGCCGCGCGTCGTACCGGCGTCGCGCACGCGCTCCTCGGTGCCGTGGTCGCGCACGCGGCAGCGTCAGGCGCCGAACGGCTCCTCCTCGAGGTCCGTGACGACAACCTCGCCGCGCTGGCGTTCTACGCGCGAGCGGGTTTCACCGAGCTCGCGCGGCGCGCCGGCTACTACCGCGATGCCACCGACGCGGTCGTGCTCGAGAGGTTTGTGACAATGGCGCGGTGACGGCCGACGAACCACTGGTGCTCGGGATCGAGACCTCCTGCGACGAGACCGGTGTCGGCATCGTCCGCGGGCACACGCTCCTGGCCGACGCCGTGGCGAGCAGCGTGGACGAGCACGCCCGCTTCGGCGGCGTGGTGCCGGAGGTCGCCAGTCGGGCGCATCTAGAAGCGATGGTCCCCACCATCGAACGGGCGTGCGAGACGGCAGGGATCGCGATCCACGACGTCGATGCCATCGCGGTGACCAGTGGTCCCGGGCTCGCCGGCGCACTGCTCGTCGGTGTAGCGGCTGCGAAGTCGCTCGCGCTCTCGCTCGGCAAGCCGCTGTACGGCGTCAACCACCTCGCCGCCCACGTCGCCGTCGACCAGCTCGAGCACGGCCCGCTGCCCGAGCCGTGCCTCGCCTTGCTGGTCTCGGGCGGGCACTCGAGCCTGCTCCGGGTCGCCGACGTGACCGGGGAGATCGACCCGATGGGCGCGACGATCGACGATGCGGCGGGAGAGGCGTTCGACAAGGTCGCCCGGCTGCTGGGTCTGCCCTTCCCCGGCGGACCGCACATCGACCGGGAGGCGGCCTCGGGGTCCTCGGTCGCGATCGACTTCCCTCGAGGCCTGACCAGCCGCCGCGACCTGGACCGCCACCGCTTCGACTTCTCGTTCTCGGGGCTGAAGACCTCCGTCGCCCGCTGGGTCGAGGCACGGGAGCGGTCCGGTGAGCCGGTCCCGGTCGCCGACGTGGCCGCGTCGTTCCAGGAAGCCGTGTGCGACGTGCTGGTGCGCAAGGCGCTCGACGCTGCCGTGAGCGAGGGCATCGGGGACCTGCTCATCGGTGGCGGAGTAGCCGCCAATTCCCGGCTGCGCGCGATGGCTGAGGAGCGGGCGTCCGCACTCGGCATCCGGGTGCGGGTGCCGCGCCCCGGCCTCTGCACCGACAACGGCGCCATGGTCGCTGCGCTGGGCTCGTCGATCGTCGAGCGCGGGCGCCCACCCTCGTCCTACGACCTGCCGGCGGACTCCAGCCTTCCGGTCACCTCGGTGCTCGCGGGCTGAGGGACGACAGGTCCCTCGACACCGCGTCGCAGCGCATACCGGTCAGTGCTGGATCAGCGTGTACGGGCTGTCGACGTCGGCACCCTCGACCGGGTCGCCGACCTCGGTGATCGCCCCGCCGTCGGGGGCCATGCTGTAGAGGTGCCAGCTGGCACCGTCGTAGGCGTCGAACAGCAGCTGCCCGTCGATGGTCCACGCCCAGCTGCGGATGAAGCCGCCCTCGGCGCCGTACCGACCGGTCTCCTCCTCCGTCCGGGCGTCGAGCACCGAGAGCGAGGTCGGGCCGAGGCCGTCGTACTGGGACTGCGGCGCGGCGACGTACCTGCCGTCCGGCGATATCTGCTGGACCTGGTAGTCGCACGTGCTCCAGCGAAGGGCGCCGTCGTCCAGGTCGAACGGACCACCGCAGGTGTTGAGGTCGTCGGTGACCTGGTTGATCACACTCACGGTCCCGGAGTCGGTGGCGTCGAAGACCTTGGTCACCCCAGGCGCCACGATGTCGTCGGTCCCGTCCGAGCTGAAGGCGCGCGACTCGTCGCCGAGGCCGGAGTTGACGTAGACCACGCAGGCGTCCTCCTCCTCGGCGCAGCTCGGTCCACCGGTGATGGCCACGGCGGAGTAGGCGATGGTCTCGCCGGCTGCGGAGAGGTCGACGGTGCCGATCGACGCATCGTCGCCGTCCCACGCGGTCATCACGTTGCCGTCGGTGTCGATCCAGGCGATGGTGCTGCCGCTCTCGTTGACCACCACGCTCGAGACCGTCTCGAAGGAGTCGACCACGTTGCCCTCGTCGTCGATCACGTCGGCGACGCTGTAGACCTCCCCGTCCCACCGGGTAGCGACCAGCAGGTCGTTCCAGAGGACGGCGGCGTCGTAGGGCTGAGAGTTGTCCGGGAGCCGCACCACGTCGTCGTCGGCCTGGTGCCAGGCGCCGCCGGAGAGGTAGTCGAGCGCCGGCGTCGCGGGGTCGGCAATGGTCTCGCTGTCGGTCGGGTCGCCGACGAACGGGGGCTGCTCGCTGTCGGTGTCGCCTCCGTTGCTGAGCACGGCGACGGGGGTGACGACCGCGGCCACCCCGAGGATGCCGCCGGCGACTGCTGCCCGTCGGTTGCGCTTGATCTTGTGGGCCTTGCCCTTCACCGAGGTGAAGTCGAGCGGTGCCTCGTGGAGGTCTCGGACGCGCGCATCGAAGTCGCGGCTCATCGCTTCCTCCCATGCGGTGTTGTCAGAGGCGGGGTGGGTGGGTTCGTTCGGCTGGTTCATGACGTGGACTCCTCGCCGTAGCGGGGGTGGAGCTCGGCGGGCACTCGTTCGCGAAGGGCGGCGAGGGCCCGGCTGCACTGGGACTTGACGGTGCCGACCGAGATGCCGAGTGCGTCAGCGACCTCGGCCTCGGACATCTGCTCGTAGTAGCGGAGGACGACCACGGCCCTGGCCTTCGGCGGCAGGGTCTGGACGACGTCCCACAGCCGGTCGTTGGTGCCGTCGTCGTACTGGTCGTGGTGCGGGGTGCCCTCGGGGATCACCTCGGTGGCGTACTCGCGCTTCTTCCACGCGCGCCGCCACAGCGAGTTGTTCTCGTTGACCATGATCCGACGGACGTAGGCATCGACGGCGCCGCGATCGTGGACCTTGTCCCACGCCAGGTAGAGCTTGGCCAGCGAGGTCTGGAGCACGTCCTCGGCCTGGTGCCGGTCGCCGGTGAGGAGGTACGCCGTCCGCAGCAGGGCCGGCTGCCGAGCGGAGAGGTAGTCGGTGAACTCGGCGTCCCGCTGTGCTTCGCGGTCCTTCCGGCTCATCACCCCGCACCCCGTCGCGCCATCGTCGTCTCCTTCGTCGAGCCGCTGGCAGCGGCCCCTGGTGGAACTGTGTCGGGTGAAGGACGCAACCGGACGGAGATTGGTTGCAATTCGTCGAGCGCGTCGTCAGCCCAGCCGGAACCGAGCGCCTGGCGACGCCGTCGGCCCCCGCCTGGTGCAGTCGATGCACAGGCCCCAGTAGACGACCTCGGTCCTGTGGATCGTCGCGTCCGGCCCGACGTCAGGGCAGAGGCAGCGCGCGTCCGGCGTCGCGCAGTCGACGTTGTGGACGGCGCCGCACTGCTGGCACACCAGGTGGTGGTGGTCGTCCACCCTGGTCTCGAAGCGCGCGGGGAGCCCGGCAGGTCGACGCGGCGGACCGCACCGCATGCGGTCATCGCGTCGAGACAGTCGTAGACCGTCTGCGGTGAGACCCGTCCGAGGATCTCCCGGCTGCGCTCGACCACCTCTGCGACAGTGAGGTGCGCCTCCTCGACGCGGGCGCGTTCGAGCACGGCCGCGACGGCCAGCCTCGGCTGCGTCACCCGAAGGCCGCAGGAGCGAAGAAGGACCTCAGGATCCCCGGGTTCCCCCGTCATCGCCGGCAGGTACCCCCGGGACCTGGATCGATTCGCGAACACGCCGTCAATTCGAGGTTTCTTCTGCGATGGCCGACAAGTCTCGTGTGCCGCGGAGAGGCCGGGGTACCGGCGAGTTCTCCACACCGGAAGGACCATGATGACGACCTATGACTACGGGGCCAACGCCCCGACCCAGACCCCCGGACAGACCGCTCCGGACGGCGTCCAGGAGCAGGCCAAGCATGCTGCGGGGACCGCCGGCGACGAGGGCAAGCACCTCGCCGGCGTTGCGAAGGGTGAAGCGCAGTCGGTGGCGACCGACGCCAAGGAGCAGGCTCGCAACCTCGTGGACGACGCCCGCAGCCAGGTCGAGCAGCAGTCGCGCAGCCAGCTCGACAACCTGGTCAGCACGATCCAGACGTTCGCCGACGACCTCGAGCAGATGGCGCGCGGTGAGGGCGCCGGAGCCGGTCTCGCGAAGGACATCGTGAGCCAGGTGAGCGACAAGGCCCGAGGCATCAGCTCGCAGCTGAGGGGTCAAGAACCCGCTCAGGTCCTCGACCAGGCGCGCGACTTCGCCCGTCGTCGGCCGGGCACCTTCCTGCTGGGCGCTCTCGCTGCGGGTGTGGTCGCCGGCCGGGTCGCCCGTGGCGCCAAGGACGCTGGCAGCACCTCCACGAGCTCGACTCCCAGCTCGGCTACGACCATGCCTCCGCCCATGCCTCCGCGCCGTGCCTCCGACAGCACCTCCGACCACGGCCCCGGCGTACGGCGGTACCGCAGCCGACGACCCGCTGGCCGGCACCGGCACTCCGACCGGGACGCCGGTCTACCCGCCTGGAGGACCCACGCCAGGGGGGACGCTGTGACCGACCAGCAGGGCAGCGGCGCTACGGCGTACTCGACCGACCCACAGCCGACCGGGCCCGCGGGCACCCACGCCTCGGCGGACGGCCGGTCGCTCGGCGACCTCGTCGGTGACATCGCCAGCGACCTCACCACCTTGGTCAAGCAGGAGATCGAGCTTGCCAAGACCGAGGCCAAGGCCGAGGCGAGCAAGGCAGGGAAGGGCGCCGGTCTCCTCGGAGGAGCGGGCATCGCCGGGCACCTCGCGCTCCTCTTCCTGTCGCTGACGCTGATGTTCCTGCTCGACTCGTGGATGCACACGGCGCTGGCGGCGCTGATCGTGACCGTCCTGTGGCTCGCGACCGCGGGCGTCATGGCACTCATCGGTCGCAAGGAGCTGAAGTCGATGAACCCCAAGCTCGAGACAACCCAGAAGACCCTCAAGGAGGACGCGGCATGGGCCAGGGAACTGAAGAACAGATGACCGCGCAGATCGCCGGCACGCGAGAGGACCTCTCGCGTGACGTCGACGCGCTCTACGACCGGGTGAGCCCCAACCGGATCATCGAGCGTCGGAAGGTGGCCGCTCGCGACCGCTTCTCCTCGGTGAAGAACTCGGTGATGGGGTCTGCCAGCAGTGCAGGCGGTTCCGCACAGGGAGCGGCCGGCTCGATGAAGGACACCGCCTCCAGCGCGACCTCCGCGGTCACCGGAACTGCCCAGTCCGCAGTGGGCACGATCGAGCGCCAGACCCAGGGCGCACCGCTGGCCGCCGGCATGGTTGCGTTCGGCGCCGGCATGATCATCTCCGCGCTGATCCCGGCGTCGGAGAAGGAGGCGCAGGCCGCCCAGCGGCTCACCGAGGCCGCCAAGGACTCGTCGATCGCGGACGAGGCCAGGTCTGTCGGGCAGGAGGTCGGCCAGCACCTCAAGGAGTCGGCGACCGAGGCCGCGCAGCAGGTCCGATCGAGCGCGCAGGACAGCGCAGCCACGCTGAAGGACGAGGGCCAGTCCTCGGCCCAGACGGTCAAGCAGGAGGCGCCGGGCAGCTAGGTGCACAGCCTCCTGGCACTCGCCCGCACGCCGCCCATCGGTCCAGGTGGGCGGCGTGCTCAATTCGCGCCGACACGGTGCTTGGGGGTCGAGCGGTCGGGTACCGACCCGCCATGACGGCGCAGATGACGCGGGAGAACCTGCAAGGTCAGCAGGCCGAGAGCCCGAGCGAGATCCCGCGCAAGGGTTGGTTCCAGGTGGTGAAGCGAGCCTGGAAGGAGGCGAAGTCCGACCAGGTGCCGCTGCTCGCAGCAGGCGTCGCCTTCTACTCGTTCCTCGCCCTGTTCCCGGCGATGATCGCGGCGGTGATGCTCTACGGCCTCGTCCGCGACCCCGCCGACGTGCAGCGGCAGGTCGACGAGCTGTCCGCCGCGCTGCCGTCGGACGCGGCCAGCGTGCTGACCACCCAGCTCGAGGCGATCACGTCGGCTCCGTCCAGCTCCCTCGGGCTCGGGCTGCTGGTCAGCCTGGCGCTCGCACTGTGGAGTGCGTCCGGCGGCGTCGGCAACATCTTGTCGGCGATCAACATCGCCTACGACGAGGAGGAGACCCGCGGCTTCGTCAAGCGCAAGGGACTCTCGCTGCTGCTCACGATCGCGGCCATCGGATTCGTCGTGGTGACGATCTCGCTGGTCGCGGTGGTGCCCGCGTTGCTGGACAACCTGGTCGACGCCGGCCCGCTCCGCTGGGGCCTGGAGGCGTTGCGATGGCTGGGGCTCGTGGCGGCGATGTCGCTCGCCCTTGCCGTCCTCTACCGCGTCGCGCCGGATCGCGACGACCCCGAGTTCCGATGGGTGTCGGTCGGCGCGGTGGTCGCGACGGTCACCTGGCTTGCCGCAAGCGTGTGCTTCTCCCTCTACGTCGACAACTTCGGCTCCTACAACAAGACCTATGGCGCCCTCGCCGGGGTGGTCGTCCTGTTGCTGTGGCTGTGGCTGACGATGTACGTCGTGCTGCTCGGGGCGGAGATCAACGCCGAGGCCGAGCAGCAGACCGCGAAGGACACGACCGTCGGTCCGGACGAGCCGCTCGGGCAGCGCGGCGCGGTGAAGGCGGACACGATGCCGGGTGAGCAACCGCCGCGGCCCGACCGGCCCTGACCCAGCCCTCACCATCCGGCGCTGGGGCAGGTCAGAAGGGGGCGACGAGCAGCGCGGTGCCATGTCCGCCGACGCGGGTCAGCACCAACGTGGCCTCCTCGTCGCCGCTGAGGGAGAGTCGCTTGCGCAGCGCGTCGGGGGCGACGTCGACGCCGCGCTTCTTGATCGTCAGCCGTCCGATGCCGCGCTCCCGGAGCGCCGCCTTCAGCTGCTTCTCGCGGTAGGGCAGCTGCTCGAGCACCCGGTAGCCGCGGGCGAAGGGGGTGCGGAACGACAGGTCCGAGGTGACGTAGGCGATCTTGGCGTCGACGAGTCGGCCCTCGACACCGGCCGCCACGCCGGTCACGAGCCCGGCCCGGATCACCGCCCCGTCCGGTTCGTAGAGGAACCCGCCGACCTCGCCCACGCCGACCTCGTCCACGCCCGGATCGTCGTCGTCGGTCAGAGACGCAAGTCCTCCGGAGCCGATGACCGTGGCACGTCGGCGCGCGGTGGCCGTACGGCCGGACCAGAGCGCGGCCTCCTTGACCTCCCCGCCGTCGCTCACCCACTCCGCCTCGACGTCGGCGGGGACCAGGGCGTGCGGGATACCGGGAGCTACCTTCACGCAGGCGTCGCGGCGCAGCAGCCCCTCGATCCAGGTCCACGGCGGCACCCAGTCGTCGACGTTGAAGGTGCGACCCGCCCCGCGGCGCCGAGCGGGGTCGGCGAACGCGAGGTCGAAGCCGCCGTGGTCGACCCTCGTCGCGTCGGCGACCTGGACGGCGCCTGGCAGCCCGAGTGCCGCCAGGTTGGCCTCGGCGACGGCGACCCGCACCGGGTCGAGGTCGACGCCGGCGCAGACCAACCCCGCCCGGGCTCCGGCCATCAGGTCGCCGCCGATCCCGCATCCGAGATCGATGAGGGTCCGCGCGCCGAAGGCCCGGTAGCGCCCGGCGCGGTGGGTCGCGACCGACAGCCGGGTGGCCTGCTCGAGTGCCTCCGGCGTGAAGTAGAGGCGGTCGGCGAGCTCGCCGAACTTGCTCCGCGCCCGCCCGCGCAGCTCGACCTGGGACAGCGCAGCAGCGACGGCGGCCGGCGGCGCCGTACGACGAAGCTCGGCCTGGACCTGCAGCTCGTTGCCGCCCGGCGCCAGGTCGGCGGCCCGCGCGAGGAGCGCCTGCCCCCCGTCGGTGAGCAGCCACCGGAACGCTTCGAGGTCCACGGACTGATCCTGTCAGGTCCCACGTCGGGATACCCGCCCTGGCACTCGTTGACGGAGAGTGCTAGTTTCGTGCTGGCACTCTCCTACCGAGTGTGCCAGCGCTTGCCGGAAGAGCGTACGACCCCCGCGACGGCGTACTCCCCAAGGCAAGCCCCAACGTGGGCGGGCGCCAGCCCGCCAGGAAACTGCACACACCCGCACAAGACTGTGTAATCCCAGGAAGGGGAGGTCGATCGACGTGTCGATCAACATCAAGCCGCTCGAGGACCGGATCGTCGTCAAGCCGCTCGACGCCGAGCAGACCACGGCTTCTGGCCTGGTCATCCCGGACACCGCCAAGGAGAAGCCGCAGGAGGGCGAGGTCCTTGCGGTCGGCCCGGGTCGCTTCAACGAGGACGGCGACGGCCGGATCCCGCTCGACGTAGCCGTGGGTGACAAGGTCATCTACAGCAAGTACGGCGGCACCGAGGTCAAGTACGCCGGCGAGGAGTACCTCATCCTCTCCGCCCGCGACGTGCTGGCTGTCGTCGGCTCCTGAAGTCCTGAAGAGGGCGCCACGCAGCAGCGGTTGACGCGGCCGCGCGGCGCCCTCTGACCTTTCCCGAACCGATCCGGTGGTCGATGTGGTCGTTCAGCGACCGCCTCGAGACCAGGAGGAGAAGAAATGCCGAAGATCCTGGAGTTCGACGAGAACGCCCGGCGCGCCCTCGAGCGCGGCGTCGACAAGCTCGCGGACACGGTCAAGGTGACGCTCGGCCCCAAGGGCCGCTACGTCGTCCTCGACAAGAAGTGGGGCGCCCCCACGATCACCAACGACGGTGTGACCGTGGCGCGCGAGATCGAGCTCGACGACCCGTTCGAGAACCTCGGTGCGCAGCTCGCCAAGGAGGTCGCGACCAAGACCAACGACATCGCCGGTGACGGCACCACGACTGCGACCGTGCTCGCCCAGGCGATGGTGCACGAGGGTCTCCGCGCGGTGGCCGCCGGCGCCAACCCGATGGGCGTCAAGCGCGGCATGGACGCCGCCGCGACGGCCGTGTCCGACGCGCTGCTCGCCGCCGCCCGCGAGGTGGAGTCGAAGGAGGACATGGCCGACGTGGCCACGATCTCCAGCCGCGACAGCCACATCGGCGAGCTCCTCGCCGAGGCGTTCGACAAGGTGGGCAAGGACGGTGTGATCACCGTCGAGGAGTCCAACACCATGGGCACCGAGCTCGAGTTCACCGAGGGCATGCAGTTCGACAAGGGCTACATCTCGGCCTACTTCGTCACCGACCCGGAGCGGATGGAGGCGGTCATCGACGACGCCTACATCCTCCTGCACCAGGGCAAGATCTCTGCGATCGCCGACCTGCTGCCGCTGCTCGAGAAGGTCATCCAGGCCGGCAAGCCGCTGTTCATCCTCGCCGAGGACGTCGACGGCGAGGCGCTTTCGACGCTCGTGGTCAACAAGATCCGCGGCACCTTCAACGCGGTCGCGGTGAAGAGCCCGGCGTTCGGTGACCGTCGCAAGGCGATGATGCAGGACATCGCGGTCCTGACCGGCGGTCAGGTCATCGCCCCCGAGGTCGGTCTCAAGCTCGACCAGGTCGGGCTCGACGTGCTCGGCCAGGCCCGTCGCATCGTGGTCACCAAGGACAGCACCACGATCGTCGACGGCGCCGGCGACGCCGCCCAGGTCGAGGGCCGGGTCAACCAGATCAAGCAGGAGATCGAGGCGTCCGACAGCGACTGGGACCAGGAGAAGCTCCAGGAGCGCCTGGCCAAGCTCGCCGGCGGCGTCTGCGTGATCAAGGTCGGCGCCGCGACCGAGGTGGAGCTCAAGGAGAAGAAGCACCGGATCGAGGACGCCGTCTCCGCGACGCGCGCCGCGATCGAGGAGGGCATCGTCCCCGGCGGTGGCTCCGCGCTCATCCACGCGGTGTCGGTGCTCGACAAGGACCTCGGCCTCACCGGCGACGAGGCGGTCGGCGTCCGCATCGTCCGCAAGTCCTGCGACGAGCCGCTGCGCTGGATCGCCGAGAACGGCGGCGACAACGGCTATGTCGTCACCACCAAGGTCCGCGACCTCGGCGTCGGCAACGGCTTCAACGCCGCCACCGGCGAGTACGGCGACCTGGTCGCCCAGGGCGTCCTCGACCCGGTCAAGGTGACGCGCTCCGCGCTGGTCAACGCGACCTCGATCGCTGGGATGCTGCTGACGACCGAGACCCTGGTCGTGGACAAGCCCGAGGACGAGGAGCCCGAGGCTGCCGGCCACGGGCACGGTCACGGTCACTGACCCGGCACCTGCTCCGGTCTCGAACGCGCCGACCCGGCTCCGACTCGGAGCCGGGTCGGCCTGTTTTGTGGCGTAGTTTGCGACGGGTCGGCAGGATCGAGGCGTGGCTCAAGACTTTCTCGGGAAATGGGAGCTCTTTCGTGCGGCACGCGAGGAACGGCTCACCGCGCCCCACGGATACCTGGCGATCACCGGGCTGTACTGGCTGGACGCGACGCGGAAGCGGTACGACGGCGCACCCGGCCACTGGTGGCTGGGTGAGGACGGCGTCGAGGTCGACCTCGGTCCGGACGACGTGATGACCATCGACGGTCGGGAGGTCCGCGGCCACCAGGTGCTCGGACCGGTCGGCGAGTCCGGCATCCGTGCGAGGGCCGGTGAGGTGGAGATCGAGGTGGCCGGCCGCGATGGCGCCGTACTCCTGCGACCGCGCGATCCGGCCCACCCGCTGCGTGCCGCCTACCGGCCGACGCCGACCTTCCCGCCCTCGCCCGACTGGGTCGTGAGCGCGGCCTTCTACGCGCTCCACGGCGACGAACCGATCGACGGCGCGGTCGGCGAGGTCGCCTTCACGGTCGCGGGGGAGTCGCAGCGGCTGGTGGCGTACGACGACGACGGCGGGTTGTGGCTCGTGTTCGCGGACGCCACCACCGGCACGACGACGTACGGCGCCGGTCGGCAGCTCTACGCGCCCCCGCCGTCACCCGACGGCAGTGTCGTGCTCGACTTCAACCGCACGACCAACCTGCCGTGCGCCTACACCGACTTCACGACCTGCCCGATCCCGCTGCCGCAGAACCGGATGCAGGTGGCGATCGAGGCCGGCGAGCAGATTCCGCTCGGCACGGGGTCGGTGTGACTCCGCATGCGGCATGCTGTGAACATGTTGTGGAGGGTGCGCGCGAACCTGCCGGATCGCCCCGGCAAGCTGGGTCCGCTCGCCCAGGAGTGCGGCAAGGCCGGCGTCAACATCGGCGCCGTCCAGGTGTTCGGCGGCCGGGTGCCGGGCACGGCCACGGTCGAGCTCGTGATCCGCACGCCCGAGGACTGGGGGGAGCGGCAGGTGGTGCAGCTGGTCGGCCGCGCGGGCGGCGACTCCGTCGTCACCCATGCCGTCAACCACCACGCGCTCGACGACCAGCCCACCCGGTACGTCCGGGCGGCGCAGCAGATCCTCGATCATCCGGCGACCTTCCCCGACGTCGTCGCCCACCTCTTCGACGCCGACGTCGAGCCCACCCACGGGAGCGAGGACGTCCTCGAGATCTCGGTCGGGACGGCCGTCATCCAGATCCGGCGGGAGACGCCGTTCACCCCTGCCGAACGCGCACGCGGCTCTGCCCTCGCCGACCTCGTCAGCGACGTCCTCAGCCGGGAGTCGCTGACGGCGCCCGAAAGCGCCGGAGGCGGCGCCGAGCCGACGTACGTCGCCGGTGAGGGCCAGACGTCGGTGCTGGTGGGTGGCCGCGTCGTCGGGCGGGCGTCGGTCGTGCCCGCGGAGGGCGACGCGCCCTGGCCCGTCGACATGTGGGTCGACCCGGCCTGGCAGCGCCGTGGTCTCGGCACCCGGCTGCTCGGCGACATCGCCCGGATGGCGCGTGGGCAGGGCGCCGAGGAGATCGTTCTCACGGCGCCGTCGGACAGCCAGTCGGTGCTGCCCATGGTGCTCTCCGCCGGCCTGCGCGGCCGGATCCGGATGGCCGGTGAGACGGTCACCGTGCGGATCGCGGTCAACGAGCTGCGGGCCTGAACGCAACTTCGTGAAAAGTTTCACAAAGGGGTCGCCGCTGCCGCTGCTCAGTACCCGTGGCTGCTCGTCGACGAGGTGACGATCGTCGATGCGGCCGGGGCGACCGCCACCCTCCAGGCACTGCTGGTCGCGGTCGGGCTCGCGGTCGTCATCGTGGTGCCGCCGCTGGCCTACCTCTTCCGGCTCACGCAGTCCGAGGAGTGGTCCCGTCACTAGGCCACGTCTGGTTCAGGACGTGAGCGACCGCTCCGCCGGGTGGTTGCCGAGCCGCCAGCCGCCGAGCGGCAGGTCGATCGCCTCCTGCGGACCCCAGGAGTGCTGCGGATAAGGCTGGCAGCGGGGCCGACGATCGAGGACCGGCTGGCAGATCTCCCAGAGCCGCTCGACCTCGTGCGAGCTGATGAAGAGCGTCCGGTCGCCGCGCATCACGTCGAGCAGCAGCCGTTCATAGGCCTCGAGCGGGTCGGAGTCGGGTGCGTCGCCCACCAGGTCGAGACGGAACACGCCCTCGACGAGGTCCATGTCGGGGCCCGGTCGCTTGGCGCGGACGTCGATCGCGATCCGCGGCTGGTCGGCGAGCTCGATGACCAGCTCGTTGGGGTCGGGGCGGCCACCGTGGGCGGGCTTGAGCCAGCGGTGCCGTGGGTCGTTGAAGCGGATGGTGATCGTCCGCCGTCCCTCGGCCATCGCCTTGCCCGTGCGGAGGTAGAACGGCACGTCGCGCCACCGGTCGTTGTCGATCCACATCTCGATGGCGACGAGTGTCTCGACGTCGGAGTCGGGTGCGACGTCCGGCTCCTCCCGGTAGCCGTCGTACTGCCCGAAGACGACGCGGTCCGGATCGAGCGGCCGGACCGCGGCGAAGACGGCCGCCTTCGCCGCCCGGAGCGCGGACTCGCGGTAGGCGTGCGGGTCCTCGAGCGCCACGAACCCCAGCAGCTGGCACAGGTGGGTCGTGACCATGTCGCGCAGACAGCCGGTGCCCTCGTAGAAGCTGCCGCGGCCCTCGACGGTGAGCCTCTCGGGGACGTCGATCTGCACCGACTCGATCGTGTGCCGGTTCCACGCCGGCTCGAACAGGCCGTTCGCGAAGCGGAGGGCCAAGATGTTCTGCACCGCCTCCTTGCCGAGGAAGTGGTCGATCCGGAAGATCTGCGCCTCCCCGAAGGCGTTGCGGAGCACGGTGTCGAGCGCCTGCGCGGTCGCCAGGTCCGTGCCGAACGGCTTCTCCGCGACCAACCGCGAGCGGTCGACCAGGTCTTCCTTGGCAAGCATCTCGACGGTGGCGGACACGGCCGAGGGCGGGATCGACAGGTAGAGCAAGCGTCGTACGTCGGACAGCAGGCCGCCTGCTTCGTCGAGCAGCCGGTCCTCGGCCTCGCGCACTGCCTCGGCGAGCGTCGTCCCGTCGTCTGCGGACGACGGGACGAAGGAGATCCGCTCCAGCAACGGCCCCGCGATCGCCTCGTCGACCTCCTTGACGAACTCGCCGAGCGCGGCCCGGACGTGGCCGCGGAACTCCTCGTCGGTGCCGGGCGAGCGGCGACCGCTGCCGATCACCGCGAGGTGCTTCGGGAGCCGACCGGCGGCGGCCAGCCGGTAGAGGCCGGGGAAGAGCTTGCGGGCCGCGAGGTCGCCGGTCGCGCCGAAGAGGACCAGCACGTGGGGAGGCAGGTCGGGGGTCACGCGACGAGGTTAGCCCCGTAGGATTCCGTCATGGAGGTCTTTGAAGTTCCGGCGAAGTTCGCACCCCTGGGCCTTACCTACGACGACGTGCTGCTGCTGCCGGGCTACTCGGACCTGGCGCCCGACGAGATCGACCTGACCACGCGCCTGACGCGGGAGATCAGCATCAAGGCGCCGCTCGTGAGCGCCGCGATGGACACCGTCACCGAGTCGCGGATGGCGATCGCGATGGCACGGCAGGGCGGCATCGGCATCCTGCACCGCAACCTCTCCGCCGAGGAGCAGGCCTACCAGGTGGACCTGGTGAAGCGGACGCAGACCGGGATCATCTCCAACCCGGTCACCATCGGCCCCGACGCGACGCTCGAGGACCTCGACCGGATCTGCGGTGAGTACCGGGTGTCGGGCCTCCCGGTCGTCGACGCCGACAACCGCCTGCTCGGCATCTGCACCAACCGCGACCTGCGGTTCACACCCGTCGCGGAGTGGGCCAGCACCAAGGTCGACGAGGTGATGACCCCGATGCCGTTGGTCACCGGCCGGGTCGGCATCGACCGCGACGAGGCCACCGCGCTGCTCCGCAAGCACAAGCGCGAGCGGCTGCCGCTTGGTCGACGAGGACGGCCGTCTCGGCGGCTTGATCACCGTGAAGGACTTCGTGAAGTCCGAGCAGTTCCCCGACGCGTCGAAGGACGGGCAGGGCCGGCTGATGGTCGGCGCCGCGATCGGCTACTTCGGCGACGCCTGGCAGCGGGCCACCGCACTGATCGAGGCGGGCGTCGACGTCCTGGTGGCCGACACCGCGCACGGTCACGTCACCCTCCTCCTCGAGATGGTCAGGCGGCTCAAGACCGACCCCGCCACCAAGCACGTGCAGGTCATCGGCGGCAACGTCGCGACCCGTGAAGGCGCCCAGGCCTTCGTCGACGCCGGCGCCGACGCGGTCAAGGTCGGCTTCGGGCCGGGCTCGATCTGTACGACGCGCGTGGTGACCGGCTGCGGCGTACCCCAGGTCACCGCGGTCTACGAAGCCTCGCTCGCGGCCGCGCCCGCCGGCGTCCCGGTGATCGCCGACGGCGGCCTCCAGCAGTCCGGCGACATCGCCAAGGCGATCGTCGCCGGCGCGGAGTCGGTGATGATCGGCTCGATGCTCGCCGGATGCGAGGAGTCGCCCGGCGAGGTGATCTTCGTGCAGGGCAAGCAGTTCAAGGCCTACCGCGGCATGGGGTCGCTCGGTGCGATGTCCTCCCGCGGCAAGAAGTCCTACTCGAAGGACCGCTACTTCCAGGCGGAGATCGCCAGCGACGACAAGATCGTCCCGGAGGGTGTCGAGGGCCAGGTCGCCTACCGCGGCCCGCTGTCGGCCGTCGCCCACCAGCTGCTGGGCGGACTCAACCAGTCGATGTTCTACGTCGGCGCGCGGACCATCCCCGAGCTGCAGGAGAAGGGCCGCTTCATCCGGATCACCTCCGCCTCGCTCAAGGAGAGCCACCCCCACGACGTGCAGATGACCGTCGAAGCCCCGAACTACCACGGCTGAGCCCCCAAGCGGCGCTCGGCCGTTTCTGGTCGTCGAGTAGCCCGAGCGCCCTGGCGCGAGGGCGTATCGAGACGCGGTGACGTGAGTACGACCGTTCCCACGGTTTGCGCGCGCCTGCGGGGTCTCGATACGCCGGACTCGTCCCTCGCGCCGGCTACTCGACCACCGGAGGGCGCGCGTTGCGGGGTCTCGATACGCCGGCCTCGTCCCTCGCGCCGGCTATCGACCACCGAGGGGCGTGCGCGTTGCGGGGTCTCGATACGCCGGCGCTCGTTCCTCGCGCCGGCTACTCGACCACCGGAGGGGCGTGCGCCTTGCGGGGTCTCGATACGCCGGCGCTCGTTCCTCGCGCCGGCTACTCGACCACCGGAGGGGCGTGCGCCTTGCGGGGTCTCGATACGCGGCGTCACTAGACTGCTCCGGTGACCGAGATCGAGATCGGCCGGGCCAAGCGCGCCCGCCACGCCTACTCCTTCGACGACATCGCGATCGTGCCGTCCCGGCGCACCCGCGATCCCGAGGAGGTCAGCGTCGACTGGCAGATCGACGCCTACCGGTTCTCGCTGCCGATCCTGGCGGCCCCGATGGACTCGGTGATGTCGCCGGCGACCGCTATCGCGTTCGGTCAGTACGGCGGGCTCGGCGTGCTCAACCTGGAAGGCATCTGGACCCGCTACAGCGACCCCGAGTCGTTGCTGGAGGAGGTGGCCGGCCTCCAGGGCGACGCCGCCACCCACCGGCTCCAGGAGATCTACGCCGAGCCGATCAAGCCCGAGCTGATCACCGAGCGGCTGCGCCAGGTCCGCGAGGCCGGGGTCACGGTTGCCGGCTCTCTCTCACCGCAGCGCACGAAGGAGTTCGCGAAGGTCGTGACCGACGCGGGTGTCGACCTCTTCGTCATCCGCGGCACGACCGTGAGCGCCGAGCACGTCTCCAGCCAGGCCGAGCCGCTCAACCTCAAGGAGTTCATCTACGAGCTGGACGTGCCGGTCATCGTCGGGGGCTGCGCAACCCACCAGGCCGCTCTCCACCTGATGCGCACCGGGGCCGCTGGCGTGCTGGTCGGCTTCGGCGGAGGTGCTGCGCACACGACCCGCACGGTGCTCGGCGTCGCCGTACCGATGGCCTCGGCGGTGGCCGACGTCGCCGCCGCCCGCCGCGACTACCTCGACGAGTCGGGCGGCCGCTACGTGCACGTGATCGCCGACGGCTCGATCGGTCGGTCCGGCGACCTCGCCAAGGCCATCGCGTGCGGCGCCGACGCGGTCATGGTCGGCTCGCCGTTCGCCCGCGCGACCGACTCGCCGGGCCGTGGCTTCCACTGGGGCGCCGAGGCGCACCACCACGACCTGCCGCGCGGGCAGCGGGTGCAGTTCGAGCAGATCGGCTCGATCGAGGAGATCCTCTTCGGTCCGAGCCGCGTCGCCGACGGCACCATGAACCTGGTCGGCGCACTCAGGCGCTCGATGGCGACGACGGGTTACACCGACCTCAAGGAATTCCAGCGGATCGAGGTCGTGGTCGAGTAGGCCTCGTGCCAGCACCGGCGGCGTCCGACGGCGTTTCCCAAGACCGACGATGACCGACACCGCCGTCGCCCTCCGGATGGGCAGCACCCGTGGGCGCTGGGTGCTCCTCACCACGGTGCTCGGCTCCGGGCTGGCGCTGCTCGACGCGACCGTCGTCAACGTCGCGCTCGGGCGGATCGGCACGGATCTCGACTCCGGCTTCGCGGGCCTGCAGTGGACGATCAACGCCTACACGCTCACCCTCGCCGCCTTCATCCTGCTCGGCGGCTCGCTAGGAGACCGTCTCGGCCGCCGCCGGGTCTTCCTCGTCGGCGTCGTCTGGTTCGCGCTCGCCTCGCTGCTCTGCGGGCTCGCCCCCAACATCGAGACGCTGATCGCCGCCCGCGCCCTGCAGGGCGTCGGCGGTGCGCTGCTGACGCCCGGCAGCCTGGCGATCATCGCCGCGTCCTTCCACAGCGAAGACCGGTCCGCCGCGATCGGCGCGTGGTCCGGGCTCGGCGGCATCGCCGCCGCCGTGGGGCCACTGGTCGGCGGCTGGCTGGTGGAGCTGAACTGGCGACTGGTCTTCCTGATCAATGTCCCGCTCGCCGTGCTGATAGTCGTCGTCGCCGTCCGCCACGTCCCTGAGAGCCGCGACCCCGACGCGGCCCAGCGGCTCGACGTGATCGGGACCTCGCTCGCGGCCATCGGGCTCGGCGTGCTCACGTTCGGGCTGACCCGTGCCGGCGAGGCGGGCTTCGACAGCTCGGTCATCGCCACGGTCGCCGCCGGGCTCGCGTGCCTGGCGGGCTTCGTCGTCGTCGAGGCGCGCTCTGCCGCGCCTCTCGTGCCGTTGGAGCTCTTCCGCAACGCACAGTTCAGCGCGGCCAACGGCGTGACGTTCCTCGTGTACGCCGCGCTCGGAGTGATCTTCCTGATGCTCGTGCTGCAGCTCCAGGTGGTCGCGGGGTGGTCGCCGATCCTGGCCGGGTCGGCGATGCTGCCCGTCACTCTCATCATGCTGGCGTTCTCGTCCCGGGCGGGCGCGTTGGCACAGCGGATCGGTCCCCGGCTGCCGATGACCCTGGGTCCACTGCTCTCGGCGGGCGGGGTGTTCTGGCTGAGCGGTGTCGGCGCCGGCGCGTCGTACGTCGCCGACGTCCTGGGTCCGGTGCTGCTGTTCGGCGCCGGTCTGGCGCTGATGGTCGCTCCGTTGACGGCGACAGTCCTCGACTCCGCCGAGGACCGGCACGCCGGCATCGCGTCGGGCGTCAACAACGCCGTCGCCCGCACCGCCGGGCTGCTCGCGGTCGCCGTCATCCCCGTCGCGGCCGGTATCGCTGGCACCGACTACACCGATCCGGTCGCCTTCGGTGACGGCTACCGCAAGGCGATGCTGATCAGCGGTGGGCTGCTGCTGGTCGGCGCCGCGATCGCGGCTGCGTTCATCCGCAAGCCGCTGGGCGCTGCTGCGGAGCCGGCCCCCGCGGACGAGCTCCGGGTGCACGTCGAGACCTGCAACCACTGCGGCGTCGCCGGTCCGCAGCTGCACCCGTCCTGTCGGTCCCCGGACTGACGCCGGCGAAGCAGCTCAGGTCGCGAGCTTCTCCTTGAAGAAGGCGAGCACCCGGTCGACGCCCTCCTGCTGCCGGTGCAGGGTCAGCGTCGAGTGCTTGATGCCGGGGAACTCGACTGCGATGAAGTTGTCGCCGAGCTCATCGCGGAGCCGGTCGAAGCGGTTGCCGACGGCGAGGTCGTTCTTGTAGCGCAGCCCGAGCACCTGGCAGCCCGCGCTGACCTTGTCCTTCACGGCGTCGAGGTCGGCGGGGCTGAGGCCGAGGTCGCGGAACCGGCCAGGGGTCACCGCGAAGGGCGCCGACGGCTGGGCGAGGACCGGGGCTGCGACGGGTGCGTCCGCCAGCATTGCGAGGGCGTAGCCGCCGGTGAAGCACATGCCGACGGCGCCGACGCCCGGTCCGCCCAGCTCGGCGTGCACGTCCTTCGCCAGCGCGCGGAGCCAGATGGCCACGGGGGTCGTCGTGTTGGTCGCCATCCTGAGGAACTCACGGCTCACGCAGATCTGCTTCGCGGCCTGCGCCATCGACCGCGCACCGACCTTGGCGTTGGGGGTGCCGAACAGGTGTGGCATCACGACGGTGTGCCCCTGTTCGACGACCTCCTCGGCGAAGGCGAGGACCTGCGGGGTGATGCCGGGGATCTCGTGGATGACGATGACGCCGGGCCCGTCCCCCTTGCGGTACGTCGCGTGAGTCACGCCGTCGGCGGTGAACTCGCTTCGGGTCCAGCCCGGGAGGTCGCTCATGCGGGTGAGACTAGGGCACCTCGTCACGCCCCGACCCCCACGTTTGCCCGACCCCTGGCATGATCGGCGCATGGAGCGGGACCTGCCCGCAACTGGGAGAGCAGTCATGGGCACGGAAGGCGCGGAGGGTGCCGCCGCCGTGCTGCTGCGGCGCGCCCAGGAGATCGCCGACCAGCTCCACCACGAGGCCGCAGAGGAGGCCGCGCGCGCGACGTCCGAGGCGCGGCACCTCCGCGAGGAGGCCGTGCGACTGCACGACGACACCCTGTCCGAGGTCGAGAGACTGCGCGTCGAGGCCGAGCGCGACCGGGACCTCGCCGCACGACGGCTCGCTGACGCGTCGGGCGAGGCCCGGGCGATCGTGGCGGATGCGAACGACCAGGCCGCCCTGTTGCTCGGATCGGCCGAGTCCGAGCGCGACCGGGTGCTCGACGAGGGGCGGCGGGAAGCAGACGGGCTCCGGGCGGCAGCCGCAGAGCTACGTGCGCGGAGTGAGGCAGTAGCCGAGCGGACAGCCCGGGAGGCCCAGTCCACGGCCGCCGGTGTGCTCGAGCGTGCCCGGGCGGCCGCTGCCGAGCGTCAGGCCGAGTCCGCCGACCGGGCGGCGATGATCGTGGCCGGCGCCACGGCCGACGCCGAAGCCACCTTGGCCGCGGCGTCCGCCGAGGCTGACGCCTTGCGCGAGGCCGCGGAGCAGGAGGCGACCCGGCGCAGGAGCGACGTCGAGAAGGAGCTCGCTGCCCACCTCGCCGATGCGGAGGACGCCGTACGCACCGCGCGGCTCGAGGCCGACCGGCTGCTCTCGGCGGCGCGGGAGGAGGCAGAGAGCGAGCTGGGCAGGGCTGCCGAGCAGACCGCCTGGGCCACGAGCACGGTCGACGCACTGCTGGCCGCTGCCGCCGCGGAAGGTGAGGCGATCCGGTACGCCGCCCACGCCGACGCCGGCCTCTACCTGGGCAGGACCCGACGCCGCGTCCAGGACGTGATCGCTCGGGTGACCGCGCGGCTGCGGGCGGAGCTGGCGGAGGCCGATCGCCGGGCCACCGACCTCCAGGCTGCGGCCGCTGCGGCCGTGGCAGCCGCTGAGACGGAGGCAGCGGCGATGCGGTCCGATGCCGATGCCTGGGCGCGCGCGGCGCGCGAGGACGCCGAGACCGCGGCCACCGTCATCGTGGAACGTGCCGAACGCCGCAGAGCCGAGTCCGAGGCCGGCGCCGGCGTGTTGCGCGCCCAGGTCGCCGACGAGGTCGTCGCCGCGCGCCGTGACGGCGCGGAGGCCCTGCGCACGAGCCGGGAGGAGAGCGCCCGGCTGCTGGCCGACGCCCAGGCCGACGCCGACAGGGTGCGCGACCAGGCCCACCGGGTGCTGTCGGACGCCCGCGCCGAGGTCGCGGCGTTGCGCGGCCGCCGCGACGAGATCGCCCGTGAGCTCACCCAGCTGTCCGGAGTCATCGAGGCGCTGGCTGTTTCCGAGTCAATCCCCGCAACCGAGGAGCAACCATGACCCAGTCCGCCCCCAACTTTCGCACGGTGATGCGAGGCTACGACCCGGCCGAGGTCGACCGGGCGTTCGCCGAGCTGCAGCAGCGGGTGGCTGAGGTGGATGCGTCGGCAGCCGAGCTCGAGGCGCGTTACCAGGAGGCCGCCAGTCGTGCGGCCGCACACGCGGCGGCTGCCGAGGAGGCCAGCTCCGCGAAACCCGCCACGTTCGAGCACCTGGGCGCGAGGGTCGCCCAGATCCTCGCGCTGGCAGAGGAAGAAGCGACCCAGCTGCGCGAGCAGGCCCGCGCGGAGGCGGAGGACACCCGAAAGCTCTCCGACCAGGCCGCCGTCACCGTCCGCGACGAGGCCGACCAGTACGCCGAGCAGCGCCGCCGGGACGCCGACGCCGAGGCGACGCGTCTCCTCGCCGACGCGCGGCGTGCCGCCGACGACGAGCGGGACGCGGCGGAGCGGGACGCTTCGGCCCGGCGGCAGGAGGGCGAGGCCATCTTCGAGCAGCAGCGCGCGAATGCCGCCCAAGCCGCAGCGGACTTCGAGGCCACCTTGGCCGAGCGCCGGGAGCGCACCGCCGCCGAGTTCCGGCAGCAGCAGACCGAGACGCAGGCGCAGCTCGACGCGCTGGCGCAGCAGGTGGTGGAGGCAAGAGCGGCGGCGCAGCGGGAGCAGGAGGCCGCCGAGTCGCATGCGCGTCGGCTCGTGACGGAGGCGGAGGAGCGGGCCGCTGCGGTCATCCACGAGGCGCGCTCAACGGCCGACCGGATCCGGGCCGAGTCCGACCGTGAGCTCGCCGCCGCCAGCCAGCGCCGCGACAGCATCAACGCACAGCTCGCCAACGTCCGGCAGATGCTCTCCACCCTGACCGGCGCGAGCACCGGCCCCTCGCCCGACCGGGAGCCTGCTCCTGAGGAGCCGTCCGTCGACGGCGAGGCCCCGTCGCTGGAGACCGACCACGACCCCTCGTTGCCGGAGCAGTCCGAGGATGCTCCGGCCGAGGGCGAGGGGGAGGACGCCTCGGACGGTGATCGCCCGGTCACCTGACCGCGTCCGGAGCCTGGGCACTGGAGCACTTTCTCGGTACTGCTGGTTGAGAACCTTTAGAACGTGTTCTAGTTTGATCCGCGTGTGGCACTGCCACGCACGGACCCCGGAGGAACCCCGATGACGCAGGCACCGCCGCCCGCAGAGATGTCCCTTCAGCGATCCAGTCGCGATCCCGCGGTCGTGCGGGCGCGGTTGGAGGTCTGGCTCGCCGGCGCGCTGCCTCCCGACGCCTACCCGGAGGTCACGCTGCACGAGGGCATCCAGACCAACGGCATGTCCAGCGAGACCGTGCTGCTCGCGATCACCTCCACCGATGACGGAGCCCGGCACACCAAGGAGTACGTCGCCCGGGTCGCGCCTGCCGCCGAGGACATGCCGGTCTTCCCGAGCTACCGCCTCCGGGACCAGTACGACGCGATGCGGCTCGCCGGAGAGCTCGCAGGAGTCCCGGTGCCGGCGGTGGGCCTGATCGAGCCGACGGGCGAGGTGCTCGGCACGCCGTTCTTCCTGATGGACCGGCTCGACGGCGCCGTACCGCCCGACGTGCTGCCCTACACCTTCGGCGACAACTGGCTCTACGACGCCGCCGCCGAGCAGCAGGCGGCGCTCCAGCGCAGCAGCGTCGAGGTGCTGGCCAAGCTGCACGGCATCCCGGACGCCGCGACGACGTTCGCGTTCCTCGACCCTGCGGTGACCGGTCACGGGGGCGCCACCGCGCTCGCCCGCAACCTCGCCAAGCTTCGCGCGTGGTACTCCTACGCCCTCGACGCACCGGAGGGCAGCCCGCCGTCGCCGCTCATCGAGCGCGGGCTGGCGTGGCTCGAGGCCAACCTGCCCGACGAGGGCGAGCCGGTGCTCGTGTGGGGAGACTCCCGCATCGGCAACATGATGTTCCGCGACTTCGCGCCAGTCGCGGTGCTCGACTGGGAGATGGCCACCCTCGGGCCGCGGGAGATGGACCTCGCCTGGATGGTGTTCGCGCACGCGGTGTTCCAGGAGATCGCGACCATGCTCGGGCTTCCCGGGATGCCGGACTTCATGACCGCGGAGGGGGTCGTGGCGACGTACGAGGAGATCGCCGGGGTCCAGGTCGGTGACCTGACCTGGCACCAGCTCTTCGCCGCCGTCATCTGGGGCATCGTCTTCCTCCGCACCAGCGCCCGACAGATCCACTTCGGCGAGATCGAGCGGCCGGACGACCCCGAGGCGGTCATGCACCACCGTCCGCTCTTCGAGCGGCTGCTGGACGAGGTCGGCGCATGATGAACCACGGCCTGCACGGTGAGTACGTCGGACTCGGCCCGCTCGACGAGTACCCCATCCACCAGCTGCCGCGTCCCGTCGCCTGGGCCGGCAGCAGCGACCGCAACTTCTACGACCGCTGCTACCTCAACGCCCACGACCGGACCGGCGACCTGTTCCTCATCACCGGTCTCGGCTTCTACCCGAACCTCGGCACCAAGGACGCCTTCGTGCTCCTGCGGCGCGGTGACGAGCAGACCGCCGTGCACCTCGGCGACGCCGCTCGACCCGCGGGGCGCGGACCGGATGGAGCAGCGGGTCGGGAGCTACCGGATCGAGGTCGTCGAGCCGCTGCGCAAGCTGCGGTTGGTGATGGAGGAGACCGAGGGCGTTGCGCTCGACCTCAACTGGGAGGGCTCCTTCGACGTCGTCCAGGAGCTGCCGCACGTGATGCGCCAGGGCGCCAACACGATCCTCGATGCCCAGCGGTTCGCGCAGGTCGGCACCTGGGAGGGGACGATCGCGGTCGACGGCTCGGACATCGCGGTCACCCCGGACCGCTGGGTCGGCTCCCGCGACCGCTCGTGGGGCATCCGCCCGGTCGGCGAGGCCGCCCCCGGGGGCAAGCCGGCCGACCCGGCGTTCGAGGGCATGTGGTGGCTCTACGTCCCGATGAGGTTCGAGGACTTCTGCGTGGTGATCATCATCCAGGAGACGCCGGACGGGTTCCGGACGCTCAACGACTGCACCCGGGTCTGGAAGGACGGCCGGGTCGAGCAGCTCGGCTGGCCGAGGTGCGAGATCCGCTACGGATCCGGCACCCGGGTCCCGACCGGCGCGACGATCACCTGCCAGACCCCCGAGGGCAAGGACCTGGTGCTCGAGGTGACGTCGAAGCTCGCCGTGCCGATCCACGTCGGCGGCGGCTACGGCGGCGACTCCGACTGGACGCACGGGGTCTGGAAGGGCCCGGGCTTCACCGAGCGGCTCACCTACGACCTCAACGACCCCGCGGTCGCCGGCCGGGTGATGTTCGGCGTGATCGACCACGTCGGGCACGCGATCGCCCACGGCCCCGGCGCCGACGGGGCGGAGGGCTGGGGGCTCTTCGAGCACGGGGCGCTCGGGCGACACGATCCTTCCGGCTTCGACGACTGGTTCACCCTCGCGCCCTGATGTCGACGCTGGTCGAGGAGGTCGCGCAGCGACCGTCTCGAGACCAAGGCAATCTGAAAGGAACCTCATGACTCTCGACCGCGACGCACTGTTCATCGGTGGCGCATGGTCCAAACCGGCCACCGATGCCATGCTCGAAGTGGTCTCCCCGCACACCGAGGAGGTCGTCGCCCGGGTGCCGGAGGGCAGTGCGGCCGACATCGACGCGGCGGTGGGGGCCGCACGCACGGCGTTCGACGAGGGCCCGTGGCCGCAGATGACGGCAGCCGAGCGGATCGACGTCGTACAGAACCTGTCCGGCCTGTACGCAGCGAAGCTGGGCGAGATGGCCGAGGTGATCACGACCGAGATCGGCTCGCCGATCTCGTTCAGCAACCTGGCGCAGTCGCCGGCACCGTGGATGCAGATCGAGGCGTTCCTGGCGATCGCACGGGAGTTCCCGTGGGAGTCCACCCGGCCGGGCGCGCTGGGTGCCGACGTGATGGTGCGGCACGAGCCGGTCGGAGTCGTGGCAGCGATCCCACCGTGGAACGTCCCGCAGTTCACCGTCATGTCCAAGCTGATCCCGGCTCTGCTCTCCGGATGCACTGTGGTGGTGAAGCCGGCCCCCGAGAGCCCGCTGGACTGCTACCTGCTCGCCGAGCTCCTGCAGGAGGCGGGGGTGCCGGAGGGCGTGGTCAGCATCGTGGCGGCCGGGCGTGAGGTCGGCGAGCACCTGGTCTCACACCCGGGGGTCGACAAGGTCGCGTTCACGGGCTCCACCGCAGCCGGCCGTCGGATCGGTGCGATCTGCGGTGAGCAGCTCAAGCGCTGCTCGCTCGAGCTCGGTGGGAAGTCGGCGGCGATCGTGCTCGACGACGCGGACCTCGCCGCCACGCTCGAGGGGCTCAAGTTCATCGGGTTGATGAACTCCGGGCAGGCCTGTGTCGCCCAGACCCGGGTGCTCGTCAGCCGCGGCCGGCACGACGAGGTCTCGCAGGCTCTCGCCGATGCGGTGGCCGGGATGGAGGTCGGGGACCCGATGGACCCGGCCACCGAGATCGGCCCGATGGTCGCGCAGCGCCAGCAGGAGCGGGTCGAGAAGTACATCGCGCTCGGCCAGGAGGAGGGAGCCCAGCTCCTCACCGGCGGCTCCGGCCGGCCAGACGGGCTCGACAACGGCTGGTACGTCCGACCCACGGTCTTCGCCAACGTCGACAACCGGATGCGGATCGCCCAGGAGGAGATCTTCGGTCCGGTGCTGTCGGTGATCCCGTACGACGACGTCGACGACGCCGTCCGGATCGCCAACGACTCCGACTACGGCCTGGCCGGCACGGTGTGGACCAGCGACCAGGAGGCCGGCGTGGAGGTGGCCCGTCGGGTGCGCACCGGCACCTACGGCGTCAACACCTACACGATGGACTTCGCGGCCCCGTTCGGCGGCTACAAGGCGTCCGGGCTCGGGCGGGAGTTCGGTCCCGAGGGGCTGGCGCAGTACTCCGAGCTCAAGTCGGTCTACCTCTCCTCGCCCCCGATGTAGGTCGCTCTGCGGCTACCGGTGGCCGAGGAGGTCGCGCAGCAAACCCCGGTGGTCGAGGAGGTCGCTCCGCGGACCCACGGTGGTCGAGGAGGTCGCTCTGCGACCGTCTCGAGACCCCACTGGCGGCGACCACCGGGGTCGCGCGGGAGTCCGCTTGATCACGGGTTCGAACTGGTGTACGATTGAGGTACGTCGCACAGCGACCAGGTCGTCCCCGAGATTCAGTTCTAGGACACCCCCGGCACCAGGCCACCGGACCCCACACCGGTCCGCGCCCCAGGGGAGTCCCGATGACCACCCACCACCCCATCGATCACCCCGATCGATCACCTCGTCGATCACCCGGTTGAGCATGTCGGGGACCATCCGGTCCTGGGGGCGGTCGCCGCCGCGCGGGCGGCGTTGAAGGCGGTGCGCGACGTGCAGCCGGTGTTCATGACCCCGGCGCAGAAGACCGCTGCGGTCGCTGAGCTCGCCGCACTGGAGGCGGTGGCGGCGGAGCTGAGGCTGCGGGTGGTGGCCGCCGCCGGTCGATGCCGCGGACCGGGCCGGTGCCCGCGACACCGGGGCCTGGCTGGCCGCGGTGACCCGCGCCGACTTCCCCGCCGCACGCGCACACGGCCGGCTCGCCGAGGCACTGGACCGGCGGTGGACCCGGGTCGCGGCCGGGATGGCCCAGGGCCAGGTCTCCCCGGCCCAGGCCACGGTCGCGGTCGCGGTCCTCGACGACCTGCCCGACCACCTCGGTCCCGAGCTCCGGGCGCAGGCCGAGACCGAGATGGTCGACCTGTGTGTCCGGTTCCGGCCCAGCGAGCTGCGCCGGCTCGGGCGGCACCTCCTCCAGGTCGTGGCGCCGGAGATCGCCGAGGCCGAGGAAGCCAAACGGCTGGAGAACCAGGAACAGCGAGCCCGGGAGAAGACCAGCCTCCGCTCCCGGCTGATCGGCCACGGCCTGGCCCGGACCACCATCGTGCACCCCACCCAGGACCGCGACCGGCTGCTGACCTACCTGGAGTCCTCCACCGCACCGCGCAAGCACCCCGACGCCCTCAGCGGGGAGGAGGACCGGATCCCGCACCACCGACTCCTCGGCCACGCCTTCGCCGCCCTCCTCGAGCACCTCGACCCCGCCCAGCTCCCCGCCCACGGCGGGGACGCGACCACGGTGCTGGTCACCATCAGCCTGGAATCCCTGCAAAGCGAGCTCGGCACCGGCACCATCGTCGGCGGCGAACCCCTCTCCGCCACCGCGATCCGCCGCCTGGCCTGCACCGCCCAGATCATCCCCGCCGTCCTCGGCGGCACCGGCGAGATCCTCGACCTCGGCCGCAGCCGCCGCCTCTACACCCCAGCCCAACGCAAAGCCCTGCGACTACGCGACCACCACTGCCGCGCCGAACACTGCACCATCCCCGCCACCTGGTGTGAGGCCCATCATCTGAAACCCTGGACCCACGGCGGCAACACCGACCTCGACCACGGCATCCTCCTCTGCTCCTGGCACCACCACCGCGCCCACGACACCCGCTACCAAACCGACAAGCTCACCAACGGCGACATCCGCTACCACCGACGCAGATAGACCGACCCCCTCTGACCCGGTGTCGAACCGCTGTTGCGGCGGGGTATGGCGCAACGTGCATTCCGTCTGCCAGCCTGACTCGAAGGCTCGGGCTTCGTCCAGTCCGCGGACCGAGGAGTGCTGCCTATGCACGTCGCCACGTCCATCGCCGAGATGCTCGCCGGCGCGACCGACCGCCGACCGCTGGACGGTCCTGGAAAGTCCGGAGCGCTGCTGGAGCGGGTGACGATCGACGGCGCGCCCTACGTCGTGAAGCACCTCGACCACGACGCTGACTGGACACTGCGCGTCGCCAACATCCCCGGCAGTGCCACGGTCGAGCTGTGGCGGCGCGGCGTCCTTGCCGAGCTCCCGGACTCGTTCAACCAGCCGATCGTCGCGGTCGCGCACGACGTACGACGCCCGACCGTCTCGGCCCTGCTCATGCACGACGTCGGCAGCTGGCTGGTCCCTGCCACGGACGAGCTGGTGCCGGCCGAGCAGCACGAGCGGTTCCTCGACCACATGGCGGCGCTGCACGCGGCCTTCTGGGGCCGGCGGATCGACGTCGTCTCGCCGGCCGACCGCTACCTCGAGCTGTCGCCCCGGATGGCGGCTGCCGAGGCCGCACTCGGTTCGGACCACCTGGTGCCCCGGCTGGTCGCGCAGGGGTGGCCACTGCTGGAGGAGGTGGCGCCGGCGCTCGCCCGCGTCGTCGTACCACTCGTGCACGATCCAACGCCGCTCGTCGACGCGCTCGACACCACACCCGTCACCTTCGTCCACGGCAACTGGAAGCTGGACAACCTCGGCACCGACGACCGCGGGCGTACCGTGCTGCTTGACTGGGAGCTGCCGGGTACGGGCGCGGCGGCCAGCGACCTCGCGTGGTACCTCGCGATCAACTGCCGTCGGCTCCCCACGACCAAGGAGCAGACGATCGAGTCCTACCGCGCGGCGCTCGAGCGCCACGGCATCGCGACCGAACCGTGGTGGGACCGCCAGCTCGGTCTCTGCCTGATCGGTGCGATGGTCCAGTTCGGTTGGGAGAAGGCGTTCGGTGGGTTCGACGACGAGCTCGCCTGGTGGGAGGAGCAGGTCGTGAATGCCTCTCCGCTTCTGGAGTCGGCATGACGTCGAGCGAGCTCGGCGCGGCGTACTCCGCCGCGGCCGACGGCTGGCGCGCCGGACCGGAGCGGATGTACGCCCGGATGGCGGAGACCATGGCGGACCACGCCCCGGTCGAGGTGACAGGCGCCCGGATCCTCGACGCAGGCGCGGGCACCGGGGTCGCAGGCGACGTCCTGCGGAGACGCGGCGCGCGCCATGTGGTCGCTGTCGACCTCGCGCACGGCATGCTCCCCAAGCCGCCGGCGCTGTCGACGGTTGGCGACCTGACCCGGCTGCCGTTCTCGGACGAAGCGTTCGACCTGGCCGCGGCCGCCTTCTCGCTGAACCACTTCACCGACCCGACGGAGGCGATGGTCGAGCTTCGTCGCGTGGCCCCCGCCTTGGTGGCCACTGCCTACGCACCCGAGTGGGACCACCCGGCGAAGGCGGCCGTCGAGGGCGTGGTGACCCGGCGCGGCTTCGAGCCACCAGAGTGGTACGCCGTCGTCCGAGCCGACGCCAACCCGGGCACCGGCGATCTCGAGGCCTATGCCGCACAGGCGGGCTATCCCGATCCGCGCGCCGTGGTCGTCGACGTCGCGACCGGCATGGAGAGCGCGGCCGACCTCGTCGACTGGCGCTTCGGGATGGCGCACACGGCGCCCTACCTCGCCGCACTGTCGCCCGACGAGCGAGCGGCCATCAGGCGCGAGGCAGAGGCCGCCGTGGCCGGGATGCCACCGCTCGTCGTCGAAATGATCGTGCTCACCGCACGCTGAGCGCGCGCCAGCGGGCCAGGTTGCGGTCTGCCTCGGCGCGCAGGCCGTCCGCTCGGGGCCCGGCCGCGCGCGCGAGGTCGTCAGCGAGCTGCTCGGCCCGGTCGATCCAGCGTGGCTCGCCCAGCGCCGCGCCGGTCTCGCCAGCCCACCACCACGCCTCGATCCGCACGGCACCCTCGACGTCCTGGAGGTCGGACCAGGCCCGATCGAGATCGACCGGCTCGCCGACTGCGGCCCGGGCGCGGTGGGCGACCAGCCGCGCGCTGGCGTCGTACCGCGGGACGTCCGCGCGTACGGCGTCCTCCCGCAGATCTTCGGCGATCCGGAGCGCCTCCTCGGGCGCACCCGCCAGCAGGCGAAGCTGTGCGTCGAGTAGCCGGAGCTTCATCGCGAGGCGCCACCCGAAGACCAGGTCGCCGTGCATCGCCGACCGGGCCCGGTCGAGGAGTGCGGCGGCCTTCTCCGGGCTGCCGGCGCGGATCCGGTCCTCGGCAAGATCCTCCAGTGCCGCCACCATCAGCTCCGACCTGCCGTCCGCGCGGGTGTCGTCCAGCGCCGCGTGGTGGCGTTCCAGCCCGGCGCCGGTTGCTCCCAGGTTGCGCAGCACCCAGCCGGAGAAGTTGACGCCCCGACCCGCGAAACGCGGTACGTCCCGACGATCGACTTCGGCACCGTACCGGTCGAAACACGCGAGTGCCTCGGCCGGCCGTCCCTCGACAGCCAGCGCATGGCCGGTGAAGAGCAGGGCATGGAGGAACGCAGTGGTGTGTCCGGCGTGGACCCCGGCACGGGTGAGCGGCCGCAGCAGCTCGATCGCCTCGTCGGCCTGGCTGCGGTGGGCGTGCAAGACGCCGAGCCACGCGGCCGCCTCGAGCCGCTCGTCCCCGGTGGCTGATCCCATCGCCTCCGACAACCGGGCGCGGGCGGCGTCGAGGTCGCCGCGCGCGTGCAGGATCCGCCCCGAGGCGACCAGGCAACGGGTCCGGGTCTGGTCGTCGGCGGCCGCGAAGGCACCATCGTCGGCGTACCGGAGCGCGTCGTCGAAGCGCCGATCGAAGTAGGAGGCCCAGGCGCCCACTTCCCACCGTCGCGCGCCCGCGTCGGTCGCGGCCGCGACGTCGTCCTCGGCGCCGCGGTAGTTCCCGCGGCGGATCCGCACCTGGGCTCGGGCGACGAGCGTGTCGTGGTCCGGCGCCAACGCCAGAGACTCGTCGAGCAGGTCCTCGGCGGTGGCATGGTCGAAGCGGTCGGCCGCCCGATCGGCGGCGGTCCGCAGCCAGGTCGCGGCGAGCGCGTGATCCCCACCGAGCCGCGCGTGGTCGGCGACAACCGCCGGGTCGGCGTCCGGACGTCCCGCGAGGACCCGCCCCGCCTCCCGGTGCAGGAGCGCACGGCGGCCCGCGGTGGTGCCGGTGATGAGCGCCTCGCGCACCAGCTCGTGGCGGAACCGGTGCCGCCCGGCGTCCTCGACGAGGAGGCCGCGCTGCTCTGCGAGCTCGACGTCCGCGAGCACGTCCAGCGCCCTCCGGTTGAGCACGGCGGCCAACATCTCCACGTCGAGATCACCGAGGACGGCGGCAGCGCGCACCAGCTCGCCGGCGGTGCCGAGGTGGTCGCACCGTGCGGAGACGGCGGCGACGAGCGAGGGGGGCAGCTCGCCGCCCGGGACCGCCGCCAGCTCGGAGAGGAACAGCGGATGGCCCCCCGAGCGGTCGTACAGGTCTTCGGCCCGGTCGTGACCGACCAGCTCGGCCACCTGCGCGCGGTCGAGCGGCCCGAGCCCGATCTCGTCGGTTGCCGGCAGCTCGGGTCCCTCCGCCGGGCGGGCTCCGACCACCACCAGCACGGGGATCGGTCGGCGTAGGACGTAGCCGAGCCAGTCGGCGAACGCCTGGCCCGCCAGGTGGGTGTCGTCGATGGTGAGGATCGCCCCCGTCGAGCCGGCGATCCTGCCGAGCACGGCCGTCACCGCGGCGAAGAGGGTGGCCGGGCCGAGGTCCGGGTCGACACCGCGGGCGTCGGCGACACCTGCCGTGTGGCGACCGAGCAGGGGAGCGAGGGTGCCGAGCTCGGGGCCGAGCAGGTCGTCGGCGGCCGGCGAACCGCGCAGGTGCTCTGCGATCGCGGTGAGGACGACGTCCAGCGGCGCGGCGCGGTCCAGGGGCCGGCAGGTCCCGGCCAGCACCAGGTCACCACCGGCGCGCCGCGCTGCCGCCCATGCGTCGAGCAGCGTGGTCTTGCCGATCCCGGCCTCGCCGACGACCTTGGCGACCCGGGTGCTCCGGTCGTCGAAGGCGAGGCGGACGAGCGCGTTGAGGTGACCGATCTGGCTGGTCCGTCCTACCAGGACCGTCGGCGACCGCCCTGACGCGAGGACGGGCAGCTCTCCCCGGAGGATCGCGGTGTGGAGCGCGTCGGTCTCGGGCGCGGGGTCGGTGCCGAGCAGGTCTGCGAGCGTCTCGCGGAGGGCGGCGTACGCCGTCAGCGCAAGACCGGGACGTCCGGCGGCCGACTGGGCGCGCATCACCGTCCGCACGGCTTGCTCGTCCAGCGGATCGGTGAGCGCATCGGCGGCCGCGAGGTCGAGGGCATCTAGCCACAAGCCGGCATCGAGGAACGCCGCTGCCGCGATCCGACGGGTGCGTTGGACGAGCCGCACGGTGGCGGCGTGCTCGGCGAGCGCCCACGCTGAGTCGGTGCGGAGCTCCTGGACCGGACCGCGGACCAGTGCCAGGCCGATCCGTGCGGTCGACACCGCTCCGGCGACCTCGCCCGCAGTGTGTCGACGCTCCGCCTCGGCCACGACCGCCTCGAGCTCGGACACGTCCAGCCAGTCGGCGCAGAGCCGGTAACCGCTGTCGGAGTGCTCGATCCGGTCCCGCCCGAGCTCTCGACGGATTCGGCTGGCGAGCACCGCCAGCTGGTCGCCCGGCCGCGCTGGTGGGTCGTCGCCCCACAAGGCGTCGACGAGCGCGTCGGCGCGCACCGGGCGACCGCGGGCGAGTGCCAGCAGCTGGAGCAGGCTTCGTGCCTTCCTGTCCAGGCGCACCAGGTCGGATCCGTCGACGGCGAGGTCCCCGAGCACACGCACGGACAGTGCACTCACGGCGCTGATCGTACGCGGCTCAACGTCGTCTGCAATGTCGGCGAACCTGGGCTGCAACCTCGGCTGCAACCTCGGCTGCAACCTCGGCTGCAACCTGGCTGCAATGCCGCCGAGGGAGCGTTCCTCCACCACCCGGCGAGCAGCGCCGGGACCATCCGTGGAGGAGAACCGAGATGACCGTCCTGCAGCAGAGCACCGAGCAGAAGAGCTTCGACAGGCCCGACGAGACGCGCTCGTTCGAGCGCGGCGTGGTCGAGCTGGTGGCCATCGGCGGCGCCGAGATCGGTCGTCTCGTCCTGCAGCCGGGCTGGCGCTGGTCCGAGCACGTCAAGCCGATCGCCGGCACCGACCTGTGCGAGGCACCACACTTCCAGTACCACGTCAGCGGCGCCCTCGGCGTGCGGATGGCCGACGGCGCCGAGCTCGTCGTCCATCCTGGTGAGATCACCTCGCTCCCCGAGGGTCACGACGCCTGGGTGATCGGCGACGAGCCGGTCGTGATCGTCGACTTCTTCGGCGCCTCGAGCTACGCCAAGCAGGCTTGACACCCAAGATATTTGTGTAAAGCAGCACATTGGCGACAGATCGGCAGCCGGGAGTGGTGGCACTCACTACGCTCGTGACATGAACGCTTCGAACCCCGGCCACCCCGAAGGCGTCGGCGGCGGACCCCTCGTCGACGGTCCGCACGACCCCGAGCACGACCCGCGGGCGTCCTACGTCCTCGAGCCGGAGTACGTCGCGACCCTCACCGAGCGGATCGTCGCCACGAGCGACAAGACGGTCGAGGTGACCTCACCACTCGACGGCGCACCGCTGGCGCACATCCCGCAGTCGAGCTCCGCCGACGTCGCCGAGGCCTATCGGCGGGCTCGCATCGCGCAAGCCGCCTGGGCACGTACGCCGGTCGAGGAGCGCGCGACCAAGCTGCTGCGTCTGCACGACCTGCTGCTCGACCGGATGCCTGAGCTGCTCGACATCATCACCCTGGAGAACGGCAAGGCCCGCAAGCATGCCTTCGACGAGGTCGCCCACACCGCGCTGAACGCCCGCTACTACGCCCGCACGGGCGTCCGTCACCTGGCGACGGAGCGGCGGGGCGGGCTGTTCCCGGTGTTCACCCGCATCGACGTCAACCATGTGCCGAAGGGTGTCGTCGGCATCATCTCGCCCTGGAACTACCCGCTCACGATGGCGATCTCCGACGGCATCCCTGCCCTGATGGCCGGCAACGCGGTGGTGGCCAAGCCCGACGCCCAGACGATGCTGACCGCGCTCGTGGCGGTCAAGCTGCTGGACGAGGCCGGCTTCCCGCGTGACCTCTGGCAGGTCGTCGCCGGTCCCGGCCGCGAGCTCGGCGGGCCGATGATCGAGCGTTCCGACTACATCTGCTTCACCGGGTCCACGGCCACCGGCAGGCTCATCGCGAAGCAGTGCGCCGAGCAGCTGATCGGCTGCTCGCTGGAGCTCGGCGGCAAGAACCCGCTGCTCGTGCTCCGCGACGCGGACGTCGAGAAGGCAGCCGAGGGTGCGGTCCGGGCGAGCTTCTCGAACGCCGGCCAGCTCTGCGTCTCCGCGGAGCGGATCTTCGTCGCCGACCAGGTCTACGACCGGTTCGTCGACCGGTTCGTGGCTCGCACGAAGGCGATGTCGCTGGGCGCCACCCTGGACTGGGAGGTCGACATGGGGCCGCTCATCACCGCCGACCAGCTGGAGACGGTGACGAACCACGTCGACGACGCGGTGGCCAAGGGCGCGCGCGTCCTCTCCGGCGGTACGGCGCGGCCCGACCTGGCGCCGTACTTCTACGAGCCGACGATCCTCGAGGGTGTGACGCCCGAGATGACCTGCTTCGGCGACGAGACGTTCGGACCAGTGGTCTCGCTCTACCGGTTCCACGACGAGTCCGACGCGATCGCGCGCGCGAACGACGGGGAGTACGGCCTCAACGCCTCGATCTACAGCCGCGACGGTGAGCGGGCGCGCGCGATCGCCCGTCAGATCAAGTGCGGCACGGTCAACGTCAACGAAGCGTTCGGGGCCACCTTCGGCAGCGTCGCAGCTCCGATGGGCGGGATGCGCGAGTCGGGGATGGGACGGAGGCAGGGCGCCGAGGGCATCCACCGCTACACCGAGACCCAGGCGGTCGGCACCCAGCGGGTGCTGCGTCTCTCGCCGCAGTTCGGGCTCAACGCCGAGCAGCACGCGAAGGTCTGGACCGTCGGCCTGCGCCTGCTCAACAAGCTCGGCAGGGCGTGAGCATGACCGAGGAGCACGACTACGACGTCCTCATCATCGGGTCCGGCTTCGGCGGGTCGGTCGCGGCCCTGCGGCTGACGGAGAAGGGCTACCGGGTCGCGGTGGTCGAGGCCGGTGCCCGCTTCCGGGACGAGGACTTCGCCGACACCTCCTGGGACCTGAAGCGCTACCTGTTCGCGCCCGCAGCCGGCTGCTACGGCATCCAGCGGATCGACGCCGTCCGTGACTGCATGATCCTCGCCGGGGCAGGAGTGGGGGGCGGGTCGCTGGTCTACGCGAACACCCTCTACGAGCCGCTCGACCCGTTCTACCGCGACCCGGCCTGGGCGCACATCACGGACTGGAAGGCAGAGCTCGCGCCCTACTACGACCAGGCGAAGCGGATGCTGGGCGTGGTCGAGTACCCCGAGATGACGCCGTCCGACCTGGTCATGAAGCAGGTCGCCGAGGAGATGGGACAGGGGCCACACGTTCCGCCCGACCCCGGTCGGCGTCTTCTTCGGCGGCCCCGGCCAGGCGCCGGGGCAGCAGGTCGACGACCCGTACTTCGGCGGCGCCGGCCCGCAGCGCAACGCCTGCCTGAACTGCGGGGAGTGCATGACCGGATGCCGCCACAACGCCAAGAACACCCTCGTCAAGAACTACCTCTACCTCGCCGAGCAGAACGGCGCGGTCGTGCATCCGCTGACCACCGTGACCCGGGTGCGCCCGCTCGACGGAGGCGGTTTCCGGGTCGACGCCCGGTGGACGAAGGCGAAGCTGTCGCGTCGTACGGCGGTGAAGAGCTTCACTGCCGGACAGGTGATCTTCGCCGCCGCCGCGCTCGGCACCCAGAAGCTGCTCCACAAGCTCAAGGCCACGGGCGACCTGCCCGCGATCTCCGACCGGCTCGGCGTCCTCACCCGCACCAATTCCGAGTCGCTCCTCGGTGCGATCAGCCCCAAGGGCTGGGGCGAGGACTTCAGCCAGGGTGTGGCGATCACGTCCTCGTGGCATCCCGACGACGTCACCCACATCGAGCCGGTCCGCTACGGGAAGGGCTCCAACGCGATGTCGCTGCTGCAGACCGTGCTCACCGACGGCGACAAGGCACCGCGGTGGCAGGCCTGGTTGAAGGAGATGTGGAAGGAGCGGCGCAACGTCCTCGATCTCTACGACGTCAAGCACTGGTCCGAGCGGGTCGTCATCGCGCTGGTGATGCAGACGGTCGACAACTCGATCACCACCAAGCCGGTGCGGACGCCGTTCGGGTGGTTCCTGAGCTCCCGCCAGGGCCACGGCACACCCAACCCCACCTGGATCCCGGTCGCCAACGAAGCGGTCCGGCGGATGGCGGACGCCGTCGACGGCAAGGCGGGCGGCAACATCGGCGAGCCGTTCAACATGCCGCTGACTGCGCACTTCATCGGCGGGTGCACGATCGGCGACAGTCCCGCCAGCGGCGTGGTGGACCCCTACCAGCGGATCTACGGCTATCCGGGACTGCACATTGCCGACGGGTCGGCCATCTCGGCCAACCTGGGAGTGAACCCGTCGCTGACGATCACCGCTCAGGCCGAGCGCGCGATGGCGTTCTGGCCCAACAAGGGCGAGACCGACGTCCGACCGACCCTGGGCGCGCCGTACACGCGCGTCGAGCCTGTGGCACCGAAGCAGCCGGTGGTGCCGGACGACGCCCCCGGAGCGCTGCGGCTGCCCATCGTCGGGGTCTCCTGAGCCGGGCGACCCGTTCAAAGAAACCTTCAGGTGGACCACGATCGGGCGTAACCCCCCCTGCACGGCGTCGTTGATCGAAGCGAGCCCGGAGATTCACGCTCCCTCCCGAAAGTCCGGGCTCGGTCCAGGCACTGTCCAGCAGCTGCGTGGACGATCAGGGCCCGACCTACCCTCCCTCCCCGGTCGGGCCCTGGTGCTTTTTTCACGCCCACTCCGGCCGAGCTTGCGAAGCCGGAGACCGGGGTGGGAGGTCGAGTAGCCGCGCTCGAGCGAGCAGCGAGCGCGTGAGCGACCGCCGTATCGAGACCAACCGACCAACGTCCGAAAGCCACAGGAACGCCGTGCCGGCACGACCCGCGGCGCTCGATAGGATCCGGTCATGACGGCGCCCGATCCCTCGCAGCAGCACGATCTGGTCCTGGTGGTCGACTTCGGCGCGCAGTACGCCCAGCTGATCGCGCGGCGGGTGCGCGAGGCGAGGGTCTACTCCGAGATCGTGCCGCACACGATGCCGGTGGCCGAGATGCAGGCGAAGGGGCCGAAGGCGATCATCTTGTCGGGTGGGCCGTCGTCGGTCTATGACGAGGGCGCGCCGGGGCTCGACCCGGCGATCTTCGACACCGGTACGGCGGTCTTCGGCATGTGCTACGGCTTCCAGCTGATGGCGCAGGGACTCGGCGGGACCGTCAGCGCGACCGGCGCTCGTGAGTACGGCCGCACCCGGGTCCACGTGGGCCACGCCGGCACCCTGCTCGGTGGCGTCCCGACCGAGCACAACGTGTGGATGTCCCACGGCGACTCGGTGACCGCGGCGCCCGCCGGGTTCGAGGTGCTCGCGTCGACGGCGGACACGCCGGTCGCAGCCTTCGAGGCCGTCGACCGCGGGTTCGCCGGTGTCCAGTGGCACCCTGAGGTGCTGCACACCGACCATGGGCAGAAGGTCCTCGAGCACTTCCTCTGGGACATCGCGGGCTGCCGCCAGACCTGGACCATCGGCAACATCGCCGAGGAGCAGGTCGAGCGGATCCGCGAGCAGATCGGCACCGACGGCCGGGCCATCTGCGGCCTGTCCGGTGGCGTCGACTCGGCAGTGGCCGCAGCGATCGTGCAGAAGGCGATCGGCGACCGTCTCACCTGCGTCTACGTCGACCACGGCCTGATGCGGAAGGGCGAGACCGAGCAGATCGAGCGCGACTTCGTGGCTGCCACCGGCACCAGGCTGGTCGTCGTCGACGCGGAGAAGCAGTTCCTCGAGGCGCTCGCCGGCGTGAGCGATCCCGAGACCAAGCGCAAGATCATCGGCCGCGAGTTCATCCGCACGTTCGAGGCGGCCGAGGTCGACGTCATCAAGAACTCCCCCGCGGGCAGCACGGTCGCCTTCCTCGTGCAGGGCACCCTCTACCCCGACGTCGTCGAGTCCGGCGGGGGAGCCGGCACCTCCAACATCAAGTCCCACCACAACGTCGGCGGCCTGCCCGAGGACCTCGAGTTCGAGCTGGTCGAGCCGCTGCGCACCCTGTTCAAGGACGAGGTCCGGTTGGTCGGCGAGCAGCTCGGCCTGCCACCGGAGATCGTGTGGCGCCATCCGTTCCCCGGTCCCGGCCTCGGCATCCGGATCATCGGCGAGGTCACCCGCGAGCGGCTCGACATCCTCCGCGAGGCCGACGCCATCGCCCGGGCCGAGCTCACCCTGGCCGGCCTCGACCGCGACATCTGGCAGTTCCCCGTCGTGCTGCTTGCCGACGTGCGCTCAGTCGGCGTCCAGGGCGACGGCCGCACCTATGGTCATCCCGTCGTGCTCCGGCCCGTGACGTCCGAGGACGCGATGACCGCCGACTGGGCACGGGTGCCGTACGACGTCCTCGAGCGGATCTCGACCCGGATCACCAACGAGGTCCGGGAGATCAACCGGGTGACGGTCGACATCACCAGCAAGCCGCCGGGCACCATCGAGTGGGAGTAAGCCTCCAACTCTGACCTGGGCAGACGCAGCCCACCATCGGCGGTATTCGATTCGGTTGCTCATTACTCTAGCCGCAGGTCCGACGTGTCGAGCTGGCATCGTCCAGACGCCGTGAGCACGCTCGCGATTCCCCAAGGGACGCAGGTCGGGTGTCGAAGCCAACACCAGCGTGCAACCCGTCGACTAGGAAGCGGCTGATCTACCAGCTGACCTAGGGGAGGGGGACGTGCGGAAATACCTGCGGAAAACCGCTACGGCCGGTCAGGAGTCTAGTGAGCCACCTTCGGCTTCGCCGACCTGGAACCTAGAAGGGTCATTTTCCGGAGGTCGAAACCGGTCGAGATTGCGACGACTTCGGCGTGGTGGACAAGTCGGTCGATCATGGCGGCGGCGACCACGTCGTCGCCGAAGACCTCGCCCCAGCGGCCGAACGGCTTGCTTGAGGTGACGATCAGGGACGCTCGTTCGTAGCGGCTGGACGCGAGCTGGAAGAACAGGTTGGCGGCGTCGGTGATTCCAGGCGACTCGTGAGGAATGTCGGCGCCTGCGCGAACGACGTCCGGGAGGGCGATCGAGTCAGGAACGAGTCGAACTACTGGTCTCAGCGAGTGCGAGCCTGCAAGACGGGGAACAACCTTGAGTTCGAGGTCTCGGCCATCAAGAGCGCCCTGACGTCGAGTCGAAGCGGCCTGAATCGGTCCGAGATGCAATCCCCATGTCACGCCTCATACCAGCGAGCGGTAGATCTCGATGGTCCGTTCGGCGATAGCGCCCCAACTGAAGGCGTCGATCGCGCGCTGCCGGCCAGCCTTGGCCATCGCGTCTGCCCGCGCCGGGTCGGCGAGCACCTCGATCAGCGCGGAGGCGAAGTCGGCGACGTACTGCTCGGGCTGCAGGGGCGTGCCGGTGCCGTCGGTCGCCTGGTCGATCGGCACCAGGCGGCCGGTCTCCGCTTGTCCCGAGCGTGTCGAAGCGTCAACGACGACCTCGGGGATGCCTCCGGTCGCCGTCGCGACGACAGCGGTCTCGCAGGCCATTGCCTCGAGGTTGACGATACCGAGCGGCTCGTAGATCGAGGGGCAGGCGAACACGGTGGCCGCTGTCAGCAGCGCGACGACGTCGGGCCGCGGAAGCATCTCGCGGATCCACACAACACCAGTGCGCGTGTGCGCGAGCTCTTTGACCAGACCGACCACCTCGGCCTCGATTTCGGGGGTGTCGGGTGCGCCAGCGCACAGCACGATTTGCACGTCGGGCGGCAGCTCGCCGCAGGCCCGGAGGAAGAGCGGTAGTCCCTTCTGCCGGGTGATGCGGCCGACGAACACGACCGACCGGCGGTCGGCGTCGACGCCCAGCTCGCGAACCCGGTTGAGGTCGTGGCGGGGCGCCCAGGCGGCGGTGTCGATGCCGTTGTGGACCACGTGCACCTTGGCTGGGTCGATGTCGGCGTACGACGCCAGCACGTCGTCGCGCATCGCCGACGACACCGCGATGACGGCGTCGGCCGCGAGGTAGGCGGTCCGCTCCACCCACGAGGACACCCGGTAGCCACCGCCAAGCTGCTCGGCCTTCCACGGCCGCAGCGGCTCCAGCGAGTGGGCGCTGATCACGTGGGGGACGCCGTGAAGCAGCGACGCGACGTGGCCTGCGAAGTTGGCGTACCAGGTGTGTGAATGGACGAGGTCGCTGCCCTCACAGCCCGCAGCGATGGCCAGGTCCACGCCGAGAGTGCGCAGCGCGGCGTTCGCGCCGGCGAGCTCGGCGGGTTCGGGGTACGACGTCGTGGCCTCCTCGTCGCGCGGGGCGCCGAAGGCCCGGACCCGCACGTCGACGTCGCCGCGCGCGCGCAGGGCTCTGACGAGTTCCGCGACATGAACCCCAGCACCCCCGTACACCTCGGGCGGGTACTCCTTGCTAAGGATGTCCAGGCGCATGGTTCGGAACCTACCCCTCCCCAGGGGCGGCTCTGCTGGCTAGTTTGAGTGACATGGCCGCCCGACACCGCAGGAAAGTGCTCGCGATCGTGCTCGCCGGCGGTGAGGGCAAGCGACTGATGCCGCTCACCGCCGACCGAGCCAAACCGGCGGTCCCGTTCGCCGGCATCTACCGGCTGATCGACTTCGCACTGTCGAACGTCGTCAACTCCGGCTACCTCAAGATCGTGGTACTGACGCAGTACAAGTCGCACAGTCTCGACCGCCACGTCACGCAGACCTGGCGGATGTCGACGATGCTCGGCAACTACGTCACTCCGGTGCCGGCGCAGCAGCGGGTCGGCAAGCACTGGTACCTCGGCAGCGCCGACGCGATCTTCCAGTCGCTCAACCTGATGAACGACGAGCGCCCCGACATCGTTGTGGTGGTCGGCGCCGACCACGTCTACCGCATGGACTTCTCCCAGATGGTTGACCAGCACATCGACTCCGGCGCGGCGTGCACGGTGGCCGCGATCCGGCAGCCGATCTCGTTGGCTGACCAGTTCGGCGTCATCGACGTGCACCCTCACGACCCCAACTCGATCCGCGACTTCCTCGAGAAGCCCAAGGACCCGGAGGGGCTGCCCGACAGCCCCCACGAGGTGCTGGCCTCGATGGGCAACTACGTCTTCGACGCCGACGCTCTGGTCGACGCGGTCACGGCAGACGCCGCGCTGCACGGCTCCAAGCACGACATGGGCGGCGACATCGTGCCGGCGTTTGTGGGCAAGGGCGCGGCCGGGGTCTACGACTTCAAGGACAACATGGTGCCGGGTTCCACCGACCGCGACCGCGGCTACTGGCGCGACGTCGGGACTATGGCGTCCTACTACGCCGCCCACGTGGACGTCGTTTCGCCATTGCCGATCTTCAACCTCTACAACTTCGACTGGCCGATCTACACGTCGTACGGTCCGCAGCCGCCGGTTAAGGTCGGTCAGGGCGCCGACGGCCAGCCGTCGCGCACCGACGAGACACTGTTGTCGCCCGGGGTGGTGATCACCGGCGGGACCGTCAACCGGTCGGTGCTCTCGCCGGCGGTGCGGGTCGACAGTGGCGCCATCGTCTCCGACTCGGTGGTGATGCACGGCGTGCGTGTCGGCCCGGGCGCGGTGGTGCGCAACGCAATCCTCGACAAGAACGTCGTCGTCCCGCCTAGGGCCCGCATTGGTGTCGACCTTGAGGATGACCGGGACCGCGGCTTCATGGTCGAGGACGGCCTCACCATCCTCGGCAAAGACCAGCACATCCCGCCTCCCAACCCGGCGCGCCGACGCACCCCAAAGTAATCCGCGACCGGGTCGGAACGTCACCGGCGATCTCTTTCCAGCGGGACCCAGCTGCGTGCCTTCGGCTCACTGGTCTCCTCGGCTTGCCAACGCCAGAGCTGCGCGACGAAGGGCATGACTTGGCATGCGTTCAGGCGGTGGCTAGTTGGGCCGGGCGTGCTCGAACCGTTTGCACAACGACCGTGCTGGCGTGGCAGCAGCCACTGGGCAGCAAGGCGTTCGCTGCACAGAGCGGGCGGCACGCTCGCCCCCTGGGAGGCCGCCCACTAGGTTGGGTCGACGTGACAGATTCGCGTGCAGGCACTCTTGCTACTCCCGCCGACCTCGTCGACGTCGCACATCTCGTCACGGCCTACTACACCGGCGTTCCCGACCCTGAGAACATCGATCAGCAGGTCGCGTTCGGGACCAGCGGTCACCGCGGCAGCAGCCTGAAGACGGCCTTCAACGAGACGCACATCCTGGCCACGACGCAGGCGATCTGCGACTACCGCAAGGAGCAGGGGTACGACGGGCCGCTGTTCATCGGCCGCGACACGCATGGGCTCTCGGAGCCGGCGTGGGCCACCGCGTTGGAGGTGCTCGCCGCCAACGAGGTGGCCGTGCTGGTCGACGCCGACGACCGCTACACGCCGACACCCGCCGTCTCCCACGCGATCATCAACGCCAACGGCGGTCGGCAGACCGGGTCGGGGCTGGCCGACGGCATCGTCGTGACGCCGTCGCACAACCCGCCGGCCGACGGCGGCTTCAAGTACAACCCGCCGCACGGCGGCCCGGCCGACACCGACGCGACGTCCGTGATCGCCGCGCGGGCCAACGAGCTGATCCGCGGCGGGCTGGCCGACGTCCGGCGCATCCCGTTCGCGCGCGCACGCGCGGCCGCGTCGTCGTACGACTTCCTGGGCGAGTACGTCGGTGACCTGCCGTCCGTGGTCGACATCGCAGCGATCCGTCAGGCAGGGGTGCGGATCGGGGCCGACCCGCTGGGTGGCGCGTCGGTCGACTACTGGGGCGCGATCGGCGAGCGGCACGGCCTCGAGCTCACGGTCGTGAACCCGCTCGTCGACCCGACGTGGCGGTTCATGACCCTCGACTGGGACGAGAAGATCCGGATGGACTGCTCGTCACCGTCGGCCATGGCGTCGCTGATCGGGCGCAAGGACGACTACGACATCGCGACCGGCAACGACGCCGACGCCGATCGGCATGGCATCGTCACGCCCGACGCCGGGCTGATGAACCCCAACCACTACCTGGCCGTCGCGATCGGCTACCTGTTCGGCGGCGCGCGGCCGGGCTGGCTGGACTCCGCACGGATCGGCAAGACGCTGGTGTCTTCCTCGATGATCGACCGCGTCGCCGCTGGTATCGGGAAGCCGATGGTTGAGGTACCCGTCGGGTTCAAGTGGTTCGTGCCAGGCTTGATCGACGGGTCCTTCGGCTTCGGTGGCGAGGAGTCGGCGGGGGCGTCGTTCCTGCGGATGGACGGCTCCACCTGGACCACCGACAAGGACGGCCTCGTGCTCTGCCTGCTGGCCTCGGAGATCCTTGCGAAGACCGGAGAGACGCCGAGCCGCCACTACGCCGAGCTCGTCGCGAAGTACGGCGACCCGGTCTACGCCCGTGTGGACGCCCCAGCCAACCGCGAGGAGAAGGCCAAGCTCGGCGCGCTGTCCCCCGACGACGTGACCGCCATCGAGTTGGCCGGCGAGCCGATCATCGACAAGCTCACCGCGGCACCCGGCAACGGCGCCAAGATCGGCGGCCTGAAGGTCACCACCGAGAGCGCGTGGTTCGCGGCCCGGCCCTCCGGCACCGAGGACGTCTACAAGATTTACGCAGAATCGTTCCGCGGCCCCGACCACCTTGAAGAGGTACAGGCCGCCGCCCGCGAGGTGGTCTCATCGGCGCTGGGCCAGGGACGGCCGAGTTAGCCCCCGGCGTACCTCAGCCGGTCCCTGCATTTCCGAAGGAAGCCAAGAACGACGAGCACCGGGTGGTCGTCAGTCCGGTCGCTGTGCGTGTACATCCGCGACTCGCTTCGGCGTCATGTCGTAGGTGATCCACTGCTGCGCCTCGGCCAGACGGTCGTACAGCTTGCGCGCGATGTGATTGTCAGCGCCGGTGATCCAGGTGACCACGCCCCAGCCGCGCTCGTCCGCGAGGGAGCGCAGGTGCTCGAGGAGCGCGCCGCCGGCCCCGCTCCCGCGCTGGGCCGGGTCCACGAAGAGGTCGTCCAGGAAGCCGGCCGTGTCACCCTCGAGCGGCCGCGCGAACGCCCGCACGTGTGCCAGTCCGACCACTTCGCCGTCGAGCTCGGCTACGAAGCATTCGAGCTCACCCCCCGCGAAGAGCCGACGCCACAGGTGGTTGAGGGGCGGGGCGGGCACCTTGTAGAACGCCGAGTAGCCACGGTAAAGATCGGCCCAGCGCTCCCGATCCCGCTCCGCCACCGGCCGCACAACGATTGCCACTCGGCCTGTGTACCAGATGGGGAGTCCGAGCGGACCCGGCATCGGGTGAGCAGGGTTTGATCGACCCGGGTAACAAGTCTCAGAGGGACTCGACGACCAACACCGAGGCGTCGCGGGTCGCAGCGAGCGTGATGCCGGAGGCAGGCAGCAGCAGGCCGACCGCCGCGGACACCAAGACCTCTCCCTGACCGGCGCCGTGGGCCAGTTCAACGGCCGCTTCAACGCCCGCCTGTGGGACGCTGCGCGTCGCTCTCGTGTCGGGTCGGAGGGCGACTCCGAGGATGGGGATGGTCCGGATCGGCCTGATGTCGGGTCCGAGGGTGGGGAGTCGAACCTTCGGGACTGGCCGTGGGAGGAAATGGCGTTCTGCGTACGCACCTTCATGCCAGGAAAGTTGGACGTCAAGACGGACGTCAACGAGCTCTGGACGTCGAAGGAGCAACCGGGTCGCGGGGCCGTCCCTCTCTCGTGGTGTGCGGAGACATCACGCCGTCCGGCCCGTAGAACCACTGCTCCAGGTGCGTCGTCTTGAGGTGGCGGATGTGGATGTTGCCGATCGCGGCGACGAACCGGCTGAGCACGAAAGCTCCGTTCGTGGTGGAGGGTGCGGGGCGCACGGCACGGATGGCCAGGTACTCGTCCAGGACGTCTGCGAGGCGAGGTGCTGCAGGGGGGACCACCTTCTGGTGTGGCCGCCGCTCTCCCAAAGTGGCTAGTGTCTAACACGGTGTCTCCCTGGCAGCACCAGTCTACCCGTGGGGGAGACGGTGGCCAGCGTCCCAATAACTGTTGAAGCCCAGGATTGAGTGGGAGTAAGCCGCGCAGTCCGACCTGCGACGACGCACGCCCGGATCGACAATGCGCGCGGCGCAACGGCACAAGCCATCCTGCTGCATCAGGCCGCGCGTAGTGCGCCGAGGCAGCAGCCGAACGCCGCGATCACGGTGGCGGTCCGGGCCAGGTGCAGGCGGTTCCACGGCTTCTCGAAGGCCGTTCGTGCGGCCTCGAGCGCCGACGCGGAGTCGGGCAGCCCGGCCGCGACGAGCGCGTCGTTGAGCGGGATGTTGCCGGCGCCGGTGATCACGACCGTGGCCAGGTAGAGGACCAGGGCTGCGATCACCCAGGGCCGCGCCGGACCGCTGAAGGCGGCGAACCCGAGGCAGACGACCGGAGCGACGTACACGGTCAGGAACAGCGGGTTGAGTATGGCCTCGTTGATCCCCTGCATGGTCGCGACGAAGGTGCGGTCGTCGGTCCTGGCGAGTCCCGGCATCACCGCTGTCGCGAACCCGAAGAAGAGGCCGCCGATGAGTCCGGTGCCGAGGGTGGCGGCGATGAGCGCGGCGTGGCCGATCGGCCCGGTCATGACGCGACCGCCTGTCCGCCCCAGGCGCCGCCGGCGACGGCGCGCGCGGCGTACTCGGCGAAGGAGCGCGCCGGGCGCCCGAGGGCCTCCTGCACGCCGTGCGCGAGGTGCTCGTTGTGCCCGTCGAGGACGTGGGCGAACAGCGCGCCCACCTCCTCCGCGTCACCGGCCGGGAAGCCGGCCCGGGTCAGGTCCGCGACCAGCTCAGGCACGGTGATCTCGGTGTAGGTGATCGTCCGGCCGGTCGCGGCGGCGATCGCCGCAGTCGCCTCGGCGAAGGTCATCAGCTCCGGGCCGGTGAGCTCGTAGACCCGGTTGACCGGTACGTCGCCCACCAGCATCGCGACGGCGACGTCGGCGACGTCGTCGACGTCGAGGAAGGGCTCACGCACGGCACCGGCCGAGAACGCCAGGTGCCCGGCCTCGAACTCCGGAGCGAACAGGCCCTCGTCGAAGTTCTGCATGAAGAACCCGCAGCGTACGACGCCCCATGCGGCGCCGTACCTCTCCGCGACCTCGATCACCCGCTCCTCCGCGAGCTGGGCCTCGGGCTCGCCGCGGCCGGAGAGGAGCACGAACCGGCGGACGCCCGCTCGTGCCATCCGCTCGACGACGCTGGCTATAGCGTCGGGGGCGCCGGGGAAGGTGATGTCGGGGGCGAAGGTGACGTACGCCGTGGCCGCGGGCTGCTCGACCGACGACCAGGTGGAGGGGTCGGCCCAGTCGAACTCGGGACGGGACAGTGAGGTGACCGGAAGTCCCCGGTCCTGGAGGCGGGACGCGACGCGACGACCGGTCTTGCCGGTGCCGCCGATGATCAGGTTCGTTGTCATGACCCCACCTCATCGCGGGTCAATGAGACTTTCCATGGTCAGAAGTCTTGATTCCATGCGCGATCGTCCAGCATGGTGGTGCGGTGGACGGCCTCGAACACCTGCTCTCCGGTCCGCGCGCCCGGCAGGCCTTTCTGCTCCAGATGAAGATGGAGCCCCCGTGGGGCGTGCGGATCGAGGACGATCCGGCGCTGACCCTTCTCACCGTCGCCCGCGGCTCGACGTGGATCACCGGCGACCTGGGCGAGCCCCTCCAGCTGCGCGAGGGCGACGTCGCCGTCGTGCGGGGCGGTCCGGTCTACACCGTCGCCGACCACCCGAGCACGAGGCCGAGGGTCACCATCGAGAAGGGCAACGTCTGCGTCGACCCCGACGGCCAACTGCTGGACCAGCGGATGGCGCTCGGCGTCCGCACCTGGGGCAACAGCCACGACGGGTCCGACGTACTCCTGGTCGGCACCTGGGAGGCCGAGACCGAGGCGGGCCGGCCGCTCCTCGCCGCGCTACCGCCCCTCCTCGTACGGCGACGCGGCGACTGGGACTCGACGCTGGTCGACCTACTGGCGAGCGAGCTCCTGCGCGAGGACCTCGGGCAGGAAGTGGTCCTCGACCGGCTGCTGGACCTGCTGCTCGTCACCGTCGTGCGGTCCTGGTTGGCGGATGAGGAGCAGGTGACCCCTGGCCTTGCGCACGCCGACGCGACCGTCGGCGAGGCCCTCCGCCTGATGCACCACCACCCCGAGCACGGGTGGACGATCGCCTCGCTCGCGAAGGAGGTCGGCGTCTCCCGTGCCGCGCTGGCGCGCCGCTTCGGCGACCTGGTCGGCGAACCGCCGATGACCTACCTGACCCACTGGCGGCTGTCCCTCGCCGCGGACCTGCTGGTCGCCACCGACGACGCGATCGACAGCGTCGCGCGCCGGGTGGGCTACGGCAGCGGATTCGCCCTGAGCGCGGCGTTCAAGAGGGTCCGCGGGATCAGTCCCGGGCAGCACCGGAAGGCCGCACGGGGCGCCGCCTGAGGTACGCCTGTCGTCCGCCGTTCGCCGACAGCCGTGACAGCCCGAGCACGCGGACCCGGGGACGCATCCGGGCGTGCCATGAGGCCATTGCGTCCCCGCCTACGTCACGTCTGCTGCGTAGGTACGCCACAGCGGTTCGGGAAGTGAGGAAGCCATTGGCCGACGAACCGCCCGGTCGAGTGCCGAACCGCACCGACGCGTGAGCGACTGGCGATGGAGCGGTCCGTGATCCTTAGACGCCTCTCCATCGACCCGCGATCCGCTCCCGGTTGATCAGCGGATCGCGGCCAGCACTTCGGAAACCAGTGTGAGGATCTGCGCCGCTCCTGCGCGGGTCGGGTCCTGTTCCGGATCGTAGATCGCCACGCTCCATCCCATGCAGCCACCCGTGCCGACGGCTGCGACCAGCAGTTTTGTCAGGGCGGCCCAGCTCAACCCGCCGGGTTCGCCGGGGTCACCAGGTACCCCTTGAGCGGGGAACTCCTCCGGGTCGAGCACGTCGAGGTCGACGTGCAGCCACCACCGGGCGGTGCTCGCCCGTACGTGACGTACGGCGGCGCGCGCCTCCCCAGTGGGGTCGGCGGCGGTCTCGCGCCAGTCCCGCAACCAAACCCCGGCGTCGCGCAGCGTGCCGACGTTGAACCGGCGCCGCCACGCCTCGTCACGGGGCCCGAGGACGGCCAGGTGCTCACGCTCCAACGCCGGCAGCCGCTCGGCCAGCGTTCCTTTCAGCAGCCGACCGGTCATACCGAGCAACAGGCCCACCTCGGTGTTCGCTGCCTCGCCGTCCTCGGAGGAGTCGAGCGGCATCGTGTCCTCGTGGCCGTCGACGAAGACCAGCCCGACCGGCCCGCTCGCACGCAGCGCCGGCACTATGCCGAGCAGAGTGGTGCAATCCCCGCCGTACACCAGCGGGAAGCGGTCCGATTCGACCGCGTCCACCACCCTGTCTCCGACCGCCGACACCATTGCCAGCAGGGCAGGCTCGTTGATCAGCGATGTCTCTGGACCGCGGCGCTGGTCCGGGACAGGGAGCGATACGTCCCCACTGTCGAAGACCTCGTGCGGAGCCACGACCGACGCCAAACCCGCTTCCCGCAGCACCGTAGATGCGGCTGCCTGGCTGCCCGGCCGGCCCCAGCCGTCGAAGGGAACGCCCACCAGTTCGACCACGCCCATGGCACCAGCCAAGCACGAACATCGCCATGCGCGGGGGCCCCGGGCCTCACGGGGCAAGATCAGTCGTCGGCAAGATCAACCGTCATCGACGCGAGAATGGCTTCGACCTCGGCCAGGTCCGACGCCGTGGTCTGCGGTGTGTACGACGCGTCGATGACCAGCGCCGCGCGATCGAGATCGACCATGTAGACGACGTCGGTCTGGCCTGGGACGTGCTGGATGCTGGTATCAGTGGCCAGGTCACCAGACGCGGGGAGGATCGTTACCGGCCCTGAGGAGTTCGTCGGCCGCGTCTCTTCGGGAGGCGTTGGGCTTCGGGCAGGTGAGGATCGTCGCGACGGCGTCGCTTCTCTCAGCCGGCTCGTTGCAGCCGGTGAGCGCGAGGAGGGCGCTGATCGTGACGCCCATCCCTATGAAACGACGCATCTTGCTGGTCCCTTCTCCAAAGCTACCTTCAAACCGCAATCGCCTACGGCGGTTGCACCGTGTCACGAAGCCGGGTCAACACGTACTCGACCTCTCCGAAGTCGTCCGCGTTGGCCTGGACCGAGATGACGAGGCCGGTCCGGAGGAAGGCGACCAGCCTGACAAAGTGGGACTCCTCGCTCCCGCCGTGACCGATAGCCGGGGTGTCGAACGTGCCGGCGTCGGGGTTCGTGAAGTCGATGACTCCGAGGCCGTACCACTCACCTCCGAAGTCGGTCATCTCGCGGAGCTGGGCGTCGGAGATCACAGACCCGCCGTACAGCTCGTACCCCCACCGGGCCAGGGTTGCCGGGTCGGTCACGACGTCCCATCCGTCGCCGGCCAGCGCGTTCTTGATCCCGCTGTACCCCAGCCCGCCTAGGGCGGGATCAGCCAGGACGCCGGTGAGGGTGGTCTGCGAGAGGGAGCGGCCCGTGACCTGCTCGATGATTTCCCCGAGCAGGATGAAGTTGATGTTGGCGTACTGGATGGTGGACCCGGCAGGTGCGCTCGGATCCGGGACTCCTTCCACGAGTTCGGCGACTGTGGCGTGGCGCTCCGCGAGTGCAAAGTAGTTCCGGGGATCGCTGAGACCGCTGCGCATACCCAGCAGGTCCCGGATGGTGGCGTCGTTCGCGTCGAAGGAAGACAGCTCCGACGAGAAGTGATCCGTCGCGCGATCGTCCAGTCGGAGCTTCCCGTCGTCGACCAGTCGGAGGATCTGGGCCGCGGTCACGGTCTTGCCGACGCTGGCGGTGAGGAGGCGGGAGTCCGCGGTCAGGGCGCCTCCCTGTCGGTCCACGCCCGCGGCGCCGGCCCAGCTTCCCGAGCCGGCCACGATAACCGCTGCTGTAGCCCCGCGGACGATGTCGTCCGCCACGGCCTGGTCGAGCACCGCTTGGAGGGATGCGGCCATCGAGTCCGGAAGCTGCGCCTCCGGGAAGGCAGGGAAGTGTCCGAGCCTGGTGTCGGCCGCGGGCAGGAGGGCCGACGCGGCCGCGCTGGTCTCGGCCGATGCGGAGGGTGAGGCCTGCGCCGACTCCGGGTCCTCGTCGGTCGACGACGTGCACCCTGTGATCAGCACCAGAGTCGTGGTGGCCGAACCGGCCCGTACTGCAGATGCGAGCGTCATGCGCGTCTCCGATCAGAGACCCGAGAGGTGGCTGAAGGGTCATCGACGCTGGTGAGGCGGCGTCGAGCTGGGCCAGACCTCCATGGTCGACAGGAACGCCTCGAGCAGTCGCTGTGAGCCGCCGTAGCGCGCCACGAACCTTGACGACTCGCCTCTCCACACCGCGGCCACGGTCATTGCATCCTGGGCGTAGATGCCCCCGCTGAAGAAGGCCTGGACATCGTTCTCGAACGGCACGAGAAGACCGGGATGACAGTCCCACTTCTCCAGACACAGCTCGACGGCCCGATCAGCGATCCCGGTGCAGGGCGAGTTGCCCGATTCCTCGCAGTAGTTCTCGACCCACTCCACGAGGTAGGGGATCGACTCCTGTCGGGTGCTGGCATCGAGAGGCGCGTTCCAGACGCTCACGCGGACGTGACCGTTCGGGGAGAGGAAGTCCTCGTGCGCAGGGCTCAGGTGATCCGCGACGTCCTCCTCCCAGATCCAGTCCCGGTTCGCCGGCTCCTCGGTCCAGCCCGGGGGATGGCCGACCGTGAAGTCGTACCGGGGTGACGTGTAGTCCTGCCAGGATCCCGTCCTCAGCGGCCTTGTCGACGGCGACTCCGAGATCGACGGCGAGGCCGGGCCGTCGACCGGTCCCTGGTCCACCGGCGATGCGGTCCGGTCGGTGCCGTCGAGCACCAGCGCGCCGCCTCCCACCACACAGGCGACCGCCAGCGCTGCACCGGCCATCCGGGTGGTGTTGCGGTGCCGGTGGGTACGACGCAGCCGGGCCAGCCCGGCGTCGACATCGACGTCCACGTCCGTCGCCGTCCGCAGCCACTCGGCCGCCCGGTACGCCCTGGTTTCGAGGCTCATGACTCGACCTCCTCGACAGGCTGTTGTTGATCGGGGGCGTCCGTCAGGTTGAGTTCCCTCACCAGCCGGGCGCGCCCCCGTGACAGGTGTTGCTTGACCGAGCCCTCGGTGATCTCCAGCGTCCGCGCGATGTCGGCGACGTCCAGCTGGTAGAGGTACCGCAGCGCAGCCACCTGCGCCTGCCGCTTGGGCAGTCCCCGGACGCACACCCAGAACTCGTCATCCGCTGCCTCCGGCGGCATGGCCTGCGGCCGCCTGGCGAGCCGGGTGACTGCCCGCAGCTCCACCAGCCTGCGCCGGTACTGCGACATGGCCAGATTGCTGCAAGTCCGGCGTACCCACGCCTCGGGGTGCTCCAGGTCGCTAACCTGCTGCCACCGGCGGTACGCCGCGAGCATCGCCTCTTGGGCGACATCGTCGGCGACGGCGCCACCGCACAGCGCCCGGGCCAAAGCGACCAGGCCCGGGAGCTCGGCCCGGTAGAAGTCGTCGAAGTCGACGTGTGCGCCGATCGCCACGGTGCCACCTCCGACGGCCACCACATCGGCCGGATTGCTCTGCATACCTAGTAATCGCTCCAGCGACCCCCTGGGATGACAACCACGCACAAGTTTCGCAGAGAGTCGCGTCACTGACGTGCCAACGTGGCGTATCGTCGATGTCTCAGTCGCCGACGGCTTTGCTCGGTCCCCGCTTCGGTCCCAGGCGCGCCGGTAAGCCATCACCCAGGCACATCATCACGCGCGTGGAGCCGCCTGATGTTGGAGCCGATGGTGCCGTGAGCCCTGCGTCACGGCGCGGATGGGCCTCGGTCGCCCATGTCCCACCCGGCCGAGGCCCGATCCGATGCCCCTATGTGGACGGCGCTCAACGCCAGCTCCCGACGGATCTCGGCGTAGCGCAACAGGAACGCTCGCTCGTCCAGACGCTTCCGCCGCAGCCAGGCGGTCACCTCGTCGTTGCACTTGCTGGTGTTGCACGAACGGCAGGCCGGCACGACGTTGTCCATCGTGTAGCGGCCGCCGCGCGAGATCGGCAGGACGCAGTCGCGCTGCAGGGCCAGACCCTCGGCTCCGCAGTACGCGCACCCCGCCCAGGCCGTCTGCAGCGCGACCCACTGCTCACCTGTCAGGTCGTTGACCACCCGCGACATGCGTACCTCGCGCCGACGCGCAGCCCGTGCCCTCCGGCTCGTCCCCACGACCGCAGCGTAGGGCGGGCGCGGTCCCGCTCGGCGGCGACGCGCTCGTGGCGTGCGGTCACGCGTCAGTCGATTTCAGGCACCGGCCCGATGCGCCGTACCTCCTGCGGCCAGCCGCACCCGAGCGCGACCTTGCCAGCCCAGATCTTGGCGGTCTCGTCGTCGGGGACGTCCACGACGCAGAATCCGCCCAGGTGCTCCTTGGTCTCGACGTAGGGGCCGTCGGTAACCAGCACCTCGCCGCTGGTGGCGTCGGCGCTGTAGACCGGCCAGCCCTCCTCGAGACCACCGCCGAACACCCAGACGCCGGCCGCCTTCATCTCGTTCACGACCGCCATGGAGGGAGCGACCCTCCCTAGGAACCACTCCTCGGTGTGGTCGCCGACCCACTGCTGGTTGAAGTAGATGAGGTACTGGGCCATGACTGCTCCTCTGTCTCCGGGCAGGCCCGATGGCCCACCTTCACCTACCCCACGAACGGACGCACGCGAATCCGACAGCCGCCGCCTCACAGGACCGCGTCGAGGAAAGCCCGGGTCTCGGCGTGCTGCGGCGAGCCGATCAGCTCGCTGGGCGGGCCCTCCTCGAGGATCCGGCCTTCGTGGAAGAACGCCATCCGGTCGGCCACCTCACGCGCGAAGCCCATCTCGTGGGTCACCACCATCATCGTCATGTGCAGCTCGGTGGACAGGGTGCGCATCACCGACAAGACCTCGCCGGTGAGCTCAGGGTCGAGAGCGGAGGTGGGTTCGTCGAAGAGCATCACGTCGGGCTCCATCGCGAGGGCGCGAGCGATGGCGACGCGTTGCTGCTGGCCGCCCGAGAGCCGGATGGGATGCTCCCCGGACTTGTCGGCGAGACCCACCCGGTCGAGGAGATCCTTGGCCCGTTTGGTGATCTCCGCGTCGGTGCCGCGCTTGGCGCACCGGGCCGGGCAGGTGACGTTCTCGAGCACGGTCATGTTCGGGAACAGGTTGAACTGTTGGAACACCATGCCCACGTGCAGCCGCAACTGGCGGATCTGGTCCCGCTTGCGCCGGGTGCGGTGCCCACCGGTCAGGCGGATGCCGGAGACCTCGATGGAGCCCTCGGTCGGGTCCTCGATGAAGTTCACGCAGCGCAGCACCGTCGACTTCCCCGAGCCGGAGCGTCCGAAGATCACGACCACCTCGCCCCGGCGGACCGCCAAGTCGACGCCGCGCACCACCTCGAGGCGGCCGAAGCTCTTGTGCAGCCCGTCGACGCGGACGACCACGTCGCCGCTCACGCAGCGCCTCCGTGCGGCTGGCCCTGCTGGACCTTCTTGACGCGCGCAACGTGCGCTCGGTCGTAGCCCCGACCGATCCGGGCCTCGAGCCGGGCCTGGAAGAAGGTGAAGACGACGGTGAGTCCCCAGTAGACGAGCGCCGCGGCGACGTAGGCCTCGAGGTTCTTGAAGTCGGCCTTGCCGACCAGCTGGGAGCGGCGGAACACCTCGGCGCTCGCGATGGTCACGCCGAGGAAGGAGACCAACGCGGTGTCCTTCATCATCGCGATGAACTCGTTGCCCGTCGGCGGGATGATCACCCGGAACGCCTGCGGCAGCACCACCTTGCGCATCTTCTGGCCGTACGTCATGCCCAGCGCGTCGGCGGCCTCGCCCTGGCCGCCGGCGACCGACTGGATGCCTGCCCGGAAGATCTCGGTCATGTAGGCGCCGTAGTTGAGGCCGAGTGCGAGGGTGCCGGCGGTCGCGGCGTCCAAGACCAGTGCCTGGTCGAAGCCCTCCGGCAGCCACGTGTACTGCGCGGCGAGGTTGCGCCCGACCGGCGGGAGGGCCAGGTAGAGCAGGAACATCTGCACGATCAGCGGGGTGCCGCGGAAGAACGAGACGTAGAACCCGGCCACGCCGTACGCGACGGGATTGCGGGACAGCCGAGCGAGCGCACCGAGGAGCGCCATCACGACCGCCAGGACGATGCCCCCGATGGCGATGATCATGGTGTAGCGGAGCCCGCCGAGGATGTAGCGGAAGTTGTCGCGGATCCAGGCCACGTCGAAACCGGCGGCGTTCCCGACGAAGCCGAGCACCAGGAACACCGCCACCCACACGGCGGCGGTCTTGACCCGGAAAGGCACCCTCGCCGAGGCGAGCTGGACCCGCTCCCAGGTGTCTCTCACCGTTGCGTCATTGCTCGGTGGTGGTGAGGTCCAGGCCGTACCACTCCTCCGACAGGGCGGTCAGCGTGCCGTCCTCGTGCATGTCCCCGACGATCTCATCGACGGCCTCGAAGAGCGACTCCGACGACGGGTCCGAGCTCTTGTCGAAGCCCACCGCGAGCGGCTCGTAGAAGACCGGGTCGCCGACGATCTTCACCGGGTTGCCGGCGTCGATGTAGCCCTGGGCCGTGGTCACCGAGGTGATCACCGCGTCGAGCCGCAAGTTGGTGAGGTCCTGGAGGGCCGTGGTGTCGGTGTCGTAGCCGGAGACCTCGGCGTCGTCGATGACGAAGTCGAACTCGTAGCCGTCGATGGCCAGCTCCTTGTTGAGGAACTGGTCGTAGGTGCAGCCGCTGCAGACGCCGATCTTCTTTCCGTCGAGGTCTGTCGACAGGTCGGTGACCGACGAGTCGTCGGCCGGGACCACGACGACGGCCGGCGTGTAGTTGTAGGGCTGGGTGAAGTAGAGAACCTCTTGGCGGTCGTTTGTCGGCGTCATCGAGCCCACGGTCGTGTCCCAGCGGCCGTTCCAGCTGCCAGCCGTGATGACGTCCCAGGACGGCGCCTCCCAGGCAACGTCGACGCCTAGCCGATCGGCGATCTCGGTGGCCACGTCGATGTCGAAGCCTTCGTACTCACCCGTCTGCTCGTTCAGCGAGGACTGCGGCGGGTACGCCGGGTCGGTGGAGACCGTCAGCACGCCCTCCTCGCAGATCTCGGCAAGCAGGTCGGTGGTCTCCTCGCTCTCGCACACGGTGTCGCCGGCCGCGATCGTGCTGCCCTCGTCCGGGTCGTCAGCGGTGGAGTCGTCATCACCGCCACAGGCCGCCAACGAAGCGAGAAGCGCCACGAGCGCGACGACAAGAACTGAACGGGTACGCATGGCACTCTCCCTCGGACGAATACGTGCAATATGCCAGAAGGACGGCGCCGTCAGAAGCCTGACTCGCGAATCAATACGGGTGTCGAGGATCTGGTCCCGCCGGGTGGCGGGATCGAGGCGTCGGAATGTTCGCGGCGTGGCCACGGGTCCACGTCCGGTCCAGCGTATTGGCGATGCGACAACAATCTGTTAGCATTGTGCCAACAACCATTTCCCCCGTCCACGTTCCCCTGGCGCGGGTCGCAGCCCGCCAGTCGCACCATCCGCAAGACGAAGTCAAGGAGACAGCCCGAATGATCCCCGTTCACCCAGCACAGACGTTCAGCTTGACGAAGAGCGTCGTCGCGCCGATCGGAGTGACGGCGATCGCTCTCGCCTCTCTTGCCGTCGGTCTCCCGGCGGCACAGGCCACGAGCGCTGCGGACCAGCCTCGCTCCGATGCCGTGTTCAGCGAATGGGCGCGGTCAGGCTTCACCGCGTGGCAGCCGAGCGTCGATCCGCCTGCCGATCCGGATTCGCAAGAGGGACTCGACAACCCCCTGAACCTCGCCCAGATCGGTGAGGGCGGGCCGGGCCAGGGGACGGGTGCCTACGAGCGGGAGGTCGGGGGTGGGCTGAGAGCCGAGACTTCTGGATGGGTTCGCACTGTGCCCGACGGCGAGGACTGGGTGCAGGTGCCCGGTCCGGCTGGTGAGAAGTGGGTCGAGGACGCTGCAGCGTACGACGAAGCCGTCGTGGACAAGAGCGCGTGGACCGAGACCGTGGTCGACGAAGAGGCGCAGTGGCTGCGTTACTCGTGGACCGGCGGACCGCACGACGGCGACGACTCGCCTGCGTTTCCGTCGGATGCGTGGCAGCCGAATGTCAAGGGTGACCCTCACGGCACGGGCGTTGAAGGCCCGTACTTCCGCAGCCGTGGCGGTGCCCGAAAGGGCGACTGGTTCTACCTCGAGCTGGTTGAGGCCGTGACCCACACTGTCGAGCACCCGGCGGAGACGCACGTCGTGCACCACCCCGGCGGTGGCCCACAAGGAGTTCCGCTACGAGCGCCAGGTCCTCAGACCGGGTCATACTGAGTACCGCTGGTCGGTCTACGAGCGCACCTACGCGATCGGTGAGCTCCCCGTGGAGGAGCCGGCGGAGTCCCCCGTGGAGCCGGCGGAGCTCCCCGTGACGGAGCCAGCCCAGCTGGACGAGCTGTCCGAGCCGAACGCTGTGGACGTGCCGACGGTGGAGCTGCAGGACACAGCGTGGGGGCGGCACGCGTCGACCCGGCGGAACGAGCCGGTCGCCGACTCGCGCGAGGTGCCCCTTTCCATTGACGCGGGGCTTTGAGATGAAGCGGCTCCTGCTGTGCTTGACCGTCCTCCTGGCCCTGCTGGGCTGGGGGGTCGCGACGGTGCAGGGGTGGCCGCTCGCGTCTGGTGCTCCCTCGCCGACTGACCAGTCATCAGGGCCGGTGTCGTCACGGGTGCCCGTCACCGCGGCACCTGGCGCCGTGACGCCGACGAGGGTCCCGCCCACTGCTCCCAAGCGGCTCCACCTGGACGACGTGGACGCGCAGGTCGTCCCGATCGAGCTTACGGGCTCCGCCCTGGCTCCGCCCGAAGACCCGCGCACCCTCGGTTGGTGGGGCAAGCGGGCAGGCTCGCGGCATGGCACGACGCTGCTGACTGGTCACACCGTGCACGACGGCGGAGGGACCTTCGACGACCTGGAGCACACCCCTCTCGGTGGGCATGCCCGTCTCAGCGGCCACTCCTACCGGGTCGAGTCCGTCGAGGTCATTCCCAAGGCGGAGCTGGCCGAGCGTGCCCCAGCCCTGTTCGCCCAGACGGGGCGCCCCAAGCTCGTGCTGGTGACCTGCGAGGACTACGACCGTGCGACGGGCCACTACGCAAGCAACGTGGTCGTGATCCTGAGGCAACTGCAATAACAGTTGGCCCGCGTCGCCACTCGGGCCGGCGAGGTCGTCGAGGACGACGTCATCGACGAGGCGCTCTGAACAGGCCAGGCGCCTGAGAACTCCGGGTGTCCCTCCGCACATGGGGGGCGGGGGGACACCCGGTCCGAGGCGGGAACGGGCCGAAGCCGCCGGGCCACGTGGCGCATCGGTACCGTCGTCCGGGTGAGGACTGACGACCTCGGCACGCCGTACGACGGACCGCGGACAGCTACGCGAGTGGTGTCGCTCGTGCCCTCGATCACGGAGGCGCTCGCGACCGACCGGAGGGAGGCCCTCGTCGGCGCGACCGACTGGTGCACGCGCCCCGCGGACCTCGACGTCCCCCGCGTCCGCGGCACGAAGAACCCGGACCTGCGCGCGATCCAGGCACTGGAGCCGGACCTCGTCGTCGCCAACAAGGAGGAGAACCGCGAGCTCGACGTACGTCGACTCCGGGATGCGGGCGTGCAGGTCTGGGTGACCGAGATCGAGACCGTGCCGGAGGCGTTGGACTCGCTCGACCGGCTGTACGCAGTTGGGCTCGGCTGGCCACGCCCGGACTGGCTGGTCCGGGCTCGAGCGCTCTGGGACGGTCCACTCCCCGATGTGCACCGCCGAGTCGCAGCAGCGATCTGGCGGGACCCGTGGATGGTCGTCGGCGCCCGCACGTACACCGGAGACCTGCTGCGACGACTGGGCTGGGAGAACGCATTCGCCGGCAGCGATCACCGCTACCCGCAGGTGGAGCTCGCCGACGTCGACCGCGACGACATCGACCTCGTGCTGCTGCCCGACGAGCCCTACGAGTTCACCGCGGACGACGGACCGGAGGCGTTCGCCCGCACCTCGACCAGGCTGGTGTCCGGACGACTCCTCACCTGGTACGGGCCGGCGATGGTCGAGGCCTTCGACACCCTTTCCCGCGGGTGAGCGCCCGTCTCTGACGGGACGGCCCGTCGGACGACCGGTGGCCCTACAGTGCGGGCATGAGCGAGCGACCCCGCTTCCGGCTGCTCGGGCCGCTCGAAGTGCGGGACCCGGTCGGTGCGGCCATCGACCTCGGAGGCAGTCGGCCACGCGAGCTGCTCGCCTACCTCCTGCTCCATCCACGCCAGGCAGTGACCCGCGACCGGCTCGTCGCCACCTTGTGGGGCGACGCAGCGAGCGAAGGCGCCGCGACGACCCTTCGCACGCACATCCACGCCGTGCGTCGGGTGCTGGCCCGGGCCGGCTTGCCGGAGGCACTCGAGACCCGTCCGGGCGCCTATCTGCTCGCGCTCGAACCCGAGCAGATCGACGTCGAGGTCTTCGAGGGACTGGTGCACCGGGGGCAGGAGGTGCTCGCCCTGGGAGATGCCGAGGAGAGCTCGAAGCTCTTCGGCGACGCACTGTCCCTGTGGCGCGACGAACCGCTCTCCGACCTGGGTCCGCCCGACTTCGCCCGACCGACCCTGACCAGGTGCGACGAGCTGTGGCTGGTCGCGCAGGAAGGGCAGGCCGCGGCCCAGCTCGCTCTGGGCCGGCACCGACAGGTCGTGGGCCGACTGCAGGAGCTGGTCGACAAGCATCCCTTCCGCGAGGAGCTGTGCGCGCTGCTGATGATGGCGCTGTTCCGCTCGGGACGGCAGGCCGATGCCTTGGCGGCGTACGCAGGCGCCCGCTCCCGGCTCGCCGACGAGCTCGGCCTCGACCCTGGTCCGCGGCTCCGGGACCTGGAGTCGGCGATGCTGCGCCAGGACCCGGGACTCCTCCCAGAGCTGCCCAAGACCGGGATCGACGTCAGCGAGGTGTCCGGCGCGCCGACGGAGGATGCGGTGTACGCCGCGCTGCGGCGCGAGGCCATGGCGGGCAGGCAGACCGAGCTGGCATTGCTCGACGAGGCGTGGCGCGCGGCCTCCACGGGTCGGGCGGGAGTGGTGACGATCGCCGGGCCTGCCGGGGTCGGGAAGTCCCGCTTGGTCGCAGAGATCGCGCACCGGGCTGCTGCCGACCGGGCCACGGTGCTGGTTGGCCGGTGCGACGACCCGACTCCTGGTGCTGCCCTCGTCTCGGCGTTCTCCTCCAGCCCACGGGTGCGGACCGTGCTGGATGCCGCTCCGGACGTCGTACGACGGTTGCTCGGCGGCATCGTGCCCACGGGCACGGAGCCCGCCGGCGAAGCGACTGATCCGCAGGCGCTCCACCGTGCGGCGGAGTGGCTGTTGGGGGCCCTGCTGAGCGGCGGCCCCCTGCTGCTCGTGATCGAGGATGCGGAGCGGCTCGACGAGCCCGCCTCCGCGATGCTCCGGCACCTGGTCGTCCGCGCACGAGGCAGCCTCCTGGTGATCGTCTGCTTCCGCGATCCGCCGGGGAGCCGCCACCAGCCCCTGCTGGAGCTGCTCGGCGACGGCAGTGTCCACGGCATCGCCCGGCGGATCGTGCTGCCGCCCCTCGACCGCGCCGGGGTCGCCGCCATGATCGAGACCCACACGGGTGTGCCCCCCGCCGACGACGTCGTCGCCGAGCTGGCGACACGGACGGCGGGCAACCCGTTCTTCCTCCATGAGCTGCTGCGTGATCTCGACGAGCAGGACGTGCTGACGGGTCGGCTGTCGGCCAAGGTCCCGGAAGGTGTCCGTGACGTCCTGCGTCGTCGGCTGAGATCGCTGCCCGAGCCGACCCGCGCAGCGGTCGCCGGCGCGGCCGTCCTGGGTCGTGACGTCGAGCTGACCCGACTCCAGCGCCTGCTCGACGAACCGGAGGAGCAGGTCGTCCTGGCGTTGGAGGCGGCGGTCGTCGCGGGCTTCCTGGTCGAGAGCGGTCAGTCCTGGGCCGGCGGATTCGCGTTCCCGCACGAGCTGATGCGCGAAGCCGTCCACGACGAGATTCCCGTCCACCGGCGCCAACGGCTCCACCTTCGCGCCATGGATCTGCTGCTCGCCGCCGGTGCCTCCGAGGCCGACTTCATTGCGGCAGCCGACCACGCGTGGAACGCCGGCGCGGCCGCGGATCCCGCTGAGACCGCAGACCTTCTCGACCGCGCGGCCCGGCTGGCCGCGGCGAGCTACGGCTTCGAGGAGGCGATCCGGTTCGCGGAGAACCGGCTCACGCTCGTACGGCGTACGGCGCCGACGGACGTCCAGGCCGGGGTCGCGGTCGACGTCGCACGGCTGCGGCTCCGAGCAGGACGCGGCTACGAACGAGTGCTCGAGCTCTTCGACGACGCCCTCGCTCAGTACCTCGCGGTCGGGGACACCGAGTCCGCGGGCGCGGTGCACAGCCGGATCGGGGGGACCCTTGCACTTCCTCGTCGCGGCATGGACGTGACGAGGTCGCTGGACCACTTCGCCGCCGCGGAGCAGCTCCTGGCCGCCCCGCGCGACGCGTTCCACCTGCAGCGGGGACGGATGTCGGCGGCGATGCACTCCTTGGACAGCGACCTGCTCGCCGATGCGGCGGACCGCTGCGCCGCGATGGCGGCGGAGCTCGGCCGACCGGATCTCGCCTCGGCCGCCGGCTGGGGGCACGCGTGGCACGCCATCAACGGCGGCCGTCCCGCGAGCCGCCCTGGCACGCCTGGAGCAGGCATGGTCCGACGTCCAAGGGCTCGGCTCGCCGCTGCTCGGCTGGCCGTTGGCGAACGCGGCTGCTCTCATCTGCACGGCCTACCTCCAGGACCCCGAGGGCGGCCGGGCGTGGTGCCGGCGCGGACTGGTCCAGCCACGCTTCGACACGCTGGCCCACCCGCACGACGCGATCGTCGACCAGCTGGTCCTGGCGCTGGCGGAGTCGGGCCAGGTCGACCCGGCGCGTCGGGCCTCGGAGCGACTGCCGGATTCCTCCGTCGGCCGCCGGCTGGTCACCTTCGTCAACGGGGACACGGAGGCGGCCGCCGCGGCGTGGGAGGTCGCCCTCGCCGAGGACCGGCTGGCCGGTGACCACCACGACGCCGGGCTGAACGCACGCTGGCTCGCGGAGGCCCTGTTGTCGCTCGGCCCGAGGGCCCGGCGGTCAGGGTGATGCACGAGGCGCTGGACGGGATCAGCGACGCTCGCCAGGTCCCGCTCGAGGTGTGGTTCCGCGCCCGGCTCGCCCAGCTGCCTTCGACCGGGCTGCCCGAGGCGCGGTCGCACCTCGCACGCTGCGAGGAGGCGACCGTCCAGTCGGAGGAGTGGCGTGGGCTGTACGGCGAAGTGCTCCTCGCACGCGCCGTCGTCCGGGCGCGCAGCGAGGATCCCTCCTCGGCCGGAGCCGCTCTGGACGCGGCGGTGACACGTTCGCGACGTACCGCCTGCCGCGGGTCGCCTCCGCGCAGCCCAGGCGCTTCAACGCAGTCTCAACACCGACCGAGGACAGTCGGCACATGAGTACGACGAGCGCGTCACCCCCGATCGGGACCCGGACACCTTCGACGTCGTGGTGGTCGGCGCCCGGTGTGCCGGAGCCCCGTTGGCCACCTGGCTGAGCCGGGCCGGGCTGCGGGTCGCCGTGGTCGACCGGTCGACCTTCCCCAGCGACGCCCTCTCGACGCACGTGATGTTTCCCGATGGGTTGGCGCTGCTCGACGGGCTCGGCGCCCTGGACCGGCTGGGTGAGCGGCACCGGCTGGCGTCCGCGCAGTACTCGTGGAGCGTGCTCGGCCACGACGTTGCGGGGACCTTCACCCCGGTCGGGGGGATCGACCGTGCCTGGCGGTACGCCGCGTGAGCCTCGACGCGATGCTGGTGGAGGGCGCGGCAGAGGCGGGTGCCACCATGCTGCTCGGTCACCGGGTCACGTCCCTCCTTGGGACGGGCACGCCGCGGACCCCGTGCGCGGCGTGTTGCTCGACGACGGACGCGTGCTGTCCGCACGCTGGGTCCTCGCTGCCGACGGGCAGCGGTCCACGGTGGCCGGCCGACTCGCTGTCGAGCGCGTCCAGGAGCGCCGCGGCGACGTCGCGATGCTGCTGGGGTACTGGCGCGGCCTGCCACAGTCGGACTGGATCCGCCTCGACATGCGGGAGAGCAACGCCTTGATGGTCACGCCGTGCGAGGACGGCCTCCACCTGCTGACCGTCGCAGGCGACCCCTCGTTACCCGCGGTCCGCGCTCCGACGTGGAGACGCGTTACCACGAGGTGCTCGCACCTTCCCCAGCGTGCTGAACCCGCGGCTGCTGGACCGCGCGCAGCTGATCGGCCCTGTGCTGGGCGCGCCCGAGACCATGATGCGGGGCTACTTCCGCCGCGCCGCGGGCCCGGCTGGGCACTGGTCGGCGACGCCGTGCACTTCAAGCACCCGACCACCGGGCAAGGAATCGGGGACGCGCTCGCGCAGGCGAAGTACGTCGCAGACGCCCTGGCGCCGGCGGGGACCTCGACGGCTACGAGAAGTGGCTCTCGACGGTCGGCGGAGGGCTACGACTTCTCGTTCCGGGTGGCGCGGCTGCCCGGGAGGACTCCGAACGGCCTGTACGCCGGGCTCGCCGCCGACCACGATGCGGGTCAGGGTTCCTCGACACCTTCACCCGGCTAGCCCGGGTCACGCGACGTCTTACCGCCGGAGCGTTCGGACGCTGGCGCGCTGCCGCCGCGTACGAGGACGGATCCGCCGCGCTTGCGCTGCTCGAGAAGCTGTGCGGGCCTGCTTCGCCACGAGCGTCCCGGCGTGCCCGGACTGGTCGGTCCGCGACCTGGTCGCCCACCTCACCGGTGTCGCTGAGACTCGACCCACGGCGGCTTCTTCCGGACGCGCTCGACGCGTGGGAGTCAGCCGACCTGGCCGCCGCCCGCGAGGCGTGGACCTCGGCCACGTCACCTCCCGCGCGCCGCCGACCCGGCGCGGCTACTCGGAGACTTCCAGCGGCACGGCCGGGCCTACGTCTGGCCCTCAGCGGGGGGACCGGTCGCGTGCGACGTCCCGGACTGGATGCTGTCTCGCCGCTGCCGATCTCGCGGTCCACCTCGAGGACCTCCATGAGGCGCTCGGCGTCCCGTCCGCGCCGGACGCAGGTCGTGACCCGGGCGGGGTTCGCCGGCTACCGCGAGCTGGCTGGGCGCACGGATCGCCTCATCCGGCCTCCTCCCCTCCGCCTGTCCGACGGCACCGCGGAGTGGCTGTCGGCGGGGAGGGTCGCCCGGCGTCGCCTTGTGGCCCCGCGGCACGAGCTGTTCCGGGTGATCAGCGGGCGGCGGAGCCTCGACCGGATCCACGAGTTGGGAGGAGAGGGCGACCCGTCGCCGTACCTCCCCGTGTTGTCACCCTACCCGCTGCCTTCCTGAGGCTGTTGCCGACGCCAGGTCGCTACGCGGTGGACCTCGTCCCTCCGCTGACCCGGCCGGCGCGCAGCATCCCCGCGCGGTCGGGGATCTTGACCCGCTGGCGACCTTCGGCCTCACCGAGCGCGATCTCGTGCTGGTCCAGCCGCTCCCAGTGGTCGTACGTCGCGACGTCGACGTGGCGCTGGGAGAGGTAGACGTCGATGTCAGCCGGCTCGCGCAGCGCGGCGGTCGGCCCGGTCGACGCGGCGTCGGCGAGCAGGTGCCCGACCGTCTCGGCGGCGTCGCTCTTGGTGTGCCCGATCAGGCCCACGGGGCCGCGCTTGATCCAGCCGGTGACGTAGGTGCCGGAGACCGGCTTGCCGTCGAGATCGAGCACGCGGCCGCCGTCGTTCGGGGTCACGGCAGCACGGTCGTCGAACGGCAGGCCGGGCAACGCCGTGCTCGGTAGCCGACGGCGCGGTAGACCGCCTGGACGTCCCAGTTGGTCACCTGCCCGGTGCCTTCGACGGTGCCGTCGCCGAGCGAACGGGTGCGCTCGGTGCGCAACGTGGTCACGCCGCCGGCTTGGTCAGCGGCAGCGAGGATCTCGATCGGCGCTTCCGCGAAGTGCAGGTGGATCCGGTGCGGCTTGCCGGCCGGCTCACGACCGACCCAGTTCGCGAGCGTGTCCAGCACCATCTTCTGCGCCTTGTGCTTGCCGATGTGCTCCATGCCGTGGGGGTCCACATCGAAGCCCTCGGGGTGCACGATCACCTCGACGGTGGGGGAGTGGCTGAGCTCACGGAGCTCCATCGGGGAGAACTTCGCGTACGCCGGACCGCGGCGTGCGAAGACATGGACGTCGGTGGTGGTCTTCGACCTGAGTCCCTCGTAGACGTGCGCCGGGATGTCGGTGGTCAGCATCTCGTCGGCGGGCTTGGCAAGCACCCGGGCAACGTCGAGCGCCACGTTGCCGGCCCCGAGCACCGCGACCGACGGGGCGTCGAGCGGCCAGGTCCGCGGGACGTCCGGGTGCGCGTCGTACCAGGAGACGAAGTCGGCAGCGCCGTGCGAGTGCTCCTCGCCGGGAATGCCGAGGTCGCGGTCAGCCATCGCGCCGGTGGCGAACACGACGGCGTCGTAGTAGCCGCGCAGGTCCTCGAGGCTTGACGTCGACGCCGTACTCGACGTTGCCGAGCAGCCGTACCCCGGGCTTGGCGAGCACCCGCTGGAGCGCCTTGACGATCTCCTTATCCGCGGGTGGTCGGGGCGACTCCGTACCGACCAGGCCGTAGGGCGCGGGGAGCCGCTCCAGATGTCGACCGACACGGCGACGTCGGGCCGCGAGTCGGCGCGGGTGAGGATGTCGGCGGCGTAGATGCCGGCCGGGCCACCACCCACGATCGCAACGCGCAGCTTCGTCGAGGAGGAGGTCATGCCCTCCAGTCTGGACACGGATCTCACGTGACAGAACGAGGTTGTGGTTGTGGGGTCACAAGATAGCCTTGTGGCTGTGCTGGGATCTCGCGTGCCGGAGCTGCGCGCTCTCGAGCTCTTGGTGGTCGTGTCCCGCACCGGCAGCCTGAGCGCGGCGGCGGGCGAGCTCGGCATCACCCAGCAGGCTGCGTCGTCGCGGGTCCGGACCATGGAGTCGCTCGTCGGTGCACCCCTGCTCGACCGCTCACGGCGCGGCTCGGCGCTCACCCCGACCGGGGAGCTGCTGGTGGAGTGGTCGGCGGGGTCCTGGAAGCAGCCGGGCAGCTCGACGCCGGGATCGCCGCGCTGCGGGCGGACCGTCGGGGACGTCTGACTGTCGCCGCGAGCCTCACCATCGCGGAGCACCTCCTCCCCGGCTGGCTGGTCGCGCTCCGGGCGCGGCAGGCGCAGCTCGGTCGGACGCCGACCGAGGTCACGATGACCGCGACCAACAGCCGGCGAGTGGTCGAGATGGTGGAGGCCGGCGACGTCGACCTCGGATTCGTCGAGGGACCCGACGCCCCAGAAGGCCTCCAGCACCGCCTGGTCGGCACCGACACGCTGGTCGTCGTCGTGGGACCGGGGCACCCGTGGGCGTCGCGCTCCAGCCGCCGGGTCACGGCCACCACGCTGGCAGCGACGCCGCTCGTCGTCCGGGAGCCCGGTTCGGGCACCCGCACGGTCCTGGAGCAGGCGCTCGAAGGACTGCCGACGGCAGCGCCTGCTCTCGAGCTGTCCAGCACGGCGGCCGTCCGGTCCGCTGTCGCAGCCGGTGCCGGCCCGGCAGCGCTCGGAGCGCACGCCATCAAGGACGACCTGACGACCGGGCGACTGGTCCGGATCAACGTTGCAGGCCTCGACCTCACGCGCCGGCTCCACGCAGTGTGGCGGGGCGGAGGCACCCGCCCGAAGGAGCCGCACGGGATCTCGTCGCGTGGGCCGCGGGGGAGTCCCACGCACGAACGGCGAAAGACTAGAACACGTTCCACTATCCTCGGTCAGGTGAGCAAAGCCGAGTCGATGACCCGCGTGACCGTGGCCTACCTCCTCGCGTTCGGTGCCGCGACCGCCTACCTGGTCTGGGGACCCGATACCGACGAGCTCTGGCTGGACGCACTGATCGCCGACCTGATCGCGACCGTCGTCGTCTTCGCGGCCAGCCGCTGGCACCACAACTCCAGCTTCTACGACCCGTACTGGAGCATCCTGCCGCCGTACCTCGCCGTCTACTGGGTGGTCGCGAGCAACGGTGCCGGTGACGACGCGCGGATCGCGCTGGTCCTCGGCGTCGTGTTCCTGTGGGCGGTCCGGCTGACCGCCAACTGGGTGATCGGGTTCCCCGGTCTGCACCACGAGGACTGGCGCTACCCGATGCTGCGCGACCGGGCCGGCAAGCTCGAGCTGCCGGTCGACTTCTTCGCGATCCACCTGATCCCGACCTTCCAGACCTTTCTCGGCACGGTGCCGGTCTATGTCGCTGTCGCGCTCCCCGCACGCGACCTCGGCTGGCTCGACGGGGTAGCGCTCGTCGTCGGCGTGGGTGCCGTTGCCGTGGAGCTGATCGCCGACGGGCAGATGCGCCGGTTCATCCGGGCGCGCACGGCGGGCGCTGTGATGGACCGCGGGCTGTGGGGCTGGTCGCGCCACCCCAACTACTTCGGCGAGATCAGCTTCTGGTTCGCGCTCGCACTGTTCGGCCTCGCCGCGTCGCCCGGCGACTGGTGGTGGATCTTCGCCGGTACGGCGGCGATGCTCGCGATGTTCCTCGGTGCCAGCATCCCCATGATGGAGTCGCGCAGCCTCGAGCGGCGCCCGTCGTACCAGGACGTCATCGACCGCGTGCCGATGCTCGTCCCGCGGCCGCCACGCAGCCGGGCGGCTTCGTGACCAAGCCCCGGTTGGTGGTCGCCGGGCTCGGTGACAGCGGGCTGCTCACCGCGATCCACCTCTCCCGTCGTGCCCGCGTCGTCGGCATCTCCGCAAAGCCCGGACTGCTGAGCGGTCAGGAGCTCGGCCTCCGGCTGGCGCGTCCGGACGAGTGGGTGCAGGAGTACTGGACGTCGTTCGACCGGTACCGCCGGCTCGACAGTGTCCGCACCGTGCACGGCACCCTCACCGGGCTCGACCCGGACGCCCGCGAGGTCGAGGTCACGTTGCCCGACGGCTCGCTCCGGACCGAGGCGTACGACGTGCTCGTCGTCGCTACCGGGGTCACCAACGGGTTCTGGCGCCGCCCGCACCTGCAGTCCGCCGACGAGGTCGCCATGGACCTGCAGGGCGCCCACCAACGGCTGGCGGGTTCCGGTTCGGTCGTGGTCGTCGGCGGCGGGGCGGCCGCGGTGTCCAGTGCGCTCAACGTGGCACACCGGTGGCCCCAGAAGCAGGTCGACCTGTGCTTCCCCGGCGAGCGACCCTTGCCCCGGCACCACCCGCGCGTCTGGACGCACGTGCGCTCCCGCCTGGCCGACGCCGGTGTCCGGTTGCATCCCCGTCACCGGGCAGCGTTGCCCGACGACGAGGCCCCGACAGCGATCACCGACGGCCCGGTCGCGTGGACCACCGGGCAGCAGCCGATGGCCGCGGACGCCGTGCTCTGGGCGGTCGGCCGGATCAGTCCCAACACCGACTGGCTGCCGGCCGAACTGCTCGACCAGGACGGGTTCGTCCGAGTCCTTCCGACCCTCCAGCTGCCTGGGCGCCCGGAGGTCTTCGCGATCGGCGACGTCGCGGCGACCGATCCGCTGCGGTGCTCGGCCCGCAACCGGGCAGACCGGCTGCTCGCGGCCAACATCCGGGCCCATCTGGCGGGGAGACCCCTGCGATCCTTCGAGCCGCCGCGCTCGCGCTGGGGCTCGGTGCTGGGCCCCCAGCAGGACGGGCTCCAGGTGTTCGCGCCGTCCGGCCACCCCTTCCGCTTCCCGGCCTGGTCGGTGCGGCGGGTCCTGCGGCCGTGGATCGTCCGGCGGGGGATCTACAAGGGCGTCCGCTCCAGCTGATCCGCGGGGGATTCATCCGACCTTCACGGGCGACACCGTGGCGCGCCAGCGGATAGCGACCTATGGTCAGAAGGTCCGACTCCATCGTTCCGCTCGGGAGGCCGCCGTGCGCCGCCGTACGTCTGCTCTGATCGCGTCTGCCGCTGCCGCGGCCCTGACTGCCGCCACCCTCGCCCTGCCGACGCCGACGGCGACCGCCCGGCCCGACCGGCACCACGGCCAGAAGGAAACTGTCCGGTTCGCGACGTTCAACGCCTCGCTCAACCGCAACGCCGCAGGCCAGCTCGTGAGCGACCTGTCGACGCCCGCCAACCAGCAGGCGCGCAACGTCGCCGAGACGATCCAGCGGGTCGATCCCGACGTCGTGCTCATCAACGAGTTCGACTACGCGCCGGAGGCTGTCGACCTGTTCCGCGACAACTACCTGGAGATCGGGCAGAACGGCGCGGACCCGATCCACTTCCCGTACGCGTTCATCGCGCCTTCCAACACCGGGATCCCGAGTGGCTTCGACCTCAACAACAACGGCACGATCGGCGGTCCGCAGGGCACCAACGCCTATGGCGACGACTCGTTCGGGTTCGGCTGGTTCCCCGGACAGTACGGGATGGTCGTCTACTCGAAGCACCCGATCCTCGCCGACCAGGCGCGCACCTTCCAGCACTTCCTGTGGAAGGACATGCCGGGCGCGCTGCTCCCTGACGACGAAGCTACGGCGGCGCCCGCCGACTGGTACTCGCCCGAGGAGCTAGCCGTCTTCCGGCTGTCCTCGAAGTCGCACTGGGACGTCCCGATCCGGATCGGCAAGCGCACGGTGCACTTCCTGGTGTCGCACCCGACCCCGCCGACCTTCGACGGCGTCGAGGACCGTAACGGTCTGCGCAACCACGACGAGATCCGGTTCTGGGCCGACTACGTGGGCAACCGCAAGCGCTCGGCCTACATCTACGACGACGAGGGACGCTACGGCGGCCTCAAGTCCGGCACTCCGTTCGTGATCGCCGGCGACCAGAACGCAGATCCGTACGACGGAGACTCCGTCGACGACGCGATCCTGCAGCTGCTCGACCACCAGCGGATCGATGCCACCCACCCGACGTCCGAAGGCGGGCCCGAGGCGAGCGCACTCCAGGGCGGCGCGAACACGACCCACGAGGGCGACCCGGCCTACGACACTGCCGACTTCGCCGACAACCCTGCGCCCGGCAACCTGCGCGTCGACTACGTGTTGCCGTCACGTCACCGGTTGCGGACGGTCGCCGCCGGCGTCTTCTGGCCGACGACGACCGACCCGCTCTACCGGCTGACGGGTCAGTTCCCCTTCCCGACCTCGGACCACCGGTTGGTGTGGGTCGACCTCAGGTGAACAGGCTCACGCCGCCGGGGCCAACGAGCAGCCCGACGATGATGAGCACGATGCCCCAGAGCACCTCGCCACGGATCAGGCCCACGATCCCGGCAACAACCAGGATCACCGCAAGAATCCACAGAATGAGTGACATCTAGAAAAACCCTCCCTCTCGCGCAGATCGCGCTGATCTGCCGGGAGAACCAGTACCCGTTGAGCGTGAGCGCAGACCTCGGCGCCGTCGTAGGCCGTCGTGCATCGACCTGCCTGGACCATTGACTTAGTTCAAGTCTCGTACTAAATATGGGGAGTGCCGCTCGTCCTGGGTGTGGACTCCTCCACGCAGTCCACGAAAGCCGTCCTCGTCGACGCCGGCGACGGGTCGGTGGTCGCGCAGCGTTCGGCCCCGCACCCAGGAGGCACGGAGGTCGACCCGGACGCCTGGCTTCGTGCGGTGGACGAGGCGGCCGGTGACTTGGTCGGACGCGCGGCGGCGGTCGCGGTCGCCGGACAGCAGCACGGGATGGTGGCCCTCGACTCGGACCGTCGGCCGGTCCGCGACGCATTGCTGTGGAACGACACCCGCTCCGCACCCGAGGCCCGGGACCTCGTCGCCGAGCTCGGCGGAGGCCAGGCCTGCGCTGAAACGGTCGGGAGCGTGCTCGTCGCGTCGTTCACCATCGAGCAAGCTCCGCTGGCTGCGTGACCACGAGCCCGAACGGGCGGCCCGCGTCGCCCACGTGCGGCTGCCGCACGACCACGTCGTCGCAGCACCTCGCCGAGCCGGGGACCGCTCCCTTCACCGATCGCGGGGATGCCTCCGGCACCGGCTACTTCGACGCCCGGACCGGGTCGTGGCGGCACGACCTGCTGGCCGCCGCTCTGGGCCAGGACGCGAATCTCCCGGTCGTCGTCGCACCGGGTGACGCCGCCGGCACGACGCGGGACGGCGCGCTGCTCGCCGCCGGTACCGGCGACAACATGGGGGCCGCTCTCGGCCTCGGACCTGACGCCGGGCGACGTCCTCGTCTCGATCGGCACCTCGGGTGTCGCGTCGACAGTGGCGACGGCCCCGGTCGCCGACGGGACCGGCACGGTGACCGGCTTCGCCGACGCTCGCGGCGGATTCCTGCCCATGGTCACGACGATGAACGCCGCTGGCATCCTCGACCTGCAGGCGCGGTGGCTCGGCGTCGACCACGACGAGCTCAGCACGATGGCGCTCGCGGCCGAGGCCGGCGCGGGCGGGTTGGCGCTGTCGCCGTACTACGGAGGCGAGCGCACGCCGTACCGGCCCGGCCGCCGTCGGAACCTGGCACGGCCTCACCCCCGCGACGACCCGGGCGGACCTGGCGCGGGCCGCGGTCGAAGCTCTGCTGTGCTCACTCGCCGACGCCGTGGACGCCCTCGTCGCCCGGACCGCGGTCGAGCCGCGCCGCGTGTTGCTCGTCGGCGGCGCGGCCCGCAGTGCAGCGGTCCGCGCGCTCGCACCGTCGATCCTCGGCCGGGACGTGGTCCTCCCCGCCGAAGGCGAGTACGTCGCCCGCGGCGCGGCGCGGCAGGCGGCGTGGGCGCTGTCCGGCGCGGCCCAGCCGCCCGACTGGCCGCTCCCGACCGTCGGCACGCTCTTCCGACGATCCCGACCTGCGCGTGCGCGAGCGCTACGCGGCGCTGCGTGACCTACTGGCGACGACCGACCAGCCGTGAACAACGAGAAGAGGCATTGTGATGAACCGACCCGACCCCGACCCCCGACGACAAGTTCTCGTTCGGGCTGTGGACCGTCGGCTGGCAGGGCCGTGATCCGTTCGGGGACGCCGACCCGTCCGCCGATGGACCCGGTCCATGCGCTCGAGCAGCTCGCGAGCTCGGCGCCTACGGCGTGAACTTCCACGACGACGACCTGATCCCCTTCGGCAGCGACGACGCGACCCGCGACGAGATCATCGAGCGGTTCCGCAAGGGCCTGGCCGACACCGGCCTGGTCGGTCACGACGGCGACCACGAACCTGTTCACCCACCCGGTCTTCAAGGACGGCGCGTTCACCTCCAACGTGCGCGACGTCCGACGCTTCGCGCTCCGCAAGGTGATGCGCAACATCGACCTGGCGGCCGAGCTCGGCGCCAAGGTCTACGTCTGCTGGGGCGGCCGGGAGGGCGCCGAGTCCGGCGCCGCCAAGGACGTCGCGGCCGCGCTCGACCGCTACCGGGAGGCCTTCGACCTCCTCGGCCACTACGTCGCCGACCGGGCTACGACCTGCGCTTCGCGATCGAGCCCAAGCCCAACGAGCCGCGCGGCGACATCCTGCTGCCGACGGTCGGCCACGCCCTCGCGTTCATCGACACCCTGGACCGACCCGAGAACTGTCGGCGTCAACCCCGAGATCGGCCACGAGGAGATGGCCGGGCTCAACGCCGCGGCCGGCTACGCGCAGGCGCTGTGGCAGGGCAAGCTCTTCCACATCGACCTCAACGGCCAGAACGGGCCGAAGTTCGACCAGGACCTGCGGTTCGGGGCCGGCAACGTCCGGGGCGCCTTCTGGGTCGTCGACACGCTGTTCGCCGGCGGGTACGACGGGCCCGTCCACTTCGACTTCAAGCCGGCAGCGCACCGAGGACGACGACGGGGTCTGGGCCTCGGCGAAGGCCTGCATGACAACTACCTGGTGCTCCGCGAGAAGGTGCGGGCGTTCCGGGCCGACCCCGAGGTGCAGGCGGCGCTGGAGGCGGCCGGGTGCCCGAGCTGGCCGTGCCCACGCTCGGCGAGGGGGAGAGCTGGTCGGACCTCCAGCTGGCCGCTGCCCGACGTGGACGCGCTCGGCGCGCGGGGGGTCGGCGCCGAGCACCTCGACCAGCTCGCGCTCGAGCACCTCTACGGCATTCGCGAGCTGACCCAGCCGCCGGCGCGCCGCGCGGCACCGAGTGGCTGCGGCGGACCAACACCTCGCCGGTCGCTGCGCTCCCTCCGCGACGACGGCCCGGCAGCCGGGCCGAGCTCGCCAGGCGCACCGGCCTGGCCAAGGCCACCGTCGGCGCGATCGTCGCCGGCCTCGAGGAGCCGGTGTGGTGCCGTGGCATCGAGCAGGCCCGCGAGCGGTGCGCGCGGCCGGCCCGGGCCCGGCCGGTCACCCTGCGCGGCGGCCGCCCGTCGGCGCTGGGGCTCGAGCTCAACGTCGACTACGTCGCCGCCGTGGCGCTCGACCTGGCCGGGACGGTCCGGGCACGAGCTGCACCCGCCCGGTGGGACCGGCTCGGACGCCGTGCGGGCCGTGCTGGCGGCGACCGCCGCGACCTGGCCGACGACCTGTCGGCGGGCGGCCTGCTGGTCGGCGCGACCGTGCGCGTTCCCGGCCTGGTCGGCGGGACGACCGGACGGTGGTCTGGGCGCCGAACCTCGACTTCACCGGCGCCGGGTCGCGACGGCGTGGACGCGGCGTTCGGCTGGACCGGCCGCCGTCGGGTCAGCAACGACGCCGACTGCGCGGCGTTCGCCGAGACCCACCACGGCGCCGGCGCGACACCGCACCTGCTCTACCTGACCGGCACGGTCGGCATCGGCGCCGGCATCGTCGAGCGACGGCGGCTGGTCCGCGGTGCCCGCGGCTTCGCCGGCGAGGTCGGGCACATGCCGGTCGGCGACCCGACGCGCGTCTGTGGCTGCGGCCGGACCGGCTGCTGGGAGGCCTCCGATCGGCCTGCACGCGATGCTCGGGGCGGTCGGGCATGCCGGAGTCCGGCACCCCGCTGGAGTCCGCGCGTCGCCGTCGCCGCCCGCGCCGCCAGCGAGCGGCGCGCGTCCGGGCCGGGATGCGTCGTGGGTCACTACGTCGGTCGCGGACTGGCGGTCGCTGACCGGCATGCTCGACCCCGGCGCGTCGTCCTCGGTGGCTACTTCGTGCCGCTGGGGGACCTGGTCCTGGAGCCCGCCGCCACGCTCGACGCGCGCCTGGCGAGCACCCGAGCTGCGGCAGCCCGGACCTCCGGCTCGGCGCGCTCGGGATCGAGCGGCCGCGCACGGGGCCGCCGAGCGCGCCCTGGCGCGGCGCTCTTCGGCGGTGCCGTCGAGCTGTACGGGCTAGCCGCGTCGGCCTAGCCGGCGAACCGGGCGTAGGTGTCGCGTCGACGGGCTGCCGGCGAGGCTCGCCACCGGGTCGACGAAGAGCGGCTCCATCGCCATCTCGGCCGCGCCGAGCAGCACCGAGTCGTCGCCGAGCCCGGGCAGCGGTCAGCGTCACCGACTCGAGGGCGGCCGGCAGGGCGCGCTCGGCCAGGCCGGCATTGACTCTGTCCGGCACAGCCGGTAGAGCGGCGCCGGAAGTAGCCGCCGAGGACCACGATCTGCGGGTTGAACGCGTTGACGATGCTCGCCAGGCCGCGACCGAGGTCGGCCGCCGATGGCCCGCAGCTCCCGCGGGGCGACGGTCAGCTCGGCTCGAGGATCTCGCCGAGCCGCGGCACCTGGTCCTCGGGGCAACGGATCGCCTCGGCGATGGGCTTGGCGCCGACCTCGGTCTCCCAGCAGCCGAGGTTGCCGCAGTGGCACAGCCCGCCGCGCGGGTCGAACCGAGGTGACCGATCTCGCCGGCGTAGCCGCCGGCGCCCTCGAGCCGGTGGCCGCCGGTGATGACGCCGGCGCCGACGCCGACGTTGCCGGAGATGTAGATCAGGTCGTCGATCCCGACCCCGGCCCCGCGCTCGTGCTCGGCGAGCGCGCCCAGGTCGGCGTCGTTGGCGAGCGCGATCGGGACGTCGAGCCCGAGGGCGGCGAGGACGATGGAGCCGAAGGAGACGTCGTGCCAGTCCAGGTTGGGGGCCAGCCGGATCAGCCCGTCGCTGCGCCGCGACCAGACCCGGGACGCCGATGCCGATGCCGACCAGGGCGGGTCGGCCGCGGGCGTCCTCGACGCACTTGCGTGATCGAGTCCGCCACCGTCGCCCCGACCTGCCAGGCCTCGGCTCGCCGGCGATCGGGTGCGGCCGCGCGGCCAGCACCGTGCCGCCCAGCCCGACCCGGGCCACCACCGCGCGGTCGACGCCCAGGTCGACCGCGATGACGTAGGGCCCGCTCGGTCGGCGAGCCCGACGCCCGCCGAGGGTCGGCCGGCGCTCCGCGCGACCGCCCGCCGGCGAGTGTGCTCGATCAGCGCCGAGCGCCTCGAGCTCCGCCACCAGTCCCGCGATCGTGCTCGCGGTTGAGCCCCATCGGCCGGTCAGCTCGGCGCGCGACACCTGCCCCGCACGGTGGACGTGGCGCAGCAGGGTGCCCGAGGTTGTGGCGGCGCACGGCTTCCTGGTTGGTGCCCGTGCCCGGCCGCGGCGCCCGCGGCCACGCCTAGACCCCGGCCGCGGAGCGGCGGCGACGCGAGATCGCGTCGACGCTCGCGGCGAGGAGGAGGACGCCACCGGTCACGACGAAGTTGATCCAGCTCGCCTGGTTGAGCAGGCCGAGGCCGTTGACGATCGTCGCGATGACCAGGCCGCCGATGACGGCGTCGACCGCCCGGCCCTTGCCGCCGAACAGGCTGGTCCCGCCGATGACGGCGGCCCCCACGGCGTACAGCAGGGTGTTGCCGCCGCCCGATCCGGGCGAGATCTTGCCGGTGTTCGCCGCGAGCAGGATGCCGCTGACCGCCGCCATCATCGTGCAGTCGACGAACGCGGAGGTCCTGATCCGGACCACGTTGATGCCGGCCCGGCGGGCCGCCTCGGCGTTGCCGCCCACGGCGTAGAGGTGCCGGCCGTAGCGGGTGCGGTCGAGGATGAAGGTCCACAGGATCAGCAGGGCGACGACCACGAGAGCACCCGGGCATGCCCTCGATCGGGAAGTTCGGGTTGCGGCCGCGGTTCTGGTTGAAGCAGCGCGACCAGGCCCAGCAGGATGGCGGCCAGGACGCCGATCCGCACGATCACCAGGCTGAGCGGCGGGTGCTGGAGCCCTTGCGTGACCTGGGTCCGGTAGTGCGAGCAGTGAGAGGGCCGCGAACCCGAGGACCAGCACGATCGCCGCGATCCAGCCGACGGTCACCGGGTCGACGTTCTTGATCGCCAGCCCGCGCAGGACCTCGTCGTTGAAGCGGACCGAGCCGCCCTGGCCGATGAACTTCAGCAGACGCCCTGGAGCCCAGGAAGAAGGCCAGGGTCACCACGAACGACGGGATGCCGAGGCGCGCCACCAGCAGGCCGATGGCCAGGCCGATGACCGCCCCGACGGCCAGGGCGGCGAGCGCCGCGACCTACCAGCTCTGGCCGTGGTCGATCATCAGCCAGCCGGTGATCATGGCGGCCGCGCCGCCGGCGACGCCGGCAGACAGGTCGATCTCGCCGAGCAGCAGCACGAGCACCAGGCCCAGGGCGAGCACGCAGATCGGCCGGCCTGGGTGACCAGGTTGGCCAGGTTGAGGTCGTGGGAAGCGTGTCGCTGGCGCAGGCTGAAGATGATCATCAGCACGACCAGGCCCAAGAGGCGGGCAGCGAGCCCATGTCGCCGCCGCGGACCCGGGCGACGTACGTCCTGGAACGCGCTCGCCCAGGTGACGCGTGGCACGGCGTCGCCGGCGAAGTCGCTGTCGGCGGAGGCTGCCGCCGCCCTGCTCGCCGGGCTTGGTCCGTTGGTCTCGACGTGGTCATCGTCGGTGCTCCTCAGATCGCTCGCGGTGGCGGGGTTCTCGGGATGCCGAGCTCGCCGGAGCGGCCGGCGGTGATCAGCTCGACCACCTGGCTGTGGGTGACGTCCTTGGCGGGGACGTCGGCGGCGACCCGGCCGAGGTAGAGCGCGGTGATCCGGTCGGCGACCTCGAACACGTCGCTCATGTTGTGCGAGATCAGGACGACGCCGAGCCCGCGGTCGGCGAGGCGGCGGACCAGGTCGAGGACCTGGCGGGTCTGCGCGACGCCGAGCGCGGCGGTCGGCTCGTCGAGCAGCACGATCCTGGAGTTCCACAGCACGGCCTTGGCGATCGCCACGGTCTGGCGCTGGCCGCCGGACAGGCTGGCGACGCTCTGGCGCACCGACTTCACGGTGCGGACCGACAGGGAGGCCAGCGTCTCGCGGGCCCGGGACTCCATGCCGGTCGTCGAGCGATGCATGCCGCTTGCGCGTCTCGCGGCCGAGGAACATGTTCTGGACGATGTCGAGGTTGTCGCACAGCGCGAGGTCCTGGTAGACGACCTCGATGCCGAGCGCGGCCACGTCGCGCGGGCCGTGGACGTCGACCGGCTTGCCGTCGAAGAGGTACTCCCCGCTGTCGCGGCCGTAGATGCCGGCGATGATCTTGATCAGCGTGGACTTGCCGGCGCCGTTGTCGCCGACGAGGGCGGTGACCTGGCCCGGGTAGACGGCGAAGTCGACGTCGTGCAGGACGTGGACGACACCGAAGCTCTTGTTGACGCCGCGCAGCTCGAGCAGCGGCGGTCGTCAGCTCGGGTACTCCGGTTCCGGCCGAGGGTCATGTGGTTGTCCGGGGCGAACGGGATAGGCGCTCGGTGCCGGGTGAATGCCGGACGCCGGGCGCCCGCGCGCCCGATGACGGCGCGGGCACCCGACTGGTCAGCGAGGGTCAGGTCACTGATGCCCGGCCTCCGTGCACGCGTCGGCGTACTCCGCCGGCGCACACGTCCTCGGCCGTCTGGCCACCGTCGTCGATGACGTCACCTGACGTTGTCCTTGGTGATCGGACTCGGGCTCGAGCAGGATCGACGGGCACGTCGCGGCCGCCCTCGGCGTCCTCGGTCGTGCCGGTGGTCTCGGCCTCCTCGCCGTTGACCAGGGCGATCGCCGCGTCGGCGAGCGCTCCGGCCTCGAGCTTGGCGGACTTGTAGACCGTCATGCACTGGGTGCCGGCGAGGACGTTCTGCAGGCCCTCGACCGTCGCGTCCTGACCCGTCACCGGCACCTCGCCGGCGCGGCCCGTTCTCCTCGAGGACCGAGATCGCGGAGCCGCCGAGGCCGTCGTTCGCGGCGAGCACGCCGTCGACCTTGCCGTCGGCCTGCGGTGTAGAGCTGCTCGAAGATCGTCACCGCCTGCTCGTTGTCCCAGTCCGGAACGGCCTGCTCGCCGACCACCGTGTAGTTGGTGCATCGGGTCGAGGACGCTGTGCGCACCGGCCGCGAACAGCGTCGCGTTGTTGTCGGTCGGCGAGCCGTTGAGGTAGACGATGTTGGCCGCCTTGTCGCCGAGGCAGTCCGCGAGGCCCTGGCCCTGCAGCTCGCCGACGACGGTGTTGTCGAAGGAGACGTAGTAGTCCGCCGAGCCACCGAGGGTCAGGCGGTCGTAGTCGATCGTCTCGACGCCCTGCGCGGCCGCCTTCTCCTGGATCGCCGCACCGGACTCGGAGTCGAGGTTGACGATCGCGAGCACGGTCACGCCGTCGGCGATCATGCCGTCGGCGATCTGCCCATCTTCTCGGCGTCGCCCTCGGCGTTCTGGATGCTGTACTCGACGCCGGCCTCCTCGAAGGCCGCCTCGAGCGCCGGGCGGTCCGCGGCCTCCCAGCGGACCGAGGACTCGGTGTCGGGCAGGATCACGCCGATCTTGCCCTGGCGCTTCGCCGCCGCTGTCGCCGCCGTCGTCCGCTGTCGTCTTCGTCGTCACCGCACGCGGTGAGCGTCAGAGGCGAACCCCAACATCCGCCACCACCGCCAAGCCGTACTTTCGCTGCACGCGAACCGCCTCCTGTGCGATTCCGTGCCCGGCCCAGCTGACGTCGACTGTCGGCAGTCGTGGCGCGGTTCATATGTTGTCCGGAACAACATATGATGTGACGGCGGTCACGTAAAGAGGCGGTCACGGCAAACGTTTGCAGTTGCGAGACGGTCCGGCGCCGGTCAGCGGACCGGCGGCACGCCGTAGGCGTGGTCCGCTCGCGCACCGGGCGGCCGATGCCGGCGCCGATCTCGGCGAGCTCCGCGACGGTCTTGGCGGAGCCGTGCTCGGAGCCGGCCATCCGGGAGATGGTCTCCTCCATCAGGGTGCCGCCGACGTCGTTGGCGCCGGCCTGGAGCATGGCGCGGGTGCCCTCGACGCCGAGCTTGACCCAGCTGGTCTGGATGTTGGGGATCCGGCCGTGCAGCAGGATCCGGGCCATGGCGTGGACGGCGAGGTTGTCGCGCAGCGTGGGACCGGGCCGGGCGACGCCGGCGAGGTAGATCGGGGAGGAGGTGTGGACGAACGGCAGCGGCACGAACTCGGTGAAGCCGGTGCCGCCGGCCTGGAGTGCCTGGTCCTGGACGCGGGAGAGGACGCGGAGGTGGGCTACCCAGTGTCGGGGGTTGTCGACGTGGCCGTACATCATCGTGGAGGTCGTCGGGATCCCCAGCCGGTGCGCGGTGCTGACGATCTCGATCCAGGTGCGGGCGGGCAGCTTGCCCTTGGTGAGCACCCAGCGGACCTCGTCGTCGAGGATCTCCGCCGCGGTGCCGGGCAGCGAGCCGAGGCCGGCCTCGCGGGCCTTGATCAGGAAGTCCTCGATCGACAGGCCGGTGCGGGCGGTGCCGTTGACGATCTCCATCGGGGAGAAGGCGTGGACGTGCATCTCGGGCACCCGCTGCTTCACGGCCTGGACCAGGTCGAAGTACGCCGTCGCCGGCAGCTGCGGGTCGATGCCGCCCTGCATGCACACCTCGGTCGCGCCGAGGTCCCAGGCCTCCTGGGCGCGGTCGGCCACCTCGTCGTAGGACAGCGAGTAGGCGTCGGCGTCGGTGCGGCGCTGGGCGAACGCGCAGAACCGGCACCCGACGTAGCAGACGTTGGTGAAGTTGATGTTGCGGTTGACGACGTAGGTCACCTCGTCGCCGACGGTGTCGCGGCGCAGCTCGTCGGCCAGCCGGACCACCTCGCGCAGCAGGTCACCCTCGGCGGTCATCAAGGTCAGCGCGTGCTCGTCGGACAGGTTGCCCGGATCGGCCTCGGCAGCGGCGAGGGCCTCGCGTCCGGCTGCGGGGGGTCTCGATACGCCGCGCTCGTTCCTCGGCGGCTACTCGACCAGCGTCGGCTGGCGACCTCGTCCCAGTCGCCGTAGACGGCGGAGAAGTCGGTACGGCGATCCTCGGTCCGGCCGGTCGTGTCCACGGCCTCGTACAGATCGGTCCGGCCCCAGCTCTGACCAGGCTCGAAGCCGCCGTCGGGCTCCTGCCAGGGCAGGCCGGTGGGCTTGACGCCCGGGATGGCGAGCCCGTCCGGTCCGGCGAGCGCGGCCACGTGGCCGGCCACCCGGGGATCGAGCCACGGCTCGCCGCGCTGGAGCGCGCCGACGACGTACTCAGGATGCACGGTCAGCCGCGCCCGGAGCTCGAACCCGGCACTCGGCGGTCAGCTCCCGGAGCCGTTCGAGCGAGGGCCAGGGACGCTCGGGATTGACGTGGTCAGGGGTGAGGGGGGAGACGCCGCCCCAGTCGTCGATGCCGGCCTCGAGCAGGAGCCGACACTCTGCCGAACCTTCTGAGGAGTCCACGAGGTTCGGCGGCGCCTGCACCCGCGCCTTCGGTCCCAGCACCAGCCGGGTCACCGCGATCGCTGCCCGGTACTCCTCCAGCCCGAGGTCGTCGACATGGCGCATCGCGGTGTCGGGCTTGGCGCGGAAGTTCTGGACGATGACCTCCTGCACCGCGCCGTAGGCGCGGGAGGTACGGCGCAGCGCGAAGATCGTCTCCGCCCGCTCGGTCAGGGTCTCCCCGATCCCGACCAGCAGCCCGGTGGTGAACGGCACCGACAGCCGGCCGGCGTCCTCGAGGACCCGCAGCCGGACCTCGGGATCCTTGTCGGGTGAGCCGTGGTGCGCCTCGCCCCTGGTCTCGAACAGCCGCCGCGAGGTGGTCTCCAGCATCATCCCCATCGAGGGCGACACCGGCTTGAGCCGGTTCAGCTCCTCCCACGACATCACGCCGGGGTTGAGGTGCGGCAGCAGCCCGGTCTCCTCCAGCACCCGGACCGCCATCGCCCGGACGTAGGCCAGCGTGGAGTCGTAGCCCTGCTCGTCGAGCCACTCCCGCGCCTCGGGCCAGCGGTCCTCGGGCCGGTCGCCCAGCGTGAACAGCGCCTCCAGGCAACCCAACGCAGCGCCCTCGCGGGCGATGTCGAGGATCTCCTCCGGAGACAGGTACGGAGCACGGCCGGCGCGTGCCGCCTGCTTCGGCGTCTCCACGAACGTGCAGTAGTGGCACTTGTCGCGGCACAGCCGGGTGACCGGGATGAAGACCTTCGGGGAGTAGGTCAGCACCCCCGGCCGACCGGCCGCGACCAGCCCCGCGTCCCGCACCCTGGCGGCCGCAGCGCACAGCCGCTCGAGGTCCTCCCCGGTCGCGGCCAGGAGCGCGGTCGCCTCGGCGAGGTCGAGCGCCGCGCCGCGCTCGGCGCGCGCCAGGGCACGGCGGATCTGCTGGGGGGTGGGCAACTGTGGCATTTGCCGCAAAGCGTAACGGACCACCGCCAGAACTAGAACGTGTTCTAGTCAAGCGGTGGTCCGGCACTGCGCGTCAGTCCAGCGCCGGCGCCTTCTCGCGCTCCTGGTCCGGCGGCTGCCTCGTGGAGCGGCGCGTCCTCGGTGTCGAGCTTGCTCGGCCACCAGATCTTGCCGCCGAGGTCGAGGTTGAGGGCCGTGACCAGGACCGAGCGGACGATCATCGTGTCGAGGAGGACCCCGAGGGCGATCGTCGTGCCGAGCTGCAGCGTGAAGGTCAGCGGCATCGTCGCGAGCATCGCGAACGTCGCCGCCAGCACGATGCCGGCTGCGGTGATCACGCCGCCCGTCGACGACAGGGCGATCAACGACCCCCTGCGTGTCCCGTGGTTGACGGTCTCCTCGCGGACCCGGGTCATCAGGAAGATGTTGTAGTCGATGCCGAGGGCGACGAGGAACACGAATGCCCAGAGCGGGAAGCCGGGGTCCGTCTGCTCGTGCCCGTAGATCAGGTCGAACACGAGGCCCGAGATCCCCAGCGCCGCACCGAAGGACAGGATCACGGTGCCGATCAGCAACAGCGGTGACACCACTGCGCGGAGCAGGATGAACAAGATGATCAGCACGGCCAGCAGGACGATCGGGATGATCACCTTGTTGTCCCGCGCAGAGGCTTCCATGATGTCGAGCGTCACGGCGCTGATCCCGGTCGTCAGGGCATCCGCCCCGTCGACCTCGTGCACCGCGTCGCGGACGTCCTCGACCGCGTTCAGCGCCTCCTCGGAGTACGGATCGCTGGTGATGTCGGCGACGATCAGGGCAGTGTCCCCCTCGGTGGCCGCGACGACCGGTTGCGCGATGCCGTCGATGCCCTCCATCGCGGCGACGACGTCCTCGGCCTGGTCGGCGTTGGCGACCACCTGGATCGGCGTGCTGGCGTCGACCAGCCCGTGGTCGACCAGGATGGCCTGACCAGTCACCGAGTCCTGGTCGGTGGTGTACTGCTCGTCGCTGGGGATGCCGCCGGTGTCCAGTCGGAAGAAGCCCAGGCACAGCACGGCGAGCGCGGCGGCGGTGCCGATCCACACCATCCGCGGGCGACCGCTGATCGAGTTGCCCACCTTGGCCCAGAAGCCGGATGCCGTCGGCTCCTCGGAGCCGAAGCGCGGGATGAACGGCCAGAACATCCAGCGACCGAAGATCACCAGCAGCGCCGGCAGCAGGGTGACCATGACCAGCACGGTCACCAGGATGGCGACAGCGTTGGCCGGACCCAGTCCGGCGGTCGAGTTGAGGTCGGCGAACATGAGGCAGAGCAGACCGATCGCGACGGTGGCCGCGCTGGCGAGGATCGCCGGCGCCGCCCGGTGCAGGGCGAACGCCATCGCCTCGTGCCGGTCTTCGTGGCGCCGTAGCTCTTCTCGGTAGCGGGCGATGAGCAGCAGTGCATAGTCCGTGCCGGCGCCGATCACGAGCACGGTCATGATGAATTGGGTCTGCCCGTTGACGGTCAGGTCGGTGTTCTTGGCCAGGAGGTAGAGCAGGCCCATCGAGCTGCCGAGCGACACGAGAGCGCAGATGATCGGGAGGATCCACAGCAGCGGACTGCGGTAGCTGACGAGGAGGATCAGGATCACCGCAAGCAGCGTGACCAACAGCAGCTTGCTGTCGAAGGACGTGAAGATCGTCGCCGCGTCGGCGTTCTGGCCGCCGGCGCCGGCGAGGTAGACCTCGCCGCCCTCAGCGAGCCCGGTGATGTCGTCGACGTCGGTCTTGAGGCCGGGCAGCTCCTCCCACAGCTGGTCCCCGTAGTTGACCGTGAACTCGATCTTCGCGACCTCGCCGTCCTCGGACACGAACGGTGCCGGGACATCGGCGGCCGCGGCGCTCTCAGGCGTGAGCACGTTGGTGATCGCGTCCGGGTCGATCTCCTGGATCTCGGCCGCCTGCTCCTCGACCGCGGCGAGGTCGGCCTCGGTCAGGCCGCCGTCGCGGTAGTAGACGACGGTGGTGCCGACGTCGTACTCGTCCTGGAACGCGCCCAGCTTCTCGAACGCCTTCGTCGACTCGGCGCTCTCGGGCAGCCACGACTGGGTCTCGTTGTTCTGGACGTCGACGAGCTTGCCGGCGAGGGAACCGAGGCCGCCGGCGATCAGCACCACTGCGACGAGGACGATCCACTTGGTCACGGGGCCGGTGAGCTTGCCGGCGATCTGACGGTGCATGGGGAACAGCCTTCCAGGGGGCACGGACATCGTCATCAGGGTTTCGCAGGATTTGACCCCGAGAAGGTCAGAAGTTCATCGGGGTAGGACGAAAACGGCCCGGCGGGCGCCATCCAGGCACCACGCCGGGCCGTTCTGTGACAGCCGTTCGGTCAGCCGATCCTCAGAGTGCCGGCACCTTCTCCCGCTCCGGCTCGGGCGGCGCCTCGTCGAGCGGTGCGTCTTCGGCATCGAGCTTGCTGGGCCGCCAGATCTTGCCGCCCAGGTCGAGGTTGAGGGCCGTGACGAGGACCGAGCGGACGATCATCGTGTCGAGCAGCACCCCGAGTGCGACCGCCAGGCCGAGCTCGGCGAGGAACACCAGCGGTAGCGAGCCCAGGACGAGGAAGGTCGCGGCGAGCACCAGGCCCGCCGACGTGATCACGCCACCGGTCGACGACAGAGCGATCAGCGAACCCCGCCGGGTGCCGTACGTCGCGGTCTCCTCGCGGACCCGGGTCATCAGGAAGATGTTGTAGTCGATGCCCAGCGCCACCAGGAACACGAAGGTGAACAACGGGAACCCGGGGTCTGCGCCGGCGAAGCCGAAGACGAACTCGAACAGCAGGGCCGAGATACCCAGGGCCGCGCCGAACGACAGCACCACCGTGGCGATGAGCAGCACCGGGGCGACCACGGCCCGCAGCAGAGCCAGGAGGATCAGGAAGACCACCAGCAGCACCAGCGGGATGATCACGAGGTTGTCGCGATCCGCGGCGATCTTGGTGTCGAGGTAGAAGGCGGACCCGCCCCCGACCAGCGCATCGGCACCGTCGACCTCACCGACCGCGTCGCGGGTGGCCTCGACGATGTCGAAGGCCTCGGTCGAGGAGATGTCCTCGGTGATCGTCGCCTCGAAGTAGGCCCGACCGTCGGCCAGCGGGGTCACCTTGCCCGGCTCGTCCAGGCCATCGACGTCATTGACGGCCGCGACGACGTCGTCCTCCGTCTGCTCGTCGAAGACGACCTGCGCCGTGTTGGAGGTGTCGGAGAGGCCGTGCTCGATGAGCACCTTCTGGCCCTTGATGGAGTCGAACTCCTTCGTGTACGTGTCCTCGGTCGAGAGGCCGGCGGTGTCGAGCCGGAACAGGCCGAGGCAGGCCACCAGCAGGATCCCGGTCGTGACCACCCATACCGCTCGCGGGCGGGGCGTGATGGCTCTGCCGACCTTGGCCCAGAGGCCACCGCTCGTCGGCTCGTAGGAGCCGAACGTCGGCCGCTTCGGCCAGAAGACCCAACGGCCGCAGATGACGAGCAGAGCGGGCAGCAGGGTGACCATCACGAAGAAGGTGACAGCGATGCCGATCGCGAGCACCGGCCCGAGGCCAGCGGTCGAGTTGAGGTCGGCGACGGACAGGCAGAGCATGCCGACGCAGACCGTGGCAGCGCTCGCCAGGATCGCGGGGGCGGCACGGTGAAGGGCGAACGCCATCGCCTCGTGCCGGTCTTCGTGACGGCGCAGCTCCTCCCTGTAGCGAGCCACGAGCAACAGCGCGTAGTCGGTGCCTGCGCCGATCACCAGGATGCTGAGGATCGCCTGGCTCTGTCCGTTGACGGTGAGGTCGGCGTACTTCGCGAGCAGGTAGACGATGCCGGTCGCGATGAAGTTGGCGACCGCGGCGCACAGGACGGGCAGGACCCACAGGATCGGACTGCGGTAGGTGAACAGCAGGATGATGATGACGACGCCGAGCGTCGCCAGGATGAGGTTGGTGTCGATGCCCTCGAACGACTCCGCCGCGTCAGAGGCCTGGCCGCCGAAGCCTGCGAGGTAGACGGTCACGCCGTCGATCTGTCCGATGTCGCGGACCTCGTCGGCGGCGTCAGGGACGGCGTTCCAGCCCTCGTCACCGAAATTCCAGACGTAGTAGAGGTAGGCGACCTCTCCGTCGTCCGAGACGAACTGCTGGGGAAGGCCCTGCTCGGCCGCGACGTTGGGCGAGAGCACGCCCGCGTCGGTCACGCCCTCGGTCTCGGCGATCTCGGCGGCGTGCTCGTCCATCGCGGCGAGGTCGTCCTCGGTCAGACCGCCGTCGCGGGTGTAGACCAGGAGGGCGGGGATGTCGTTGGGGTCGACGGTCCCGGAGAGCTCCTCGAGCACTTTGGTCGACTCCGCGTCCCCGGGGAGCCAGGAGGACGCCTCGTTGTTCTGGACGTCGACCAGCTTCGCGTTGAGCGGCATCATCAGACCAGCGAGGACGATGACGGCGGCGGCGACGATCCACTTGGTCACTGGGCCGGTGAGCTTGCCGGCTATCTGACGGTGCATGGGGGCTACTCTTTCAGCAGGTACGGACAACGGCATCAGGGTTTCGCCGGATCCGACCCCGAGAAGGTCGGGGATTCATCGGGGTACGACGAAAATCGGCCCGGCGGGTGCCATGAAGACACCTGGCCGGACCGATCTGTGACAGCCGCGCGCCAGCAGCGCTACGCCTCGACGAGCTCCTTCATCCTGCGGACCAGGGAGGGTGCGTCCTCGACGGCCGGCGTGATCTGGAGGTCGGTGACCCCGGACTCCTGGTAGGCGGCGATCCGCTCCTTCACGTAGGACTCGGGGCCGACCAGGTTCATCGCCTCCAGGAACTCCATCGGGCACCAGTGCCTCGGCGTCCCGCTTCTTGCCGTCGAGGTAGAGGTCCTGGATCTCCTTCGCCTCCTTCTCGAAGCCGTAGCTGCAGAACAGGTCGTTGTAGAAATTCTTGCCACGCGCTCCCATGCCGCCGACGTAGAGGGCGATCAGTGGACGGGCGAAGTCGAGCAACGACTTGGTCTCGGGACCTTCGCCGATCGCACACATGCCGCCCGCGACCACCTCGAGCGGGGCGAGGTCGTCAGGTCGCTGGGAGGTGCCGGTGGCGACCACCTCGCCCCAGACCTCCTTCGCCTTCTCGGGGTAGTAGAGGAACGGCAACCAGCCGTCGGCGTGCTCGGCGGTGCTCTGGACCGACTTCTGGCCGAGCGCGGCGACGTAGATAGGCACCGTGTCGCGCTCGGGGTGGGTGAGCAGCTTGAGCGGCTTGCCCAGACCGGTGACCGCCCCGTCCTCCTTGCTCAGGGGGAGCTTGAAGATGCCGTCGTTGGTGAGCGGCTCCCGGCGCAGGCCGCGTCGGACCAGGTCGATGATCTCCCGGGTGCGGCCGAGCGGGCTTGCGTAGGGAACGCCGTGGAAGCCCTCGATCACCTGGGGGCCGGAGGCTCCGAGGCCGAGGATGGCACGGCCGCCGCTGACGTTGTCCAGGCCGGCGGCGGTCTGGAGCAGCGCGCCGGGCGTGCGGGAGTAGATGTTGAGGATCGCCGAGCCGATCTGGATGGTCTCCGTCTTGGCTGCCAGGTAGCCCATCAGCGTGGGGGAGTCGAAGCCGTAGGCTTCAGCGACCCAGATGGTGTCCAGACCGGCCTGCTCGAGAGCGGTCACCTGGTCGGCGGCTTCACGCGGGTTGCCGGCGTACATCAGCGAGCTGGAGAGCTTCACGGGCGATCCTTCGGTTCGGGTGGCGTTCGGCGTCAACTGTGACAGTAGTACTGTCACATTCGCAACGTCGACCGGGTGTTACCCAGGAGGACCAGTGAGCCAACCAGTCACCCAGCCAGTGACCCAGCGAGCCAGCCAGTGAGCCAGGACGCGAGGTACCGCGTGGCCGTGATCGGCGGCACCGGGCCGCAGGGCAAGGGGCTCGGCTACCGCTTCGCGAGGGGCGGTCACGACGTCGTGCTCGGGTCGCGGGCGGCGGAGAAGGCGGAGGCGGCCGCGGAGGAGGTCCGGGAGAAGCTCGGCGGTACGACGGGCGCGGGCAAGGTCGGTGGCGCGAGCAACGCCGACGCCGTCGCGCAGTGCGACGTCGTCCTGCTGGCGGTGCCCTACGACGGGCACGACGAGCTGGTCGCGTCGCTCCCGCTGGCCGGGAAGACCGTGATCTCGTGCGTCAACCCGCTGGCGTTCGACAAGCGCGGTGCGCACGGCAAGATCATCAACGGCGGCGAGGGATCGGCCGCCGAGTCCGCCCAGGAGCTGGCGCCCGAGGCGACCGTGGTCGGCGCGTTCCACAACGTGTCCGCCGTCGGCCTGTGGGACGAGCCGGGGCACCTCGACGAGGACGTGATCGTCGTCGGCGACGTGGTCGAGGCCAAGGAGGTCGCGATGGCGCTGGCCGCCGCTGTGACCGGCCGGGTCGGGATCGACGGCGGCAAGCTCCGGTTGGCACGGCAGCTCGAGCCCTTCACCGCCGTGCTGATCTCGATCAACCGCAAGTACAAGGTGCACTCCGGCCTGCGGATCACCGGGCTCGGCGGGCCTCACTGAGACGACGCCAGTCGCCGTCGGTGGTTCGACGAGAGCTCGTCAGCGTGCTTCGGCGACCAGCTCACGGAGGGTCCGGCGCGCGTCACCGCGGGGCGACCACTCGAGATCGGGCGGCTCCACGGTCAGGCCGTAGCAGCCGCGGGACACGGTGATCGGATCGCCCCACGCGTTGGCGCCCACGATCCAGTGCTCCTCCACCCGGACCTGGGAGCAACCGAGCGAACCCGCCGAGGACGAGGTGTCGGTCTCCATGCTGGCGACCAGGATCTTCAGGTCGGCTGTCGGAATCACCGCCCGGCGGGCCTGGCCCGGGCGCTGCGGGAGCCCCACACACAGCACGGCGACGGTCAGCCCCGTGGGGTCGCCGAGCGGGAAGGTCCAGTCCTCCCGCGGCTGCGCGCAGTCCAGCGAGTCCGGTCCGACGGCGGCCTGGCCCCCCGGCGCGGCCTCCGGCCGTTGCGTCGCGAGCAGCCGGACGAACGTGCGTAGCGGCGGCCCTGCCTCGGCCCGCCGACGGCTGCCGACGAGGAGCTCGGCGCACCCCGTGAACCGGCCGGACGACGACGAACCTGGAGCCATCGGGATAACCGAACGCCATCTCGTAGGTCGAGAGCTGCCGGTCCAGGCACCGCCGCCCCGCCACCAGCCGCTGCTCGTTGACCGCGCTCACCACCGCGGCGACGTCGGTCGTCAGCGCGTCCACCGGCGGCGTCACCCGGTCGGCGCCGCCATCGCAGAGTCGGACCGACGTGGCGCCCTCGGGCACCTGGTCGGGCAGGTCCGGGTCCGGGTCGGACCCGAGGGGCTCGTCGGGGCACGCGACCGCCTCGTCCTGTCCGACAGGGATCTCGGTGGCGGTACCGCTGCTGCATTCGTCGCCGGGGTCCGTCGGGACCGCGCTGGGTCCCGGGTCGGGGTCGCCGGACGACCCGTCGCACCCGGCGAGGAGGAGGACGGCGAGTGCCGTCACGAGCACGCGGCGCATGGTTGCGCTCAGCCTGCCAGACCCTGGATCACCTCGGCGCCGGGCAGCTCGGCGAGCAGCCGGCCGGGAAGCAGGAGCTTGGAGCGACGTACGCCGGAGCCGATCACCGCCACTTCGACGTCGAGCACCCGGGGGTCGACCAGCACTCGCCAGCCGTCGGGGAGGCCGACCGGCGTGATGCCGCCGTACTCCATCTCGGACTCGGCGACCGCCCGCTCCATCGGCAGGAACGACGGCTTGCGGACGTCGAGCAGCCGCTTGACGGTGTGGTTCACGTCGGCGCGGGTGTCGGCCCGGACCAGGCAGGCGGCGATCCGCTCGTCACCCTCCCGCTTGCCGGCGACGAGCACGCAGTTCACGCCGGCGCTCAGCGGGAGGTCGTACGCCGCGCTCATCGCCGCGGTGTCGGCGAGGGCGGGGTCGATCTCGACGACCGCCACCTCGACAGCGGCTCGGCCAGTCGGCGAGCGCGGCGGCGACCCGCGGTGCGACCAGCTCGGGATGGTCAGTGGCCGGCAGGGAGGTCAGGCCGGGAAGGGAGATCAGGTCCACCCGGACATCTTGCCGGGTCGCCGACCGACGTTGCGGAGGACGGTGGCGACGAGCCCGATCACGCCGGCGAACAGCCACGGGAGCGGCAGCAGCCAATGGTCCTCGCCGAGGTCGACGGCGTCCATCTCGACCAGCGCCCAGACGACGAACAGGCCGAGGAACGCGGTGCCCATGACCAGGTGGCCGATGTTGACGGTGTGCCACCCGGAGCTCTGCCTGGTCCGGTCCTCGACCGGGACTTCCTGCTCGGTCATCACGCCGGCTCCTCGGTCAGGACCTCGATCTGCCCGAACAGCACTTCGAGGTCGAGGGTCAGGTCGGGCGCCGCGTCGCCGTTCCCGAACGTGGCTTTGTCGGAGCCGTCCGTACGGTCGTCGAACAGCACGGACTCGCCGGCTCCCTCGATGTTGCTGACGGCCGTGACGTCGAGTCCGTCCTCGGGCACCAGCACCCGGATGTGGCCCAGCCGTACGTCGGCCTCGATGGTCCGGTCGTCGAGCTTGTCGAGCTCCGCCGCGCTCAGGTCGCGGAGGTCGATGATGATCTCGCCGACGCCCAGCTCGTAGTGGTCCTTCACGTCGGCGGCCAGCCTCGGGGTGGTGTCGATCTGGCCGGCAGAGACGTCCTGGACCGCGGTCGCGACGAGGGTTGCCAGAGCGGCGAGGAGTCCGACGAAGATCAGGCCGCCGGCGCGACCGTAGAACGCGCCGACCAGCAGCATCACGCCGCAGGCGGCGAGCACCGACGCGGGATAGGCCGCGATCGGTGCGTCCCAACCCGCCAGGTCGGCGGTGGCGACGGACGCGACCGCCGACCAGCGCCATGGCCATGGCGAACGGAGAACAGCATGGGCCGCGCCGCCGCTGTCCGCCGGCGGTGGCTTGGCGCCCGGCTGGTAGCCGCGGGTACGGCGGCCCGTAGACCGGCCTGCGCGCCGGGCACCTGCCCGGGCGTGCCGGGTGGGATCCAGCCGCCGCTCGGCAGCGGACCGGGGTGGGGCTTGGGGCGGCCCGCAGCGGCGATGGCAGCGATCACCAGCCCGATGATCGCCAGCGGCCACGGGAACTCCCAGCCACCGAAGGAGTCGCCGAGCAGCGAGAGCGCGGCGATGGCGCCGACGACGGCGAGCAGGACGGTGCGGGTGCGGTGGTCGGTCTTGATCACGCCGTCGTCGCTGCCCTCCTCCGGCATGAGTAGCCAGCCCGCGGCGTACAGCAGGATGCCGCCGCCACCGAAGATCGCCAGCAGCACCAGGCCGACGCGCACCAACAGGGGGTCGATGTCGAAGTGGCGGGCGATGCCGCCGGCGACACCGGCGATCTTGCGGTCGGTGAGGCTGCGGCGGATGCGCCCGAGGTCCTTGGCCTCCTCGCGGGTCACGCGGGGGCCGCTGGACGGCGCAGGCTCGGGCTCGACCCAGGTGCTGGGCGGGCCCGGCGGACCGGGAGGCTCGGTCGAGCCGCTCGGGGCGTCGGGAGGGGTGTTCGTCATGTGTCCAAGCCTGTGCCGTCACGCGCTCGCCCACCATCGGGGAGTGCCCTGATCTTGCCGTACCGCGGGCCGGTCGTTCTCGGGGTCGGGTCAGGGTAGTTCCCCATGCTTACGAGGCGCTCGCTGTGTGACCATGGATGAACCATGACCACCACTGCGAGCGCGCCCGCGACACAGGCTCCCCGCGACGTACGGCGCGCCTACCGCGACCTCCGCGAGCCCGTGCTGGGCGGTGTCGCGGCTGGGCTGGCCGAGCACCTCGGTGTGACCGTGCTGATGGTGCGGGTGGGCTTCGTGGTCGCCGCGGTCCTCGGTGGTGCGGGCATCGCGGCGTACGCCGTGCTCTGGGCGATGCTGCCCGCCGGCCCGCCGGCCGGCGTGCAAGCGCCCGGCCTCGCGAGCGCGACTCGTGGTGGCCGCCGGCCCGGGCCCGCCCGTCGCCTGTTCGACGTCGGCCCCGTGGTCGTGCTCGGCGCGCTCGCGATCGGCGCTGTCTTCGTGCTCCAGGGCGTCCTCGGCGCCGGGGGCTGGGTCTGGCCGCTGGCGATCGCCATCGTCGGCGTCGCGCTGCTCTGGCGCCAGGCCGACGAGGCGCAGCGCGAGCGGTGGGTCGACGCCCGCGGCCGGATCGACCCGGTGCGGATCGTGCTCGGCGACGGCGGTTGGGCGTCGTACGCCCGGCTCGCCGCCGGGGTCGGCCTCATCGTGGTCGCCATCGTGCTGTTCACCCTCCGCGGCGGCTCGCTCTCGCTCGCCCGCGACGTGACGCTGGCCGTGCTGCTGGTGCTCGGCGGCCTGGCGATCGTCGTCGGGCCCTGGATCTACCGCCTGGCGGCCGAGCTGAGCGACGAGCGGGAGGAGCGGGTCCGCACCCAGGAGCGCGCGGACGTGGCCGCCCATCTGCACGACTCGGTCCTCCAGACCCTCGCCCTGATCCAGAAGAACCCGTCCGACGCGGCCCGGCTCGCCCGCTCGCAGGAACGCGACCTGCGGGCCTGGCTGTTCTCCACCGAGTCCATCGACGAGCGCACCGTCGCCAGCGCTCTGCGGGCGATGGCGGGCGAGGTCGAGGACGCCTGGAACCTCACCGTGGACGTCGTGGCGGTGGGCGACTGCGACCTCGACGAGGCGATGCGACCGATCGTCTCCGCGGCACGCGAGGCGACGACCAACGCGGCCAAGCACGCCGGGGTAGGACGGGTCGACATCTACGCGGAGATCACGCCCGGCGCGGTCGACGTCTTCGTGCGTGACCGGGGCGCGGGCTTCGACCCGGACACCACCCCGGAGGACCGGCTCGGCGTACGACGCAGCATCATCGACCGCATGCACCGCCACGGCGGCACCGCCGACGTGCGGTCGGCGCCCGGCGAGGGCACCGAGGTGCGGCTGCACCTCGGACGTGAAGGTGAGGGTGAGTGACATGACGGTCAAGGTCGTGGTGGTCGACGACCACGCCATGTTCCGGCGCGGCGTGACCGCCGAGCTCGAGGCCACCGGCTCCGGTGTCGTCGAGATCGTCGGCGAGGGGGAGGACGTCGACACGGCGGTGGCCACGATCGCGGCCGTCGCCCCGGACGTGGTGCTGCTCGACGTCCACCTGCCCGGTGGCGGCGGGGTCGAGGTGATCCGCAGGCTGGCCAACCAGGCGACGGCCTCCCCGCCGCGGTTCCTGGCGCTGTCCGTGAGCGACGCGGCCGAGGACGTCATCGGCACCATCCGCGGCGGCGCTCGCGGCTACGTCACCAAGACCATCACCGGTCCCGAGCTCGTGAGCGCGATCCAGCGGGTGGCCGACGGCGACGCCGTCTTCTCGCCCCGCCTCGCGGGCTTCGTGCTCGACGCCTTCGCCGGTTCGATCGAGGTCGCCGACATCGACGAGGACCTCGACCGGCTCACCGAGCGGGAGCGGGAGGTGATGCGGCTGATCGCCCGCGGCTACTCCTACAAGGAGGTCGCGAAGGAGCTCTTCATCTCCATCAAGACCGTCGAGACCCACATGTCGGCGGTCCTGCGCAAGCTGCAGCTGTCCTCACGGCACGAGCTGACCAAGTGGGCGTCGGACCGCAGGTTGCTCTGAGGTGACCGCCCGCGGTCTCGGGGCGTACGCCGTCGCGCTGGCCCTGGCCATGACGCTCAGTGCGTGCGGCGCCGGTGGCGGGCCCGAGCGCACGGACCAGCCGCGAGCGACCGACGGGGAGTCGACGCTACGGCCGGACGAGCCGCTCCGGCGCGATCCGTCGCCGACGGCGACCGATCCCGGTCCGTCGTACTCCGACTGGGAGCTGGGCGCCCACCCCCTGCCGCTGCGGCCGGACGGGCTCGGCGAGATGCGCCCCACCCCGCCGGAGCTCGTCGAGCGGCGGTTCCCCACCCGCGACCTGCTGCCGCCGCCCGGGGACGGCCGATTCCACTCGACGACCTCCCCGGTCACCGCCTCGGTCCGCCGGCGGATGGGGGAGACGTGGTCGCCTGGTTGCCCGGTCGCGCTCGCCGACCTGCGCTACCTGACCTTGTCGTTCCGCGGCTTCGACGGACTTGCGCACACCGGTGAGCTGGTGGTCGCGGCGAGCGAGGCCGCCGACGTCGTGTCGGTGTTCCGCGCGCTCTTCGCGGCCGACTTCCCGATCGAGGAGATGCGGTTGCCGACGACCGCGGACCTCGAGGCCCCCCCGACCGGTGACGGCAACAACACCGCGGCCCTGCTCTGCCGCGCCACCACCGGGGGCAGCAGCTGGTCCGCGCACGCCTACGGGCTGGCGATCGACGTCAACCCGTTCAACAACCCCTACCAGAAGGGCGACGTCGTGCTTCCCGAGCTGGCGTCGTCGTACCTCGACCGGTCCTGGCGGCGACCGGGCATGATCTGGCCGGGATCGCCGGCCGTACGGGAGTTCGCGCGGATCGGCTGGTCGTGGGGCGGGTCGTGGTCATCGTTGTCGGACTACCAGCACTTCACCGCGACCGGTCGCTGAGGACGGACCCCTAGAGTTCAGCCATGGACACTGCCCGCCAGATCCTGCTGGTGATCCACATCCTCGGCTTCGCAGCCCTGATCGGGGGTCTGCTGGTGCAGGCGAAGGACCAGGAGAAGAAGGTCAACGGCGCAATGCGCGACGGTGTCGGGACGGCGTTCCTCGCAGGTCTCGCGCTGGTCGGCGTGCTCGAGGCCGGGGACGAGGACGTCAACCACGACGAAGATCGCGGTGAAGTTCGGTATCGGGCTGGTGCTGCTCGTGCTGATCATGGCCAACGCCCGCAAGCAGTCCATCCCCACAGGTCTCTGGGCGGGTCTGCTGGTGCTCGCCGTCGCCGAGGTGTGCGTCGCCGTGCTCTGGTCGCCGGTCCACGCCTGATCGGTGCCGCGTCTGCACGGCCCGGGTCACTGGACAATCTGGGCCTCATCGATCAGCATGCGTCCCGGGAGGGAGACCCATGCCGATCTCGAGCCGTTCTGTCCGTACCGTTCTTGCCTCGTTCGTCGCCGCCATCGCGACTGTGGCCGGACTCGCTGTGCCCCTTGAGACCCATGCGGTCCGGCCGGCGACGACTCCTGGCAAGCCGGTCACCGTCATGACCCGCAACGTCTACCTGGGCGCCGACATCAACCGTCCGGTCCGCGCCGCGCTCGCGGCACAGCGGGCGGGGCTGCCCCCCGCGCAGATCGTGGGTGCGCTCGCCAACGCCACCCACGAGACCCGGGCCATCGTCGACCAGACGAGCTTCCCGGTCCGCGCGCGGCTGCTTGCCCGCGAGCTCGCTCGCACCCAGCCGGCGCTGGTGGGGCTCCAGGAGGTCGCGTGGTGGCGGCACGGCCCGCTCCAGCTGGACCAGGTCGGCGTGCCGAACGCGACCGAGACCGACTACGACTTCCTCGAGATCCTGCTGGACGCGCTGGCAGCGCAGGGCGAGGACTACGTTCCCGTGGTCATCGGCGAGCGTGCCGATGTCGAGTCGCCGAGCTTCACCGGTAGCGGCTCGGCCGATGCCCGCGACATCCGGCTGACCATGCGCGACGTGATCCTCCTGCGCGCCGGCTCGGGTCTGCAGGTGACCGCGTCCCACGACGCGATCTACGCCGACAACCTCGACGTCAGCGTCGCCGGCGTGACGATGAACTTCGACCGCGGCTACCAGTGGGTCGACGTCCGCGGCGCCGGTCGGCCCATGCGGTTCGTGAACACCCACCTCGAGGCGTTCAGCTCCGACATCGCCTACGCCCAGGCGGCCGAGCTGCTGAGCGACGCGACCGCGCCGAACCGGTCGACGGTGCTGGTGTGCGACTGCAACTCCGACCCGCTCGACCACACGGTGAAGGTCGACATCGGCGACACACGGCCGCACAGTGCGCCGTACGAGCTGATCACCGAGACGTTCATCGACGGGTGGCTTCGGTGGGCGCCGGCCAACGAGGGCTGGACGTCAGGACTCTCCGAGACCGTCGACGATGCCGACGCCGACGACTTCGACCACCGCATCGACATGATCTTCGCGCGGGCACCCCACGGGGACCACCGGCTCAAGGTAGGGCACGGCTGGGTCACCGGCACGTCGCCCAGCGATCGCGACGATGCCACCGGGCTCTGGCCCTCCGACCACGGCGGTGTCGTGCTCCGGCTGAGCCGCTGGTGAGCTGTCCCCAGGGCCGGTGCGCCCGGTCGCCCGGGAGTGGTGCGCCGTAGGCTGGCTCCGAGATGAGTTCACCGCAGCCGCTGCCTGGCCTCGAAGGCATCACTCCCGCTGACGAGCCGCGTACGACGCGGCGCGGGCCGACCGCGGAGGAGCTCCTGGAGGGCCTCAACGGACCCCAGCAGGAGGCGGTCAAGCACGCCGGTCCGCCGCTGCTGGTTGTCGCCGGGGCGGGCTCGGGCAAGACCCGGGTGCTGACCCGTCGGATCGCCTGGCTGATCTCCGAGCGCAAGGCGCACCCGGGATCGGTGCTGGCGATCACGTTCACCAACAAGGCCGCCGCGGAGATGAAGGAACGGGTGGCCGACCTGGTCGGTGGCCGGGCCAAGATCATGTGGGTCAGCACGTTCCACTCCGCCTGCGTCCGGATCCTGCGCAAGGAGGCCGAGCACCTCGGCTACGAGCGGCTGAAGTCGAACTTCTCGATCTACGACGCCCAGGACCAGAAGCGGTTGGTCACCTTGGTCTGCAACGACCTCGACCTCGACCCGCGCCGCTACCAGCCGGGACCGGTGCTGCACTGGATCAGCAACCACAAGAACGAGCTGCGCGATCCCGACGAGGTCAAGGCCGATGCTCGCAACAGCATCGAGGAGAGCTACTCCGCGGCGTACTCGCTCTACCAGCGCCGGCTCCGTGAGGCCAACGCCCTCGACTTCGACGACCTGATCATGGAGACCGTCCGGCTGTTCCAGACGCACCCGGAGATCCGGGAGACCTACCGACGCCGGTTCCGGCACGTGCTCGTCGACGAGTACCAGGACACCAACCACGCGCAGTACGCCCTGATCCATCAGCTCTGCGGGCAGAGCCTCGAGGACCCCGTCAACGGGGCGTACGACGCTGGTGCCGAGGTCGAGGACCGGGTGCCGCCCGCCGAGCTGATGGTCGTCGGTGACGCCGACCAGTCGATCTACGCGTTCCGCGGCGCCAACATCCGCAACATCCTCGACTTCGAGCAGGACTTCCCCGACGCGCGGACCATCCTGCTGGAGCAGAACTACCGCTCCACCCAGACCATTCTCACCGCCGCCAACGCGGTGATCGGGCACAACCAGGGGCGCAAGGAGAAGCGGCTCTGGTCCGAGGCCGGCGACGGGGAGCGGATCGTCGGCTACGTCGCCGACGACCAGCACGACGAGGCGCGGTTCGTCTCCGACGAGATCGACAAGCTGACCGACGACGGACTCCGGGCCGGCGACGTGGCCGTCTTCTACCGAACCAACGCACAGTCCCGGGTGTTCGAGGAGATCTTCATCCGCACCGGGCTGCCCTACAAGGTCGTGGGTGGCGTCCGGTTCTACGAGCGGCGCGAGGTGCGCGACGCACTGGCCTACCTGCGGATGCTCGTCAACCCCGACGACCAGGTCTCGCTGCGCCGCATCCTCAACACCCCCAAGCGCGGCATCGGGGACCGCGCGGTGGAATGCGTCAACGACCTCGCCAACCGCGAGCAGATCACCTTCTGGGAGGCCCTCCAGCGCGCCGACGAGGCGCCCGGTCTCGCGACCCGCAGCCAGGCCAACATCGAGGGATTCGTGGCGCTGGTGACCGAGCTGCAGTCGATGGTCGAGGGTGGTGAGCGGCCGGACGTCGTCCTGGAGAGCGTGCTGGACCGCTCCGGCTACCTGGCCTCGCTGGAGGCGTCCGACGACCCCCAGGACGAGACCCGGGTCGAGAACCTCGGCGAGCTCGTCGCCGTCGCCCGCGAGTTCGCCGAGGACCCCGTCGCTGCGCCCAGCGCCGACCCGGCCGACGTCGACGCCGGCCTCGTCGAGCCAGGGCTCGCGGACTTCCTCGAAAGGGTGGCGCTGGTCGCCGACACCGACCAGATACCCGACGCACCGGCCGACGACCCTGACGCACCCCCCGACCAGGGAGTGGTGACCCTGATGACGCTTCATACCGCCAAGGGCCTGGAGTTCCCGGTCGTCTTCCTCACCGGTCTCGAGGACGGCGTCTTCCCGCACTCACGGTCGCTCGGCGACCGGCCCGAGCTGGAGGAGGAGCGGCGCCTTGCCTACGTCGGCATCACCCGGGCCCGCCAGCGGCTCTACGTCTCCCGGGCGATGGTCCGGTCCGCCTGGGGAGCCCCTGCTCACAACCCGCCGTCGCGGTTCCTCGGTGAGCTCCCGGTCGACCTCGTCGACTGGCGTCGCACCGAGGCCGACCAGACCCGCTGGTCGCGGCCGACCTTCGCCAGCGAGACAGCACCGTCCTACGACGGCAACCGGCTCGGCGCCCCGACCGCTGCCGGCCGCCGCAACTTCACCTCGGCCGCCGCCCGCGCCGACGCGGCGGCCAAGGCCAAGCCCAGCCGCCCGATCCCCGTGCTCGAGCCCGGTGACCGGGTCACCCATGACAGCTTCGGGCTCGGCACCGTCGTGTCCGTCGAGGGGCAGGCGGAGAAGTCCGTCGCCTCGATCGACTTCGGCTCCGACGGCGTCAAGCGCCTCCTGCTGCGCTACGCCCCGGTGGAGAAGCTCTAGCTGTCGGCCCGTCGCGGGGACGCCGAGCGACGAGGCGTAGCGAGCGAGGAACGAGCGACCGGAGCCGAGCGAATCGGCGTTCACGCGCGCGCGACCAAGTCTTGCCGCCAAACGGCCGTCGTCGCGACGACGCTCGACTGCGGGCGCTCGGCAGCGTCGGCGCGAGGAACGAGCGACACGCTCGGCCAATTAAGGATTGACGCCGTTTACTACGAGCGCGGCGTACGGGTCGACGGGGTCGCCGCCGCCGGGGCGGACCTCGAGGTGCAGGTGCGGGCCGGTGGAGTTGCCGGTCGAGCCGACGCTGCCGATGACCTGGCCGGCGACGACGTTGTCACCGACGGAGACCGAGATCGAGGTCTGGTGGTTGTACCAGATCTCGGTGCCGTCCTCGAGGGTGACGACGGTCTGGTTGCCGTAGGCGCCGTCGTAGCCGGTCGAGGTCACGACGCCGTTGGCGACCGCCTGGATCGGGGTGCCGCTCGGGGCGGCGAAGTCGAGGCCGGTGTGATAGCCGCTGGACCAGTAGGGGCCGGCCTGGCCGTACTCGGCCGAGAGCCGGTAGCTGCCGGCCGCGATCGGCAACGACCACCGGTTGTCGTTGATCGTCTTGGCTTCCTTCTCGGCCTGCTCCGCCAGGGTTCCGAGCGCCTCGTTGCGCTGCTCGGCCTGGAGCTCGACCTCCTGCACGAGGGTGGCGTCGCTGGCGTCGTCGAGCGCGTCACGGTCGGAGTCGCGGCTGACGACGGGAGTGCGGCCGAGCGCGTCGTAGACGCCGGCGCCGATCTCGCCGGACGCGGCGTTCGGGGCCGCGATCCGGGTGGTCCCGCCCGCGCTGGCGGCCAGCTGGGTGCCGTTGGTCGTCAGCACGCCGCCCGCGGAGACGGCCAGCGCAGCGACGCCGACGACGACCGGGATCGACGGGAGGCCACGGAGCAGGGGTTGCTTCACCCGCCTGGCGGCTCGGCGCTTGCCGGGCACCGCCGGGCGGAGCGAGCCCGTCGTCGCGTCGTCGAAGACGCTCGTGGGGAGCCCGACCGTGGCGGTGACCGGCTCGGGAGCGACCTCCCTGGCAGCGGCGTACGGCGACGGCTGCGGCGACGGGGGCGTGGACGGCGTTTCCTCGCGACCGGCGACCCGGCGTCCGACGTACCCCTCGTCAGGGCGCTCCGAGCGGCTTCGCGACGTAGCGCGTCGTGCCCCTCGGTGATTACCCATCAGTTCGCGTGCCCCCATGTCGACGTTAGGTCCTTCGGTTCACCCCGTCGCTCGAGACCGCCCCCTCGGTGCCTCGTCGCCAGCGGCCGTCGATCCGACAGCCGGGTGAAACGAATCCGGACGACCCTAACCGATCCGCGCCCTACCCCGAAATCCCCCGATCAGTCACTGTGGAATGGCCCGGTCTGGGCGGTGTAACCAAGGTCACCTCCGCGATGGGCACCCTCGTCGCGAGCCCGGAGACCCTACTAGGGTGCCGGAGGACCCGCACGCTGCGCGGCCCGCACCCCCGAACAGCTGAGGACGTAGACCAGTGGACCTGATGGAGTTTCAGGCGAAGGAGCTCTTCGCCAAGCACGGCGTGGCGACCACCCTCGGTGTCGTCGTCGAGACCGCCGAGGAGGCAAAGGCCGCCGCGGAGCAGATGGGCGGTGTCGTGGTCGTCAAGGCGCAGGTCAAGGCCGGCGGCCGCGGCAAGGCCGGCGGCGTCAAGCTGGCCAAGACCCCGGCGGAGGCCTTCGAGCACGCCACGAACATCCTCGACCTGACGATCAAGGACCTCCCGGTCAACCGCGTCCTGATCACCCCTGCGACCCCGCCGGAGGAGGAGTACTACTTCTCCTTCCTCCTGGACCGGTCCAACCGCCAGTACCTCTGCATCGCATCGGTCGAGGGTGGCGTGGAGATCGAGGAGGTCGCCAAGACCAACCCCGACGCGGTGAAGAAGATCGCGATCGACCCGGGCGCCGGTGTCGACGCCGACAAGGCCCGGGCCATCGCGACCGAGGCCGCATTCCCCGAGCCCGTCTTCGAGCAAGCCGTCACGATGATCGAGCAGCTCTACAAGGTGTTCGTCGAGGAGGACGCGACCCTCGTCGAGGTCAACCCGCTCGCCCGCCTCGCCGGCGACAAGCTGGAGGCCCTCGACGGCAAGATCTCGCTCGACGACAACGCCTCCGAGGTCCGGCACCCCGACCACGAGCAGTTCGAGATCCGCGAGGAGGCCGACCACCTCGAGTCGAAGGCCAAGGACCTCGGTCTCAACTACGTCAAGCTCGACGGCCAGGTCGGCATCATCGGCAACGGCGCGGGTCTCGTCATGAGCACCCTCGACGTCGTCGCGTACGCCGGCGAGGCCCACGGCGGCGTCAAGCCGGCCAACTTCCTCGACATCGGTGGCGGCGCGAACGCGGAGGTCATGGCCAACGGCCTCGACGTGATCCTCCACGACCCGCAGGTCAAGTCGGTCTTCGTCAACGTCTTCGGCGGCATCACCGCCTGTGACGAGGTCGCCAACGGGATCGTCGGCGCGCTGAAGATCCTCGGTGACGAGGCGACCAAACCGCTGGTGGTCCGTCTCGACGGCAACAACGTCGAGCTGGGTCGCCAGATCCTCGCCGACGCCAACCACCCCCTGGTGACGTCGGCCGAGACGATGGACGGCGGGGCCGACAAGGCCGCCGAGCTCGCCAACGACCAGGCTGCCTGAGAGGACGACGGACATGAGCATCTACCTGAACAAGGACTCCAAGATCATCGTCCAGGGCATCACCGGCGGCATGGGTGCCAAGCACACCGCCCTGATGCTCGACTCGGGCGCGACCATCGTCGGTGGTGTCAACGCGCGCAAGGCCGGCACGACGGTCACCCACAAGGACCACCAGGGCAACGACGTCGAGCTGCCGGTGTTCGGCACCGTCAAGGAGGCGATGGCCGAGACCGGCGCCGACGTCTCGGTCCTCTTCGTGCCGCCCGCGTTCACGAAGGCCGCGTGCGTCGAGGCCATCGACGCCGAGATGCCGTTGATCGTCGTCATCACCGAAGGTGTCCCGGTCCAGGACACGGCCGAGATCTGGTCCTACCTCCGGAGCGCGGAGTCCAACAAGGGCGGCACCCGGATGATCGGGCCGAACTGCCCGGGCATCATCACGCCGGGTGAGTCGCTGGCCGGCATCACCCCGCACACCATCACCGGCTCCGGCCCGGTCGGCCTCGTGTCGAAGTCCGGCACGCTGACCTACCAGATGATGTACGAGCTGAAGGACCACGGTTTCTCCACCGCGATCGGCATCGGCGGCGACCCGATCGTGGGCACCACGCACATCGACGCGCTCCAGGCCTTCGAGGAGGACCCGGACACCAAGGTGATCGTGATGATCGGCGAGATCGGTGGCGACGCCGAGGAGCGGGCGGCCGACTACATCAAGGCCAACATCACCAAGCCGGTGGTCGGCTACGTCGCGGGCTTCACCGCCCCCGAGGGCAAGACGATGGGCCACGCCGGTGCGATCGTGTCCGGCTCGTCCGGCACCGCCGCCGCGAAGAAGGAGGCGCTCGAGGCTGTCGGCGTGAAGGTCGGCAAGACGCCGTCCGAGACCGCCCAGCTGGCTCGGGAGATCCTGCAGAGCATGTAGCTCGTCGGGATCCGCGCTGTACGCCCCGCTCCACTCCACGGCCAGGACGGCGCTGCCGACGCGGACGAGGACAGATCGGGCTCACCGCCCCTGGAGGTCGTTCATCGCGTCGATGACGTCGGCGAGGCTGGTGCCCGTCTCGCTGGCCAGGGCCGGGGCACTGTCGCCGGCGCCCTCGTCGCTGGCGAGGTCCACGAGGGCGACGTTGCCGACGCGGACCAGGTGGATCGCGACCCGGCCGACCCCGTCGGACGCCCGGGTGACGACCCGACCCTCGCCCAGCGTCCCCGACAGGACCTCGGTGGTGAAGCTCGGCACCTCCTTGCTGGGTCCCTCGGCCCGCAAGTGGCCTAGGCGTCCTGGATCGAGTCGAGATAGGCCGCCGCTGCCGCGTCGTCGGAGAAGAGCTGGACCTCGCGGACATAGGCCGCCGATCCCCAGCTCAGTCGGGCCGTGAGCCGGTCGGCCGGCTCGCCCGGGTCGACGTCCTGGCAACCGGCCAGCTCGCCGGCCGGGACCATGGCCTTGTCGTCGTTGCTGGCCTCCGTCAGCCGGTACTCGCTGCTCCGTCGTCCCCCGGCCAGCCCGAGGCCAGCGGGAAGTCGGCTCGGGATCGTGGTCAGCCCTTGTCTGTGCCGGTCGGGTCACCGGTCCCGACCTCCTCGTTCCCGACAGCGAGCCGCTCGGCAGCCGTCGGCAGCATCTGCTCGACGGGGGTGCCGTCGAGCCAGTTGTAGTCCTGGGCGTGGGTGAGCTGGGTCAGCACTGCGATCCGGTCACCTGACAGGACCAAGCCGCTCTCGAGGTACCACGCCTCGTCGCCGAACGGGTCGAGCTCCTCGTCCACCGGGCCGAAGGTCGACAGCTGACGCTCCGCCGATCCGACCACGCCTATCGTGACCGGGGAGAACCTGCCCGCGTTGTAGTACTCCGCAGGGGACACCAGCAGGCAGTCGTGGAGCCAGGCCCGGACCTGGTCGTACGCCGACCGTGCGTCGGCGCCGCTCGGGAACTCGGCGACGACCTCGTTGAAGTTGAGGGCGGGCTCGACGTCACCCGTGTCGGTGCTGATGAAGTCGAACTGCCTCTGGAACACCGAGTCCGCGCCCAGCGCGGCGTAGGAGCTCTGCTGGCAGGGGGAGGCGGCGCCCTGCCCGTCGCCCTCGAACGTCTCCGACTCGCGCCAGTCGGCGCCGCCGTTGGGGTAGATCGCGTCCTTGCTCGTGAGGAGGTTCTGCTCGCCCAGCGCCTCGGACGGCATGGGCACGGGGTCGGAGATGGTGGGCGACGGGGCGATGTCGGGCCTGTCGTCGGACCCGTTGACGCTGAACGCGACGACGGGCACGGCGACGGCCGCGACCACGGCGGCGCTCGCGCCGGCGATCGCCGCGTGCCTGCGGCGGCGGATCCGGTCGCCGCGGGCACGAATCTCGGAAGCGGGAAGTGGCATCGGTGCGCCCTCCATCGCATCGCCGAGACGGTTGAGCTCCTCGATCGGGTCAGACATGGCTCATCCCTCCAGCCAGACCGCCGTTGGTCTCGTCGGTAAGCAGCTCGGCGAGCGCGGTCCGTCCGCGGCTCAACCGGGCCTTGATGGTTCCTTCGGGGACGCCGATCTCGGCCGCGATCTGGTGGATCGGCAGGTCGGCGATGTGGTGGAGCACCAGCGCCTGACGCTGGGCCTCGGGCAGCTTCCCGAGGGCGGTGACGAGCGCGACGTGCGACTCGTCGACGGCCGGCACGTGGGTGGACGCACCGACCGCACGGTCGGTGGGCCGCCTCGCCAGCTTGGTACGACGCCAGCGACTCACGGCCAGCCGGTACGCCGTCGTACGGACCCAGGCCTCGGGGTACTCCGCCTTGTCGAGCTTCCTGCGGTTGGCCCAGGCGCGGGCGAAGGCTTCTTGGACGCACTCGGTCGCCTCGTCCAGGTCCCCGATCATGGCGTAGACCTGGCTGGTGATCCGACGGAACGACGCGGCATAGAGCTCGTCGAACTCATGTGCCTCCACGGCCGCCCCCTCTCGAAACCCGAGTCCGGACGCGGGGCCCGGAGCTTGTGATGTCGATAGTGGTACGCCTCAGCGCCAGATCCGGTTGCATCCCCTCCGGCGATTCTCGTCCGCGCTGTCGGCAGCGCGCGGAGTCATGGTCTGCGCTCGATCTCCCGCGACCAGTCGAGCGGGAGCAGGTCGGCCGGCAGGTCCTCGACCCTGAGGGCACCGGCTTCCTCGAGCTCCGCGCGTCCGAAGCCACCCGAGCGCAGGGCGAGGCACCCGATCCCGGCCCGGCCCGCGGACTCCACGTCATAGACGGTGTCGCCCACGAAGAGCGCGGATCCCGACGGATCCGAGACGGCGCAGCGTCACCTCGATCAGGTCCGGGTCGGGCTTGGACTTGTCGACGTCCTCGGACGTCACGAAGGCGCTCACGACGGACTCGATCCCGAGGAGGTCGACCGCCTCGTGCCCGAACTGGGGGTCGCCGGACGAGGCGAGCGCGACGACGAATCCCTCGCGGGCCAGGTGGTGGACGAGCTCGGCGGCGCCGCGGAGCGGACGCACCTCGGCACGGAGCTCGGTGTACTCCTCCCTCCAGGCGCTGCGCAGGTCGTCGCCGTACCGCTCCTCGACCTCGTCGCCTGCGACGTCGGAGACCAAGCGGTCGCCTCCCATGCCGATCGCACGGTGCAGACGCCACAGCGGCGGCACGTCGGTGATGCGGGTGAACGCGCGGTGCCACGCCACGGCGTGGTGGTAGGTGGAGTCGACCAGGGTGCCGTCGATGTCGAGGAGGACCGCCGACGTCATCAGACGGCGCCCGGTGCCGCGCCACGCAGCTTGTCGAGGAGCGGGCCGGCCGCCTCGGCGAGGAAGCGGTCCTGGCCGTCGTCGCCGATCTGCACGATCGCGATGTCGGTGAAGCCCGCCTTCCAGTAGGTGCTCGCCGCCTCCACGACGCCATCGAGGTCGGGGCCGCACGGGATCGCGTCGGCGACGTCCTCCGGTCGGACGAACTGCGTCGCTCCCGCGAACCCCGCGGGCGTCGGCAGGTCGGCGTTGACCTGCCAGCCACCGCCGAACCAGCGGAACTGCTGGTGCGCCTTCTTGACGGCCGTGTCCTGGTCGGGGTCCCAGCAGATCGGGATCTGTCCGATCGCGCGCGCGTCGCTGCCCACCTGCTTCGCGCCGTCGACCGCGTTCCATGCCTCGACCAGCGAGGCCTCAGGCTCGACGCCGATGAGGTGGTCACCCAGGGGAGCGAACCTCTCGATCGCCCGCTCGCCGGCAACGGCGACACCGATCTCGACGCCCTCGTCCGGGACGTCCCAGATCCGCGCCGAGTCGACCTGGAAGTAGTCCCCGCGGAAGTCCACCAGCTCGCCGGTGTGCAACGAGCGGATGATGCCCACCGCCTCGGCCAGCATGTGGTGCCGGTCCTGGATCGCGGGCCAGCCCTCCCCGACGACGTGCTCGTTCAGGTTCTCGCCGCTGCCGAGCCCGAGGGTGAAGCGTCCCTCGGCCAGGATCTGCAGGGTCGCGGCCTTCTGCGCGACCAACGCCGGGTGGTAGCGCATCGTCGGGCAGGTCACGTAGGTCATGAGCCCGACTCTCGAGGTCGCCTGTGCCACGGCGCCGAGCACCGTCCAGGCGTGGGGCGCGTGGCCCTGCTCGGTCAGCCACGGGGAGTAGTGGTCGCTGGACACCTCGAAGTCGAACCCGACCTCCTCGGCGGCGACGGCGTAGCGCACCAGCTCTCGCGGGCCGCTCTGCTCGGTCATCAGGGTGTAGCCGAATCTCGTCATGCTGCCTCTCTCACGTCTCGACCCCTTCGCGGTACCCGAGGCGCTGTGAGGCAATCGGCGCGGCGTCAGCGCGGGTAGCGCGGCAGCTGCGGCAGCCGCTCGAGCGCGCGCCGGGTGATGGCGACGAACTGGTCGTCGCTCATCCGGGCGCCGGGCGCGGAGACGAACACCAGCTGGGAGACCGCCGAGCCGCTGCGGAGGAAGGCGACCGAGTACTCCAGGATCCGCTCGTTGGGCAGTCGGGTGCTCAGGTGCCAGGCGGTGGACGACTGGTCGCCCTCGTCGTAGGTCCCGAGGACGCGGACCTCGGTGCCCGAGCCCGGGTCGCGGTCGGGACAGTCGTCGATCGCGGACCGGTAGTCCTCGAGCAGCGCGCCGGCATCCTTCTTCGGGAGCGACGCAACGGCCTGGGTCAGGCCGAACTCCGGGGGCAGGTCGCTCTCGACCTTGACGAACGTGCGGACCAGGTCGGTGCGGAACCGCTCGCCGCCGTACTTCCCTGCGAGCACGGGATGGACACAGCCGAGCACGTCCATGTCGGTGCGCGTGTTGGTGACCTCGCGAGGCGGGGTGCCCATCCACGGGGCAGCCGGGTCGCCGACGAACGGCAGGTCGATCGGCGACAGCATCGCCGGCACCTGACCGGCAGGGTACGGCGGCACTTCCTCGAGCGCGGCCGGCGAACCTGCACAGCGGCCGCCGTCGGGCAGCACGCAGAGCCTGTCGACGGCCTCGCCGAGCAGCCTGGCCACTCCGTCCTCGTTCGCGGCCTCGGGGCCGACGTCGGTGGTCAGCGCGACGGCGGTGGACATCAGGCCGGTGCGCGCGACGCCGACGACGTACGACGCCAGCTCCGGGTACTCCGCGGTGAGGACGAAGAGCGCCGACGCGTCGCCCAGCTCCGGGTTGCTCGCCGTGCTGATCAGCCGGACGCCCGGGGTGGAGCAGTCGGCGAACCACCCGCGGAGCCGGTCGTAGGTCTTGCGGGCACGCTCAGGGGTGCGCGACGCCTCGACGACCTCGGTGACCCTGCGAGTTGATTCCCTGGCCGGCCCGTTGCGGAAGTCCCGCACCCACGCCGCAGTGCCGCGTGGGTCGGCGTAGCGGGAGCCCGGGTCCTCCGGCTGGCAGGGGAGGACGACCCCGTTGCCCGCCGAGTTGTCGTGGGTCCGGCCCTGCTCCCAGTCGCCGACCATCGCCTGCCTTACCACGTCGACCGGGAGCAGGCTGGTCTCGGGCAGGACGACCTCGGGGCCGGCCGCGACATCGCCGCCGACCGGACCCGCGACCGGCTCACGGTCGAGCGTCGGGTGCACCCCGGTCGCGTCGGTGACGGCGGCACCGCTGGCGACGAGAGCGGCGACGACGGCGCCGGCGCCGACGACCGTGTGCATCCGGCGGCGGGCGGCACCTGCCCGGCGCAGGATGGTGACCCGCGGCCAGGTGACGTCGGTCGTCGCCGTGGCCAGCGCGGCGAAGGCCACCGGGATCGATGCCGTCGGGATGTTCTTCTGGGTGGCGAACTGGGCGGTGGCTGCCTGCAGCTCCCGCTGTGCGTCGTCGTTCGCCAGTCCGATCTCGCGGGCCATGTCGTCCATCGACACCGCTGCGAGCTGGGTCAGCAGCAATGCGCGGCGCTGCTGGCTGGTGAGGGTGGCGAGCGCCTCGAGGGTCTCCTTGTTGTCGCGGTCGAGCCCCTTCTCCCTGTGCCAGGGACGGACGCTGGCCCGGCGCTGGGCGTGCCGCCACGCGTGCGGTCGCACCGAGGACTCCGGGTCGTCGACCCGGGACATCTTCCGCCAGTGGTGCCAGGCCACGACGTACGCGTCCCGCACCGCGCTGCGCGCCGCCCCGAGGTCACCCGTCAGCGCGTAGGTCTGCAGCAGCAGCCGGTCCCGCGCAGACCGGTAGAACTCGTCGAACTCGGCGGTGGGGTTCGACGGTAGGGCGGGGTGGGGCATGACCTGACAACGGTACGACGCCGCCGGTGTTCTGCTGGAAAACGGCCATCACCGCTGAGCCCGGCGTGGCACCGCCGTTCGGTCCTGGTCCGGCGTGAAGATGAAGACGTCATGACGTCGCTCCACTCACCGCCGGCACGGACGCCCGTGCGCCCGGAGCCTCGCCGGGAGTCCGAGCTCCGGCAGGCGCTGGTGACCCGGAGGCCACTGGTGCCCACGGCCACGCTCGGCGGCGCGCTCGCCGCGGCCGGCCCGCTGCTGGTCTGCATGGCGCTCGCCGTGGTCGGTTGGTTCCTCACCGACGCCGGTGGGCACGGCACGCCGAGCGGCGCGCTCCGAGTCGGTGCTCTCAGCTGGCTGGCCGCGCACGGCTCGGGCGTCACCATCGAGGGCGTCCGGGTCACGGCGGTGCCGCTGGGCATCACCTTGATCTGCGCGTGGTCGGCGTGGCGGGTCGGTCATCGGGTCGGGGAGTCGATCTCGGGCCACGGCCCCGACGCCGACCGGATCGCCGACGGCGAGCGCGACTGGACGGTCCCGTTCGCCGGGGGTCTGTTCACGATCGGCTACGTCCTGGTCGGCGTCCTCGCCGCCACTCTCGCGTCGACGATCGAGACGGCTCCCAGCACCGGGCGGGTCGTGCTGTGGTCGGTGCTGATCGCCGCCGGCGCCGGCGTGCCGGCGCTCGCGCGAGGCTCGGGCAGGGCAGCGATCTGGCTGCCGGCGATCCCGGTCGCGGTCCGCGACACCGCGGTGCTCGTCCGGTTGATCCTGCGTGCCTGGCTCGCGGTCGCCCTGGCGGCACTGGTGATCGCCCTGGTGCTCGACTTCTCCACGGCTGCCAACATCGTGTCGCAGCTCGACAGCGACGCCGGCGACATCGCGGTGCTCAGCATGATCACGGTCGCGCTGCTGCCGAACGCCGTCCTCTTCAGCAGCGCCTACCTGTTCGGTCCCGGCTTCACCGTCGGCACCGGCACGCTGGTGTCGCCAGGCGCGGTCGTGCTCGGCCCACTGCCGCTGTTTCCCCTTCTCGCAGCGCTACCCGACAGCGGCCCCACGCCGGGCTGGGCCGGTTGGCTGATGGTCACCCCGGTGCTCGTCGCCGGGCTCGCCTCCGCCCTCGCCCACCGCTCCCGCCCAGCCGCGGCCTGGGACCAGGCCGCGATCCGAGGGTGCGGCGGAGGCCTCGTAGCCGGGCTGCTCCTCGGTGTCCTCACCTCCGTAGCGGGCGGTGCGGTCGGCCCCGGCCGGATGGCCGACGTCGGGCCGTTCCACGTCGACGTGCTCCTGCACGCGATGGCCGGCTTCGGGATCGGCGGGCTGCTCGGGGCGCTCGCCATGACCTGGTGGCAGCGGCTGGGTCGCGACCTCGCACGCCGCGGGCTGCGCAGGATCCGCCCCAGCCGCTGAGGGAAGCGTGCTCGGGCCGACCGAGCAGCTGATGGCGCGGACTAGACTCCCGGCGTGCCCGCCGCCCCTGCACGACTTGTCGTGCTCGTCTCCGGTGCCGGCACCAACCTGCAGGCGCTTCTCGACGCCTGCCGCGACCCTGGGTACGGCGCAGCGGTGGTCGCCGTCGGCGCCGATCGCGACGACATCGAAGGACTGGCACGCGCGGAGCGCGCGGGGATCCCGACCTTCGTGCACCGGCTCGAGGACCACGAGACGCGTGCGAGCTGGGACGCCGCGCTCACGGCAAGCGTCGCGTCGTACGAGCCGGACCTGGTCGTCCTGGCCGGGTTCATGAAGCTGGTCGGGGCGACCTACCTCTCGGCACTCGGCGGCCGCACGGTCAACACCCATCCCGCGCTCTCCCCGTCGTTCCCGGGCATGCGCGGTCCGCAGGACGCACTGGAGTACGGCGTGAAGGTCACCGGTTGCACCCTCTTCGTCGTCGACGAGGGCGTCGACAGCGGCGCGATCGTGGACCAGAGCGCAGTGCCGGTCGAGGACGTCGACTCCGCCGAGAGCCTCCACGAACGGATCAAGGTCGCCGAGCGCGCGATGCTCGTCGACTCGGTGGGCCGGATGGCGCGCGAGGGCTGGACCGTCGACGGCCGGCGTGTGCGGCTGGGACGCTGACCTCTCGTAGGATGGGTGCACACGACTGGCGCAGGTGGGACACCACCAGGGAGTGAGAGCCGGCATCGACCGCCTGGGTGCCCTCATCGACAGCACCGACCCGATGAGGAGCACGCCCGCATGACCGAACCCCCCGAGCGCACCGAGTCCGAGAAGCCCGCTGAGCTCTCCGGAGGCCGGATCCCGATCCGGCGGGCGCTGGTGTCCGTCTACGACAAGTCCGGGCTGGAGGACCTGGTCCGCGGGCTCGTGGCCGCCGGCGTCGACCTGGTCTCCACGGGCGGCTCCGCGGCCCTGATCGAGTCGCTCGGCCTGCCGGTCACCAAGGTCGAGGACCTGACCGGGTTTCCCGAGTGCCTCGACGGCCGGGTCAAGACGCTGCACCCGCGGGTGCACGCCGGCATCCTGGCCGACCGTCGGCGGCCCGAGCACGTCGCACAGCTCGAGGAGCTCGGTGTGGCGCCGTTCGACCTCGTGGTCGTCAACCTCTACCCGTTCACGGAGACCGTGATGTCGGGGGCGTCGGCGCAGGAGTGCATCGAGAAGATCGACATCGGCGGTCCGTCGATGGTGCGGGCCGCCGCCAAGAACCACGCGTCGGTGGCGATCGTCACCGATGGCGCCGACTACGCCCGGGCGCTGGAGGCCGCGCAGGACGGGGGCTTCGAGCTGGCCGAGCGGGAGGCGCTGGCAGCCAAGGCGTTCGTCCACACCGCGACCTACGACGTGCACGTGGCGTCGTGGATGGGCAACGTGCTGACCGACACCTCCCGCGAGCACGGGCAGAGCACCGGCTTTCCTGCCTGGGTCGGCGCGACGTGGGACAGGAGCGCGGTGCTGCGGTACGGCGAGAACCCGCACCAGCCGGCCGCGCTCTACCGCGCCGGCTTCGGGCCCGGGGGCCTGGCCGCCGCCGAGCAGCTGCACGGCAAGGAGATGTCCTACAACAACTACGTCGACACCGACGCGGCCCGCCGCGCGGCCAACGACCACGGCGACCGGCCGACGGTTGCGATCATCAAGCACGCCAACCCGTGCGGGATCGCCGTCGGTGCCGACGTCGCGGAGGCGCACCGGCGGGCGCACGAGTGCGACCCGGTGTCCGCGTTCGGCGGCGTGATCGCCACGAACGTCCCGGTGTCGGTCGCGATGGCCGAGCAGGTCGCCGAGATCTTCACCGAGGTGATCGTGGCGCCGGCGTACGACGACGGCGCGGTGGCCGTGCTGCAGGGCAAGAAGAACATCCGGATCCTCGTCGCGGAGCCGCCCTCGCCCGGCGGCGCCGAGATCCGGCCGATCAGCGGCGGGCTGCTGATGCAGCACGCCGACACGTTCCAGGCCGAGGGCGACGACCCCGCGCGCTGGACGCTCGCGGCCGGTGGCGCTGCCGACGAGGCCACCCTCGCCGACCTGGCCTTCGCGTGGCGCGCTGTCCGTGCGGCCAAGTCCAACGCGATCCTGCTCGCCGCGGACGGAGCCTCGGTCGGGATCGGCATGGGGCAGGTCAACCGTGTCGACTCGTGCCGTCTTGCCGTGACGCGCGCCGGGGAGCGCGCCCAGGGGTCGGTGGCCGCCTCCGACGCCTTCTTCCCGTTCGCCGACGGCCCACAGATCCTCGTGGATGCGGGGGTCAGGGCAATCGTCCAGCCGGGTGGCTCGGTGCGCGACGAGGAGACGATCGCGGCTTGCCGGGCGGCCGGGGTGACGATGTACTTCACCGGCACGCGACACTTTGCCCACTGAGGAGACGCGTCAGCGGCTCCGTCCAGTGGGCAGGTCGAGCAAGGGCCGCGACCGAGGGACGAGGTCGCGACGCCTGCGACGAGACCCGGTGACGAGCGACGGCGCCCACGCGCGACCGACAGCAACCCGCATCACCACGGCGAATGACAGGATGACCACGTGACCGCACAGAAGCTCGACGGCACCGCGACTGCCGCCGCGATCAAGGGCGAGCTCCGCGAGCGCATCGCCAAGCTGGAGGAGCAGGGGATCACCCCCGGCCTCGGCACCGTCCTCGTCGGCGACGATCCCGGATCGCGCTGGTACGTCAACGGCAAGCACAAGGACTGCGCCGAGGTCGGCATCGCGTCGATCCGGGTCGACCTTCCCGAGGTGGCCACCCAGGACGAGATCGAGGCCGCTGTCGCCGGGCTCAACGCCGACCCCGCCTGCACCGGCTACATCGTCCAGCTGCCGCTGCCGCGCGGCCGCGACGAGAACAGGGTGCTCGGGCTGATCGATCCGGGCAAGGACGCCGACGGGCTGCACCCGACGAACCTGGGCTGGCTGGTCCTCGGCCACGAGGCGCCGTTGCCGTGCACGCCGTACGGCATCGTCGAGCTGCTGCGTCGCCACGACGTGACGATCGCCGGTGCGGACGTGGTCGTCGTCGGCCGCGGCATCACCGTCGGCCGGCCGCTCGGCCTGCTGCTGACCCGTCGCTCCGAGAACGCCACAGTCACCCTGTGCCACACCGGCACCGTCGACCTCGCGTCGCACGTGCGGACGGCCGACATCGTGGTGGCGGCCGCCGGGGTCCCGGGCATCATCACCGGTGACATGGTCAAGCCCGGCGCGGCCGTCCTCGACGTGGGTGTCTCCCGGGTCGACGGCAAGATCGCCGGTGATGTCGCAGACGAGGTGTGGGACGTGGCCGGATGGGTGTCGCCCAACCCGGGCGGCGTCGGGCCGATGACCCGCGCGATGCTGCTCGCGAACGTCGTCGCGATGGCCGAGAAGCAGGTGTCGCCCTGAACGACAAGTCGGACGCGTCACCGGAGCTACCACCGGAGCCGCAGCCGGAGGTACCACCGGAGCCGCAGCCGGAGCCGGAGCCGCAGCCCCAGCCGGAGCCGCAGCCGGAGGCCGACGCTCACTCCCGTCGGCGCTTCCCGTCGACCATCGGTGGCGTGTTCTACATCCTGGTCCTGATCGCGACCGCCGTCGGGATCGGGATCACCTGGCGCACCAACGACTGGAGGCTCGGGATCCGGGTCGTTGCCGGCGCGCTCGCTTCGGCATCCGCGCTGCGCCTGGTGCTGCCCCAGCGCGACGCCGGGATGCTCGCCGTACGACCACGCATGGTCGACGTCTCCATCGTCGGAGCGCTCGCGGTCGCCCTGCTCGTCCTGGCCGAGAACATCCCCGACCAGCCGGCCTGACTCATCCCACGCGGGGCAGCGCGCCTCCGAGCAGCCGCACGCCGTGGTCGCGCCGGCTGCGCGCGCAGCCGGATCAGATCAGGCCGAGGTCGGTGACCGCGTCCCGCTCGTCGGCGAGCTCGGCGGTCGACGCGTCGATCCGCGCGCGGGAGAAGTCGTCGATCTCGAGCCCCTGGACGATGGACCAGCCGCCGCCTGAAGTGGTGACGGGGAAGGAGGAGACGAGGCCCTCGGGCACGCCGTACGAACCGTCGGAGACGACGGCCATCGAGACCCAGTCGCCCTCGGGAGTGCCGTGCAGCCAGTCGCGGGCGGCATCGCAGGTTGCGGAGGCCGCGGACGCGGCAGACGAGGCGCCGCGGGCGTCGATGATCGCGGCGCCCCGCTTGGCGACGGTCGGGATGAAGTAGTCCTCGACCCAGGCCTGGTCGTCGACGACGGCCGCGGCGTTCTTGCCACCGATCTCGGCGTGGAAGATGTCGGGGTACTGGGTGGCGGAGTGGTTGCCCCAGATCGTCATCTTCTTGATGTCGGTGACCGCCGCGCCGGTCTTGGCGGCCAGCTGTGAGATCGCCCGGTTGTGGTCGAGGCGGGTCAGCGCGGAGAACCGCTCGGCGGGGATGTCGGGGGCGTTCTTGAGCGCGATCAGCGCGTTGGTGTTGGCCGGGTTGCCGGTCACGCCGATGCGTACGTCGTCGGCGGCGACCTTGTTGAGCGCCTTGCCCTGCGCGGTGAAGATCGCACCGTTGGCCGAGAGCAGGTCGCCGCGCTCCATGCCGGGGCCGCGGGGGCGGGCACCGACCAGCAGGGCGAGGTTGGCGCCGTCGAAGATCTGCTCGGCGTCGGCACCGATCTGGATGCCGGCGAGGTTCGGGAACGCGCAGTCGTCGAGCTCCATGACGACGCCCTCGAGCGCCTTCAGCGCCGGCTCGATCTCGAGCAGACGGAGCTCCACGGGGCGGTCGCCCGCGATGGCGCCGCTGGCGATGCGGAAGAGCAGGCTGTAGCCGATCTGACCGGCGGCGCCGGTGACGGCGACCTTCAGAGGCGTGTCGCTCACGGGTACTCCTTAGGAATGGGTGCGGCTCGGTCCACGACCGACCGAGACTCCGTGATGGACGCTAGCAGCGGCCGGGCCGGTCGTCGTACCCGGGTTTCGGTGCGAGACGATGCCCGGCATGGCCCTCTCCGCGCGCCTCCTCGTCGCTGTCGTGACCTCGTCGCTCGTGCTGAGCGGTTGCGGCAGCGCGTCGGAGCCGAGCCCGCCGACAGGGATCGACGAGCTGGTGATCCCGACGCCGTCGCTGGACCCGGCCGACTTCGTCGAGCGGATCGACAATCCCTGGCTGCCGCTGGCCGCGGGGACCGAGTGGATGTACCGCAGGACGATCGACGGTGACGGCGGACTGATCACCGTCACGGTGCTCGACGAGACCCGCGAGGTTCAGGGCGTCACGGCCACCGTCGTCGTCGAGAGCATCGCCGACGAGCGCGGCAGGACGATCGACGACACAACTGCCTGGTTCGCGCAGGACGACGACGGCAACGTCTGGCGTCTGGGTGAGGAGGGCTCGTGGGAGGCCGGGGTCGACGGCGCCGAGGCCGGGCTGGCGATGCCCGCCCATCCGCGCGTCGGGGACGGCTTTCGGCAGGAGTACGCCGAGGGGGTGGCTGAGGACCGTTCGGAGGTGCTGAGCCTCGACGGCTCCGCTTCGGTGCCGTGGAACGACCTCACCGGGCTCCTGGAGACCGAGGACAGCAGCCCGCTCGAGCCCGGTGTCGTCAAGCGGACCCTCTACGCCCGCGACGTCGGGCTGGTCCGGCAGCAGACCGTCAGCGGCGGCGATGAGCTGGTCGAGCTGTTGTCCTTCATGCAGCCCTGAGGACGCGGCATACGGTCAGGCGTCCGGCGGGCGGACCTGGGTGTGCTCGCCACCCGGGGGCGCCCAGCCACCGTGCTGGCCGCCCTGCTGACCGGGCTGGGTGCGGAGCGGGCGGCTGCTGCGCCGGGATCCACTGCTGGGTGGTGGGGTCCCACTGCCAGCCGTCCTGGATGATCGGCTGCTCGACGGGAGCGGCATATCCGGCCTGCTCGTCGGGCTGCTGGTTCCACTGCTCCTGGAACCCGGTAGGGGCGCCGAGACCAGGGACGGTCGCGGTCGCGCCGCCCCTCGGGAAGCCGGACCCGGGGACCGGCTTCGCGCTCGGGCCGAACAACAGGGGGTAGAGGAATCCTGCGGCCGCGCCACCCACGAGCGGGCCGACGATGAACAGCCACAGCTGGACGATGGCATCGCCACCGGACTCGAAGGCGACCCCGATCGACCGGGCGGGGTTGACCGAGGTCCCGGTGGCGGGGATGGCGACGAAGTGGATCGCAGCGAGAGTCAGACCGATCACCAGCGGCGCGAACGCGGCAGTGTCGTTGCGCTCGTCGGTCACGCTGAGGATCACGAGCAGGAAGATGGCGGTGAGCACGATCTCGATCAGGAGCGCGCCGAGGAGCTCGACGCCGCCGTGGTCGCCGTAGCCGTTGCTGCCCATCGGGTCGCCGAACTCCCAGCCGATGTCACTGGCGAGCAGGATGATCGCCAGCACGATGCCGCCGACCAGGGCGCCGACGATCTGGGCCGCGGAGTAGATACCTGCGTCCTTCCACGACAAGCGTCCGCTCAGCGCGGCCCCGACGGACACGGCTGGGTTGAAGTGGCCGCCGGAGATCCGGCCGAAGGCATAAGCCATGGCAACGATGGCGATCCCGAAGCTGAAGCCGATCGACACGATGTCGCCACCTGCGACGACGACGGCCCCGCAGCCGAGGATGACCAGCACCGCGGTGCCGATCGCCTCCGCTGCGAGCTTCTGGACGAGAGTGGGCGCAGTGGCGTCCGCGGTGGTGGTCATCTGCTCGGTCATGGTGAGCACTCTCCTTCGTTCGGCTCCCGAAACCCGCGAGGTTCGCCAGAACTGTAGCGATATTGCCGGGTCACCCGGGGGATGCGAGGCTGGCGGGGGCCGCCTGAGCCGCGCCGGCCCACGTCCGATATCTTGACGTCAAGCAAAACTTCCCCGTCCCAGGAGTGTCGCCCGAACATGTCGAGCATCATCTACACCCACACCGACGAGGCGCCGCTGCTGGCGACGTACTCCTTCCTCCCCATCGTCGAGGCGTACGCCGCCAAGGCGGGCGTCAACGTCGAGACCCGCGACATCTCGGTCGCGGCACGGATCCTCGCGCAGTTCGGCCTCGCCGACGATGCGCTCGCCGAGCTCGGTGCGCTGGCAAAGACGCCGGAGGCGAACATCGTCAAGCTTCCCAACGTCTCCGCCTCGGTCTCGCAGCTCAAGGCCGCGATCAAGGAGCTGCAGGAGAAGGGCTTCGACATCCCGAGCTACCCGGAGTCGCCGGACAACGACGCCGAGCGGGAGGCCCGGGCGAAGTACGACAAGGTCAAGGGCTCGGCCGTCAACCCGGTCCTCCGCGAGGGCAACTCCGACCGCCGCGCGCCGGCGTCGGTGAAGAACTACGCCAAGACGCACCCCCACACCAACAAGCCGTTTGCCGACGGCTCGAAGACCAGGGTCGCGACGATGGGCGACCACGACTTCGCGAGCAACGAGAAGTCCGTGACGATCGCCGCCGACGACACGCTGTCGATCGTCCTCGAGACCGCCGACGGGTCGACGACGCTCAAGGACGGGCTCGCCGTCCTCGCCGGAGAGATCGTCGACGCGACCAAGATGGACGCGGCGGCGCTCAACGCCTTCCTCGCGAAGACCATCGAGCAGGCCGCGGCCGACGACGTCCTCTACTCGGTGCATCTCAAGGCGACCATGATGAAGGTCTCGGACCCGATCATCTTCGGCCACGTCGTGAAGGTCTTCTTCGCCGACGTCTTCGAGAAGTACGGCGCCGACCTCGCCGCCGCCGAGCTCTCCCCGAACGACGGGCTCGGCGGGATCATGTCCGGCCTCGACGCCCTGCCGAACGGCGCGGAGATCAAGGCGGCGTTCGAGGAGGCACTGGCCAACGGACCGCGGCTCTCCTACGTGAACTCCGACAAGGGCATCACCAACCTGCACGTCCCGTCGGACGTCATCATCGACGCCTCCATGCCCGCGATGATCCGCAACGGCGGCAAGCTCTGGGGCGCCGACGGCGGCGAGGACGACACCCTGGCGGTCATCCCGGACTCGTCGTACGCCGGCGTCTTCCAGGCCGTCATCGACGACGTGTTGGTCAACGGGCCGCTCGACCCGGCGACGATCGGGACCGTCCCGAACGTCGGCCTGATGGCTCAGGCGGCCGAGGAGTACGGCTCGCACGACAAGACCTTCGAGATCCCCGCAGCCGGCACCGTGAAGGTGGTCAACAGCGCGGGGGAGACCCTGATCGAGCACGAGGTCGGCGCCGGCGACATCTGGCGCGCGTGCCAGACCAAGGACGTCCCGGTCCGGGACTGGGTCAAGCTCGCCGTCACCCGGGCCCGCGCCTCGGGCTCACCGGCAGTGTTCTGGCTGAACGAGGAACGCGCGCACGATCGCCAGATCATCGACAAGGTCAACGCCTACCTCGCGGAGCACGACACCGAAGGCCTCGACATCCAGGTCATGGCCCCGGCCGAGGCTGCTGCGTTCTCCGTCGCGCGGATGCGCAAGGGCGAGGACACCATCTCGGTGACCGGCAACGTGCTGCGTGACTACAACACCGACCTGTTCCCGATCCTCGAGCTCGGCACCTCGGCCAAGATGCTGTCGGTCGTGCCGCTGATCGCAGGCGGTGGCCTCTTCGAGACCGGTGCGGGCGGCTCCGCTCCCAAGCACGTGCAGCAGCTGGTCGAGGAGAACTACCTGCGCTGGGACAGCCTGGGCGAGTTCTTCGCGCTGGTGCCGTCGTTGGAGAAGTACGCCGCCCAGGCTGATGCGCCGGCGGCGAAGGTGCTCGCCGACGCCCTCGATCGCGCGACCGGCACGTTCCTCAACGAGAACCGGTCGCCGGGCCGCAAGCTCGGCACGACCGACAACCGCGGCTCGCACTTCTACCTCGCGCTGTACTGGGCCGAGGAGCTCGCCGCTCAGACCGACGACGCCGCACTCGCGGAGGCGTTCGGGCCCCTCGCTGCGAAGCTGCGGGAGAACGAGTCGGTCATCGCCGAGGAGCTGATCGCGGTCCAGGGCAAGCCGGCCGACATCGGCGGCTACTACGCGGTCGACGACGAGAAGACCTCCGCGGTGATGCGTCCGAGCAAGACCTTCAACGAGGCGATCGCCTCGCTGTGACCCGAGCCGGTGGCTGACCTGGTGGCCGCGGTCCGCGATGCACTGCGGGCCGCGGCCGATCCGTCCCGGGCGCCCGGCCAGCAGGCATACATGAAGTCCGCGCTGCCCTTCCTCGGTGTGCGGGTTCCCGAGGTGCGCCGCGTCGTGCGCGGCGTGGTCCGCGAGCTCGGCGTACGCGAGGCCGGACCGCTGGTCGCGGCGGCGACCACGTTGTGGGACCAGGCCACGCACCGCGAGGAGCGGTACGCCGCCACCGCCCTCCTCGGGCTGCGTCGCTGCGTGGTGACCTGGAGCTCGCGCCGCTGTATGAGCACATGGCCCGCACCGGCGCCTGGTGGGACCACGTCGACGAGCTCGCCCACCGGGTGGGCGAGCTGCGCGATGCCCACCCGGAGCCGACTGCCGCGCTGGTGCGGGCGTGGTCCGTCGACGAGCTGCTCTGGGTCAGGCGGCTCGCGATCCTCGGCCAGCTCGGTCGCAAGGAGCGGACCGACTTCGACCTGCTCGCCGAGGTCATCGAGCCGAACGTCGCGGACCGGGAGCTCTTCATCCGCAAGGCGGTCGGGTGGGCCCTGCGCGAAGCTGCGTACGTCGACGCCGATTGGGTGCGGTCCTTCGTCGATACCCACGACCTGAGCCCGCTCAGCAGGCGCGAGGCCCTCAAGCGGATCGGCGAGGTCGCGGCCGTCGAGGTCGTCGAGTAGTCCGAGCGCCTAGTGGGATGCCCGGTCGTCGAGTAGCCCGAGCGCCCTGGCGCGAGGGCGTATCGAGACGCCCTGGCCTATCGGTCGGCCGTCCCCACCGTCGCCGGGCGGGTCGCGGGGTCTCGATACGCCTTCGCTCGTTCCTCGCTTCGGCTACTCGACCAGCGGTGGTCCGCCGGCCTGGCACGGTCGCCGGGTCTCGATACGCCTTCGCTCGTTCCTCGCTTCGGCTACCTCGATCCAGCGGCCGTCGCCTGCGACGCCGTCGCCGACCGCCACCGCTGGTCGAGGAGGTCGCTCTGGCGACCGTCTCGAGACCACCGGAACGCTTCCCGGCCGCCAACGCCGAGTCCGCAGCCCGGTCCACGGCGTGCGCTCCGTCCAGTCGCTGTTCGCTCACGTTCCGTCCTCGCCGAGCAGGAATGTCTGGCCGACCGCCGCGGTTGAGCCCTCACGTGACTCCCACGCCGATGGCTGCCGCCCGATGACCGCCACCGAGGTCACCGCGGCCCGGGGCGAGGAGCCGGTCGTCCCGACCGCCCGCCCGGCCTTGGCGATCCTGGCGCTCGCGATCGGCGGATTCACGATCGGCACCACCGAGTTCATGACGATGGGCGTGCTGCCCGAGATCGCGGAGGGGCTCGACGTCTCGGTGCCCACGGCGGGCCACGTGATCTCGGCCTACGCGCTCGGCGTCGTCGTGGGCGTCCCGGTGCTGGCTTTCTTCGGGGCCGCGCTGCCGCGGCGCGCGATGCTCGTGGGCCTGATGGTGGCCTACGGGGTCTTCAACCTGGCCAGCGCGGTCGCGCCCGACTACCGCGTGCTGACGGTGGCGCGGTTCCTCGACGGGCTGCCGCACGGCGCGTTCTTCGGGGTGGCCAGCCTGGTCGCCGCGAGCTTGGTGGTGCCCGCGCGGCGGGGTCGGGCGGTGGCGAGCGTGATGCTCGGCCTGTCGGTGGCCAACGTGGTGGGCGTACCGCTCGCGACCTGGCTGGGTCAGCAGGCCGGTTGGCGTGCGACGTACCTCCTCGCCGCCGTGCTGGCCCTGGTCACGGCTGCCGCCGTGCTCGCTGCGGTGCCGTCGGTGCCGGGTGATGCGGGCACGAGTGGTCGCAAGGAGGCGCGTGAGTTCTTCGGCAGCCTCCAGGTGTGGCTGACCATGGCTGCCGGAGCGATCGGCTTCGGCGGGATGTTCGCCGTCTACTCCTACATCGCAAAGACGGTGACCGTCGTGGGCGGCCTCGAGCGGGGCTCGGTCCCGTTCTTCGTGCTCGCACTGGGGCTCGGCATGGTGGTCGGCACCTGGCTCGCCGGTGAGCTCGCGGCGTGGTCGGTCTTCCGCAGCCTGCTGCTCTCGGCCGGATTCGGCTCCCTGATCCTCTTGGCCTACTACGTGGCCGCGCCGGCGGGCTGGATGTTGCTGCCGGTCGCGTTCCTGGTGACCGCCAGCGGGTCGGTGCTCGTGGTCAACCTGCAGTTGAGGCTGATGGACGTCGCCGGTGGTGCGGTGACACTGGGCGCCGCGATGAACCATGCAGCCCTCAACATCGCCAACGCTCTCGGTGCCTGGCTCGGTGGCCTCGTGATCATCGCCGGCTGGGGATACCGGGCCCCGGCCGTGCTCGGCGCGGGCCTCAGCGCCCTGGGTGTCGTGATCCTGCTGGCCTCGGCGCTGGTCCACCGCCGGGGGAGCACCGTACCGGCGTCCTGACCGCTGGCCGATTGCAGTGCGGGTCGGCACTGCTGAGAGAATCGCCGGCATGGCCGCGACGACAGAGCACCAGCCGCTGCCGGAGACCGCGCAGCCGGGCGTGCCCCAGGGCGGTGCCCGCCCGCGCGTGCTGTCGGGCATCCAGCCGACCGCGGACTCCTTCCACTTCGGCAACTACCTCGGCGCGCTCCGGCAGTGGGTCGACCTCCAGCGCGACCACCAGCCGTTCTTCTTCATCGCCGACCTGCACGCGATCACGGTGGAGCAGGACCCCAAGCTGCTCCGCGAGCGGACCCTGCGCGCGGCCGCCCAGCTGCTCGCGATGGGCATCGACCCGGCCCGGTCGTCGATCTTCGTGCAGAGCCAGATCCCCGAGCACGCGCAGCTCGCCTGGGTCCTCAACTGCCTGACGGGGTTCGGCGAGGCGCGCCGGATGACCCAGTTCAAGGACAAGTCCGCCAAGCAGGGGGAGGGCTCGGCGTCGGTCGGCCTGTTCACCTACCCGATCCTCCAGGCAGCCGACGTCCTGCTCTACCGACCTCACTTCGTGCCGGTCGGCGAGGACCAGCGGCAGCACCTGGAGCTCACCCGCGACCTGGCGCAGCGCTTCAACAGCCGCTACAGGAAGACGTTCCGCCTGCCTGAGCCCTACATCCTGAAGTCGACCGCCAAGATCGGCGACCTGCAGGAGCCGACCGCCAAGATGTCGAAGTCGGCCTCGTCCCCCAACGGGATCATCGAGATGCTCGACGAGCCGAAGGCGAGCGCGAAGAAGATCCGGTCCGCCGTCACCGACTCAGGTTCGGAGATCCGGTTCGATGCGGACGCCAAGCCCGGCATCAGCAACCTGCTCACGATCTACTCCGCGCTGAGCGGCGAGCCGATCACCACCCTGGAGGAGCAGTACGCCGGCAAGGGGTACGGCGCGCTCAAGGGCGACCTGGCAGACCTCGTGGTGACGTTCGTGACGCCGTTCCGCGAGCGCACCCTCGAGCTGCTCGACGACCAGGCCTACCTGACCTCCGTCCTGCAGCAGGGTTGCGAGACCGCCGGCGCGGTCGCCGAGGCAACGCTGCGTGACGTCTACCAGCGGGTCGGGTTCGTCGCACCACGCCGCGGGCCGACGGGGGCCTGACGGCGTGCCGACGATCGGCGTCGCGATCGCCATCCCGGAGCCGTGGGCAACCGAGCTCCAGGACTACCGGCTCCGGATCGGGGACCCCACCGCGTCCGGCGTGCCGAGCCACATCACCCTCATCCCGCCGCTCGACCTGACCGGCAGCCTGGCCGACATCGAGGACCACCTCGAGGGGGCCGCCGCGCGCCATCGGGGCTTCCGGGTACATCTGCGCGGAACGGGTACCTTCCGGCCCGTGTCACCGGTCGTCTTCATCACGCTCGTGGAGGGGATCTCGCAGTGCGAGCAGCTCGCACACGACATACGGGAGGGTCCGCTCGACGTGAAGCTCACCTTCCCCTACCACCCGCACGTGACGGTGGCGCACCACCTGGACGAGCACGAGCTGGACCTGGCGTTCGACGACCTCGCGGGCTTCGAGTGCTCCTTCGACGTCGGGGACTTCCACCTCTACGTCCACGAGGGTGAGCTGGGCTGGCAGTCGAGCCGGTCCTTCCCGCTCCATCGCGACAACTGACGCAGACAGAGGTTTTCTCGGTGCCCTCGATCGTCGACAAGGTCAAGCAGCGGATCGCTGTGGCGCGGGAGCGGCGACCACTGCTCGACCACGTCGTGCGGACCTTCGAGCACTACGGCAACGTCAAGGGCAACATCCAGGCCGGCGCGATCACGTACTTCGCGTTCATCTCGTTCTTCCCGATCGTGGCGCTGGCATTCGCAGTCATCGGCTTCGTCGCACGCGTGTACGACGGCGCGGAGAGCGACCTGGTCGACGCCATCAACTCGCTGCTCCCAGGACTCGTCGGCGAGGGGGAGGGGCAGATCTCTCTCAGTGACATCCGCGAGTCGGCTCCCGGCATCTTGTCGGTCGGCATCGTCGTCGTCCTCTACTCCGGCCTCGCCTGGCTGTCGAGCATGCGGGACGCGCTGATCGTCATGTTCGTGCTGCCCCAGCGCGAACAGCCCAATTTCTTCGTCGGCAAGGTCCGCGACCTCGTCGCCCTCGTCCTGCTCGGCCTGGTGCTGATGGTGAGCGTCGGCATCTCCGGTGTCGTCCGTGGCCTCTCCGAGCAGATCCTCGACTGGGTCGGCCTCGGCTCCGGCATGGGCTGGCTGCTCGGGCTGATCGCCGTCGTGATCGGGCTGGCCGCCAACGCCTTGCTGTTCTTCGCCCTCTTCAAGATCCTCGCCGATCCCGACCTGCCTCGTCGGGCACTGTGGACCGGCGCGTTCCTCGGCGCGCTCGGCTTCGAGGTTCTCAAGCAGATCTCGCAGCTCCTGCTGCAGTCGACCGCCAACTCGCCCGCCTTCCAGGCCTTCGGCATCGCGTTGATCCTCGTGGTCTGGATCTACTACTTCTCGCGGGTCGTCATGTACGCCGCGTCGTGGGCCTACGTCCACCCGGCGTCCCGGGCGCTGCGACCTGAGGGCCCGTCGCCCGTGGAGGGACCGCCCTCCCCGCCACTCCCGTGGCGGGAGCGGCTCGCCGCGGATCGCGAGGCCGAGTCCGGTGCGGCGCGGTGGGCCGTCCCGTTCGCCGCTGGGAGCGCAGCGACGCTCGCCATGGTCGCCGTACTTCGTCGGACCGGCAACAAACATTCGCGATAACGCAACCGAAGCGGTTCGTGGCGCGTCATCACATCGACGGACATGGCACGCAACCGCGCGTACCCCGCCAAATCACTGACCGGACGGAAGCGAACGGGCATACTCGTGCCCGCCAGCACCGACATGTTGATGACCGACGAAAGGTCGCGGAATGAGCCGACGACAGCGTTCCGCGAAGGAGCAGGCGCACCGAGCACGGCTCGCGCGGGAGAAGACGCTACGACGTCGCGCGCGCACGCGACGAGCGGCCACCGCCGCTGCGGCTGCGGTGACGCTGGCCGGCTCCGGGACCGCGGCGGCGGTCGCTCCTTCAGCCGGAGCCGTCGGGTCGGTCCCGAGGACCGGAGAGCTCGCGGCCGCTTCGCTGCTGGACTGCGCCGGGGCGACGACCCCCGACAGCTCGCCGAGCAACCTGACCGACGTCGACGGGACGCTGTTCTTCACAGCCTCCGACGCGAGGGGCAGCGCACTCTGGCGCTCCAACGGGTCTGCAGGCGGCACCGTCCTGCTCAAGAGGCTCGGGTCCGACGCCTACTACGACTACGGCTACACCGAGCTGGTCGACGTCGACGGGACCTTGTTCTTCACCGTCGAGGGCGACGATGCCAACGACGAGCTCTGGCGATCTGACGGCACACGGGCAGGCACCGTGCTGGTCAAGCGGTTCCTCTCCGGCGGCGAGTACGGCAGCAGCGGGCCAAACAACCTGACGGCCGTCGGCAGCACGTTGTTCTTCACCGCGTCCGACGACGTCCGCGGCGAGGAGCTGTGGCGGTCCAACGGCACCAGGTCCGGCACGGTCCTGGTCAAGGACATCGGTGACGGCAGCGACGGCGGCTACGAATACGGCCCCTCGAACCTCACGGCAGTCGGCGACACCTTGTTCTTCACGGCCGACGACGGGACCCGCGGTCAGGAGGTATGGCGCTCCGACGGCACCAGGGCCGGGACCATCCTGGTCAAGAACATCGCTCCCGGCTCATACAGCAGCTACGCCGACGGGCTCACCGCCGTCGAGGACACGCTGTTCTTCAGCGCCAGGGACGGTGTCCACGGCAGCGAGCTGTGGCGCTCGGACGGCACCAGGGCCGGGACCGTCCTGGTCGAGAACCTCCGCCCGGGCGGAGCATCCAGCAGCCCTGACGGGCTGGTGGGGGTCGACGACCGGCTGTTCTTCTCCGCCGAGGACGAGGCGGGCCTCCGGGACCTGTGGGTGTCCGACGGGACCGCCGACGGGACCGTCCTCGTCAAGGACCTCGACGCGAGCAGTGACGAGTACGACTACGTCCTCAACGAGATGGTGCCCGTCGACGACACCGTGTTCTTCGCCGCGGACGACGGCAGCCACGGCCTCGAGCTCTGGAGCTCCGACGGCACGGAGGCCGGCACGACCATGGTCAAGGACATCCGGCCCGGTGACTACCCCAGCTATCCGACCTACCTGGCAGAGGCGGAGGGCACGCTCTTCTTCACTGCGCGGGACGGCGTGCACGGGCGCGAGCTCTGGAGCTCGGACGGCACCGCAGCGGGCACTTCCCTGGTCGACGACATCGCCCCGAACGGCAGTGGCGACCCGGAGGAGCTGACGGAGTCGGGTGGCGACCTGTTCTTCCGCGCCGATGATCGCCTCCACGGCGACGAGCTGTGGCGTTCGGACGGGACCCAGGCCGGCACGAGCATGGTCGTCGACATCAACAAGGGCGGCGCGTTCGACGTGTCCAGCCGCGCGAATGCCAACCCCGCGAATGGCACGCTGCGGGTGCGAGCGGTGTTCGACGGAGCCGGCACGGTCGAGGTCACCCCGGCCCGCGAGGGTGGGATCAGGTCGCTCGAGCGGGAGGTCAGCGGGTCGGAGTACGTCCAGATGACTCTCACGCTGGAGCTGACCCGGGCGGCGAGGCGGACCTTGCGGCGTACCGGAAGGGTCGAGGTGGGCGCGAGGTTCACCTTCGTCTCGTGCGGCGGCAGCGCCAGGAGCGTGATCCGGCACTACACCGTGAAGATGCGGTGACCGACGCGGACGAGACCCCTGCGCCGAGCGACCGCGGCCCGACCGAGGTCCGGTTCCACCACAGCACCGGCCTCCCGGGGCTCCTCGACGAGGCCGGCTGCTCGCTTCTTGTCTCGACCTACCAGGCCGGACAGGTGGTCGCCGTCGGGGTCGCCGACGAGCAGGTGACCTTCTCCTTCCGCCGCTTCGACCATGCCATGGGCCTCGCGCTAGGAGCCGACCGTCTCGCGGTCGCCGGCAAGGAGCAGGTCTGGATGTTGCGCGACCACTCCGAGGTCGCGCCGGCGATGGCTCCCTCAGGCCGGCACGACCGGTGCTGGCTGCCGCGCTCCTCGATGGTGACGGGAGCGATCCAGTGCCACGAGATCGCGTGGGGGACCACGGCTGAGGGGGAGCCCGACCTGTGGCTCGTCAACACCCGGTTCTCCTGTCTCGCGGGCCTCGACTCGCGCTACAGCTTCGTCCCCCGCTGGCGGCCGCCCTTCGTCTCGCGCCTGGCGCCGCAGGACCGCTGCCACCTCAACGGCCTGGCGATGCGCGACGGGTCACCGGCCTTCGTCACCGTGATGGCCACCAGCGACGAGCCCGGCGGGTGGCGCAAGGAGCGCAACAACAGCGGCACTGTGCTCGACGTGGCGACCGGCGAGCCCGTGACCACCGGTCTGGCGATGCCGCACTCGCCGCGGTGGCACCACGACCAGCTGTTCGTGCTCAACTCGGGCATGGGTCGGCTCGAGCGCGTCGACCCTGCGACCGGGACAGCGCGACGCGGTCGCCGCTCTCCCCGGGTACGCCCGGGGACTCGCGTTCCACGGCGACCTCGCATTCGTGGGGCTGTCCAAGATCCGTGAGACGGCCACCTTCGGGGGCGCACCCATCGCGGCCTACCACGACCAGCTCAAGTGCGGCGTCGGCGTCATCGAGCTCAGCACCGGCACGACGGTCGGCACCTTGGAGTTCGCCACCGGAGTGGAGGAGATCTTCGACGTGCAGGTCGCCGCGGGGGCACGTTGTCCCACGTTCGGGGACTCGGACCTGGACACCGACGACGTCTGGGTGCTGCCGCACCAGCGCGACCAGGGGTGACGGTCTCAGGACGGTCGCCAGGGCGACCTCCCCGACCGGCGGCAGGTCAGTGCCCGTGCCGCATCGCGGTCCTGAGGTCCTTGTTGAGCTGGCTGATGACGTCCAGCGGGATCTCCTTCGGGCAGGCTGCGGCGCACTCGCCGATGTTGGTGCAGCCACCGAACCCCTCGTGGTCGTGCTGGGCGGTCATGTCGACGACCCTGCTCCACCGCTCCGGCTGGCCCTGCGGCAGCTCGCCGAGGTGGGTGATCTTCGAACCCAGGAACAGCGAGGCGGAGCCGTTGGGGCACGCGGCGACGCATGCGCCGCACTGGATGCACGTCGCGACGTTGAAGGCGCGGACGGCGTTGTCGCGGGGGACGGGGACCGAGTTCGCCTCGGGTGCGGAGCCGGTGTTGGCGGAGATGTAGCCGCCGGACTGGATGATCCGGTCGAGCGCGGAGCGGTCGACCACCAGGTCCTTGAGCACGGGGAAGGCCGCAGCGCGCCACGGCTCGATGGTGATCGTGTCGCCGTCCCGGAACGAGCGCATGTGCAGCTGGCAGGTCGTGGTGACCTCCGGCCCGTGCGGCTCCCCGTTGATCATCAGGGAGCACGTGCCGCAGATGCCCTCGCGACAGTCCGAGTCGAACGCGATCGGCTCCTCGCCGATGTCGTTGAGCTGCTCGTTGAGGATGTCGAGCATCTCCAGGAAGCTCATGTCCTCGGAGATCCCTGTCACCTCGTAGGTGTGGATCCGGCCCTTGTCCTGGGCGCTGGTCTGGCGCCAGATCTTCAGCGTCAGGTTCATGCCGTTCCCTTCGTTGCGGCCACAACCACTCCACCGCGGCGTGACTTCACTTGTAGGACCTCTGCTTCATCTCGATGGCGGTGTAGACCAGGTCTTCCTTGTGCAGGACGGGCGCTTCGTCCTCACCCGCCCACTCCCAGGCGGACACGTACGCGAACTCGTCGTCGTGACGCAGCGCCTCGCCGTCCTCGGTCTGCGACTCGGCCCGGAAGTGGCCGCCGCACGACTCGCGCCGGTTGAGCGCGTCGATGCACATCAGCTCGCCCAGCTCGATGAAGTCGGCCACCCGTCCGGCCTTCTCCAGGCTCTGGTTGATGGCGTCGGCGGTGCCGAGCACCTTGAGGTCGGTCCAGAACTCGCGCTTGAGCTCGCGGATCATGTCGATCGCCTTGCGCAGGCCCTCGGCGTTGCGCTCCATCCCGCAGTACTCCCACATGATGTGGCCGAGCTCGCGATGGAAGCTGTCGACCGACCGGCTGCCGTCGATCGCGAGGAACTTCTCGATCCGCTCCTGCACCGAGGTGTGCGCCTCGACGACCGCCGGGTGGGACTCGTCGATCTCCTCGAAGGGCCCTTCGGCGAGGTAGTCACGGATCGTGTGGGGGAGGACGAAGTAGCCGTCGGCGAGCCCCTGCATGAGCGCCGAGGCGCCGAGCCGGTTGGCGCCGTGGTCGGAGAAGTTCGCCTCGCCGGTCACGAAGAGGCCGGTGATGCTCGACTGCAGGTCGTAGTCGACCCACAGGCCGCCCATGACGTAGTGGACGGCGGGATAGATCCGCATCGGGACCTGGTAGGGGTTCTCACCCGTGATCCGCTGGTACATGTCGAAGAGGTTGTCGTACTTCTCGCGCACCGTGTCCTCGCCGAGGCGCTCGATCGCGTCGGCGAAGTCGAGGTAGACACCGCGGCGGAAGTCGCCGACCATCGGGCCGACCCCTCGACCCTCGTCGCACATGTTCTTGGCCTGGCGGGACGCGATGTCGCGCGGCACCAGGTTGCCGAATGACGGGTAGATCCGCTCGAGGTAGTAGTCGCGGTCCTCCTCGGGGATGTCGCGGGGGTCCTTGGTGCAGTCCTCGGCCTTCTTGGGGACCCAGATCCGACCGTCGTTGCGCAACGACTCCGACATCAGGGTCAGCTTCGACTGGTGCTCCCCGGAGACCGGGATGCAGGTGGGATGGATCTGCGTGTAGCAGGGGTTGGCCATGTAGGCGCCCTTGCGGTGCGCGCGCCACGCGGCGGTGACGTTCGAACCCATCGCGTTGGTCGAGAGGTAGAAGACGTTGCCGTAGCCACCGGAGGCCAGGACGACGACATCGGCGAGGTGGGTCTCGATCTCGCCGGTCACCATGTTGCGCGCGATGATCCCCCGGGCCCGCTTGGTGGCGCCGTCGTCGACGACGATGACCTCCAGCATCTCGTGCCGGGTGTACTCGGTGACGGTGCCGAGCTTCACCTGCCGCTCCATCGCCTGGTAGGCGCCGATGAGCAGCTGCTGGCCGGTCTGGCCGCGGGCGTAGAAGGTGCGCGACACCTGGACGCCGCCGAAGGAGCGGTTGTCGAGCAGGCCGCCGTACTCGCGGGCGAACGGGACGCCCTGCGCGACGCACTGGTCGATGATGTTGGTGCTGACCTCCGCCAGCCGGTAGACGTTGGACTCGCGCGAGCGGTAGTCGCCGCCCTTGACCGTGTCGTAGAACAGCCGGTGGACGGAGTCGCCGTCCTCCTTGTAGTTCTTGGCGGCGTTGATGCCGCCCTGGGCGGCGATCGAGTGCGCACGGCGGGGCGAGTCCTGGTAGCAGAAGGACTTCACGTTGTATCCGGCCTCGCCGAGCGTGGCGGCGGCGGCGCCGCCGGCCAGCCCGGTGCCCACGATGATGATCGAGAGCTTGCGCCGGTTGGCCGGGTTGACCAGGCGCGCCTCGAACTTGCGGGTCTGCCAGCGTTCGTCGATCGGTCCGTCGGGCGCCTTGGTGTCGCCGACCGGGGTGCCGGCGGTGTAGTAGCCCGCGGCGTCGTCGTACTCACCCGGGGACGGCACGTCGTGCGAACGGTCGGACGTGAGCGTGGTGTCCGGCATGTCGGTCATGTGAGGTCTCCGTTGTGCCAGGTGGCCATTGCTGCGAGGTCAGTCGACGAAGCCGACGAGGACGGCGATCGGGACGAGCGAGAAGCCACCGGCGATGAGGATGGCGATCGCGAACGAGATCGTCTTGGCGCGGGCACGGCTGGCGGCCGTGCTCGTCAGTCCGAGGGTCTGGAGCGAGCTCCACACCCCGTGGTGGAGGTGGGCGCCCAGCATCGCCATCGCGACGAGGTAGATCAGCGTCATCCACCACACGTCGAAGGTGTCGACGAGGAGGTTGTAGGGGTCGTCGGTCTCGCCGCCCTGCACGTTGACCTTGCCGACGGTGAAGTTGAGGAGGTGCCAGACGATGAACACCAGCAGGGTGAACCCACCCAGACGCATCAGCCGGCTGGCGGGGATGGCGCCGGTGTGCTTCTTGACGACGTACTTGACCGGCCGCGCCTTGCGCGCCCGACGCCAGAGGGCGACCGATGCCGCCACGTGCACGACCAGCGCGATGATCAGCCCAGCACGCATGATCCAGACGAAGCCCATGTGGGGGAGCAGCGGCTCACCGAGCTCGCGCAGGTGGTGGGCGTACTCGTTGAAGGCGTCGTGACCCGAGAAGGCCTTGAGGTTGCCGTACATGTGCCCGAGCACGAAGCCGACGAAGGCGAGGCCGCTGAGGGCCATCAACAGCTTCAGCGCGATCGTCGTGCGGGACGCACGCGCGCCTTCGACGAGGGCGGGCCTGGTCGTTGCGGGGTCTGCCACGACTGGTCACGCTACCTCGCGCGTCGGCGCTCCGTGAAAGCGGCCGGGTGTGACATTTGTCCGGTTGGGTCCACCTGACCCGATTTCGTCCGACGGGACGCGGGCTCCGCCGGTGTGGCCCCTTTCCGAAACGCGGTCGAGTGTGCAGACTCAGGGCTCGACCACAGGCAGGCAGTCGCGGCCCGAGCTCCGGAGGTGTAGGTGTCGACAGGCGTACATGGGCCAGGTCGAGCGAAGATCGAGGAGCGGACGCTCCGGACGGACCGATGGTGGTTGACACCGCTGGCGACGTTCCTGGTCTTCAGTGCGTTCGTCGTCTACGCCACTGTCCGGGCGTTCATGGGGCGTGACTACTTCGCCGAGCCGTACCTGTCGCCGTTCTACTCGCCGTGCCTCGGCGACTGCGTCGAGGGAGCCTCCGACTTCGGCCAGCCCTTCCAGTGGTGGCCGCTCTCAGCGGCCCTGATCATCCTGATCTTCCCGCTCGGGTTCCGGATGACCTGCTACTACTACCGCAAGGCCTACTACCGGGCCTTCTGGTTGTCGCCGCCGGCCTGCGCCGTCGCCGAGCCGCACAACGCCTACAGCGGTGAGACCCGGTTCCCCTTGCTCCTCCAGAACCTGCACCGCTACTTCTGGTACGCCGCCATCGTCGTCGGCCTGGTCCTCACCTTCGACGTGGTGCTCGCCTTCCGGCCGATGCCCGACGAGTACGCCGTCGGGTCGGGCGAGACCAGTGGCGTCCACATGGGCCTCGGGACGGTGCTGATGGCGATCAACGTCGCCCTCATCTGGCTCTACACGCTCTCCTGCCACTCGTGCCGCCACATCGTGGGTGGCCGGCTGCGGCACTTCTCCAAGCACCCCGTCCGCTACCGGCTCTGGACCTGGGTGTCGAAGCTCAACGCCCACCATCCGCGCTACGCCTGGTACTCGCTGTTCTCCGTGGCGCTGGTGGACCTCTACATCTACCTGCTGGCCACCGACGTGATCGACGACCTGAGGTTCTTCTGATGGCGACGAGTAGCCGGCACCCGATGACCGGCAACGAGATGTCCGGTGACGCCGCCGGCGGCATCGAACGGCGCCAGTACGACGTGATCGTGATCGGCGCCGGTGGATCCGGCCTGCGTGCGGCGATCGCAGCGCACGAAGCGGGGGCCCGGGTCGGTGTCGTCTGCAAGTCGCTGCTCGGCAAGGCGCACACGGTGATGGCCGAGGGCGGCGCCGCGGCGGCGATGGGCAACCTCTATCCCGAGGACAACTGGCAGGTGCACTTCCGCGACACCATGCGTGGCGGGAAGATGCTGAACAACTGGCGGATGGCCCAGCTCCACGCCCAGGAGGCCCCGGAGCGGGTCATGGAGCTCGAGGACTGGGGCGCCCTGTTCGACCGTACGGCGGACGGGCTGATCAGCCAGCGCGACTTCGGTGGCCACCGCTACGCCCGGCTCGCCCACATCGGCGACCGCACCGGCCTGGAGATGATCCGCACGCTCCAGCAGCGGCTGGTCGCTCTCGGCATCGACGTCTTCATGGAGTGCACGGTCACCGACCTGCTCAAGTCGAGCTCGGACGACGGGCAGGGGGCGATCGCAGGTGCCTTCGCATACTGGCGCGAGTCCGGCCGGTTCATCGTGTTCGACGCGCCCGGCCGTCGTGCTCGCGACCGGAGGCTTCGGCAAGGCATGGAAGGTCACCTCGAACTCCTGGGAGTACACCGGAGACGGCCACGCCTTGGCGCTGCGCGCGGGCGCGACCCTGATCAACATGGAGTTCGTCCAGTTCCACCCGACCGGGATGGTCTGGCCCCCGTCGGTGAAGGGGCTGCTCGTCACCGAGTCCGTCCGCGGCGACGGCGGCATCCTGAAGAACTCAGAGGGCAAGCGGTTCATGTTCGACCACATCCCCGAGTTCTTCCGCACGGAGACGGCCGACTCCATCGAGGAGGCCGACCGGTGGTACGACGACAAGAAGAACAACCGCCGTCCTCCCGAGCTGCTGCCGCGCGACGAGGTGGCCCGCGCCATCAACGCCGAGATCAAGGCTGGCAGGGGATCACCGCACGGAGGCGTCTTCCTCGACATCGCATCCCGCCGTACGCCGGAGTTCATCCGCAAGCGGCTCCCGTCGATGTACCACCAGTTCAAGGAGCTGGCGGACGTCGACATCACCGCCGAGCCGATGGAGATCGGCCCGACGTGCCACTACGCGATGGGCGGCATCGAGGTCGACCCGGAGACTGAGCTGGCCGTGGTCCCCGGCCTCTACGCCGTCGGCGAGTGCTCGGGCGGCATGCACGGCTCCAACCGGCTCGGCGGCAACTCGCTCTCGGACCTGATCGTGTTCGGGCGCCGGGCGGGCGACGCGGCCGCGTCGTACGCCACGGGCCTGGCCTCACGCCCCGCGATCTCCGACGACGACGTCGCGGCCGCCCAGGCCAGCGCGGTCGCACCGTTCGAGGTCGAGGGAAGCGAGAACCCCTACACGATCCAGCAGGACCTCCAGCAGGCGATGAACGACCTGGTCGGCATCATCCGCGAGGGCCCCGAGCTCGAGCAGGCGCTGGCGGAGGTCGAGCGGCTCAAGGAGCGCGCCACCCAGATGCACGTCGAGGGCAACCGCCAGTACAACCCCGGCTGGCACCTCGCGATCGACCTGCGCAACATGCTGCTGGTCGGGGAGTGCGTCGCCAAGGCCGCGCTCGCCCGGGAGGAGTCGCGTGGCGGCCACACCCGCAACGACCACCCGGGCCCGAACCCCGAGTGGGGTGGCAAGAACCTGGTGCTGCGGCTCAACGCCGAGGGGACCGGGGTCGACATGTCCGAGCAGGCCATCCCGGCGATGCCCGACGAGTTGAAGAAGTTCTTCGAGGAGTGAGCATGGGATACCAGCTGAAGATGCGGGTCTGGCGCGGCGATGCCGAGGGCGGAGCGCTCGGCGACTACTCGGTCGAGGTGTCCGAGGGCGAGGTGGTCCTCGACGCGCTCCACCGGCTGCAGGCGACCCAGACCGGTGACCTGGCGATCCGCTGGAACTGCAAGGCCGGCAAGTGCGGGTCCTGCAGCGCCGAGATCAACGGCAGGCCGCGGTTGCTGTGCATGAGCCGGCTGTCCGACTTCGACCCGAGCGAGACCATCACCGTCACGCCGCTGCGCGCCTTCCCGGTGATCCGCGACCTGGTCACCGACGTCTCCTACAACTACGAGAAGGCACGCGAGCTGCCAGGCATCGAGCTGGTCCTCGGGACGCGGACGGCAAGCGCCGGATGATGCAGGTCGACGTCGAGCGCGGCCAGGAGTTCCGCAAGTGCATCGAGTGCTTCCTGTGCCAGGACACCTGCCACGTCGTCCGTGACCACGACGACAACAAGCCGGCGTTCGCCGGTCCGCGGTTCTTCCTGCGCTACGCCGAGCTGGACATGCACCCGCTCGACGTCCGCGACCGGCGCGACACCGTTCGGGACGCCGCCGGCATCGGGCTGTGCAACATCACCAAGTGCTGCACCGAGGTGTGCCCTGAGGGCATCAAGATCACCGACAACGCCATCATTCCCATGAAGGAACGGGTCGCGGACAAGAGGTACGACCCCCTCGTGTGGCTCGGCAACAAGATCGGCCTGCGCAACAAGGACGACGACGGCCGTACGGCGACCTGACCCAGGAGGTATCGTGCGCCCCGGCGTCAACGTCCGAGGGGGATCGTCTGCATGAGACCGACTGCGCGTCGTCGGCTGGCCGTCGCTGCCCTCGCGTCAGCGCTCCTCTCCGGTTGCGACGCGGGGGAGGTGGTGGACCCCGACGACGCTCCGACCGATCCCTCGGTCGCCGCGTCGACGGAGCCGGCCGAGCCTGAGAGCACGCTGGCGGTCGGCGAAACCTTCGAAGGGACGGCGTCGACGACCGTGGAAGCGATCGAACGAGGCCGAGGCGGCAGCTCGTGGCTGCCGGCCGAAGACGGCTTCGAGTGGCTGTGGGCGACCGTGCGGTCGTGCGTCCCGCCGGACGGGTTGACCACCGAGGTCGGCTGGTACCAATGGGCTGCGACGGGTGCCGACGGGAGCTGGTACCCGGCTGACCTGGACTACGACAGCGACGAGCCGAGCGGTCAGTTCCTGCGGCTCGGCGACCTGGCACCCGGAGAGTGCGCCGACGGGGAGGTCCTGATCGCGGTCCCGCGTGACGCCGACGTGGTCACCCTGGTCAACTCCGACCAGACCGGGATGCCGCAGGGGACGTGGGTGGTCGGCGATGTCGGCGCCCCCACGACCGGCACCGACGATGGGTGACTCACCAGGACCGGAGCTGCCTCGGATCGCCTTCGTGATCGGGACGGGCCGCTGCGGATCCACCCTCGTCCACGAGATCCTGGCCCGGCACCCGGACAACGGGTTCGTCACGAACCTCGACGACATGGGCATCCGCACCAGCTCGCGGGCCCAGAACCAGGCGTGGCGCAAGCTGCCGGCGGCGGTCACGACCAAGGGCCGCTTCCGGTTCGCGCCGTCGGAGGCCTACCGGGCCCTCGCCCGCGAGGTGAGCCCGACGCTCGTCGACCCGGTGCGCGACCTGGTCGCGGCCGATGCGACCCCGTGGCTGACCCAGCGGATGCAGACGTTCGTCGCCCGCCGTACGGCGCGGCTGCAGTCGGAGGTCTTCCTCCACAAGTTCACCGGATGGCCGCGGACCGGCTTCCTCCAGGCGTGCTTTCCCGGGTGCGCGGTGGTCGAGGTCGTCCGCGACCCCCGCGCCGTTGCCAACTCCTGGCTCCAGATGCCGTGGTGGCACGGCCATCGAGGCCCGGGAGAGTGGCACTTCGGGCCCCTCTCCCCGGAGCAGCAGGAGGCGTGGGAGGGTCATTCCCGCTCGTTCCCGGTCCTGGCCGCGTTGGCGTGGCAGAAGCTGACCGATGCCTCCGACCGGGCGCGGTCGGAGTTCCCGGAGCAGCGGTGGCTGACGGTCCGCTACGAGGACATCGTCGCTGAACCCCGCGACACCTTCGTCTCGCTGCTCGCACATCTCGGCCTCGAGTGGACCCCGGAGTTCGAGGCGGGGTTCGACCGGTACGCGATCCAGTCGGCCCGGGCCGCCGCGTTCCGGCGGGACCTCGCGCCGGCCGACCTCGACGCGATCGAGGACGTGCTGTCGGGGTCGCGAGCGTTCGCCGAGCTCTACGGCTGATCCGGCGATTCCTCGGCGGCCGCTTTTCTCGTTGCATATGCTCAAGCGATGCGCGCGGGGTTGCTCCGTCCCGTCGTTGCGCTGGTCCTGTCGCTCGGGCTGGTGGCGGCGGGGCACGGGCCTGCCCCCGCGGACCAGGACGTGGTGGTCTCCCCGACCCCCGAGAGCAAGCACCCACGCATCATGGACGGGCGCGTGTCTACGACATCGCGAGCTCCGGGCCCAAGGTCCTGGTAGCGGGCACCTTCACGGAGATCCGCAACAACGGCGCGGATCAGTCCCTTGACATCTGGCAGCCCCGACTGTTCCGGTTCGATTCGGGCACCGGCAAGGTCGATGAGTCGTTCCGGCCGAGGATCAACGGTGACGTCGAGGCGGTGACGTACGGTCCCGGCGGCGACTCGATCCTGATCGCGGGCGACTTCACCCGGGTCAACGGCAGGCGTGCCGAACGGATCGCGAAGCTGCGACTGGACGGGACGCTGGACACCAGCTTCCGCGCCAGCGCTTCACGACGAGTGAAGGACTTCGCGCTGACCGGTGGCCGGCTGATCCTCGGCGGCGAGTTCGGTGTGGTCAACGGCAGGCGGGTCCGCGGCCTGGCCGCGATCAAGCCGGGCACGGGTGCCCTGGACAGCTCGTTCAAGCTGCAGGTCGCGGGCTCGCGGGACCCGTTCCCGCCGTACGTGCAGGAGCTGGACGTGTCCGAGAACGGACGCTGGCTCGTCATCGGCGGCAACTTCCAACGGGTCGGCTCCGCCGAACGGCACCAGGTCGCGGTGATCTACCTCGCCGGCACCAGCCCGCGGGTGGCGTCCTGGTCGACCGGCCGCTACCGGAGCGACTGTGCCGAGTCCTACGACGACACCTACATCCGGGGCATCGACATCTCGCCCGACGCGTCGTACTTCGTGGTGAACACGACCGGTGCCTACATCGGCTACAACCGGATGTGCGACTCGTCGGCGCGATGGGAGATGCCTCCCGGGACCGGGCGGGGCATGCAGCCCACCTGGGTCGACCACAGCGGCGGTGACACCTTCTGGGCAGTCGAGGTCACCGAGTCGGCGGTCTACGTCGGCGGGCACATGCGGTGGGTGAACAACCCGCGGCCCTCACCCAGGGGCAACGATGACGGTCCGGGCGCGATCGCGCGGTCGGGGATCGCAGCGCTCGACCCCTACTCCGGCGTGCCGCTCTCGTGGAACCCCGGCCGGGACCGGGGCCGTGGTGTCGAGGCGTTCAACGCCACCGACGACTACCTGATGGTCGGCAGCGACACCACCGAGCTTCAACGGCGAGCTACGGACAGCGCCTGGCGATGCTCCCGGTGACGGGTGGCACCGCCAACCCGGCGCCGCACGACGTGAACCTGCCGGTGCGGCTGTTCTACGCGACCGGCAACGAGCTGTGGGCGAGGAACTTCAACGGCCAGAGGAACCTCGACGGCCAGAGCTTCGGACCCGCGACCACGGTGAGCAGTCCCGCGGTCGGCGGGATCGACTGGTCCGGCACCCGCGACGGTTTCGTGCAGCACGGCACTCTGAGCTACTTCGGCACGGCCCAGGCCTTCTACCGCCGGCCGTTCACCGCGGGCACCATCGGTGCGCCGACGAACCTGTCCACCTCGGTCGGGTACGTCGACAGCAGCCACGACCTGACGCCCTACGACCAGCCGTACGGCGTCGCGGAGACACGAGCTGCCGCGTTCGGCGGCGGTCGGGTGCTCTACACCGTCTCCACGGCCACCGGGACCTCGAAGCTCTACTACCGCGGCTACTCGCTCCAGAGCGGGATCCTCGGCGGGTTCGAGTCGGTCGCATCCGGGCGGGACTGGGGCGGCGCCCGCGGGCTGGAGCTCATCGGCAACTGGCTCTACGCCGCTTGGCGCGACAACAAGCTCTACCGGTTCCGCGCGCCGGACGGGCTGCCGCGATGGGAAACCCGTGTGGTCGTCGATGACGGCGACACCTCCGGCATCCCGTGGTCGTCGACCAACGGGATATGGGCGACCGCCACCTTGTAACCAGATCTGCTAATTCCGTTGGCAGAGGTGATCAGATCCGCGAATTACGGATGTCGCAAGCGGCTGTGACCTTCTGTTTGAATCCCTCAAGACCTTTCGTGCGTTGACTCCGCGCCCTCGGGACGAAGGTCTTCGGGTCGGCTCCAAATTCAACGACCCGCAACCGGTCTGAGTTGGGGAACTCAGACCACGGGGAAAGGTTTTGCCGTGGCTTGGGGGACGCTCGATCGTGCTGTTGACGCATGGCAGATAGGGCCTGTGGACCTGGCTGGGTCCAAGCTCGTGACCGGGAGCCTCGTCGCTCCGCCGCTGGCCAGTCCTAGCACCGAGTCCAGCACTGCGCCGCTCACTCCTGCGCCGCTCACGCCTGCGCCGAGCACCCCTGGGCCGCTCACGGCCGCGCCTGGCGTCCAGCCCCGCGCGAACCGAGCGAGCAGGGTGGTCAAGGCGACGCTCGACGCGATGCTCGCGGCGATCCTGCTCGTGCTGGTGAGCCCGCTGCTGCTGGCCCTCATGATCGTCGTCCGGCTCGACTCGCCAGGCTCTGCCCTCTTCCGCCAGGTCCGGGTCGGCAAGGACGGCAGGCAGTTCGAGGTCCTCAAGCTCCGCACGATGGTCAGCAACGCCGAGGACCTGAAGGCGAGCCTGCTGGCCGCCAACGAGTGCGACGGCGGAGTTCTGTTCAAGATCAAGCAGGATCCGCGGATCACGCGGGTCGGTGGACTGCTCCGACGCTCGTCGCTGGATGAGCTGCCGCAGCTGCTCAACGTGCTCCGCGGAGAGATGTCGCTGGTGGGGCCCAGGCCCGCCCTGCCGGACGAGGTCGCCGTCATGGACGACGACGCGTTGCGGCGGTTCACCGTGCGGCCCGGCATGACCGGGCTGTGGCAGATCAGTGGTCGCTCGAACCTCGCGTGGAGCGAGGCCAGGGCCTTCGACACCTACTACGCCGACAACTGGACCGTGCTCGGCGACTTCGCCATCCTCCTGCGGACCGCCAAGGTCGTGCTCACGGCCGACGGCGCCTGCTGAGGATGCCGATGCGCATCCTCCACGTCAACAAGTTCCTCTACCGCCGCGGCGGTGCCGAGGGCTACATGCTCGACCTCGCCGAGCTCCAGCGCGGTCGCGGCCACGACGTCTCCTTCTTCGCGATGGAGCACCCCGACAACCAGGCCGACGTCAACGCGGACCTGTTCCCGCCGCGGATGGAGCTCAACCCGCCGCCGAGCGGTGTCGCTGCCCGGGTGGCCACGTCCGTCGACATCCTCTATCGCCGCAGCGCGCGGACCGGCATGGACGCGATCCTCGAGCGGGTCCGGCCCGACGTCGTGCACCTCCACAACATCTACCACCAGCTCTCGCCGTCGATCCTCCGGCCGGTGGCGCGCCGCGGGATCCCGACGGTGATGACGCTCCACGACTACAAGCTGGCCTGCCCGACCTACCAGTTCCTCGACAACGGCAAGATCTGCGAGGCGTGCATCCCGCGCCGTTTCCACAACGCGGCCCGGCGGCGCTGCAACGGCGGGTCTCTCAGCGCGAGCCTGCTGTCCACCGTCGAGCTGGCTGCGCACACGTTCCTCGGCGCCTACGACCCTGTCGACGTTCTCATCTGCCCGAGCGAGTTCATGCTCGCGAAGATGCGCCAGGCCGAGGTCTACCCCGACCGGCTGACCCACATCCCGCACTTCTGTGACCTCTCCCAGATCGCGCCCGCGACCGCTCCGGGCTCGGGGGTGCTCTTCGCCGGCCGGCTGTCGTCCGAGAAGGGCGTGGACGTCCTCGTCGACGCTGCGGCCCTGCTGCCGGCGGGCATCGAGGTCACCATCGCCGGCGACGGCCCCGACCTGGCTGCTCTCCGCGCCCGGGCCGAGGCGGCCGGTGTCGCCGACCGGGTGCGGTTCGCCGGGCGGCTGCCCTCGACCGAGCTCCACGAGCTGATGCGCTCGAGCGCCGTCGTCGTCGCCCCGTCCCGCTGGTACGAGAACCAGCCGATGGTGGTGCTCGAGGCGTTCGGCTGCGCGCGCCCGGTCGTGGCCAGCGACCTCGGCGGCATGCCGGAGCTGATCACCGACGGCGTCTCCGGACGCCTCGTCAAGCACGACGACCCGACCGCCCTCGCCCTCGCGCTGACCGAGCTCGCCACCGACCCGGTCCGGGCTCATGAGATGGGAGCCGCGGCACATCGCGGCGCTGTCGACCGCTTCGACATCGACCGTCACCTGGAGCGCCTCGACCAGGCGTACGCCACGGCGACGAGCCTGACGGCAGGAGCCCTCCACCATGGGACTTAGGATCGCGATGCTGGGCACCCGGGGTGTCCCGGCCAGCTTCGGCGGCATCGAGCACCACGTCGAGGAGATCGGTCGCCGTCTGGTCGCCCGGGGCCACGAGGTGACCGTCTACTCGCAGAGCAAGTACCTCGGTGCTGCGCGCGTGCAGGACCACCTCGGCATGCAGGTGGTGCGGGTGCCCACCCTCCCCACGAAGAGCCTGGAGGCCATCGCCCACTCGGCGATGTCCACCGTCGCCGCGATGACCCGCGGCTACGACGTGGTCCACTACCACGCCGTCGGGCCGGGCATCGTCGCCCCGCTGCCGCGCTTCCTCGGTCGCGCCCGCGTCGTGCAGACCATCCACGGGCTGGACGGCGAACGTGACAAGTGGGGCCGGGCCGCGCAGGCGATCCTCAACCTCGCGACCTGGATGAGCGCCCGGGTCCCGCACGACACCGTGACGGTGTCCTCCGCCCTGGCCGACCACTACCGCACCCGTTACGGCCGTGCGTGCACCACGATCGTCAATGGCGTGACTCCTAAGACCGCCCGTCCGGCCGACATCATCCGGTCCAAGTACGGCCTCCGCGACGGTGGCTACGCGTTGTTCGTCGGTCGGCTGGTCCCCGAGAAGCGCCCCGACCTGCTGATCAAGGCGTTCGCCGAGCTCGACACCGACGCCCGCCTGGTCATCGTCGGCGGCTCGAGCTACACGGACAGCTACGTCGACGAGCTGCGCCGGCTGGCCGCGAGGGACGACAGGGTCGTCATGCCCGGCTACGTCTACGGCGACGAGCTCGACGAGCTCTTCACCAACGCCAGGACCTTCGTCCAGCCGTCCGCCCTCGAGGGGCTACCGCTCACGCTCCTGGAGGCGATGGGCAGCGGCACCCCGGTGATCGCCAGCGACATCGCACCGCACCAGGAGGTCGTCGGCCGCAGCCGCACCGGCGCCCGCCTCTTCCGCGAGGGCGATCTCGCCAGCCTGGTCGAGGCCCTGCAACAGGTCGACAAGGACCCGGAGGCCGAGCGCCGCGCTGCGTCGCACGGCGCCCCGACCGTCACTGGCAACTTCGACTGGAACGCCTGCGTCGACCGGCTCGAGGCCGTCTACGCCGGCCGCCCCCTTTCTGCCCCCACCCATGCGCTCGGGGTCCACCGAGCGTCCGCCACCCAAAGATTCTCAACCGGTAAGGACAGCGCAGCATGAGAACTTTCAAGAAGCCAGGCGCCCGAGTGGTCGCATCCGGCGTCCTCGCGGTCGCGGTCGCCGCCGGACTGGTGATGGGCTCCGGCTCGCCGGCGCCTGCCGACCAGGACGTCGTCGTCTCGCCGACCCCGGAGACGAAGCACCCGCGCGTCCTCGACGGCCGGATCTACGCCATCGACAACCAGGGACCCAGCGTGCTGGTGGGCGGGACGTTCACCAGGATCCGCAACAGCGCGGGAGGCTCCCCGGAGATCGCCCAGGCGAAGCTGTTCAAGTTCAACTCCGACACCGGGCAGATCGACCAGTCCTTCAACCCGGTGATCAACGGCAACGTCGAAGCGGTGACCTACACCGATGACGGCCAGTCGATCCTGATCGGCGGCGCCTTCACGACCATCGACGGCCAGCCGGCCCAGCGGATCGCGAAGCTGAACCTCGACGGCACCCTGGACACCAGCTTCAAGGCAAGCGCCGGGTCGACGGTCAAGGACTTCGCGCTGGTGGGCGGCCGGCTGATCCTCGGCGGCGAGTTCGGGAAGATCAACGCCACCACGGTCCGCGGACTGGCTGCGATCAATCCCGACACCGGTGCGATAGACCCGTCGTTCAACCTCCCGATCAGCGAGTCGCGCGACGCGTACTCGCCGTACGTGCTGGAGATGGACGCCTCGGCCGACGGCAGGTGGCTCGTCATCGGCGGCAACTTCAAGAAGGTCGGGACGTCGACCCGCTACCAGGTGGCGGTCATCGACCTCGCCGGCGCCAGCCCGAAGGTCGCTCCCTGGTCCACCGACATGTATGAGCGGCAGTGCGCCTCGGTCTACAACGACACCTGGATCCGGGGCATCGACATCTCGCCGGACAGCAAGTGGTTCGTGGTCAACACGACCGGCGCCTTCTTCGGCAACAACACCCTGTGCGACACCGCCGCGCGGTGGGAGCTCCCGCCGACGAAGACGGGCGGCGGCCTCGAGCCGACCTGGGTCAACCACACCGGTGGGGACACCCACTGGGCCGTCGAGGTCACCGAGTCCGCGGTCTACATCGGCGGCCACCAGCGGTGGTCCAACAACCCCAACCCGTCGCCCGGCGGCGACAACGACGGCCCCGGTGCGGTCTCGCGTCCCGGCATCGAGGCGGTCGACCCCTACTCGGGCGTGCCGCTCTCGTGGAACCCGGGCCGTGACCGCGGTCGTGGTGTCGAGGCGTTCAACGCCACCGACGACTACCTGATGGTCGGCAGCGACACCACCATCTTCGCCGGCCAGATCCGGCAGCGGCTGGCGATGCTGCCCGTGACCGGGGGCACCCCGAACGTGGTCCCGGAGGGCGTCTCGTTGCCGGTCGACTTCTCCTACACGACCAGCGGCTCCGACCTGAACCGGATGCCGTTCGACGGCCGAGCTTCGGGTCGATCACGACGGTCAGCGGACCGCTGCAGGACGGCGTCGACTGGAGCGGCACCCGGGACGGGTTCGTCCAGCACGACCGGCTGAACTACTTCGGGCCGTCGCAGGCCTTCTACTCGCGCTCCTTCGACGGCACGACGGTCGGCTCCTCGGTGACCAACCTGTCCACCTCGGTCGGGTACGTCGACACCACCCACAACCTCACGCCGTACGACCAGCCCTACGGCGTCGCCGAGACCCGCTCGGCGGCGTTCAAGGACGGCCGCGTGCTCTACACCAGGACGAACAGCTCGACCCTGTTCTGGCGCGGGCACTCGTTGGAGAGCGGGATCCTCGGGGGACAGGAGTTCGTTGCCTCGTCGAAGGACTGGAGCGGTGCCCGGGCCCTGGAGTTCGTGGGTGACTGGCTCTACGCCGCGTGGAACGACAACCGGCTCTACCGGTTCTACGCGCCCGACGGCCTGCCGCTATGGGGCACGCGCACGCTGGTCGACAGTGGCAGCACCTCGGGGATCCCGTGGTCGTCGATGACCAGCCTGGTCGCCACGCCCACCAGCGGTGGCTCGATGCCTCCGGCTCCGCCGACGCCGCCGAGCTGCACCGGCGCGACGCCGTGGAACGTCAACTTCTTCGCGAACCGGACGCTATCGGGCGCTCCGGCCGTGGTCGGCTGCGACGACACGATCAACGAGGCCTGGGGCAACGGATCGCCGAACAGCGAGCTCCCGTCCGACCAGTTCTCGGCCCGGTTCACGCGGGACCTCACGCTGGCGGAGTCGGCGCAGGTCAAGGTGACGGCGAACTCCGACGACGGTGTCCGGGTCTGGATCGACGGCGAGCGGGTCCTCAACACCTGGGCCGATGGCGTCTTCAACGGTCTGACCGGCACCTCGCCGACACTCGAGCCCGGCAACCACAAGGTGAAGGTCGAGTACTACGAGAACGGCGGCGGCGCCTTCATCGGCGTCGGCCTCGAGGTGATCCCGTCCCTGCCTCCTCCGGGGCCGGACACGGTCGCACCGGACGCGGCGGTCACCACGCCTGCGAAGAACTCCACCGTTCCGAGCGGCACCGTCACCGCGACCGGCACCGCGACCGACAACGTCGGCGTCAACCAGGTCCGGGTCGGGGTCAAGAACCGCGGCACGAACCAGTGGTTGCAGGCCGACGGCAGCTGGGGTGCGACCTACGCCTACAGGATGGCTTCGATGGGCAGTCCCAACGGCACGTCCACCAGCTGGTCGATCGGCGTCAACCTCCCGGCCGGTAGCTTCGCGTTCGACGTGCGCGCGCGTGACGCTGCTGGCAACCTGGACGCCAGTGCGGCCTGGCAGCCGTTCAGCACCTCGTAACGGGAGGACGGGGCACCACAGGAATGAGCAAGGAGCCGGGCACCGGCAGCCTGGCCGTCGACGGGCGGCGCAGCATCGTCGGTGCCGTGATCAGCAACGCCGCGACGTTCCTCGTGGCGTTGCTGATCGCACGGCTCTCGGGTGAGGCGCTGCTGGGCGCCTTCGCCATCTTGTTCGCGGTGCGGGCGATCATCGCGCTGGTCTGCGGGCTCGGCATGCGGATCGCGATGACGAAGTTCGTTGCTGCCAGCCGGGCGCGGGGCGACTATGCAGGACTACGCGGCGCCGTTCGACTCGGTGTGGCAGTGCCTGTCGGTACCGCGGTGCTCGCCGGGACCGCTCTCGCGCTCGTGGCACCGGTGCTCGCCGAGCAGGTGTTCAGCGCCCCGTCGATGACGGGTCCGCTGCGCATCGTCGCCCTGAGCCTGCCGTTCGCAGTGCTCATGGACGTCACCCTGGCGGCCACCCAGGGCTTCCAGTCGATGCGGGCGTTCGCGCGGATCGGGATGATCCTCGAGCCGTTGTGCCGGCTGGGCTTCGCGGCGCTGTCCCTGCTCGCCGGCTGGGGCCTGATGGGCCTCGCCGGTGGTCTGCTCGGCGCCAGCGTGATCGGCGGCCTCAGCGCAGCGTTCGTGCTGGCCCGGCGGGTCCACCGGCTGCCCCGGGCCCACGCGCCGGTCCACCCGTGGCGCAACCTCGCCAGCTTCGCGGCGGTGAGCTGGGTGGCCTCGATGGCGACCCAGGGCATCCTCTGGGTCGACGTGGTGCTGCTCGGCGCGATGGTCGCCACGGAGGAGGTCGGCGTCTACCAGGTCGCCACCCGGGCGGTGATGGCGTGCATGATCGTCATCACTCCGCTGACCGCGTCCATGGCGCCGCGGATCGCGCACTACTGGGAGACGCGCGACCTGGACCACCTCAGCGACAGCTACGGCTACACCGTGCGTTGGACCTGGCGACTGACGATCGCTCCGCTCGCCATCGTGTTCGGCGCGCCGGCAGCGGTCCTCGCGTTCTTCGGACCCGGCTTCTCCGAGGGCGTGAACGTGATCCTCATCCTCGGGTGCGGAGCACTGGTCGAGGCGCTCGCTGCTCCGTCGGCGGTCCTCCTCAACCAGACCGGGCACAACCGGCTGAACATGCGGATCAACGTCTGCGCACTCATCGGGAACATCCTCCTCAACCTCGCGCTGATCCCGCTCTACGGCATCGCCGGCGCGGCCGTGGCTTGGCTGCTGACGCTGCTGGTGGCGGGCCTGGTCCGGATCGCGGTGGTCCGCCACCTGGTCACCCACGAGTGGCCGCTGCGCCGACCCCACCTGGTCGCCGCCGCGGCCGCACTGGCCGCGTTGCTGGTCATCCGGCTGTTCGTCGGCGCCACGTCGCTGATCCCGCTGGCGACCCTGGTGGTCGCGGCCGGGATCGTCGCCGTGATCTACCCGCCGGTGGTCCTGAAGGCAGGGTTGGTGGGCGAGGAGCCCAAGACCGTCCGCTCGGCCGCGGTGCGCGCGCGCCGAGAGCTCAGCGTCCGGGTGCCCGTCCTGCGCCGCTGGGTCAACCGGTGGCGGGTCCGGCGGCTGCGCCCCGGGACGGAGCCGATCCCCGTCGACCAGCTGATCAGCCCGCACAGGTCCGACATCCTCGCGCGCAAGGCGGTTTTCGACCTCGCCGCCGAGCACCGCGACATCCTCGACACCGACGAGTTCTTCGATCTCGCCGGCCGCAGCCTCTACGGAGCCTGGTTCCGCAAGATCGTCGTACCAGGACTCGGCCTGGCGGGCGTCTCGGAGCAGGACCAGGTCGTCCTGTTCCGACAGGCGGTGTCGCGCGCCGCGCACCTCTTCGTCAGCTTCGAGGCCAACGGCTTCGACACCCAGCACCCCATCACGGTGGCCCGGGTCCCGGCCGGGACGAAGATCTCCGGGCGCTCCCTCGCCGAGGACCGGTGGGTCCCGGTGGACGGCTGCCACCGGCTGGCGCTGCTGGTCCGGTCCGGCCTGACCCACATCCCGGTCGACCACTACGTCATCGACCCGGACGGCGACCGCCGGCACAACACGGCGCGGATGAGCGAGGCGCTCGGTCACACCGAGAGCGAGGTCGTCGAGTTCCTGGCCCGTGGCCTGTGTGGGCCCGGCAGCTCGGTCACGACCTGGGCCGAGCTCCTCGATGCTCTCGAGCTGCCCGCCAACCGTTCGCACCTGGAGGAGTGGCCGGAGGCCGAGCGCTATCGGCGCGAGGTCTCAGTCAGCCCATGAGGGAGGCTGCTCGAGCAGCCCCACGAGCCGCGAGACGTCGTCGGCGACCGCGGCTCTGATCATCGACGCCGCTTCAGCGGGGACGGCGCTCGACGACTGCCCCTTGAACGTCTCGTAGGACTCCATCGGCACCGGGTCGAGGGAGAGATGCGCAAACACCGTGTCCATCGTCGACCGGGGGTCGGCGAACAGCTGCTCGCTCTCGATCACGAGGATCTGCTCGGGGTCGAAGGACGCCCGAAGCCGGACCAGCTGCTCGGCGTAACGGCTCCGGGCGACGTAGCTGAAGTGGCGGTGGTTGTGGTCGCGGACATCCGGGTCGGGTTCGGCCATCCGGGCCGCCTCGGCGGCGAAGGCCGCCGTGAACTCCAGGGTCTCGAAACCCCGCGCCACCTCGTAGCGATGGTGGGACCAGGCGCGCTCGACGGGGTCGCGGAGCACGAAGATCAGCCGAGCGTCCGGGACGTCCGCCGCGATCCGCTGCGCAGCATCCGGGTGGAACGCGTAGTAGGGGCTGGACTCGCCGAGGATCGGGCGCTGACCGAGCTTGCGCGCGATCCGGTCGACCTCTGACTTCGGCAGCAGCTGGTTGCGGAACCACTCCGGTCCGCGGGAGTAGTTGACGTCGTAGTAGCGGCAGCCCTTCTCGACCAGGCCGCGCAGCACCAGAGGGTGAGCCTTGATGTACTCGTCGAGCGACGTGGTGCCTGCGCGCTTCGCGCCCACGATGAAGTAGCTCGGCAGCTCACGCGGACCAGGCAGCAGCCGGTAGCCGGCGCGCCGTACCCGGTGCAGCGCCCGCCGCCGCCGCGGCGCGAGCAGGGTGCTGCTGCCGCTCATGAGGCGGCCCACCGGTCGGAGAGCCGGGCGCGGAGCGTGCCTGGAGTACGTCGTGCGCGGATCAGGCTGAGGCGCGGCGCCTGGGCCACCCACGACACCACCGCGAGGGCAGGCAGCACGACCCAGAGCGCGGTCACGTTCTCCAGGAGGTTCTCCCCGCTCGACGCCACGATGAACGCGACGGAGTAGGCGAAGAGGGCCACCGTGACGGCCTGGACGAGGGGTTCGACCGACAGCGCTGGATCGACGACCCGTCTGGTCGCGCGCAGGCCGGTGAGGACCGCTGCGCCGAGGAACCAGAGGTAGACGGCGAACCCGACCACTCCCATCTCGACCAGGACGAGCAGGAAGTCGTTGTGCGGCTCCTTGCCGGTGCGGCGCACCGTCTCGTCGAGCCCTACGCCCGTGATCGGGGACTCCTGCACCATCGGCAGCACCTCGGTCCAGTGCTGGAGCCGCCAGGTGAGCGAGCTCTCGGTCCGGGGGTCCGCCGGGTCCGGGACGACGCTCGTCACGCGCTCTGCCACCGACGGCACGAGCGCGAACACCAGCACCGGGACGACGAGTGCGCCCAGGAACAGCTTGCGGTCGAGCACGGCGCCCACGATGAGGATGCCGACGATCGCCGCGATCCAGGCACCGCGGGTCTCGGTCAGCAGCAGCTCCACACCGAGGACCAGGGCGAGGCCGTAGAGGCCCATGCGGACCCGGCCCTTCGCCTGGGTGGCCAGGGCGACGACCACCAGCAGGAAGGGGACCAGGAAGTGCGCGAAGTTGTTGGAGAGGAAGAACACCGACTTGAGCGCCTCGATGCCGTCCTTCTCGTGGGAGACCGTCACGCCGACCGGGCCCAGCAACGGGAAGACCACGGGGACCACGGCGCTCGCAGCGAGGGTGCCGATGAGATGCACGATCGACATCCGGCCCGTCGTGAGCAGCACGATCAGCACCAGGAACACGGCGGCGCCGGCCGCGATGCCGGTGGCGACGGGGAGCGAGTCCATGGGCATCGGGCTGCTGAGCGCCGAGAGCACTGCGACGGCCACCAGGCCCAGGACGGGCAGGGTCAGCGGCTCACGCAGGCGCGGGACGAGCTCGACGCGGTGGATCATCAGCCAGCCGACGCACGTCAGCAGCACGCCCACGCCCATGACCTCCGGGAGCCCCACCCCCTCGGTCGCGGTCAGGTCCACCATCGGGCGGAGCACCAGCACCGAGGAGATGAACCATGCGAACGACCGGCGGGCCACGAGCACGGCCGCAGTCGCGACCAGCAGACCGGCGAGGATCATCGCGAACGGACGCAGCTGGCCGAAGCCCACGACGAGTCCGGCCACCCCGGCAGCGAGGAGGCCGAGCGGCAGCGCGACCGCCCGGAGCGGGCTCGGGGAGGTCGGGGGACCCGTGGTGTCAGTAGCCATGGCCTCGGCGGTGGGTGGTGGTGAGCGCGGAGACCGTCACCCGGTCGCGGGTGGTGAGGTCTGACCGCCACGCAGAGTCGGCACGCAGGGAAACCGGTCCCGACCGCATCCGGTTGGGGTTGCCGGCGACCGCGTGCGAGGTGCGCAGGTCCAGCATGCCGTCCCGGACGAAATCGGTCTCGGGCGCGATCCCGGCGAAGGCGGCGATCCGCCGCAGGACGGCGGCGGGGTCGGCGACGAAGTCCTCGTACCGCACGTCGACGACCTCGATCCCTCGACGGCGGAAGACGGTGCCGACGCTCACCGTGGAGTGGAGCCACATCGTCGCCGCCTTCCCCGCGTGGAAGCGCTCCATCTCGCCGTCGTACCCGGGAACCGCCTGCGAGGCGACCTCGCGCTGCCAGGAGTAGGCGACAGCACGCGGGTCGCGCACGAGGTGGACCGGCTTGAGGTCGAGCAGGGCGCTGCGCCCGAGCAGCGCCCCGAACGTGGCGATCTTCGACGAGTCCACGATCGTCGTGGCGCCGCTCGCCTCGGCGAGGTTGACGATCAGCCGGCCGTGCAGGTCGACCAGGTGCTCGGCCTCGGGACTGGTGGCGCCGTTCGCCCACCACCGGACCCGGCGCCGGCGGACGAGGTCGCTCAGCTGGGCATCGAGGCGCAGGGCCTCGTCGCGGGTCGGGATGATCCCGAACGTCTTCTCCAGCGCCGGCCGCCACACCGGGCACTCCACGACCAGCTCGCGACAGCCGCACCGACCGCGCTCGCCGATCCCGCGCCGCAGCAGGAACCTGATCTCACCGGCGCTGAGCGCGCCCGGAAGGCTGCCGATCGCGTTGCCGAGAAGAGTCGATCCGCTCCGACCGGTGCCGGTCAGGTGGATCACTCGGACCGGCGAACGGCCGAAGCTGCCGGCGCTGGCCATCGTGCCCCCCTCGCTTGATCACCTGGATTCGAGACCCCGACCGCCGGGCTGGCGGTAGTCTCATCAGTACCTCGACTACCGAAGTATCGTCGGTCGAGGAGGCGCGCGTCAGCCAATCGCGTCATCGCTAGTCCAGGGGGAAACGCATGCCGAAGGCTCAACCATTGACGCCCGGGGTCGGTTCGACCGTCCGACGCCTCTGGTGGGTGGTCCTGCTCGCCGCGCTGATCGGCGGCGCTGTGGCCTACGCCGCTGCGGACCGGACGACCGATGACCGGATCTACGGCGTCGTGAACATCCGGCCGGTCGCGACCATGGCCAACGACCGGGTCGACCTGGTCGAGGACCTCGACGCGGCGCTCACCCTGCCGTCGGTCCTCAGCGGTCCTGCTGAGGGGGCCGACATCAGCGTGTCCGACCTCCGGCAGGACCTGGTCGTCCAACCGCTGGGGGAGACCAGCTTCGTCCGGGTCGGAGTCGTCGTGCGCGACGGCGACGAAGCCGCGGCCGAGGAGGTGCTCCGGGCCGTCGTGGCGTCCGCCGCGACGTTCATGTCCGGTGAGAACTCCGGCTCCGTCGCCGACGACTCCCTCGAGACCCAGCTCAGGTTCGCGACGCAGCGCGAGGACGCCCTGGAGCTGGCCCTGGCATCGGCGCCCGCGGAGTCGCCCGCCCGCGAGGGGCTGGTGGCGGAGCGCGAGGCGGCTCGGGAGCACCGCCTGCTGGTCGAGGAGCAGTTCGCCCTCCAGGAAGAGGCCCGCGCCGCGCGTCGTGTCGCCCTGCCGCTGACCATGCAAGGTCAGGACCTCACCAGCGGTGGCTCGGACACCCAGCTCCGACGCGTGGTCGCCGGTGCCGCCGTCGGCGGCCTGGTCGGGGTGCTCGCGATCGCGGCGTTCAGCGCCGGCGGAAGGCGGCGCCCGCGGTACCCCTAGTCGGCTCGGGACCCGCGTCTCAGTCGCTCGGAGGGCAGTTGCCCACGAGTGCGTCGTGCACCTCCCGGCGCTCGTCGTCGGACAGCTGTTGGAACGCGGCGTACTCCAGGTAGCAGGCACCCATCTCCACCCCGGCCTGCACGGCGGTGCTCATCGAGCCGTCGTTGAGGGTGAGCTGCCAGCCGTGTGGAGTCTCGTCGGGGGGAAGGCCGGCCAGGTAGCAGTGCCAGCTCTCGGCCGTCTCCGCCGGCTCGCCGGGAACGGGGCAGATCTCGTCGTCCGGGCCCAGCCCGTGGTCCTCGAGGACCAGCCGGCCGGGGTAGTCGGCACGCAGCTCGTTGAGGAGCTCGCGCTCGGCTTCCCAGGACCTGCCGTCGGTGAACTCCCAGGCACCGTGCCCGGCGAGCGAGACCCGGGTCCGGGTGAAGCTCGACATCATCGAAGCCGTCGACCCGACGATGCAGTCCCGATGGTTCTCCGGGGTCAGGCCGGCGTCCTCGAGCAGCTCCAGGGACGCTGCATCGACACCGAGGATGAACGGCTCGGCGTAGGCAGTCGAGCACGCGCTGTTGGCCACGTCGACGACCTGCTCGTCGTCCTCGTAGCGGCGTGCCACCTCCTCCATGAGGACCGAGAAGTGGTCGAGGAACGACTCGTGCCAGTAGCGGGCGACGCAGCCGGTGGCGCCGTTCTCGGTCGACGGGTGCACGGTGAGGCAGCCGTCGGTCGCCTGCTTGAGCCAGTACGGCGCCTCCCTGCCGGTCCGGATCCGGAGCCGGAAGCGGATGTCCGGGTGGGCGTCGAGGACCTCGTCGACCGCGGAGAAGTCGAAGAACCCCTCGCTCGGCTCCACGTCTGACCAGGTCGTCGTGATCGTCCCGAACTCCGCGTAGGGAACCGTGGCGAGGGTGGGGCGCTCGGTGACGACCAGACCGGCGAGGGCCGGCTTGAGCCCGCGCGTCCCGTCGTCGGACGCCGACGGGTCGTCGGGGGGGTCGTCACCGTTGGACGCCTCGCAGCCCGCGACGAGCGAGACGGCGCACGCGAGCGCGGTCAGGCCGGAGAGCAGTCGCGGGCTCAGCTTCCCCAAGGCTTTCCTTTCCGAGGCGGTGCCTACACCGTAGACAACCGCGAGTAGCCGCATCCGTTCGCGATCGACAGGTTGTCGGATCTGATCAGGGTGACGGTTCCCCTATGGGTCCGTGCGTAGGCTCTCGTCCGGGGAATACCTGACCGGGAGGGTCGATGAAGCACGGCAAGATGTTCCGGCGCCTGAAGGGCGCGACGGCGGTGACCGTTGCGGTGGCCTGCGCCTCCGTCCCGGCCGCGACAGCGGTCGACGCGACCGAGCGGGTGCCGGCCCAACCGGGCGCGCCGCCGAAGCCCGGCGGGGTCGCGCTCACCTGGGCGCCGACGCACATGTCCGACAACCACGAGTACAGCCGGGCGCGGGCGATCAGGATCGCCAGGAACCACGACCTCGTCTCGGCACCGCCGGTCTCGTTCGCCGACCACGTGCGGGCGATGCGAAGGGTCAACCCGGACATCACGCTGATCGCCTACCAGAACGGCACCTTGGTGCAGGCGTCCAAGGTGCGCGACCTGCCGGAGTCGGCGTTCGCGCACGACTCCCGGGGGCGGCGGATCACGACGCCGATCTGGGGGACCACCCTGATGGCCCCGACCAGTCGCGCATGGCGACGGTTCGTGACCGCCGAGTGCCGCGACCGCGTCCAACGAGCGGGGTACGACGGCTGCTTGGTCGACTCGACAGGTCTCGGCATCTACTCGCCCTCGCAGAGGTTCACCGGTATCCCGGTCAACCCGCGCACCGGCTCGAAGTACACGCAGCGGCAGTACCGGTCCGCCCAGGCCGGTCTGGCCGACGCGATCCGGGCCGCCTCGCCACGTCTGGTGCACGTGTTCAACAACGTGTCGAACGACTATCGCTACTGGCGCGACCCGGTGCGGTCCCGACCGCTGGCGCTCGGTCGGCCGGCTGTGCAGATGGAAGACTTCCTGCGCGGCGCCACCTCCGAGGTGGCGCTTCCGGACAAGGAGAAGTGGCTGCGGAGCGTCCGCGTGGTGCGGGACCTCGAGGCCCACAACGTCGCCGGGGTGTTCACGACCAAGCTCTGGGTCGCACACACCGCCGCCCAGGCAGCCCGCTGGCAGGCATACGCGATGGCTTCCTTCCTGCTGGGTGCGAACGGCAACTCCTACTTCGCCTTCACCAGGTCCCGCGACCGGGCGGGGGCGACCGGCAGGAACGCGCCGTACTCCATGCCGAACCGGATCGGGCGACCGGAGGGTCGGATGGTCAAGATGGGCTCCGGCGCCTACAAGCGCACGTTCACCAGGGGCATGGCTCTCGTGAACCCCCGCGCGACCACCGTCAGGGTGCGACTGCCGTCCGCGATGCGCGACCTCAGCGGCGCGACCGTGACCTCGGTCCGGTTGGGACCCCGCACCGGCGAGGTCCTGAAGAAGGTCAGGTAGCGGCGGGGCCCTCCGCCGGGGCGGGATGCAAGGAGGCGGAGGTCCGGTGAACGGAGGGTTCAGCGCCGGATGATGCCGGTCACACCTACGCCGACCGCCCAGATACCCAGTAGGCCGGCCACGGGGAACAGCGGGTCGAGGGTGTCGACGAAGGCGATCGTCGCGGTCGCGAGCGCGAACGCCACGGCTCCGATCACCCCGACCGCGGCCAGCAAGCGGTTCCCGAGAGTGCCGGTGATCCCGCCGATCACGGCCAGCCAGGCGATCGTGAGCGCCCAGATCGGGTTGACCATGGTCTCGACGCCCATGAACGCACCGACGACGGGAGTGATGTCGCCGTCCTCGAGCGCGTCGCCCTGCGTCCCGGCCAGCAGGTGGACCACCGCACCCGCGGTGGCGACCACCGACGCGACGCTCGCGACGGTGAGCGGCGTCCGGACACGCTCGGGCAGGCCGCGCTGGCGTCGCACGGCGAGGAGGCCGGCGGAGATGCAGGCGAACCCGAGCAGGCCCACGGCGTGTGCGGGGTACCACAGCGAGTCGACGAGCATCGAGCGCAGCTGCTCGGTCTTGTCGCCGTCGTCTGAGCCTTTCGGGTGGAGGGGGCCGCTGGCGAAGAACGCGGCGCCGCCGACGATGAGGAGCAGGGCGGGGGCGAGGTCGAGCCGGGGCCTGCGGGCGGTTTCCAGGGAGGCGGTGGTGGTCATGGGTGTCACCCTGCGCCGGTCGGCCGCGATGCGCACCGGGGACAGCCCTGCGTCCTTCGAGGGTTAACCCTCGTACGCCCGCCGAGCCCGTGTGCCAGCATCCATGGATGGCCCAGTCCGCGGTCCCCGCCCCGGCCAACCGCGCGCCGACCGCGGCCCGGGAGGTCGGGCTCGCCCTCGCCGGCCTGGTCGTGCTGAGCCTGGTCGGGTACGGGTTCTCGCTGGGCGTGTTCGTCGGCAACCTCCACAACGGTCTGCTCGCGCTCACCTTCACTGCGGTCGGTCTCTACGTCCTCCGGATGCGGCCCGGCCACCGGATCGGCCTCCTGTTCCTCGTTGCCGGGGCGCAGGCCGCGATCATGTTCTTCGGGCGTCAGTACGGCCTCCACGAGCCGGCGTTGCCCGCCGGCGACTGGCTGGCGTGGATGTCGCTGTGGCAGGTGCCGTTGGGGATGGTGGTCGCGGGCCTGGCGATCATGCTCTTCCCGACCGGGGAGCTGCCGTCGCCGCGGTGGCGGTTTCCCGTGCTCGGCATGGTGGTCCTCGGTGTCGCGCTCGCGATCGTGTCCGCGCTGTGGCCGGTCGAGGACGACTGGGGTCATCGTGCCCTCGAGTTCCCGTTCGACCTCGGCGACGGCGACCGGATGCGCAGCGTGCTCGGCCCGGTGGTGGCCGGCTGCTACCAGCTCTTCCTAGCGCTCTGGATGGCCGCCGTCGTGGTGCGGATCCGGCGCGCGAGCGGCGACGAGAGCCGCCAGCTGCGTTGGTTCGTGGCCGCGGTCGCCGTCATGGCTCTCGCGCTGGTCATCGGTGTGGTCACGCTCGGATCGCCGGTCCCCGGCCTGATCGCCACCGCTCTGATCCCGATCGCGGCGGGCGTCGCGATCGTGAAGCACCGGCTCTACGACATCGATCCGGTGGTCAACAAGTCGATCGTGGTCGCGGCGCTGGTGCTCATCATCACAGCGGGCTATGTCGGCGTCGTCCGTCGGCGCCGGAGCCCTGCTGCCGGTGCCGGACGGGGTGCTGTCGCTGGTGGCGACCGCTCTCGTCGCGGCCGCGTTCGAGCCCGTACGGCGGCGCGCGCAGCGGCTCGCCGACCGTTGGGTCTACGGCGACCGGGTGACGCCGTACGAGGCGCTCTCCCGGATCTCCGCGCACCTCCAGGAACGTCCGGAGACGCTGTTGGACGGCATCGCGGCGGTGGTGGCCAACGCCCTCGGGGCGATGGAGGTCGTGGTGTGGGTCGGTGACGCGAACCGTCTCGTCCCCGCTGCCGGCTGGCCCGAGCACGCCGCAGCCCCGCCGACCGCGCTCGACGAGCTCGGAGAGCCCGGCGAGCAGGTCCGGCCCGTCGTTCACCGTGGCGCCGTCCGCGGGGCCATCGTGATCCGCAAACAGGCCGGCGAGCCTCTCGCCCCGAGCGAGACGAGGCTCCTCGACGACCTGGTCGCGCAGACCGGGCTGGTGATCGACCACCGCGGTCAGGAACGGGAGATCCGCGCCGCCGCGCGCCGGATCGTCACCGCCGGTGACGCGGCACGGCGCCGGATCGAGCGGGACCTCCATGACGGCGCCCAGCAGCGACTGGTCACCTTGAGCCTCGAGCTGGGCGTGCTCGCCGACCGGGCCGGCCGCGCGGGCGCCGACGACCTCGCAGTGCGCGCCCGGCATGCCCGAGAGGGCCTGCTGGCGGCGACCACCGAGCTGCGCGAGCTCGCGCGCGGACTCCATCCCTCGGTGCTCGCCGAGTCGGGCCTGGCGGCAGCGATCGAAGCGCTGGCCGACCGGGCCGCAGTTCCGGTGCGGGTCGACGTCGCGCTGGACCGGCGGTTGTCGCAGGACGCCGAGGCGACGGCGTACTTCGTCGTGACCGAGGCGTTGACCAACGTGACGCGTCACTCCGGTGCGAGCTCGGTGACAGTGTCCGTTGCCGGCACTGAGGCCGGGCTGGAGGTGGCGGTGGTCGACGACGGCCGGGGCGGCGCGGATCCCGAGCTCGGCACCGGCCTCCAGGGGCTCGCGGACCGGCTGGCCGCACTCGGAGGTGAGCTCGCTGTCGACAGCGTGCCGGGGCGGGGTACGACGGTGCGGGCGGTGATCCCGTGCGCGTGATCCTCGCCGACGACGCCGTGCTCTTCCGCGAGGGCATGGCGCGGATCCTCGAGGACGACGACTTCGAGGTCGTGGGCCTGGCCGGCGACGCCGCCGGGTTGATCGACCTTGTGCAGCGGGAGCGGCCCGATGTCGCGATCACCGACCTGCGGATGCCACCTGGCTTCGGGGACGAGGGCATCGAGGCGGCCGTCCGGATCCGCGCCGAGGTGCCGTCGGTCGGGCTGATGCTGCTCTCGCAGTACGTCGAGGCACATCACGCGCTGCGGCTGATGGAGGACTTCGACGGGGCAGTGGGCTACCTGCTGAAGGACCGTGTCTCCGACCTCGGGGCGTTCGGCGTCGACATCCGCCGGGTGGCCGCCGGGGACGTCGTCATCGATCCGACGCTGGTCACGCGCCTCGTCGCCCGGCGCCGGCACGAGGATCCGCTCGACCGGCTGTCGGAGCGGGAGCGAGCGGTGCTGGAGCTGATGGCGCGCGGCCTGTCCAACGCGGCGCTGGGCGATGAGCTGCACCTCAGCGCCAAGACGGTGGAGGGCCACGTGCGGAGCATCTTCACCAAGCTCGACCTGGTCCCCGACGACCGGGAGAACCGGCGCGTGCTCGCGGTGCTCAGCTTCCTGCGCCGGACGTGACGTGGTGTCGGCGGCGGGGCCTAGGTTGAGTGCCATGGACATGAAGCTCGAGCTGGTGGCGGTGCCCGTGAGCGATGTGGATCGGGCCAAGGAGTTCTATGTGCAGGTGGGGTTCGTGCTCGACCACGACCACAGGGTGAGCGACGAGGTCAGGTTCGTGCAGCTGACCCCGCCGGGGTCGGGCTGCTCGATCGCGATCGGCAACGGGCTGACCGGGATGGCGCCCGGGTCGCTGGACGGGCTGCAGATGGTGGTCGCCGACGCCGATGCGGCTCATGCCGAGCTGTCCGGTCGAGGCATCGACGTGAGCCCGGTCGACGACCAGCCGTGGGGGCGATTCGTCTACTTCGCCGATCCCGACGGCAACAAGTGGTCGCTCCAGCAGCTGCCCAGCTGGAGCTGACCGCCCACATCCCGGACGTCTCAAAGGTCACACCTTGTGGCGACCGCCACTCGGCGGTTCGTAGGGTTCGCCCTATGACTGACGTCGACGGAGCCGCCGACGCTTCCTCCCCGCTCGCCCTGGCGCAGGCCGAGGACGAGCACAGCCGGCAGGAGTGGGAGGCGGCGGCGGCTGCCGTCCTGAGGAAGACCCGCAAGCTGGCCGAGGACGAGCCCGACTCGGCGGTGTGGGAGAAGCTGACCCGCACCACGCTCGACGGCATCGCCATCCATCCGTTGGGTGTCCCGGGTGCCCCGGAGCCGGCCGTCCGGCCGAGCCGGGTCGGCGGCTGGGACATCCGGTCCCTCATCGCGCACCCCGAGGCCAAGATCGCCAACGAGGAGGCGCTGGCCGACCTCGACGGCGGCGTCACCAGCCTGTGGGTCGCCGCCGACGAGACGACCGATCTCGCCACGGTGCTGGCCGAGGTGCTTCTCGACCTGGCGCCCGTCGTGCTCGACGCGCCGACGGCGCCGACCGCTGCCGCCCGCGCGCTGCTGGCGTGCGCCGACGAGCGCGGCGTCGACCTCCACCCCGACAGCAACCTCGGAGCCGATCCGCTGGGCGCGATGCTGCGTGAGCTGCCGCTCGCGGTGGACGAGGCGGTCGCGGAGCTGCGTGACCTGGCCGCCCAGGCCACCGAGGCGGGCGTCCGCGCGGTCGTCGTCGACGCGACCGCCGCCCACGACCTCGGTGCCAGCGACGTCCAGGAGCTCGCCTGGTCGATCGCCGCCGGTGTCGCCTACCTCCGCTGGCTCACCGACCACGGAGTGGACCTCGCCGGCGCCGCGAACCTGATCGAGTTCCGGTACGCCGCCACCGACGAGCAGTTCCCGACCATCGCCAAGCTCCGCGCCGCGCGCCAGCTGTGGGGGAGCGTGCTGCAGCACTCGGGGCTCCCCGCCGACGTCGACGTGGCGCAGCGTCAGCACGTGGTGACCAGCCGGCCGATGCTCAGCAAGTACGACCCCTACGTCAACATGCTCCGCGGCACCGTCGCGGCGTTCGCTGCCGGCGTGGGCGGCGCGGACGCGGTGACCGTGCTGCCGTTCGACGCGGCGCTCGGCCGGCCGGAGGCGCTTCGGCCGCCGCATCGCCCGCAACGTCAGTCACCTGCTGATCGACGAGTCCCACGTCGCCGCGGTCGCCGACCCGGCGGGCGGCGCCTACGCCGTCGAGCAGCTCACGGCCGACCTCGCCGCCGCGGGGTGGGCTGCGTTCCAAGAGCTCGAGGAGGAGTGGGAGGGCGGCCGCGACCTCACCCCGTTCCGCGAGCGGATCGCGTCGACGGTTGCCGTGCGCGAGCGCCAGGTCGCCCGCCGTCAGCGGCCGCTGACCGGCGTCACCGAGTTCCCGAACCTCGCCGAGGTCCTTCCCACCCGGGCTCCAGACCCGTTGAACGACCGGGCTGCGCGCTACGGCGCCGCCTTCGAGGCGATGCGTGACGAGCCGGCAGCGGCGCCGGTCTTCCTGGCCACGCTCGGCACCGTCGCGCAGCACACGGCACGCGCCACGTTCGCCACCAACCTGTTCGCCGCAGGTGGCATCGCGGTCGAGGTCGCGGGACCGACCTCGGGTGTCGACGAGCTGCTGGCGTCGTACGACGGACAACCGGTCGTCTGCCTGGCCGGCAACGATGCCGCCTATGGCGACTGGGGCGCCGCCGCGATCGAGGCGCTCCGTGGGGCCGGCGCCCGGCACGTGATCATCGCCGGCAACCCGGACGCCGTGGACGCCGACGTCGACGACGCCGTTGCGCTGGGCGTCGACGCCTTGGCATTCCTCACTGCAACCCGGGAGAAGCTGTCGTGACGATCCCCAGGAGCTTCGCCGACCTGCCACTGGCCGGTGCGTCCGCTGCGGTCGAGCCGCCGGAGGGCGAGGGCTGGCACAGCCCGGAAGGCATCGAGATCAAGCCGTCCTACGACGTCGCCGACCTGGCCGGTCTCGACGCCCTCGACACCTGGCCCGGGCTGAGCCCGTTCCTGCGCGGTCCCTACCCGACGATGTACACCACGCAGCCCTGGACGATCCGGCAGTACGCCGGGTTCTCCACCGCCGAGGAGTCCAACGCGTTCTACCGCCGCAACCTGGCAGCCGGCCAGAAGGGCTTGAGCGTCGCGTTCGACCTCGCCACCCACCGCGGCTACGACTCCGACCATCCGCGGGTGCGTGGCGACGTCGGCATGGCAGGCGTGGCCATCGACTCGATCTACGACACGCGGACGCTCTTCGACGGCATCCCGCTCGACGAGATGAGCGTCTCGATGACGATGAACGGCGCCGTGCTCCCGGTGCTCGCGCTCTACATCGCTGCCGGCGAGGAGCAAGGTGTCAAGCCGGAGCAGCTCTCGGGGACCATCCAGAACGACATCCTCAAGGAGTTCATGGTCCGCAACACCTACATCTACCCGCCGGCGCCGTCGATGCGGATCATCTCCGACATCTTCGCCTTCACCAGCCGGCGGATGCCGCGGTTCAACTCGATCTCGATCTCCGGCTACCACATGCAGGAGGCAGGTGCGACCGCCGACCTCGAGCTCGCCTACACCCTTGCCGACGGCGTCGAGTACATCCGTGCCGGGCTGGAGAGCGGTCTCACCATCGACCAGTTCGCGCCGCGGCTGTCCTTCTTCTGGGCGATCGGCATGAACTTCTACATGGAGGTTGCCAAGATGCGTGCGGCCCGGGCCCTCTGGAGCCGGCTCGTGCGCCAGTTCGACCCCCAGAACCCCAAGAGCCTCAGTCTCCGCACCCACAGCCAGACCTCCGGCTGGAGCCTCACCGCCCAGGACGTCTTCAACAACGTCGGCCGCACCTGCATCGAGGCGATGGCCGCGACCCAGGGGCACACCCAGTCGTTGCACACCAACGCCCTCGACGAGGCGATCGCGCTGCCGACCGACTTCTCCGCCCGGATAGCGCGCAACACCCAGCTGCTGCTGCAGCAGGAGAGCGGTACGACGTACACGATCGACCCCTGGGCGGGTTCCTACTACGTCGAGAAGCTGACCCACGACCTCGCGGAGCGGGCCTGGGGGCACATCGAGGAGGCCGAGGCCGCCGGCGGCATGGCGGCGGCGATCGAGCAGGGCATCCCGAAGATGCGGATCGAGGAAGCCGCTGCCCGGACCCAGGCCCGGATCGACTCCGGCGCGCAGAAGGTGATCGGCGTCAACACGTTCCGGCTGCCGGTCGAGGACAAGCTCGACGTGCTCCGCGTCGACAACGACGACGTCTATCGTCAGCAGATCGCCAAGCTGGAGCGGCTGCGCGCCGAGCGTGACCAGGCCGACGTCGACGCAGCGCTCGAGGCGCTGACGAGGTGCGCGGGATCCACAGGGCACGGGTCGGGCGACGGCAACCTGCTCGAGCTGGCCGTCGACGCCGCCCGGCACAAGGCGACGGTCGGCGAGATCTCGGCCGCGCTCGAGAAGGTCTACGGCCGGCACCGGGCAGTGATCCGTACCATCTCCGGCGTGTACCGGGACGAGGCCGCCGAGTCGGGCGACACCCTGCTCGCCCAGGTGCGCGCCGCGACCGACGAGTTCGCCGACGCCGAGGGTCGCCGTCCGCGCATCCTGGTCGCGAAGATGGGCCAGGACGGTCACGACCGGGGCCAGAAGGTGGTCGTGTCGGCCTTCGCCGACATGGGCTTCGACGTCGACGTGGGGCCCTTGTTCTCCACGCCTGAGGAGGTCGCCCAGCAGGCGGTCGACGCCGACGTCCACATCGTCGGTGTCTCGTCGCTCGCGGCCGGCCACCTCGCACTGCTCCCTGCGCTGAAGCAGGCGCTGGCCGAGCACGGCCGGGAGGACATCATGGTCGTCATCGGTGGCGTCATCCCGCCCGACGACGTCCTGACGCTCAAGGAGATGGGTGCAGCCGCGGTGTTCCTGCCCGGCACTGTCATCGCCGAGTCGGCGCTGGACCTGCTCGCCAAGCTGCGCGACCAGCTCGATCACTGATGGACGTCGACCGGCTGGTCGAGGGCATCCGGGAGGGCCGTCGGGCCCAGGTCTCGCGGGCGATCACGCTGGTCGAGTCGACCAGCCCGAAGCACCGTGCGCAGGCCCGGGACCTGCTCGCCGCGCTCTCCGGTGGTCGAGGAGGTCGCCCTTCCGGCGGTCCGGCGACCCCGGTCGAGTCGGTCCGGGTCGGGATCTCGGGTGTGCCCGGGGTCGGGAAGTCCACGTTCATCGAGGCGCTCGGCAGCAGGTTGACCGCCGAGGGCCACAGGGTCGGCGTGCTCACCGTCGACCCGTCGAGCATCCGGACCGGCGGCTCGGTGCTCGGCGACAAGACCCGGATGGCTCGGCTGTCGACCGATCCCAACGCATTCATCCGGCCCTCGCCGTCCGCAGGCACGCTCGGCGGTGTCGCCCGCGCCACGGTGCAGGCGATGGCGGTGCTCGAGGCGGCCGGCTATGACGTGATCCTGGTCGAGACGGTCGGGGTCGGACAGTCCGAGGTGACGGTGGCCGGCATGGTCGACACGTTCCTCTTCCTCACCCTCGCCCGCACCGGCGACCAGCTCCAGGGCATCAAGAAGGGCATCCTCGAGATCGCCGACGTGATCGCGGTCAACAAGGCCGACGGTGATCGCGAGCAGGAGGCCAGGGGAGCCGCCCGTGAGCTGGCCGGAGCACTGCGGCTGGTCCGGGGCCACGACGAGTGGGCCCCGCCGGTCATCACCTGCTCGGGGCTCGCACGACGTCGGCGTCGACGACGTCTGGCAGCAGGTGCTCGACCACCGCGGCCACCTCGGCCGCGACGGGCTGGCGACCAAGCGCGCCGAGCAGCAGCTGGACTTCACCTGGGCCCTGGTCCGCGATGAGCTGGACCAGCGGCTCCGGCACTCGGCCGGGGTGAAGGCGGTCCAGGCCGAGGTGCGCGCCGCCGTGCTCTCCGGGGAGCTGACCGCGCCGCTTGCCGCGGACCGGATCATCCAGGCCTACGACGGCGGCTGACCCGATCGGATATCACTGTTATCGGGTCTTCCGTCCAGCGGATGATTTTTTCGATCATTTCCCCTCACGCGCCCACGGGTCCGACGTACCGTCTGCGACTCGTAATCCCGTCTCTCGAGAGGTCAACGTGTCCAGCTCCAACACCGCGCGACGGCTCGTCGCAGCAGGAGTCGCCGCCCTCGCGGCGCTCGCCACCACCGTCGCCCCCGATGCGACCGCAACCTCGTCCGCCCCCAGCGACCGCGAGGTCCTCGCCCGCAACCTGCTCTCGCCGCTGAGCGTCGACGTCACCAAGAACAACGCGATCGTCTACAGCGCCAATTTCGCCGGCGAGCTCTACCTGAAGAAGCCCGGCGAGAAGCAGAAGCTCCTGTTCCGCTCGAAGAAGGGCGCCGAGGTCGGCGGCATCGCCGTCGACCGCGGTGGCGTCTGGTTCGTCCGCGGTTCGGCGCTGATGCGCCGTACCTGGAAGGGCGAGGTCCGCAAGGTCGCCAGCCTGGGTCGGCACGAGAAGACCACGAACCCCGACGGCGACGTGACCTACGGTGCGCCGACGCTGTCGGACGACTGCGCCGCCGACTGGCCGACCGGCAACGAGGCGCCGCCCCAGATGTACGACGGCATCGTCGAGTCGCACCCGTACGGCACGGCGGCCGCCGGTCGTCCGGCCTACGTCGCCGACGCGGCCGGCAACACGATCCTGAAGGTACGGCGCAACGGCACCGTCAGCACGGTCGCGGTGCTGCCCGCTGTCCCGGTCGAGATCACCGCGGACATCGCCAACGCCTTCGACCTCCCCGACTGCGCGATCGGGCACGACTACAACTTCGAGCCGGTGCCGACCGACGTCGAGGTCGGCCCTGACGGCCTGCTGTACGTCACCAGCCTGCCGGGCGGGCCGGAGGACGGCACCGTGCCGGGCTCCGTGTTCACCGTCGACCCGGCGACGGGCGACGTCGTCCAGCTGGCGACCGGTCTGGTGAGCGCCACCGGTCTCGACGTCGCACGCAACGGCGACGTGTTCGTCTCCGAGCTGTTCGCGGGGAAGATCACGAAGATCCCCGCCGGCGGCGGCGACTCGACCAGGTTCGTCACGGTGCCGTTCCCGGCCGCCGTCGAGCTGAAGGGGGGCCACGTCTACGCGACGGTCAACGTGCTGTCCGGACTCTCCGGCCAGCCCGACGACGCCCCGGCGGGCAAGGTGGTTCGCTACACCCCCTGAGTCCCTGCCGTGCAGCGGCCCGTCCCGGATCTGATCCGGGGCGGGCCGCTGTCGCGTCGACAAGTCATCTAGGCTCGGTCCGATGCCCACCCCACCGGATCCGAGTGCCGCCGACTCCGTCGAGCGCGTGATCAACCACGTCGTCGAGAAGCACGCCGACGACCTGATCGACCTGCGTCGCGACCTGCACCGGCATCCCGAGCTCTCGTGGGAGGAGCGTCGTACGACGGACCGGGTGGTCGAGATCCTCGAGCACACCGGCTGGCGAGTCACGCCCTCGCAGCGCAGTGGGGCGATCGCCGAGATCGGGGAGGGCGACCGCGTCGTCGCGCTCAGGGCCGACCTGGACGCCCTACCCGTCCAGGACGTGACCCCGGACCCGTGGTCCAGCCAGGTGCCCGGCGTCGCGCACGCGTGCGGCCACGACGTCCACACCACGGCGCTGGTCGGGGCGGCCCACGCCCTCGCCGAGGCCCACGGTCGCGGGCAGCTCCACGGCCGGGTCCGGTTGCTGTTCCAGCCCGCCGAGGAGGTCATGCCCGGCGGGGCGGTCCACCTGGTCAACCACGGGGCGCTGGAAGAGGTCGAGCGGATCTTCGCGCTGCACGCAGAGCCTGCCGTCGACGTGGGGACGATCGGTGTCCGCACCGGCCCCATCACCAGCGCCGCCGACCGGATCGAGGTCCGGGTCGAGGGCACCGGCGGCCACACCTCCCGACCCCACCTCACCGGTGACCTGACCTTCGCCCTCGCCAAGATCACCAGCGAGCTGCCCGCGGTCCTGAGCCGGCGGATGGACCCGCGCGCCGGCGTCAGTGTCGTCTGGGGCGTGCTGCGCGCGGGGTCGGCCCCCAACGTCATCCCCGACCAAGGCATCGCTGCCGGCACCGTCCGGATCCTCGACTCCGTCGCGTGGGCAGGCGTCGAAGCCGTCGTCCGCGAGGCGGTGATCGACATCGTCCGCCCGTACGGCGTGACGGCGGCCGTGGACTACCTCCAGGGCGTCCCACCCGTGGTCAACGACGCGACCAGCGCGCAGATCATCGAAGGGTCCGTCGACGCGGTGCTCGGCAGCCATCACCGCGCGGAGGTCCCGCAGAGCCTCGGCGGCGAGGACTTCGGGTGGTACCTCTCGGGCGTACCGGGTGCCATGTTCCGTCTCGGGACGCGGACGCCGGGCGGTCCGACGTACGACCTCCACCAGGGCGACCTGCGCGTCGACGAGCAAGCGATGGCCATCGGCGCCCGGGTGCTGGCGGCTGTCGCGGTCCGGACCCTCAGCACCTGATCCGGGCTGCCGGTCGTTATCACCGGTCGGTAACAACCTCAGAAATTTCCGTTGCAACGCCCCCTCGCACCGAAACTCGCCGTTAGGGTGCACGGGATGCCCCGCCCTGGGGCGTGACGAGGACGAATCCAGGAGGACGCCGTGAAGAGAACGGCTCGAATCGCTGCGGTGGCTGCCATCGCGGCACTCGCCCTGACGGCGTGTGGCGACAGGGAAGACGACGGGGACGACACCAGCAACGCGAGTGACTCGCCGAGCGAGGAGAGCAGCCCGACCGAAGCGGCTGAGCAGTTCCCCGACTTCACCGCGTGCATGGTGTCCGACTCGGGCGGCTTCGACGACAAGTCGTTCAACCAGACCTCGCACGACGGCCTCGAGAGCGCGGCTGAGAACTACGGCGTGCAGACCGTCCGAGGTCGAGTCCAACGACCCGTCCCAGTTCGCCGACAACATCCAGAGCATGGTCGACGAAGGCTGCAACCAGATCAACACGGTCGGCTTCCTCCTCGCGGAGGACACCCTGGCCTCGGCGAAGAAGAACAAGAACGTCGACTACGCGATCGTCGACTTCGCCTACTTCGACGACAAGGGCAACAACATCGCGCCGCCGAACCTGAAGGGTCTCACCTTCAACACGGCCGAGCCTTCGTTCCTGGCCGGCTACCTCGCCGCGGCGAAGTCGGAGTCCGGCGCCGTCGGCACCTTCGGTGGCCTCAACATCCCGACGGTGACCATCTTCATGGATGGCTTCGCGCAGGGCGTGGAGTACTACAACGAGGAGAACGGCGCCGAGGTCCAGGTGCTCGGTTGGAACCGGGAGAGCAAGGACGGCTCCTTCACCGAGGACTTCGAGAGCACGACCAAGGGCCAGAACATCGGCGAGGAGCTCATCGCACAGGGTGCCGACGTCATCTTCCCGGTCGCCGGCCCGGCTGGCCTCGGTGGTCTCCAGGCCGCCCAGGACAACGATGCCTGGGGTATCTGGGTCGACACCGACGGCTGTGTCTCGGCCGAGGAGTACTGCGACTCGCTGCTGACCTCGGTCGTCAAGAGCATGGACGTCGCCGTGGACCAGGCGATCCTCGACTCCGCGAGCGGCAACTTCAGCAACGAGCCCTACAACGGCACGCTGGAGAACGAGGGCGTGAGCCTCGCGCCGTACGGTCCGAACGCCGACGTCGACGAGGAGCTGGCGGCGACGATCGACGACCTCAAGCAGCAAATCATCGACGGCACTATTGAGGTCGACACCCCTTGATCGGTTGAATCTGATCTGGTGAGACGACAGGTCGGGGTGGTCGACGACCGCCCCGACCTGTCGCGCACATGACGGCGACGATCGGAGGGGAGCCATGCGGCTCGAGATCAAGGGCCTGACCAAGCGGTTCGGCAGCTTCACGGCGAACGACCGGATCGACCTGGTGATCGAGCCTGGCGAGATCCACTGTCTCCTCGGGGAGAACGGCGCCGGCAAGTCGACCCTGATGAACATGCTCTACGGGCTGCTCACGCCGACCGAGGGCGAGATCGTGCTCGACGGCAAGAAGGTCAGCTTCGACGGTCCCGGAGACGCGCTCGCCGCCGGGATCGGCATGGTCCACCAGCACTTCATGCTGGTGCCGGTCTTCACCGTCGCCGAGAACGTGATGCTCGGTCACGAACGAACCAAGGGTCTCGGCGTGCTCAACCGCGAGGCCGCTCGTCGTCAGGTGCGCGAGCTCTCGGAGCGCTACCGCCTGCGGGTAGATCCTGATGCCCTCGTCGAGGACATCCCGGTCGGCGTGCAGCAGCGGGTCGAGATCATCAAGGCCCTCGCCGGCAACGCGAAGATCCTGATCCTCGACGAGCCGACAGCGGTGCTGACGCCGCAGGAGATCGACGAGCTGATGGGCATCATGCGCGAGCTCAAGGCGCAGGGCACCTCCATCATCTTCATCACCCACAAGCTGCGCGAGGTCAAGGCGATCGGCGACCGGATCAGTGTCATCCGGCGCGGCAAGGTCGTCGGCACTGCTCCTCCCTCCGCCAGCGAGCAGGAGCTGGCCGAGCTGATGGTCGGCCGGGACGTCCAGCTCACCGTCGACAAGGACCCCGCCGTCCCGGGCGCGCCTGTGCTGCGGGCCGAGGGCATCACCGTCATCGACCCCCGCGGCCACCTCGTCGTCAAGGACGTGTCGTTCGAGGCACGTGCAGGCGAGGTGCTCGGCATCGCGGGCGTCCAGGGCAACGGCCAGACCGAGCTGATCAAGTCCCTCCTGGGCCTGATCAAGCCGGACGCGGGCCGGATCGAGCTGAACGGCAAGGACATCAGCAAGCACGGTCCGCGTGAGAGTCTCGAGGACGGCATCGGCTACGTCCCCGAGGACCGCTCGCACGACGGCTTCGTCGGGACGTTCAGCGTGCGCGAGAACCTGGTGCTCGACCTCTACCGGTCGGCGGAGTTCTCGGCGGGACCGGCGCTCAAGCTCGACAAGATCTCCGCGAACGCCAAGGCACGGATCGAGGAGTTCGACATCCGCACCGAGTCGGCGGAGGCGCCGGTCGCGTCCCTGTCCGGCGGCAACCAGCAGAAGGTGGTCGTCGCGCGCGAGTTCTCGCGACCGCTCAAGGTGCTGATCGCGTCGCAGCCGACCCGTGGCGTCGACGTGGGCTCCATCGAGTTCATCCACAAGCGGATCATCGGCGAGCGGGACCGTGGCACCGCCGTCGTCATCGTGTCGACCGAGCTCGAGGAGATCTACGCCTTGTCCGACCGGATCGCGGTCATGTACGACGGCCGGATCGTGGCGACCGTCCCGCCCGACATCGCACGCGACCAGCTGGGTCTGCTGATGGCGGGCGCCACGCCCGACGGGATGGAGACGGTGTCATGACCGCGATGTCACCCACACCTGATGCAATCATCCCGGGGCCCGAGGACGACCAGCGCCCGGGCCGGGACCTGCGCTCCTGGCTGCCGACGGTGCGCGACACCGCCGTGGCGATCGCGCTCGCCCTCGTCGTCGGTGCGTTCCTCATCATCGTCTCGGACCCCGAAGTCATCGACGCCGTCGGCAACATGTTCAACTACCCGGCTTCGTTCTTCGTCTACGCCGGCGACGTGGTGCGGTACTCAGCCGAAGCGGTGTGGGACGCATACTCAGCCCTGGTGCGGGGTGCCTTCGGCTCCGGCCCCGCTATCGAGCGCACGCTCGAACGCTCGGCGCCGTTGATCTGCGCGGGCCTCGGGGTGGCACTCGCCTTCCGGGCCGGACTCTTCAACATCGGAGCCCAGGGTCAGGCGCTCGTCGCCGCGCTGGCCGCGGGGTACGTCGGTTTCACCTGGGACCTGCCGGCCGGGCTGCACCTGTTGGCCGCGATCGCCGCAGGCCTGGCTGCAGGTGCGTTCTGGGGCAGCATCGTCGGCTGGCTGAAGGCCACGACCGGGGCTCATGAGGTGATCACGACGATCATGCTCAACTTCGTCGCCCGTTTCGTCGTGCTCTACTTCCTCGCCAAGGAGGCTTTCCAGAAGCCCAACAGCGACAACCTGATCACCCCCGCTCCCGCCGACAGCGCGACCTTCCCGACCATTGCCGGCATCCACCTCGGGATCCCGCTCGCACTGCTGGCGGCCGCCGGCGTGTGGTGGATCCTCGAGCGCAGCAAGCTGGGCTTCGAGCTGCGGGCAGTCGGCGCCAACCCGGATGCTTCCCGGACGGCCGGGATGAGCACGACCAAGGTCTACATCCTGGTGATGGCACTCGCCGGCATGCTCGCAGGGCTCGCGGCCACGATGACCGTGCTGGGCCTGCGACAGTCGGTCACCGACCAGGTGGTCGGGTCGGTCGGGTTCGACGCGATCACCGTCGCGCTGCTCGGCCGCGCGAGCCCGCTCGGCACCGTGCTCGCCGGATTTCTCTTCGGGGCACTCTCCGCAGGCGGTCTCGGCATGCAGGCGTCCGCAGGCGTGCCGCCCGAGCTGATCCAGGTGGTCCAGGCGCTCATCGTGCTGTTCGTGGCAGCGCCGGCACTGATCCGCGACCTGGGCCGGATACGCCGCAGGCGGCGCAAGGACCGGTCCCCCGAGCCGGAAGGAGCAGCCGCATGACCGACATCGTCGACCGCCCCGCCGCCGAGGCCGCGAAGCCACCTGTCCGCGACCGTGCCGACGTACGCCGGCAGGTCAAGCTCGTCGTCGTCCTCGGGTTGGTGCTCCTGGGCGAGCTCTGGTTCGCCCTCTCGATCGACGACCCGACGGTCCAGCACCTGTTGAAGGGCAAACGCACGATCGACAACCAGCCGGTCGTGTTCGAAGGCACCGCGATCTCGTGGGGGGCCGTGGTGATCACTGCCGCAGCCCTCCTGCTCGCGATCCTCAACCGGTACCCGCGGGGCGGGTGGGGTCCGTCGCTGGGTGTCCTGATCGGCATCGGTTTCTACGCATCGTTCGTGATGTGGGCCTACGCCGACCCGTCGGGCGTACCGCTGTCGATCACCAACCCGGTGCCCGGGACGATCCGGATCGCCACCGCCCTCGTGTTCGGGGCGCTCGCCGGCGTGCTCTGCGAGCGCGCCGGGGTCGTCAACATCGCGATCGAGGGCCAGTTCATCGCAGGCGCGTTCTTCGCGTCCGTCTTCTCCAGCTTCGCGGTCGCCAGCCTCGCCGCCATCCCCCTCTTCTGGTGCCCGGTCTTCGGCCTCCTCGGCGGCATCCTCGCGGGCGTGGGCGTCGCGGCGATGCTGGCACTCTTCGCACTGCGCTACCACGTCGACCAGGTGATCGTCGGTGTCGTGCTGGTGGCGTTCGGCTACGGCATCACGAGCTTTCTCCTCGGTCAGATCCCGAGCGACAAGAAGGGAGATCTGAACAATCCGGAGCTGCTGCCGACGGTCGAGATCCCCGGCCTGTCGGACATCCCTTACATCGGCGAGCCGCTGTTCGCGCAGAACCTCCTCGTCTACGCGATGTACCTGTCGGTCCCGCTGGTCTGGTTCCTGCTCTTCGAGACCCGCTGGGGTCTGCGGGTGCGGTCCGTCGGCGAGCACCCCAAGGCCGCGGACACGGTCGGTATCGACGTCAACCGGAGCCGGTGGCAGGCCGTGCTCCTCGGCGGCGTGTTCGCCGGGCTGGGCGGGGCGTCCTTCACGTTGACGACGGGGGCCTTCGACAAGGAGATGACGGCCGGCTACGGCTTCATCGCGCTCGCAGCCGTGATCATGGGTCGTTGGCATCCTGTCTGGGCCGCCTTCGCGGCGGTGCTCTTCGGGTTCCTCCAGAACCTCAAGGACCAGCTCAGCATCCTCGACGAGAAGGTGCCGGGTGAGCTCTTGTCGGCGCTGCCCTACATCGCCACCATCATCGCGGTCGCCGGGTTCGTCGGACGGGTTCGTCCACCGGCGGCCGACGGTCAGCCCTACATCAAGGGCGACTGATCCGTGGCTGTCGACTGGGAGTCGCTGCGCTCGGCGGCGATCGACGTGTCCGCGCGCGCGTACGCGCCGTACTCCGACTACCACGTCGGCGCGGCCGGGCTCGCCGACGACGGCCGGCTGCTGGTCGGCTGCAACGTCGAGAACGCCGGGTACGGCGTCACCCTGTGCGCCGAGTGCGGTCTGGTGTCGCAGCTGCACGCCACGGGCGGCGGTCGGCTGACCCATGTCGTGTGCGTGAACGGCACGGGCGAGGTGATCATGCCGTGCGGACGCTGTCGGCAGATCCTCTACGAGGCCGGCGGGCCCGACCTGGAGCTGCTGACACCCGACGGTGTGCGAACGATGGAGCAGATGCTGCCCCTCGCCTTCGGTCCCGACGACCTCGCATGAGCACCCGGCCGACTCGGTCCTGGCGGCGGTGCACCACGGCTGATAGGAACACCCGATGAGCTCGCACGACGCCGTAGAGATCATCTCCGTCAAGCGTGACCGAGGCACGCTGAGCCGCGGCCAGATCCAGTGGGTGGTCGACGCCTACACCAAGGGCGTCGTCGCCGACGAGCAGATGTCGGCGCTCGCGATGGCGATCCTCCTCAACGGCATGGACCGACGGGAGATCGGCGACTGGACCGCGGCGATGATCGCCTCGGGGGAGCGGATGGACTTCTCCGGGCTCTCCCGGGCGACGGCCGACAAGCACTCGACCGGAGGCGTCGGCGACAAGATAACGCTGCCGCTGGCCCCCCTCGTCGCGGCGTGCGGAGTGGCGGTGCCGCAGCTCTCCGGTCGGGGACTGGGTCACACCGGCGGCACCCTTGACAAGCTCGAGTCCGTCCCGGGCTGGCGCGCCACCCTGACCAACGAGGAGATGCTCTCCCAGCTCGAGTCGGTAGGGGCCGTGATCTGCGCGGCCGGCGACGGCCTCGCACCTGCGGACCGCAAGCTCTACGCCTTGCGTGACGTGACCGGCACCGTCGAGGCGATCCCGCTGATCGCCTCGTCGATCATGAGCAAGAAGATCGCCGAGGGCACCGGTGCTCTCGTCCTCGACGTCAAGGTCGGCAGTGGTGCGTTCATGAAGGACGTCGACCGGGCTCGCGAGCTGGCGGAGGTGATGGTCGCACTCGGTACGGACGCCGGCGTACGGACGGTCGCCCTGCTGACCGACATGGATGTCCCGCTCGGCTTCACGGCGGGCAACGCGATCGAGGTCACCGAGTCGGTGGAGGTGCTCGCCGGCGGTGGCCCCGCCGACGTGGTCGAGCTGACGATCGCCCTGGCCCGCGAGATGCTCACCGCCGCCGGCGTCACGGACGTCGATCCGGCCGACCGGCTCGCCGACGGCTCGGCCATGGACGCCTGGAAGGCGATGATCCTGGCCCAGGGCGGCGACCCCGACGCCACCTTGCCGACGGCCCGTGAGTCGCACGTCGTCACCGCCGACGCCGACGGCGTCCTGACGCGGCTGGACGCGCTCGCCGTCGGCGTCGCCGCGTGGCGGCTCGGTGCCGGGCGGGCGCGCAAGGAGGACCCGGTCCAGGCAGGTGCCGGCCTCGTGTGGCACGCCCGGCCAGGTGACCAGATCACCAAGGGCGAGCCACTCCTCACCCTCCTGACCGACACCCCGGAGCGGTTCGAACGAGCACTGGCTTCCCTCGACGGTGGCTACCGCATCGATCCGGCCGGGACGCCGTACGACGCCCGACCGCTGATCATCGACCGCGTCGATGGTTACTGACCAGCCGAGGGACGAAGCGTGTCGAAAGGCTGGCTCCGCCGCTGCCTGGCTGAGGTGTGGGTGAACACTGAGCACACGGGGTAACTGCCACCTGTGCGCCCGTCCTCATTGGCTGTGTCCAAATTGCCTGTGCCCAACCGATGAGGGCAGACCTGGTCTACGTGGTCGCCGGCGGCAGCCTTTTGCTCGCAATCGTGCTGCCCGCCCTGCTCCGGCGGTGGGCGATCTCAGCGCCGATGGTGCTCGTGGCGGTCGGCATCGCGATCGGTCTGACGCCGCTGCCCGACGGGATGCCTCTCGACCCGACCGAGCACCGGGCCCTCATCGAGCACGTCACCGAGATCGTGGTGATCGTGGCCCTCATGGGCGTCGGGCTCGCCCTCGACCGGCCTCTCCAGCCTCGGCGGTGGACGTCGTGGCAGTCCTGGGGACCGACCTGGCGCATGCTGGGGATCGCGATGCCGTTGACGATCCTCGCGATCACGTTGCTCGGGGTCGCAATGGGGTTGGGACTCGCAGCCGCCCTGCTGCTCGGGGCGGTGCTGGCGCCGACCGATCCCGTCCTCGCCTCTGACGTGCAGGTTGCAGGCCCCCGCACCGGGAGGCACGAGGTCGACGAGCCCGATGAGCTGCGCTTCACGCTGACCAGCGAGGCAGGGTTGAACGACGGCCTGGCCTTCCCGTTCGTCTATGCGGCGATCCTCGTCGCCGCAGCCGGGGCCGCGGGATTCAGCTGGTTGGAGTGGGTGGGCTGGTACCTCGTGGCGAAGGTCGTGATCGGCATCGTCGTCGGCATCGGTGTCGGACGCGTCCTCTCGCACGTGGCCTTCCGGTCGCCCAGCAGGTCCCTCCGTGTCGCGGAGCGTGGCGAGTCGCTGACGGCGCTGGCGGCGCTGGTCACCGCCTACGGCGTTGCCGAGGTCACCTACGGCTACGGGTTCCTCAGCGTGTTCGCCTGCGCGATGACCTTCCGCTCAGCCGAGCGCTCGCACGACTACCACACCGCGATGCACGAGGTCACCGAGCGGCTCGAGCGGCTGCTGACGCTCTTCGTGCTCCTCGCCCTCGGCGTCGCCCTGAGTCGCGGGTTGCTGGAGCACCTCGACTGGCGCAGTGTCGCCGTCGGTCTCGGGCTGATCCTGGTCGCCCGCCCCCTGTCCGGTCTCCTCGCCTTCGCCGGATCACGGTCGGACATGGGCTGGCCGCAACGCGCGGCTGTCGCGTTCTTCGGCGTGCGGGGCATCGGGTCGATCTATTACCTCGCCTACGCCATCGGCGAGGCCCCCGAGCTCGGGTCGGACTGGATGTGGTCCACCGTCGTCTTCACCGTCGTCGCCTCGGTCGTCATCCACGGCGTGCTCGCGACTCCGTTGATGAAGAGGATCGGCTCGGCCGAGCAGCTCGACTAGCTGGTCGACCTGTTGGTCAGGTCGGGAGCAACAGCACGACGGTCTCGGCGACGCAGGCCGGCTTGTCCTGGCCCTCGATCTCGATCGCGTGCTGCACCGTGAGCTGCTTGCCCTTGGGGATGTCGCTCACGCTGAGGATCGTCAGCCGCGCCCGGATGCGCGAGCCGACCAGCAGCGGGGCCGGGAAGCGCACCTTGTTGATGCCGTAGTTGAGCTTCGCGCCGGGGGTCGCCAGCTTGAAGACCTGGCTGCCGAGCCACGGGATCAGCGCCAGCGTCATGTAACCGTGAGCGATGGTGCCGCCGAACGGACCGGTCTTGGCGCGGTCGACGTCGACGTGGATCCACTGATGGTCTCCGGTCGCATCGGCGAACAGGTTCACCCGGCGCTGGTCGATGGTTATCCACTCGCTCGTACCGAGCTCCTCGCCGGCCGCTGCCTCGAGCTCGTCGAACGTGGTGAAGACCCGCATCGGTCGCCTCCTTCATGCCCTTCTTGCCCCGATGGAAGAATGCTCGGCATGGAACCTACACGCGTGCCGACGGTCGACGAGCTGAGGGACGCGCCGAAGGTCCTGCTGCACGACCACCTCGATGGGGGGCTCCGGCCGGCGACCATCATCGAGCTCGCGGCGGAGGTCGGCCACGAGCTGCCGACCGACGACGCCGGCGCGCTCGGCGTCTGGTTCACCGAGGCCGCCGACTCCGGCTCGCTGGTGCGCTACCTCGAGACGTTCGAGCACACCGTCGGGGTGATGCAGAGCGCGACCGCGCTCGCCCGCGTCGCCCGCGAGTGCGCCGAGGACCTCGCCGCGGACGGAGTCGTCTACGCCGAGGTCCGCTACGCACCGGAGCTCCACGTCCAGCAGGGACTGACGCTCGACCAGGTGGTCGGCGCGGTGCAGGAGGGCCTCGACCAGGGCGTCGAGGCCAGCGGTGGGCGGCTCGTGGTCCGGCAGCTGGTGACGGCGATGCGGCAAGCAGCGCCCTCGCTCGAGATCGCCGAGCTCGCGATCCGCTACCGCGACCGGGGCGTCGCCGGCTTCGACATCGCTGGCCCGGAGGCGGGCTACCCGCCGACCCGGTTCCTCGACGCGTTCGACTACGTCCGCCAGGAGAACGGCCACGCCACCTGCCACGCAGGGGAGGCGTTCGGCCTGCCGTCGATCTGGGAAGCGGTCCAGTGGTGCGGCGCCGACCGGTTGGGACACGGTGTCCGCATCATCGACGACATCCAGGTCAAGGATGCCGGAGAGGAGGGCGCGCCTGTCGAGCACGAGCTCGGCCGGCTCGCGTCGTACGTCCGTGACAAGCGGATCCCGCTCGAGATGTGTCCGTCGTCCAACCTGCAGACCGGCGCCGCCACCTCGATCGCCGAGCACCCGATCGGGCTCCTGGCCGACCTCCGCTTCCGGGTGACGGTCAACACCGACAACCGGCTGATGAGCGGCACGTCGATGTCCAGGGAGCACCGGCTCCTCTGCGAGGCGTTCGGATGGGGACTGCCCGAGGTCGAGTGGCTGACGGTCAACGCGATGAAGTCGGCCTTCCTGCCCTACGACGAGCGCTACCGGCTGATCATGGACGTCATCAAGCCCTGGTACGCCGGCCGCCGCTAGCCGCCCGCCGACCCGGCTCATGTCGAGATGAGCCGGCTCGCGGAATCACACGACGAACCAGAAGTGGGACCAGCCGGCGACGCCGATCCGGTGGCGGTGCCACCGATCCTGCGGGACGGTGACCAGAGCGCCACGTGCCGGGTCGAAGAGGCGGATGCCCGAGCCGTCGTCGAGCGCCGCGATGGCCAGGACGACGTGCCGGGGGAGCCAGCGGTTGCCGACGTAGACGCCGACCGGACGGGCGCGGACCTGCTCGACCAGCACGTCGTAGCCCAGCGCGGGCCGGGGACGGGCGTTGACGGTGGCGATCCGCTCGTCCGTGAGCGCCGTCAGGGCGTTGGCGACCGCCCAGGGGGGCGTGCCGAGCTGCCGCGGCCAGGGCATCTGGAACCGGTCGCGGTGGCTGTGCGACGACGTGAGCCGTCGGTGCTCGGCGCGGATGGCGGCCTCGGGATCCTCCGGGCACCAGCCGGTGAGGAGGGCTCGGGCTGCGACCACGGCAGCTGCGCCGCAGCTGACCTGGTCCGGCTGGCGCAGCGCGGCCGGACGCAGGTCAGCGGGCCAGTCCACGCGTGCTGCTCCGGCCGTTGTGGGCATGACCCGCCACGATCTCCTCGTAGGCCCGATCGCCTGTCGCGACCCGGCAGCCCACGTCCGTGGCCCGCCGGACGACCTCGCGTTGGGCCCGGGCGAGCGCGAGCCCGCGTCGAACCAGCACGAACGGCGGTTTGCGGTGCTCGTGCAGGTCGCGGGTGAGTCGCCGCCAGAACGTGAGGGCGGGGTGCTGGGTGACGCAGTAGGCCGCCTCGAGCACCCCGGCATCCCGACAGGCACGGACCACGTCGGGGGCGAAGATCCCCTCGGCGCAGAACACCTCCGCGCCGCCGAGGTCGAGCCGCTGGGCGCCCGTGCGGCGGCTCTCGGAGATCGAGTAGACGGGTACCTCGGTCGCGCCGGTGCGGCACAGCTCGAGGAGCGCGCCCACCGCGTCGTCGCAGTGCCAGGTTCCGGGGTCGTCCCAGTCGACCAGGCCCGCGTTGCTCGCCCTGAGCTGTCGAGGGACCAGGGTGGCCGAGGACGTTCCTTCCGGGATGCGCGGCAGGCCGGGCTCGTCGCCGTCCCGGTAGAAGTCGTCGAGCCGTAGCGTCGGCCAGCCGAACCGGTGCTCGAGCCGCTCGGCCAGCCGGGACTTCCCGGAGCCCGAGGGGCCGGCGAGCACGATCACACGGGCAGGCACTGACCCACCCTAATCGCCACTCAGCGCTTGATGATCACCCGCACGGGCGCCGACTTCGAGAAGCGCATCGTCGGCGTCGCCTGGAAGCGCGCCACCAGCCGGTGCCCGCCAGGCTTCATCCGGTGTAGCCGGATCTTGACCCGACCTTCGTGCAGTCGGGCGGCGCCGACCCGGCGTCCGTGGGTCCGCACGACGACCCGGCCGTGCGGAGCACCGACCTCGGCCCTCACGACGACCACGATCCTCGGACGGTGGGTGTGCACGCGCTTCTTCGGCAGCCGGGCCCTGCTGTGGGTGTCGATCCTCGCCACCCGCAGGCTCTCGCTGGTCGCGTGACCGGAGACGTAGTCCGCGTGGCTGGCGGTCACCCGCACCGAGAGCCGGCGACCGGCGTCGCCCGGCCGCACCCAGTACGTCGGGTCGGTGGCGCCCCAGATCGGCCCGCCGTTGCGGAGCCACTGGTACTCCACGGTCTCCGGGGTGGGCGTCCACGTCCCGGCGTCTGCGGTGAGGAGCTCGTCCATGTCGGGCTCGCCCGAGACCGTAGGACGGATCTCGTTGGTAACGGTCGGCCCGAGCGGCGGTGGCTCCGTGCCGGAATCTGCGCAGTTGGTGATCAGGTCGTCGTGGACCTCGCGGCGTTTCGCGACGTCGAGACCCTGGAAGGCGGCGTACTCGAGGAAGCAGGCACCCATCCCGACCCCGGCGTCCGCGGCCACCTCCATCGACCCGCCGTTGAGGGTGAACTGCCAGCCGTAGGCGGACGGCGAGGCGTGGAGCCCGGACATGTAGCAGTACCAGCTGGTCGCGGTCGTGCGGGTCTGTCCGGGTGTCGGGCACACCGTGTCGTCGGGGCCGAGGCCATGGTCGTCCAGGACGAGTCGGTTGCCGTAGGCGTTGTTCAGGTCGTTGAGCATCGCCCGCTCGTCCTCCCAGGACGCAGCGTAGGACCCGTCGTCCGGGCCGCCCGGTCCTTGGACGATGAACTGCCACTTGCTGTGACCGGCGATGGAGATCCGAGTGGTCGGGAACAGGCCCATCATCACGCTGGTCGACCGGCGCAGGCAGGTGTCGTGACCCTGCTTCGTGTATCCCGCCCGCCACAACCGGTCGATTGAGGCGTTGTCGGCACCCAGGATGAACGGCTCCGAGTAGACGGTGGTGCACTCGCTGTTCGTGACCTCGACGACCTGCGGGTCGGACTCGTACTTGGCGGCGACGGCGCGCATCAACGCGACGTAGTCGGCGTGGAAGGCATCTGTCCAGAAGCGCGGCGTGCAGCCGGTGTTGCCGTTCACCGAGTTCGGCTCGATCAGCACGCAGCCGCCCGAGTCGTCCTTGACCCATTGGGGGGCGTGAATGCCGGCCATGAACCTCAGTCGGAACCTGACGCCGGGATGGTCTGCCAGCGCGGCCTCGACCGCTGAGAAGTCGTAGACCCCGGGCTGCCTCTCCACGGTGTTCCAGGGAAGCTTCATCGACCCGAATTCGGCGTACGGGACGGTATTGAGCGCCGGCGGCTTGGTGACGACCAACCCGCGAAGAGCGGGCTTGAGAACGGCGGCCGCCCGGTTGGCGATGTCACCGCCGCCGTCGTCGGCTCGGACGGGTGCCGCGGCGACCGTCGTGGTCGCAAGGATGGTCACGGTGGTCGCCAGGACGACGAGCAGCGACGAGCTCAGCTTGTCGGGTCGCAGGACCACTACCATGCCTCCATCGCTTGCAACGGGAGACACGCCCGTCACTTTAGTATCAGTTCCGATACCGTCCCACAGTTTGACCAGATGTGACAACGGAATGGACGCAAAGTCTTCCGGGCGCGCCGGAGCGCCTCCACCACCGAAGGGCGGGGAACTGCTAGTCAGATCGGAGGATCTCTAGACGCCGATCGGGTGCCAGACGGTCTTGGTCTCGACGAAGTCGGTCATCGTCGTCAGCCCCGGCGGCTGAGTCCAGTCCGGCTCGGCATCGGGCGCGCGGCGTACGCGCTTGAGGTTGTCGGCGGCCGCCACCTCCAGCGCCCTTGCGGTCTCCTCGTCGCCGGCGACGCCGGCCAGGTCGATCGCGTTGACGTCCATGTGCGCCGCCAGCCACGGGCCCAGCGTCGCGGCGTCACCGGTCAGCAGGTTCACCACGCCGCCCGGGACGTCGGACGTCGCGAGCACCTCGGAGAAGGTCACGGCGGGCAGCGGCCGGGAGTACGACGACACCACCACTGCGGTGTTGCCGGTGACGATGACCGGGGCGACGACGCTCACGAGCCCGAGCAGCGATGAAGTCCTGGGGGGCGAGCACGCCGACCAGGCCGGTCGGCTCGGGCGCGGAGTGGTTGAAGAACGGCCCCGCCACGGGGTTGGCGTTGCCGACGACCTGGCCGAGCTTGTCGGCCCACCCGGCGTACCAGACGAGGCGGTCGATGGCCTCGTCGACGTGTCGACCGGCCGCCGCCGCGGTGCCACCCTCCGACTGCTGGACCGCCTGGACGAACTGCGGCCTGCGGTCCTCCATGACCTCGGCGATCCGGTAGACGATCTGGGCGCGGTTGTAGGCCGTGCGTCCCGACCAACCGGGGAACGCCTTCCGGGCCGCGACGACCGCGTCGCGCACGTCCTTGCGGGACGCCTTGGCGGCGTTGGCCACGAACCGTCCCTTGTTGTCGTGGACCTCGTAGGAGTGCCCGGACTCCGACCGCGGGAAAGCGCCGCCGATGTAGAGCTTGTAGGTCTTGCGAACGTCGATCCTCGATGACGCAGGCATCAGACACCCGCCTTCAGGTAGCCGGCGAGGCCCTGGCGGCCACCCTCGCGCCCGTAGCCGGACTCCTTGTAGCCGCCGAACGGGCTGGCGGGGTCGAACTTGTTGAACGTGTTGGCCCACACCACCCCGGCGCGGAGCTGATCGGCCATGTGGAGGATCCGCGACCCCTTGTCGGTCCAGACCCCGGCGGAGAGGCCGTACGGCGTGTTGTTGGCCTTCTCGACGGCTTCGGCCGGGGTGCGGAAGGTGAGTACGGACAGGACCGGGCCGAAGATCTCCTCGCGCGCGATCCGGTGGGCCTGCGAGACGCCGGTGAAGACCGTCGGCGGGAACCAGTAGCCCGCGGACGGCAGCTCGCACGGCGGGGACCAGCGCTCGGCGCCCTCGTCCTCCCCGATCTCGGCCAGCGCGCGGATCCGGGCCAGCTGGGCCGCGGAGTTGATGGCGCCGATGTCGGTGTTCTTGTCGAGGGGGTCGCCGACCCGCAGCGTGCTCATCCGGCGCTTGAGCTTGGCCATCGCCTCGTCGGCGATCGACTCCTGCAGCAGCAGCCGTGACCCGGCGCAGCAGACGTGACCCTGGTTGAAGAAGATGCCGCTGACGATCCCCTCCACGGCCTGGTCGATCGGAGCGTCGTCGAACACGATGTTGGCGGCCTTGCCGCCGAGCTCGAGGGTGGCCTTCTTGCGGGTGCCGGCAATGGAGCGGGCGATCGCCTTGCCGACGGCGGTCGACCCCGTGAACGCGACCTTGTCGACGTCGGGGTGGGAGACGAGGGTCTGACCGGTGGGACCGGCACCGGTGACGAAGTTGACGACGCCCGGAGGGAGGTCCGCCTGCTGGCAGATCTCGGCGAAGAGGAGTGCCGACAGGGGCGTGGTCTCCGCGGGCTTGAGCACCACGGTGTTGCCACAGGCGAGGGCCGGCGCGATCTTCCACGCCAGCATGAGGAGGGGGAAGTTCCACGGGATCACCTGCGCGGCGACCCCCAGTGGCTGGGGCGGCTGACCCTGGGTGCCCCCGAGGCCGGCGTACTCCAGCTTGTCTGCCCAGCCGGCGTGGTAGAAGAAGTGCGCCGCCATGATCGGCACGTCGACGTCGCGGCTCTCCTTGATCGGTTTGCCGTTGTCGATGGACTCGAGGACCGCCAGCTCGCGACTGCGCTCCTGGATGATCCGGGCGATCCGGTAGAGGTACTTCGCGCGCTCACTGCCGGGCATCCGCGACCAGCCGCGGAACGCCTTGCGGGCTGCCTTGACGGCGCGATCGACGTCGGCCTCGTCGGCCTCGGCGACCTCGGCGAGCGTCTCCTCGGTGGCCGGGTTGATCGTCTTGAACGCAGTGCCGTGGCCGTCGACGAACTCGCCGTCGATGAACAAGCCGTAGGACGCCTTGATGTCGACGATCGCCCGCGACTCGGGGGCGGGGGCGTAGTCGAACACGGGTGCCCCGGTGGTGGTGCCTGTCGAAACCATGTCGGTGCCTTCAGTCGAGGGTGAAGTAGTCGGGACCGCTGTAGCGGCCGGTCGCGAGCTTGGTGCGCTGCATCAGGAGGTCGTTGAGCAGGGTGGACGCGCCGAAACGGAACCAGTCGGGCGTCAGCCAGTCGGGACCGGCGACCTCGTTGACCATCACGAGGTACTTGATCGCGTCCTTCGCCGTCCGGATGCCGCCTGCTGGCTTGACGCCGATCTGGACGCCGGTGGCCTCGCGGAAGTCGCGGACCGCCTCGAGCATGACCAGCGTGACCGGCAGCGTCGCCGCCGGTTGCACCTTGCCGGTGGAGGTCTTGATGAAGTCGGTGCCGGCGAGCATGGCGAGCCACGAGGCGCGGCGCACGTTGTCGTAGGTCTGCAGCTCGCCGGTCTCGAAGATCACCTTGAGGTGTGCGCTCTGCCCGTCGGCTCGGCGACAAGCCTCCTTCACCGCCACGATCTCGTCGAACACCTGCAGGTAGTGACCGGCGAGGAACGCGCCGCGGTCGATCACCATGTCGATCTCGTCGGCGCCCGCCGCGACGGCGTCGCGGGTGTCGGCGAGCTTGATCTCCATCGAGGCGCGTCCGCTGGGGAACGCGGTCGCGACGGCGGCCACGTTGACCCGGTCGCCGACGATCTCCTTCACCGGAGCGACCATGTCGCCGTAGACGCAGACGGCCGCCGTCGACGGGCAGGACGGGTCGGAGGGATCGGGCCGCAACGCCTTGCTGGCGAGCGCCCGGACCTTGCCCGGGGTGTCCTGGCCCTCGAGGGTGGTGAGGTCGACCATGGTGATCGCCAGGTCGAGGGCCATCGCCTTCGCGGTGGTCTTGATCGATCGGGTCCCCAGGGACGCGGCGCGTGCCTCGGCGCCGACCTGGTCGACGCCGGGCAGGCCGTGCAGGAAGCGGCGCAGGGAGGCTTCGCTGGCCGTGACGTCGGCGTACGCTGCGATCCCCGGTGACGACTCCGTGGCGGCGGTGGCTGGCATTCCCCCAGCATAGGGTCGGGAAGTTGTCAGGCGATAACCGTTGAAGGAGAGATGTGACCGAGGGGCAGGTCGAGCGGTTCACCGTGTGGAGCAACCGCGTCGTCGGCGGCATCGGGCTGGTGGTCGTGGCGGTGTTCGCCCTCCTCGGCCTGACCGGCATCGGCGGCGACTACCACCCAGTGGCCTACCTCGTCTGCGCGTTGATCGCGGTGCTGGTGTGGGTGGCGGTGCTCCGCCCGACGGTGGCGATCGACGGCGACCGGCTGGTGCTCCGCAACCCGCTCAGCACGGTCCGCATCCCGCTGACCGCGATCGAGCAGGTCGCGATCCGTCAGTGGCTCGCCGTCCGGGCGGGCGACCGCCGCTACACCAACGCCGGCATCAGCCGGACCCGGCGGCAGGGCGTGCGCGACGACCAGCGCGGGGAGGTGACCGCCCAGGAGCTCGGGCAGCTCTCCTACGGCGCCATCGTGGAGCGCCGCATCGACAAGCTGGCCGAGGACGCCAGGAACCGACAGGGCATCAAGCTCTACTCCGACGAGCAGCTGGCCCTTGCCGCCGACGTACGCCGCGACTGGGCATGGCCCGAGATCGCGGCCCTGGTCGTGCTGACGGTGGCCGTCGTCCTGGCCCTGCTCGCCTGAGGCGCGGTACCACCGGTCGTCGAGCAGGCGTCGCCCACCGGTCGTCGAGTAGGCGTCGCGAGGGACGAGCGACGGCGTATCGAGCACGTCGGTCACCACCGGTCGTCGAGTAGGCGTCGCGAGGGACGAGCGACGGCGTATCGAGACGCGGTACCGACCGGTCGTCGAGTAGGCGTCGCGAGGGACGAGCGACGGCGTATCGAGACGCGGTGAGGTGTCTTCGGCCTGGGGGCGGCCGGGTGCGGCCACCGCTACGCGGTGATCAGATCCCGGCAGCCGTTGCGAAGTCGCTCTTCATCCCGGCGATGGTGGTTGCCGCTGCCGCACGGGCGGCAGCGACGTCGCCGTCGGCAACCGGGACGACGACCTCCAGGTAGCACTTGAGCTTGGGCTCGGTGCCGCTCGGCCGGACGATCACCCGGGCCCCGTCGGCGAGGTAGTAGCGCAGACCGTCGGTCGGAGGCAGGGCGTCGGAGCCGACGCTCAGGTCCTCGGCGCGCTCGACCTTCAGACCGCCCAGCGTCGCCGGCGGTGCCTCCCGCAGGCGCGTCATCGCGGCTCCGATCTCGCCGAGGTCGCTCACGCGCACCGAGACCTGGTCGGTCGCGTGCAGTCCGTGCTCGACCGCGATGTCGTCCAACAGCTGCTGCAGCCCGCGGCCGGCGGCCTTGGCCTCGGCAGCCAGCTCGCACAGGAGCAGGAGCGCCGAGACACCGTCCTTGTCGGCCACGTGCTCAGGGTCGACGCAGTAGCCGAGCGCCTCCTCGTAGCCGAACGCCAGCCCGGGGAGCCGGCCGATCCACTTGAAGCCGGTGAGCGTCTCGACGTACTCCTGGCCCGCAGCCGCGGCCAGCTTGCCGAGCAGGGAGGACGACACGATCGAGGTGGCATAGGTGCCGCGCTTGCCGCGGCGCAGCAGGTGCGACGCCAGCAGGGCGCCGACCTCGTCACCGCGCAGCATCCGCCAGCCGTCGGGCCCGGGGATGGCGGCCGCGCACCGATCGGCGTCCGGGTCGTTGGCCACGACGATGTCGGCATCGGTCCGCTCGGCGAGAGCGATCGCCAGGTCCATCGCCCCCGGTTCCTCCGGGTTGGGGAACGCAACGGTCGGGAAGTCCGCGTCGGGATGCTCCTGCGCCTCGACCACCTGCGGCGACGAGAAGCCCGCAGTCTCGAGCACCTGCACCACCGAGGTGCCACCCACGCCGTGCAGGGGCGTGTAGACGACGGCGAGGTCGCGCGGGCCGTCCCCGGCGAGCCCGGCGACGGTGTCGAGGTAGGAGTCGACGACGTCCTCACCGAGGACCCGGCCGCCCGTCTCGCCGACGGCGTCCCGAGGCACCGAGGCAAGGGACCCGATCGCGGCGATCCGGGCCGCGATCTCGGCGTCGGCCGGCGGCACGATCTGGCTGCCGTCGCCTAGGTAGACCTTGTAGCCGTTGTCCTGCGGCGGGTTGTGGCTCGCGGTGACCATCACGCCGGCGACGGCCCCGAGCTCGCGGATCGCGTAGGCGAGGATCGGCGTCGGCAACGGCCGGGGGAGCAGCAGCGGCGTCAACCCGGCACCGCACATCACCTCGGCCGTGTCCTGGGCGAACACGTCGGAGTTGTGCCGCGCGTCGTAGCCGATCACGACGGTGTTGCCCGCGCCCGCCCCGTTGTCACGGAGGTACGCCGCCAGCCCGGCTGCGGCCCTGATCACCACGACCCGGTTCATCCGGTTCGGGCCCGCCCCCAGCGCACCACGCAGCCCCGCCGTACCGAACTCGAGGGTGCCGCGGAACCGGTCGGCAAGGTCGGCCACGGCGTCAGCGGGCCCGCCGTCCTCGATCCGCGCGACGAGCTCGGAAAGCTCCGCCCGGGTCTGCTCGTCGGGGTCCTCGGCGAGCCAGGTGCGCGCGCGGGAGAGAAGTACGTCGACATCGGCCGTGGTCATGCACCGCACCGTAGCGCCGTCGTGCCTGCCGCGGCGCACCGAAGACAGGTGCAAGCATGCAAGACAACACGGCGGCGTGCCTTCGGCGGCGACTGCTGAGCCGCGACGGCGCATCCGACATGATGGGTGGGTGCGAGCGTCGTACTCCTTCAGCGCGTCGTGGGTCACCCCGGCGCTGGTCGCCGACGTCGCCGAGACAGTGCTCGACCTCGAGCACTACCCGGACTGGTGGCCGCAGGTGCGGGCGGTGGTGAAGCTGGGTCCCGACACTGCCCGGGTGCTGTGCCGGTCGGCGCTGCCCTACACGCTCGACCTGGTCCTCGACGCGGTCTCGCGCGAGGCGCCGACCCTCGAGGTCGCGGTCAGCGGTGATCTCGAAGGCTGGGTGCGCTGGACGCTGGCCGCGGTCGACGGCGGCACCCGTACCGACTTCACCCAGGAGGTCGTGGTGACCGGTGCGCTCGCGGTGTCGTCGTACGTCGCCCGCCCGCTGCTGCGCTGGAACCACCAGTGGATGATGCGCGGATGCGAGCAGGGCCTACGGCGCCGCCTCGCGGCGCCGGTCTCCTGACGAGCAGGTGCTGGTCGTCGAGTAGCCGTTGCGAGGGACGAGCGACGGCGTATCGAGACGCGGTGAGATGCGTGTGGTCCGGTGTGGGGCGTCTCGATACGCCCTCGCCGGGGCGGCTCGGGCTGCTCGACGACCGGTTGAGCCTCCCTAGATCCGCGGCACGACCCGGGTGAGTAGCTCGCCCATCCGGGTGGCGGCGGCGCGCCCGGCCTCGAGCACCTCGGCGTGGTCGAGCGGCTCGCCGCTCATGCCTGCAGCGAGGTTCGTCACCAGGCTGATGCCGAGGATCTCCATTCCGGCCTCGCGGGCAGCGATCGCCTCGAGGGTGGTGCTCATGCCGGCGAGGTGACCGCCGATCGCGCGCACCATGCCGATCTCGGCCGGCGTCTCGTAGTGCGGTCCGGGGAACTGCACGTAGACCCCCTCGTCGAGCGAGGGATCGATCTCCTGGCAGATCTCGCGCAGCCGCGCCGAGTAGAGGTCGGTGAGGTCGACGAAGGTGGGTCCGACGATCGGTGACCGGCCGGTGAGGTTGATGTGGTCGCTGATCAGGACCGGCGTCCCGGGCGTCCAGGTCTCCTTGAGCCCGCCGCACCCGTTGGTGAGCACGATCGCGCGACAACCGGCCGCGGCCGCCGTACGGACCCCGTGGACGACGGCAGCCACGCCGCGGCCCTCGTAGTAGTGGGTGCGGCTCAGGAACACCAGCAGCCGGCGGTCGCCGCCCTCGCTCGGCAGCGTGACCGAGCGGATCTTGCCGGAGTGGCCGGCGACGGCGGCGGCACCGAACCCGGGCACGTCGGTGGCGTCGACCTCGGCGGTCGTCTCGCCGAGCATCTGGGCAGCGGGAAGCCACCCGGAGCCGAGCACCAGCGCGATGTCGTGGCGGGGGACGCCGGTGAGGTCGGCGATGCGGGCAGCCGCCTGCTGGGCGAGGTCGTACGGCGAGGGCTCGTCGGTCACGAGGAGGAGGTTAACCGTTCACCACTCGTTGACCAGCAACTCCTCGACGTAGCCGTGCCGGACCCGCTGCGGGTGGTTGCCCACCGCTCGGAAGGCCAGCTCCTTACCGGTGTTCGTGTCGAGCACCGCGACCGAGTCGCTCTCGCTCAACGAGATCCAGCAGGTGTCGCCTGCAGGCCCTCCGTCGTCCATGGTGCCGGCCACACATAGCTTGGTGCCGCGTCGGTTGATCGAGAGACCGTGGTGCGCGGAGTCGTTGACGTAGAGGTCGCGCGGCATCGTCGGAACCCGGTTCTGCAGGTTGTAGATGCCGAGCACCCCTGTACGTCTGCGAAGCTGGGCCGCGACACGGCCAGGTAGCGGCCGTCGCGGGTCGTGAACATGTCGTCGACGTACTGGTCGTGACCTTCGCCCGGACCGACCCGGATGGCGAGGTAGAGCGCCGCCTTCACCGGGTCGGCGAGGATGTTGTTGATTTCCTGGCGCTTGTCGGGGATCAGGTTGACGCCCCGCTTCAGCACCGCGAACGAGTGCGCGTCGACGATGCTCGCGGTGCCGTCCCAGTTGTTGCCGACCCACATCACGTCACGCCGTCCAGGTCGCTTGACCTGACGAGCTAGGGATCGATCGAGCGGCACGGGCGGCGCCGGAGGGCGGCCACGTAGTCGGCAGGTGCGTCCGCGGCCTCAGCGGCGTCGGCGAGCACACCGAGGTAGGACGCCGATGGCAGCCCTCCCTCGTAGGCGTCGAGGACATAGGTCCACGCCACGACCGAGCCGGTCAGCGTCGCGACCCGGACCTTGGTCCTGCGGTAGAGACCGGAGTCCGCCGACTCCCACTCGTCGAGGAGCGGCTCGTCCTGCAGGCTCACGTCGTAGAGCGCGACGAAGACCTGCTCGAGCGGGTCCTGGACGATGGTCGCGAGTGAACCGTCCCAGCCGTGCTCCTCGCCGCCGAAGGTGAGCCGCCAGCCGGTGAGCCACCCTGTCGTCTGGAGCGGGGAGTGGGGGCAGCGATCGCCCATGCGCCCCGGGTCGAGGTTCGTCCCGTATGCGGCGTAAGTCGGCACGGGGTCAGGTTAGTAGGCTCGACCCGTGACCCACTTCGATGTCCTCGTTCTCGGCGCTGGCCCCGGTGGCTACGTCGCCGCCATCCGCGCCGCCCAGCTCGGCAAGTCCGCCGCTGTGGTGGAGGAGAAGTACTGGGGTGGCGTCTGCCTCAACGTCGGTTGCATCCCGTCGAAGGCGCTGCTCCGCAATGCCGAGATCGCGCACATCATCACCCACGAGAAGGCCACCTTCGGCATCTCCGGTGACGCGACGATGGACTACGGGACGACCCACAAGCGCAGCCGCGGCGTGGCCGACGCCAGCGCCAAGGGCGTGCACTACCTGATGAAGAAGAACAAGATCACCGAGATCGACGGCTGGGGCAAGCTCACCGGCCCGAAGGACATCGACGTCGAGAAGGACGGCCAGACGACGTCGTACTCCTTCGACAACCTGATCATCGCCACTGGCGCCACCGTGCGACTGGTCCCCGGCGTGGAGCTCAGCGACAACGTCGTCACCTACGAGGAACAGATCCTGACCGACCAGCTGCCGTCGTCGATCATCATCGGCGGCTCCGGCGCGATCGGCGTCGAGTTCGCCTACGTCATGAAGAACTTCGGCGTCGACGTCACCATCGTCGAGTACCTCGACCGGATGGTGCCCACCGAGGACGCCGACGTGTCGAAAGAGCTCGCGCGCCAGTACAAGAAGCTCGGCGTCAAGGTGCTGACCTCGACCGCGGTCAAGAACGTCGAGGACACCGGGTCGGGGGTGAAGGTCACCGTCGCCTCCGCAGCCGGCGGGGAGGAGCAGGTGCTCGAGGCCGACAAGTTCCTCGCGGCGTTCGGCTTCGCGCCACGGGTCGAGGGGTTCGGCCGCGACGCCGCCGGAGTCGAGCTCACCGACCGCGGCGCGATCGCCGTGGACGAGCGTGGCCGCACCAATGTCGACGGTGTCTACGCGATCGGCGACTGCACCGGCAAGCTGATGCTGGCGCACACCGCCGAGGCGATGGGTGTGGTGGCTGCCGAGACGATCGCTGATGCCGAGACGATGGAGATCAACTTCGACATGATCCCGCGGGCGACCTTCTGCCAGCCCCAGATCGCGTCGTTCGGCTACTCCGAGGCGCAGGCCAAGGAGAAGGGCTACGACGTCAAGACGTCGTCCTTCCCGTTCTCCGCCAACGGGAAGGCCCGGGGCATGGCAGAGGGAGTCGGCTTCGTGAAGATCATCGCCGACGCCGAGCACAACGAGATCCTCGGCGCGCACATGATCGGCCCCGAGGTCACCGAGCTGCTCCCGGCGCTGACCCTCGCGCAGCAGTGGGACCTGACGGCCGACGAGGTCGCCCGCAACGTGTTCGCGCACCCGACGCTGTCGGAGGCGATGAAGGAAGCCATCGAGGGCATCGCCGGCCACATGATCAACCTCTGAGCCGAGGTCCCGCTCGCCCGTCGAGCACCCCGACCCGCCGGTCGTCGAGCACCCCGTCCCACCGGTCGTCGAGCACTCCGAGGCGACGTACTGGTCGTCGAGTAGCCCGAGCCGCTAGGCGAGGCGTATCGAGACGCCTGCACCCGAATGCGTACGTCCAGGTGGCGGGTGCCTCACTGCGTCTCGATACGCCGTCGCTCGTCCCTCGCGACGGCTACTCGACGACCGGGTGGTCCCGACGCTCGTCGCGCACTCCGAGGCGACGTACTGGTCGTCGAGTAGCCCGAGCCGCTAGGCGAGGGCGTATCGAGACGCCTGCACCCGAGTACGGTTAGCGGTGCGTGCCTCACTGCGTCTCGATACGCCGTCGCTCGTTCCTCGCGACCATCGACGACGGCTACGATCGACGACCGGGGAGACCGATCGCGACGGCTGATCGACGACCGGGAGAGACCGATCGCGACGGCTACTCGACAACCGGGGGAACCATCGCGACGGTTGCTCGGGGAGCAGAGCAGCTCCTGCAACAATGACGGCCATGTCTCGCGTGGTGATCATCGGTGGCGGTCCCGGCGGCTACGAGTCGGCGCTGGTCGCGGCGCAGCTCGGCGCGGAGGTCACCGTGGTCGACACCGACGGGCTGGGCGGCTCCGCCGTGCTGACCGACTGCGTGCCCAGCAAGACGCTGATCGCGACCGCCGAGCTCATGACCGAGATGGCCGAGGCCACCGAGCTGGGCATCGAGGCGCGTGACCACCAGGGGGACCTGGTCACCTCGGTAGGGGTCGACCTGGCCAAGGTCAACGCCCGAGTGATGCGGCTGGCCTCGGAGCAGTCCGCCGACATCGCACGACGGCTCGAGCGCGAGGGCGTCCGGGTGCTGCGCGGGCGGGGTCGGCTGGAGGGGCCGAGCTCGGTGGTGGCGGAGCCGGCGGACGGCGGCAGCGAGACGCTGGAGGCCGACGCCGTCCTCGTCGCGACGGGTGCCGCGCCGCGCACGCTGCCGAGCGCGATGCCCGACGGGGAGCGGATCCTGACCTGGGAGCAGGTCTACGACCTCACGGAGGCTCCCACCGAGCTGGTCGTGGTCGGCTCCGGCGTGACTGGCGCCGAGTTCGCCAGCGCCTACCTCGCCCTCGGCATCCCGGTCACCCTGGTCTCCTCCCGTGACCGGGTCCTGCCGGGCGAGGACGCCGACGCGGCCCAGGTGCTCGAGGACGTCTTGACCCGGCGCGGGATGAAGGTCTTGTCGCGGTCACGGATGGAGTCGGTCACCCGCTCCGGCGACGTGGTGACCGTGCGGCTCACCGATGGCCGCGAGGTCCAGGGATCGCACTGCATCCTGGCGCTCGGATCGGTCCCGAACACCGACGACCTCGGGTTGGAGAGCGCCGGCGTCGACACCGACGACGGCGGGTTCGTCAAGGTCGACCGCGTGTCTCGTACGTCGGCGCGCGGCGTCTACGCCGCCGGTGACTGCACCGGCGTGCTGATGCTGGCGTCGGTCGCCGCCATGCAGGGCCGCATCGCGATGTGGCACTTCCTCGGGGACGCCGTCGCGCCGCTCGACCTCAAGCAGGTCTCCTCGAACGTCTTCACCGCGCCCGAGATCGCGACCGTGGGGTGGTCCCAGCGAGCGATCGACGACGGTGAGATCCAGGCCGAGGCGGTGACGCTGCCGTTGAGCGGCAACGCCCGCGCGAAGATGCAGGGCGTGCAGGACGGTTTCGTCAAGCTCTTCTGCCGGCCCGGCACCGGCATCGTGGTCGGTGGTGTCGTCGTCGGTCCGCGGGCGAGCGAGCTGATCCACCCGGTCTCGCTCGCAGTCGCAGAATCGATCACCGCAGACCAGCTCGCGCAGGCGTTCACGGTGTATCCGTCGATGAGCGGCTCGGTCGCGGAGGCCGCCCGGCGCCTTCACCACTTCTGACGGAGCGTCGGTCATTTCTGTAAGGATGTCGGCCATGCGGGTGCACCTCGGCTGCGACCACGCCGGACTCGAGCTCAAGGGCCACCTGACCGCGTGGCTCTCCGAGCACGGCTACGAGCCGGTCGACCACGGCCCCTTCGTCTACGACGCCCTCGACGACTACCCCGTCTTCTGCCTGCGCGCCGCCGAGGGCGTGGCGGCCGATCGGGCCGCCGGGCTCGACAGCCTCGGCGTCGTGATCGGCGGCTCGGGCAACGGTGAGCAGATCGCTGCCAACAAGGTGCAGGGGATCCGCGCCGCGCTCGCCTGGTCGGACGACACCGCGTCGCTGGCCAGGGAGCACAACGACGCCTGGGTGGTGGCGGTCGGTGGACGGATGCACTCGATCGATGAGCTGACCCGGTTGGTCGAGGTCTTCCTCACCACGCCGTTCCCGGGCGACGAACGGCACGTACGACGGATCGGCCAGATGTCGTCGTACGAAACGACCGGCGAGCTGCCCCCGCTGCCCGCATCGGCCGTGTCGGCCCGTGGCGGGCCGGCCGACGATGCCTGAGGGGCACACCCTCCACCGGCTGGCCCGGCAGATCGGCGAGGTGTTCGGTGCCCAGCAGGTGCGGGTGAGCAGTCCTCAGGGGCGCTTCGCGGAAGCAGCGGCCCTGCTTGACGGCGCCGAGGTGCGCAGTGCCGAAGCCTGGGGCAAGCACCTCTTCATCGGCTTCGGGGACGACCGCTACGTGCACGTCCATCTCGGCCTGTACGGCACCTTCGACGTCCACGACCTGGTGAGCGACGTCCTGGCCCCGGTCGGGCAGGTCCGGTTGCGGATGATCCGTGCCGACGGCAAGGCATATGCCGATCTCCGCGGTGCCACCACCTGCGAGCTGGTCACGACGGCCGAGCGCGACGCGGTCGTCGGCCGCATCGGGCCCGACCCGCTCCGGCCCGACGCCGACCCTGCTCGCGCCTGGACGCGGATCCGACGCAGCACCGCTCCGATCGGGACGCTGTTGATGGACCAGACAGTCGTCGCCGGAGTCGGCAACGTCTACCGCGCCGAGCTGCTGTTCCGCCACCGCATCCACCCGCTGCGACCAGGCCGGACGCTGCGCTCCGGCCAGTGGCAGGCGATGTGGGACGACCTGGTCGTGCTGATGACCGAGGGCGTGCGCACCGGGACCATCGACACGGTGCGACCCGAGCACGAGCCCGAGGCGATGGGCCGCCCGCCGCGTGCCGACGACCACGGGGGAGAGGTCTACGTCTACCGCCGCACCGGCCAGCCGTGCCACGTCTGCGGCCGCGCGATCAGCACCAACGTGCTGGGCGGCCGCAACCTGTTCTGGTGCAGCCGGTGCCAGCCGGCCTTCCGCTCCCGGGCGGCGGCGTCATGAGCAAACCCCTCGCGCAACGCCTGAGTGGCGAGCAGGTCCTCGCCTTCGGACTCGTGGCGCTGTCGGCAGCCATCGTCGTCGGCGTCGCGTTGATGCCTGACACGTTCCCGTTCACCGCGCTCTACGTGCCGCTCCTGATCGGCGCCCTGGTGCTGCGCCCCCGGACCCTGGTGTGGTTCGTCGGGTTCGTGCTGGTGATGGTCGGCACCGCGGCTGCGCTCCAGGAGGCGTACACGACCCGGACCATCGCCGCGCTGGTCATCTTGGTCCTGGTCTGCTTGTTCGTCCTGGCGATCAGCCTCCGGCGCAGCGTGCTCGGCATCGGCGGGCGCCGGGGCGAGTCGATGCTCGTGGACCTCCGGGACCGGATCCTCGCGCAGGGCACGATCCCGCGGCTGCCGAACAACTGGCTGGTCGAGTCCGCCCTGTCCTCCGCCGGTGGCTCGCCGTTCGCCGGCGACTTCGTCGTCGCGACGACGCGGGCGGACGGGAGCCGGCTCGAGGTCGCCGTCGTCGACGTGTCTGGCAAGGGCGAGGCAGCGGGCACCCGTGCGCTCCAGCTGTCCGGGGCGATGGGCGGCCTGCTGGGTGCGCTGCCGCCGTACCGGTTCCTGCCGGCCGCCAACGACTACCTCCTCCAGCGCGACTGGGACGAGGGCTTCGCGACCGCCGTACACCTCTCGCTGGACCTGGCCACCGGTGACTACGAGCTGCGGACCGCCGGCCACCCCCCGCCGGTCCACCGGTCGGCCGGCTCGGGCCGCTGGCAGGTGATCAAGACCGAGGGACCGGTGCTCGGCCTCATCGCGGGGGTCTCCTACGAGCCGGTGCGGGGGCGGCTCAGCTCCGGCGACGCGCTGCTTCTCTACACCGACGGCATGGTGGAGGAGCCGCGCCGCGACATCGAGCTCGGCATCGACGAGATGCTGGGAGCGGCCGAGCACCTTTTCCGCCGCTCGTTCGAAGGCCTCGCGGAGCGGCTGGCCGCCAAGGTCGGCTCGCGCGACGACGACCGTGCGCTGCTGCTCGTCCACCGCCGCTGACCGCAGCAGGCCCGCTGCGTGCGCGAGCAGCCGCTCTGCGACCGTCACGGGGCCCGTCCAGGAACAGCGCTGGTTGGGGCCGATGACACACCCTGTGGCACCATGACACCCGCGTTTGCACGTGCGCGGATGTAGCTCAATGGTAGAGCCCCAGTCTTCCAAACTGGCTACGCGGGTTCGATTCCCGTCATCCGCTCCAAGGAGCCTTCGTCGGGCTTGCCGGGACCGCCTTCAGGCGGGTGCCGGCGCCTCGTCGGAAGCCTCTTGACGGGGCGTAGCGTAGTGGCTAGCGCGCCTGCTTTGGGAGCAGGAGATCGCAGGTTCGAGTCCTGTCGCCCCGACGCATCACTCATATCCATGAAGGAGAACAAGCCTGTGAAGAGCGCCGTCGAGACCTTGAGCCCGACCAGGGCCAAGCTGACCGTCGAGGTGCCCTTCGAGGAGCTCAAGCCGAGCCTCGACGCGGCGTACCAGAAGATCGCGCAGCAGATCAACATCCCCGGGTTCCGCAAGGGGAAGGTGCCGCCCGCGATCATCGAGCGCCAGTTCCCCGGCGCCGCCCGTGAGGAGGCGCTCAACGACATCCTCGGCACCAAGTACGTCGAGGCGCTGCAGGCCAACGACCTGGTCCCGCTGGCGCAGCCCGAGGTCGAGGTCGTCAAGTACGACGACGACGGCCCCCTCGAGTTCACGGCCGAGGTCGACATCAAGCCCGAGATCGCGCTGCCCGACACCGAGGGCCTCGAGGCGTCGGTCGACGACGTCGCGGTGAGCGACGACGACGTCACCGAGCAGGTCGACGCGCTGCGCGGCCGGTTCGGCACCCTCATCGATGTCGAGCGTCCGGCCCAGGACGGCGACTTCGTCGTCCTCGACCTCAAGGCGACCAAGGACGGCGAGCCCGTCGAGGGGGCCGAGGTCTCCGGCTTCTCCTACCAGGTCGGTCGCGGCGGCATGATCGACGGTCTCGACGACGCGCTCGTCGGCCTCTCCGCCGGCGAGGAGAAGGTGTTCACCTCCCAGCTCGTCAACGGCGACCTGGTCGGCGAGGACGTCGAGGTGGCCGTGGCGGTGAGCCAGGTCCAGGAGCAGGAGCTCCCCGACCTCGACGACGACTTCGCCCAGATGGCCTCGGAGTTCGACACCTTCGCCGAGCTCGAGGACGACGTCCGCGAGCGGCTGGTCCGCGGCAAGCGGCTCGAGCAGGCCGCGGCGGCCCGCGACGCCGTGCTCGAGGCGCTGCTGGAGAAGGTCGAGATCCCGCTGCCCGAGACGCTCGTCACCGAGGAGCTCAACGCCCGCCGCCAGAGCGTCGAGCAGCAGCTCTCCTACGCCGGGATGACCCTGGACGCCTACCTCGAGGAGGAGGGCCAGACCCAGGAGGAGTTCGAGGCCGACCTCGACCGCCGGGTCCGCGACGCGGTCGCTGCGCAGTTCCTCCTCGACGAGATCGCCGACAAGGGCGAGATCGGTGTCGACCAGGGTGAGCTGACCCAGCACATGGTGCGTCGTGCGCAGCAGTCCGGCCAGGAGCCGCAGGAGTTCGTCAACCACATGCTCGAGCACAACCACGTGCCCGAGATGGTGCAGGAGATCCGCCGCGGCAAGGCGCTCGCGCAGCTGGTCGAGACCGCTGTCGTGAAGGACGCCTCCGGCAACGTGGTCGAGCTGAAGAACCTCCTTCCTGACGGCACGGTCGGAGACCCCGACGCGCAGGCTGAGGCCGGCGACGAGGCCGAGGTCGTGACCGAGGTCGTGGTCGAGCCCGCCGACGACGAGACGACCCAGCAGGACTGACCCGCCGACGGCGCCTCGGTGCACGAGTGTGCACTGAGGCGTTAGGGTGGCGTCATGGTCACCGCGTCCCACCCCGCCTCGGGCGCCTCCGTCGTCGACGCTCTCTCACTGCTCGCCGCAGTGACCGACGAGCTGGTCGTCGGGTCCGCCCGCGACACGCACGACGCGATCTCACGCCGGGTGCACGGTGCCACCAGGCGCGGCCTCGGCTCCGCCGCAGCACCGGTGGAGACCGTCCACCGCGGCATCGCGTCGGCGGTCTACGGCGGGCTCGGCCTCGTCCTGCGCGGCAGCAGCAAGGGGCTCGACCGGCTGGCCGCGACGGGCGTCGGCCCCCGGCTGGAGGCCGATGGCCGGGGCCGGTTCGTCTCGTCCGCGGTCAACGGGCTGATCGGCGACGAGCTGCTCCGCGACCGGCCGCAGCTGGCGATCCCGATGGCGGTCCGGGTCGAGGGGAGCGACGTCCCGCTCGCAGAGGACGAGCTCGCCGCCGCCTTCCCCGCCGCCACCGGGCGGCTGGTCGTGTTCCTGCACGGGCTCTGCGAGAACGAGTCGTACTGGCGGCTCCACCGCGAGCGCCTCGGCACGACGTACGGCGAAGCCCTGGCCGGCAAGGGCTGGACGCCGGTCTACCTCCGCGCCAACAGCGGCCTGCCGGTCCGCGAGAACGGCGTCGCCCTCGCAGCCCTGCTGCGCGACCTGGTCGGGTCCTGGCCGGTCGACGTCGAGCGGATCGCCCTCGTCGGCCACTCCCAGGGCGGGCTGGTCATGCGGGCGGCGCTCAACGTGCTCGCGATCGAGGGTCCCTCCTGGACCGACTGCGTCACCGACGTCGTCACCCTCGGGTCGCCCCACCGCGGCGCGCCGATCGCCTGGGGCATCGGCCACGGGAGCCGGCTGCTCGCGCTGCTCCCGGAGACCTCTGCGATCGCCCGGATCCTCGACAAGCGGTCCGAGGGGGTCCGCGACCTGGTCGACGGGTACGTCGACGAGCTGCCGCCGCTGAAGGAGGCGCGCTACCGGCTCGTCGCCGCCACCATCACCCGGTCCGCTCGACACCCGGTGGGATCGGTCGTCGGCGACTACCTGGTGCGACCCCGGTCCGCGGTCGGGACGGACCGGCGTGGGGCCGAGCTGTTCCCCGACGCCGAGACGTTGCACGTCGGCAACAGCGACCACTGGGGGATGATCAACCATCCCGAGGTGCTGGCCGCGCTGGAGCGCTGGCTCGCCTGAGCGCCTGATCCGCTGATCGCCGGCGAGACCGCGCGACCGCACTCGCGGCCTCTGCCACCATTCGGTGTGTGAGCCAAGCACGAGCAGACCGTGAGCTGCGAGCCGAAGCGACCGTCGACGCGCCGCCGGAGCGGGTCTGGGAGTTCCTGACCGACTTCTCCCGCATGCCGCGGTGGAGCCCGGAACTGGTGCGGATGGTGCCCCTGAAGCGGGGCGGGCTCCGCGCCGACCAGTGGTACCTCGGGATCAACCGCCGCAAGGCGATCGTCTGGCCGACCCGTTCGGTCGTCGCCGCGGTCGAGCCCGGGCGCCGGCTGGTGTGGGACACCAGGTCAAGCGGCGCCCAGTGGATCTGGGAGCTCGAGCCGGTCGACGCGGGCACGCGGGTCGTGCACCGGCGCCCGGTCCCCGAGTCGGTGACCTTGCTGAGCAAGGCGTTCGCGCCCGCGTTCCTCGGCGGCAGCGTCGAGCACGCCGATGAGCTCGAGCAGGGCATGGCACGCACGGTCGCCGGGCTGAAGGCCGCCGCCGAGGCGCCGGCGGTGATCGAGTAGCGCGAGCCCTCGGTGGTCGAGTAGCCCGAGCCGCTAGGCGAGGGCGTATCGAGACCCCGTGACCGTGGTCGCCCTCGGTGACCGCGTCACCGGGTCTCGATACGCGCCATCGCGGGCTCGTTCCTCGCCCGCGGGCGCTACTCGACCTTCGCGCCTGATCGACGTCTGCCGTCGTGCCTCCGGCAGGCGTCGGGCGCTCCAAATCCGCTGTCGGCGAACAGGACCCGGGATCCCGTGGCTCCGGGGCTCCGGACGGCTAGTGTCGCCACGTGACCCAGATTCCCAGCGGCCCCGTGATGAACGGTGGGCCCGGACTCAACCTGCTCGACGACAACATCTACAGCCGGCTCCTCCGCGAGCGGATCGTGTTCCTCGGCTCCGAGGTCCGCGACCAGAACGCCAACGCGATCTGCGCGCAGCTGCTGCTGTTGTCGGCCGAGGACCCCGAGGCGGACATCTTCCTCCACATCAACTCGCCCGGCGGCTCGGTCGACGCGGGGATGGCCATCTACGACACGATGAACTACATCCCCAACGACGTCGCAACGGTCGGCATGGGGCTGGCGGCGTCGATGGGCCAGTTCCTGCTGTGCGCGGGCACCAAGGGCAAGCGCTACGCGCTGCCGCACGCCCGGATCATGATGCACCAGCCGTCCTCCGGCATGGGCGGGTCCGCCTCCGACATCAAGATCCAGGCGCAGCAGTCGCTGCACATCAAGAAGGTGCTGCTCGAGCTGATCTCGCAGCACACCGGCCAGACCGTCGAGCAGGTGACCACGGACGCCGACCGTGACCGCTGGTTCACCGCCGACGAGGCACTCGTGTACGGCCTGGTCGACCAGGTGGTCAAGAGCGCCCGCGAGGCCGCCGACCAGGGCCGTCCCGCCCACACCAAGAAGGACTGAGCAGATGAATTACTACATCCCCCAGTGGGAAGAGCGGACGTCCTACGGCTTCCGGCGCATCGACCCCTACGCAAAGCTGTTCGAGGACCGCATCATCTACCTCGGTACGCCGATCTCCGACGACGTCGCCAACGCGGTGATCGCGCAGCTGCTGTGCCTGCAGTCGATGAACCCTGACCAGGACGTCAGCATCTACATCAACAGCCCCGGCGGCTCGTTCACCGCGCTGACGGCGATCTACGACACGATCCAGTTCATCAAGCCTGACGTGCAGACGGTGTGCATCGGCCAGGCCGCGTCCGCGGCCGCGATCCTGCTCGCCGCCGGCGCCCGCGGCAAGCGGTTGGCGCTACCCAACAGCCGGATCCTGATCCACCAGCCCTACACCGAGGGCACGTTCGGGCAGACCTCGGACATCGAGATCCAGGCCAACGAGATCCTCCGGATGCGCGAGATGCTCGAGCGGATGATCAGCGAACACAGCAACCGGTCCGTCGAGGAGGTCAGCCGCGACATCGAGCGCGACAAGATCCTCACCGCGGACCAGGCGATCGAGTACGGTCTCATCGACTCTGTGCTGGCGTCGCTCAAGGGCACGCCCGTGCTCACCTGACCGACCATGACCAACCCGCCGCGCCCCTCGTGTCCCTTCCCTCGGAAGGGACTCCAGGGAGTACCGTCGGGGAGTCCGCATTACGTGAGGAGTACCGCCCGTGGCACGCATCGGTGACGGAGGCGACCTGCTCAAGTGCTCTTTCTGCGGGAAGAGCCAGAAGCAGGTCAAGAAGCTGATCGCCGGTCCGGGCGTCTACATCTGCGACGAGTGCATCGACCTGTGCAACGAGATCATCGAGGAGGAGCTCAACGAGGGCGCCGAGGTCGGCCTCGACGAGCTCCCGAAGCCGAGGGAGATCTTCGACTTCCTCAACTCCTACGTGATCGGCCAGGAGCAGGCGAAGAAGTCCCTAGCGGTGGCGGTCTACAACCACTACAAGCGGGTCCAGGCCGGCATCCAGCCGGGCATCGGCGACGGCAAGGGCAAGCACAGCAAGGACGAGGTGGTCGAGGTAGCCAAGTCCAACATCCTCGTCGTAGGTCCGACCGGTTGCGGCAAGACCTACCTGGCCCAGACGTTGGCGCGGATGCTCAACGTGCCGTTCGCGATCGCCGATGCCACCGCGCTGACCGAGGCCGGCTACGTCGGTGAGGACGTCGAGAACATCCTGCTCAAGCTGATCCAGGCGGCCGACTACGACGTCAAGAAGGCGGAGACCGGGATCATCTACATCGACGAGATCGACAAGGTCGCCCGCAAGGCCGAGAACCCGTCGATCACTCGCGACGTCTCCGGCGAGGGTGTCCAGCAGGCGCTGCTGAAGATCATCGAGGGCACCACCGCCTCGGTGCCGCCGCAGGGCGGACGCAAGCACCCCCACCAGGAGTTCATCCAGATCGACACCACGAACATCCTGTTCGTGGTCGGCGGTGCCTTCGCGGGTCTCGAGCACATCATCGAGCAGCGGGTCGGCAAGAAGACGCTGGGCTTCACCGCGGAGGTCCGCGGCAAGGAGGAGCGTGACGCCGAGGACCTGTTGGCGCTGGTGCGGCCCGAGGACCTGACCAAGTTCGGTCTGATCCCCGAGTTCATCGGCCGGCTCCCGCTCATCGCGAGCGTCACCAAGCTCGACCAGGAGGCGCTGGTGCAGATCCTCACCGAGCCTCGCAACGCGCTGGTGAAGCAGTACCGCAAGCTCTTCGAGCTCGACGGCGTCGACCTCGAGTTCACCGACGACGCGATCGAAGGCATCGCCGACAAGGCGATGGAGCGCGGCACCGGGGCGCGCGGGCTGCGCGCGATCATCGAAGAGGTCCTCCTCCACGTGATGTACGACGTCCCCTCCCGCGGCGACGTCGAGAAGGTCATCGTCACCCGCGAGACCGTCGACCACGACGTGCCGCCGACCCTGGTCCTCCGGGAGACCAAGAAGAAGAAGTCCGCGTAGCAGGTGGTCGAGTGCCGCCGCGGCGTATCGAGAGCCGCGGTGGAGTGCTTGCTGCCGGCGGGTACGTTGCGGGGTCTCGATACGGCCTCGCCCAGGGGCTCGGCCTACTCGACCACCGTCGGCTCGGCGTACTCGATCTCACCGCTCGCCCAGCTCGGCCTACTCGACCACCGTCGGTGGAGCGATCTCCGCGTCGACGGACAGCTCGGTTGCGGCGGGGTCGACGGTGAAGAGCAGCTCGCCGGTGATCTTGCCGGCGGCCCTCAGGTCGGTGGTGGCGACCTCCGCCTGGCGGATCAGCGCCTCGGGGCCGGTGACCTCGACGCGGGTGAGCTCGGTGCGCATCGAGACCTTGGCCTGCGACTTGGCACCGCGGATGCCGGCGAGGGCGGCAGCGACCGCGTCGACCGCCGAGCCGTCGGCGGCCCCGGCGGAGCCGAGCTCGTTGACCGTCGGCCACCCGGCGCGGTGCACCGAGCCCTCCTGCCACCAGGACCAGACCTCCTCGGTCACGTAGGGCAGGAACGGCGCGAGCAGCCGGAGCTGGACGTGCAGCGCGAAGGCCAGGGTCGCCTTGGCGGACTCGGAGGTGTGGCCGTTGTCGGCGTACGCCCGCTCCTTGACCAGCTCGAGGTAGTCGTCGCAGAACTCCCAGAAGAACTTCTCGGTCACCTCGAGGGCGGTGGTGTAGTCGTAGGCGTCGAACGCGTCGGTCGCCCTGGTGATGACGGTCGCGAGCCGACCCAGGAGCGCGGTGTCGACCTGCTCGCCGACGAGCGAGCGGGCTGAAGCGGGTCGCCCCGACGCTTCCGAGCACGAACTTCGAGGCATTGAGCACCTTCATCGCCAGCCGGCGGCCGACCTTCATCTGGGTCTCGTCGAAGGGCGAGTCCAGGCCGGGGCGGGCGATCGCGGCCCGCCAGCGGACCGCGTCGGCGCCGTACTTGTCGAGGATCTCGTTGGGCACCACGACGTTGCCCTTGGACTTCGACATCTTCTTGCGGTCGGGGTCGACGATGAAGCCGGAGATCATCGCGTGCGTCCACGGGGACGTGTGGTTCTCGAAGTGCGCGCGGACCACCCGGCTGAACAGCCAGGTGCGGATGATGTCGTGGGCGTGGGTGCACAGGTCCATCGGGAAGACCCGCTGCCACAGGTCCTCGTCGTCGAGCCAGCCGCCGGCGATGTGGGGGGTGAGCGAGGACGTCGCCCAGGTGTCCATCACGTCGGGATCGCCGATGAAGCCGCCGGGCTTGCCGCGCTGGTCCTCGCTGTAGCCGGCCGGTGTCGCCGTCGACGGGTCGAGCGGGAGCTCCGCCTCGGTCGGCAGCAGGAGGCGGCTGTAGTCGGGCTCGCCCTCGCTGTCGAGCGGGTACCAGACAGGGAACGGGATGCCGAAGAACCGCTGCCGCGAGATCAGCCAGTCACCGTTGAGCCCGCCGACCCAGTTGTCGAACCGGTGGCGCATGTGCGGCGGCAGCCACTCGATCTCCGCGCCGCGGCTGATCATCTGCTCGCGGATCGCGGTGTCGCGACCGCCGTTGCGGATGTACCACTGGCGGGTGGAGACGATCTCGAGCGGCTTGTCGCCCTTCTCGTAGAAGTTCGCCATCCGCTGCGTCGGCGTCGGGTCGCCGTCGAGGTCGCCTGTCTCGCGCAGCTTGGCGACCATCGCCTCGCGGGCGGAGAAGACGGTCTTGCCGGCGAGGTCGGCGTACGCCGTCGATGCCTGCTCGCTCGACAGCCACTCCGGCGTCTCCCGGTGGAGCCGCCCGTCGCGGCCGATCACCGTGCGGACCGGCAGCTGCAGCTCGCGCCACCACTGGACGTCGGTCAGGTCGCCGAACGTGCAGCACATCGCGATGCCCGCGCCCTTGTCCATCTCGGCAAGGGGGTGCGCGACGACCGGGATCGCGACGCCGAACACCGGCGAGGTGACCGTCGTACCGAAGAGCTCCTGGTAGCGCTCGTCGTCCGGGTGCGCGACCAGCGCCACGGCGCTGGCGACCAGCTCGGGTCGCGTCGTCTCGACGTACACCGGCGTCCCGTCGGGACGGCGGTAGGCGATCCGGTGGTAGTGGCCGGCGTAGTCGCGCGCCTCGAGCTCGGCCTGGGCCACCGCGGTCTGGAAGGTGACGTCCCAGAGCGTCGGCGCATCCTGCAGGTAGGCCTCGCCGCGAGCCAGGTTGCGCAGGAACGCGCGCTGGCTGACGGACCGGGCCCGCTCGCCGATGGTGGTGTACGTCGTGTCCCAGTCGACGGAGAGCCCGAGGGTGCGCCACAGCGACTCGAAGACCTGCTCGTCCTCCTCGACGAGCCGCTCGCACAAGGCGACGAAGTTCGGCCGGCTGATCGGGACCTGCCGCTTGGGGTCGGGCTTCTCGGGCGGCGTGAACTCCGGGTCGTAGGGAAGCGACGGGTCGCACCGGACGCCGTAGTAGTTCTGCACGCGCCGCTCGGTCGGCAGCCCGTTGTCGTCCCAGCCCATCGGGTAGAACACGGACTTGCCGGTCATCCGCTGGTAGCGGGCGATCAGGTCGGGGTGCGTGTAGGAGAAGACGTGCCCGACGTGCAGGCTGCCGCTGACGGTGGGCGGCGGTGTGTCGATCGAGTAGACGTTGTCGCGCGGTTGGGTCCGGTCGAACGCGTAGGTCGCATCCGCCCTCCAGCGCTCCGCCCACTTGCTCTCGAGGCCCTCGAGCGCAGGCCGGTCCGGTACCACGACTGCACCGGAGTCGGTGCTGGTCGGGTCAGGGGCCTGCGGGATATCGGTCATAGCGCCAAAGCCTAGGGTGGCTGGGCGGGATCGTTGAATTCGGTTGTTACCGTCAAACGATGCGCACGTCCCGACTCCGCCTCGCCGTGATCGGATTCGTGTCGGTCGCGAGTGTCGTCCTCCCGTTCGCGCCCCCGGTGTCCGCAACCCCAGCCGCCGCTGTCGACGGGCCTGCGTCGGTGACGCTGGAGGGCCGCGGCTACGGGCACGGCCGCGGCATGTCGCAGTACGGCGCCCAGGGCGCGGCCTCGGCGCACGGCCGGACCTACCGGCAGATCCTGCGGTTCTACTACCCCGGGTTGGAGCGGGGGTCGGCTCGGCGGACAGATCCGGGTCCTGCTGACAGCCGACACCACCGAGGACGTCGTCGTCGGCGACCGGTCGCGGCTGACCGTGAGGAGTCTCGGCTCGCGCAAGGTCTTCCCGCTTGCGCACGACCGGGCGCGACGGTGGCGGATCACGCCGATCGACGGCGGCGCCAACAGTCGGATCTCGGTCCTCCTCGCGAGGTGGCGGGTGGTCCGCGACGTGGCCGGTGGTGCCCAGTTCGACGCCGGTGGCAGACCGATGAAGCTGTACACGCCGGCTGGAGCCACGCGCTACCGAGGGGTCCTCCGCTCGGTCGATGCCGGGCCGACACGCGACACCGTCAACGTCCTCCCGCTCGACTCCTACCTCCGTGGGGTCGTACCTAGGGAAGTGCCGGCGCTGTGGCACCCGCAGGCGGTCCGGGCCCAGGCCGTCGCCGCCCGTACCTACGCCGCGCACGAGCGCCGCTCCACCGACCGTGGCCACTTCGACGTCTGGGACACCACGCAGTCGCAGGTGTACGGCGGCAGGTCGGCCGAGCACCCGGCGTCCAACGACGCCGTGCGCGCCACCGAGGGCAAGGTGCTCCTGCACTCGGGCAGGCCGGCCTTCACCCAGTTCTCCTCCAGCAACGGCGGCTGGACCGTCGCCGGCGCGGTGCCCTACCAGGTCGCGAAGCAGGACACCTGGGACCCGGTCAACAGGTGGCGGGTCACCCTGCGGGCGTCCGCGATCGAGCGTGCGTTCCCGGCGATGGGCGACTTCCGGCGTCTCCGGATCGTGCGTCGCGACGGCAACGGTGCCTGGAACGGCCGGGTGCTGAGGATCCGCATCGTCGGCAGTCGCAGCTCGCCCACCATCGACGGCGACGACTTCCGCGAGATCTTCGGGCTCCGGTCGACCTGGTTCCGGCAGACCTGACGCGTCTCGATACGCCCTCGCGCCAGGGCGCTCGGGCTACTCGACGAGCGGGTGGGGATACTCGACGACCGGAGGGGGTTACTCGACGAGCGGTCCAGCTTGGACTACTCCAGCTCCAGGACCAGGTCCCCGCCCTCGACGGGGCGGGTGCCGGCGAACGCGAGCCGGGCGACCTTGCCGGCCCGGGGCGCGGTGATCGACGCTTCCATCTTCATCGCCTCGATGGTGGCGAGGGTGGCGCCGGGCTCGACCTGGTCCCCCTGCGCGACCACGACCGTGACCGCGCCCTGGTAGGGCGCCGCGACGTGGTCGGGGTTGCCGGGGTCGGCCTTCTCCGAGCCCTCGCTGTCGGCGGTGATGCTGAGGTCGCGCACCGGGATCGGGCGGAGCTGGCCGTTGATCCGGCACAGCACGGTCCGGTAGCCGCGTTCGTCGGGCTCGCCGATCGCCTCCAGGCCGAGCAGCAGCCGCTTGCCCTCCTCCAGGTCGACGATGTGCTCCTCGCCGACGCGGAGGCCGTAGAGGTACTCGAGCGTCGGGAGGATCGAGACGTCGCCGTACGTCGTGTGTGCGGCCTCGAACTCCTTGGTGGGGCCGGGGAAGAGCAGTCGGTTCAGGGTCTGCCGGCGGTTGCCCGATGACGGGTCGAGCCCGCGCCGGTCCGCTGCGGACAGCTCCTCCGTAGGAGGAGTCCAGTCGCGGCCCTCGAGCGCCTTGGTCCGGAACGGCTCGGGCCAGCCTCCGGGCGGATCGCCGAGCTCGCCGTGCAGGAAGCCGATGACCGAGGCCGGGATGTCGTAGTTGCCGGGGTTGTCCGCGAAGTCGGCGGGGTCGGCGCCGAGTCCCACGAGCGCGAGCGCGAGGTCGCCGATCACCTTCGACGACGGGGTCACCTTGGGGATGTTGCCGAGGATGTCGTTGGCCGCGGCGTACATGTCCTCGACCTGCTCGAACCGTTCACCGAGGCCGAGGGCGATCGCCTGCTGGCGCAGGTTGGAGAGCTGGCCGCCGGGGATCTCGTGGCGGTAGACGCGGCCGGTGGGGGAGGCGAGGCCGGACTCGAACGGCGCGTACACCCGGCGGACCGCCTCCCAGTAGGGCTCCAGCGCGCTGACCGCGCCCAGGTCGAGTCCGGTCTCGCGGTCGGAGTGGTCGGTCGCCGCGACCAGGGCGGTGAGCGAGGGCTGCGACGTCGTGCCGGACATCGACGCGGCGGCGGCGTCGACGGCGTCGACCCCGGCGTCGATCGCGGCCAGCAGGGTCGCCAGCTGCCCGCCGGGGGTGTCGTGGGTGTGCAGGTGGACGGGCAGGTCGAACCGCTCGCGGAGCGCCGTCACGAGCCGCCGGGCCGCGGGTGCTCGCAGAAGTCCGGCCATGTCCTTGATCGCCAGCACGTGGGCACCGGCCTGGACGATCTCGTCGGCGAGACGGAGGTAGTAGTCGAGGGTGTAGATCCTCTCGCCGGGATCGGAGAGGTCGCCGGTGTAGCAGAGCGCGACCTCGGCCAGCGCGGTGCCGGTGGAGCGGACCGCCTCGATGGCCGGGCGCATCTGGTCGACGTCGTTGAGGGCGTCGAAGATCCGGAACACGTCGAGACCGGTGGCGACCGCTTCCTCGACGAAGGCGCTGGTCACCTCGGTCGGGTACGGCGTGTAGCCGACGGTGTTGCGTCCTCGCAGCAGCATCTGCAGGCACACGTTGGGCATCGCCTGCCGCAGCGCCGCGAGCCGCTCCCACGGGTCCTCGGAGAGGAACCGCAGCGCGACGTCGTAGGTCGCGCCGCCCCAGCACTCCACCGACCACAGCTGCGGCGTCATCCGGGCGACGTGACCGGCGGCGCCGAGCAGGTCGATGGTGCGCACCCGGGTGGCGAGCAGGCTCTGGTGGGCGTCGCGGAAGGTGGTGTCGGTGACCGCGACCTGGGTCTGGGCCCGCAGTCGCCTCGCGAACTCCTCCGGCCCCTCGCGCAACAGCAGCTGCCGGGTGCCGTCGGGCGCGGGCACCTCGATCGAGAGCGGCGGCAGCTTGGTGACGGGCTCCAGGGTGACCGGTGGCTCGCCGTACGGCTTGTTGACGGTGGTCTCGGCGAGGTAGCGCAGCAGCTGCCCGCCCAGGTCGCGGGACTTGCGCGCCACCAGCAGCTGGGGGTGGGACTCGATGAACGACGTGGTCACCCCGCCGGCGGTGAAGTCGGGATCGGTCAGCACCGCCTGGAGGAACCCGAGGTTGGTGCGGACACCGCGGATCCTGAACTCCGCGACCGCGCGCCGCGCCTTCTGCACCGCTTCGTCGAAGGTGCGGCCGCGGCAGGTCAGCTTGGCCAGCATCGAGTCGAAGTGCGGGCTGACCTCCGCGCCGTTGTACGTCGTGCCGCCGTCGAGCCGCACGCCAGGACCGCCCGGCGAGCGGTACGTCGTGATCTTGCCGGTGTCGGGCCGGAAGTCGTTGGCGGGATCCTCGGTGGTGATCCGGCACTGCAGCGCCGCCCCGCGGAGCCGGACCGAGTCCTGGGTGAGCCCGAGGTCGGCGAGCGTCTCGCCGGCGGCGATCCGCAGCTGTGACTGGACCAGGTCGACGTCGGTGACCTCCTCGGTCACCGTGTGCTCGACCTGGATCCGCGGGTTCATCTCGATGAACACATATTCATCTGCGCCGTCGGGGCCCGTGCTCGACACGAGGAACTCCACGGTGCCGGCGTTGCGGTAGCCGATCGACGCGGGCGAAGCGCACCGCGTCGGCACAGATCCGGTCCCGCAGCGCTGGGTCGAGGTGGGGCGCCGGCGCGATCTCGATGACCTTCTGGTGGCGGCGCTGCACCGAGCAGTCGCGCTCGAACAGATGGATGACCTCACCCGTGTGGTCGGCGAGGATCTGGACCTCGATGTGCCGGGGGTCGACCACCGCCTGCTCGATGAAGACCGTGGGATCGCCGAACGCCGCCTCTCCCTCGCGCATGCAGGCCTCGACCGCCTCCTGCAGCTGGGCGGGGTCGTCCACGCGCCGCATGCCGCGTCCGCCACCACCGGCGACGGCCTTGACGAAGACCGGGAACGGGAGCGTCGCGGCCGACTCGACGAGGGCGTCGACATCGGTGGACGGGTCGACACCCGCGAGCGTCGGGACGCCCGCGTCCCTGGCCGCCGCGATCGCGCGCGCCTTGTTGCCCATCAGCTCCAGGACCGTGGCCGGCGGACCCACGAACGTGATCCCGGCGTTGACGCAGGCCTCGGCCAGTGCGGGGTTCTCCGACAGGAAGCCGTAGCCGGGGTAGACCGCGTCGGCTCCGGCCCGGACCGCGACCTCGACGATGGCCTCGGGATCGAGGTAGCTGCGAACCGGATGGCCGCGCTCGCCGATCTCGTGGGCCTCGTCCGCCCGCAGCCGGTGCTCCGACCAACGGTCCTCGTAGGGGAAGACCGCGACCGTGCGCGCGCCCATCTCGTAGGCAGCGCGGAACGCCCGGATCGCGATCTCGCCGCGGTTGGCCACGAGCACCTTCGAGAACATGGGCGTCAGCCTAGGACCCGGTCTCCGACACTGCGGCGTGGGACAACTCCTAGCACCCGCGCCCGCCGTAGTCTCGATCGCCGAGGAGGCCCGATGCGCGCACGCGCGATGCTCGCTGCGCTGGTGGCACTGCTGGGGCTAGCGGTGCTGGCAGCGCTCTTCGGCGTCGCCGGCGACGACCGCGATCCAGACGCGGGGCTCACCGCCGCAGGTGTCAGCTGCGACGGCCGGCGGGCGACCATCGTCGGCACCGACGGCAAGGACACCCTCGAAGGCACCGACGGCCCTGATGTCATCGCCGCCAGGGGCGGCAGCGACGTCATCCGTTCGTACGGCGGGTCCGATGTCGTGTGCGGGGGTCCCGGCGGCGACCGGATCGCGACCGGCGGCGGTGACGACGTCGCCGTCGGCGGCCAGGGCGACGACTGGGTGACCAGCGTCGGCGGCGCTGACCAGATCGTCGGTGGCGAGGGCGACGAGACGGTGGACATCCACACCAGCGCGGGGGAGCCGGTCACCCTGCTCGGCGACGCCGGCCTCGACCTGCTGACCCTGAGCGTCGGCGGGACCCAACCGGTGTTGGCCGACCAGGCCGAGCAGATCCTCATCCTCGGGCCGGAGCCCGGGAACGAGCCAGGTGCCTTCGGGGGGTGGGAGCTGGTCTGGCTCAAGGGCGACCATTCCTGGACCTACGTCGGCACCGACGCGAGGGACAGCGTGATCGCGATCGACGGCAGCCTGAGCGCATCGACGTACGGCGGCAACGACGTGGTCTCCGCGGGAGCCGGCGACGACATCGTCAACGGTGGCAAGGGCCGCCGGGACGTGGCTGCCGTCGTCGGTGGGCGCAACAGCTGCGCCGCGACCGAGTGGGGCGACTGCCAACCGTTGGTCCTGCTGCCCGGTGTCCGGCCGGTGGGTCAGCCGCTCAGCGCGGCGCGAGCGGCGAGCACCTCGGCGTAGAGCGCGGGGTCCAGAGCGGCACCCTCACGTCGCACGTCGGACTCCCGCAGCACGACCAGCCGGTCCAGCCGCACCTCGCTCGGGCGGTGCTCGCGGTCCCACCCGCCGGCACCGACGTCCAGCCAGTACCGCCCGGCGGAGGCTTCCTGGGCCTCGTCCCGATCATGGTCCTTGCTGGTCATCACCAGGCACTCGACCACCTGCTCGCCGTCGTCTCCGGCGCGAGCGGCGATCACGAGCACCGGTCGGTCCTTGCCCAGGGTGGGGTCGTCCTCGTAGGGCACCCACGCCCAGCAGACCTCGCCGGGATCGGGTCGTCCGTCGAGCTCGGGGGAGTAGTGGGTCACTCCCGCACGTTAGCCCGCGGGGTCAACGGAACTGGGCGACGAGACCGGGCAGCGCGTCGTCCGCGAACGAGGTGGCGTCGGCGACCGGCAGGTCGAGCACCGTCACCCGTCCCCCGCCGCCGGCGGTCGTCGCGTCCAGCGTGGTCAGGCCCGCCCGGCGTTGGAACCAGTTGTCACGGAAGGTCCAGCCGATCACGTGGTCGCACTGGAGGATGTCCCGGCGACGCAGCAGCGAGCCGGAGCGCGCTACCAGGTGCTGGTCCGTGAGCGCGTGACCGAGGGACCGCGCGCGGTCGACGGCGAGGGCGACTGCGGCCGCGAGAGGAAGCGGCGCGGTAAGCAGGAACCAGGGGCTCACACGGGGCAGCACCACCCCCAGGGTGACGGCGATCAGCGCCGCCGGCAGCAGCGCGCGGACGTACTGCCGGCGGATCGCGGCCGGGCCGTGACTCGCCAGTGGACTGTCGATCGGCGTCCTCGTGCCCAGCACCGCGGCGGCGGCGGTGCGGGCGACCACGGCCGGGGCCGGCGGCACCAGCACCTCCGAGCCGCGGTCGGTGCGATCGAGCCCGGTCACGATCGCCGAGAGTCGCGCTCCGCGTGCGAGCCGCAGCGGGGCCTGCTCACCGATCGCGACGCCCGCCACCCGTTCGACGTCGATGCTGGTCTCGCGGGTGGTGAGCAGACCGCGCCGCAGGTGCCACGAACCCGGCTGCCGGGTCAGGGTCAGGCCGCCGTTCTGGACCAGGTAGCCGAGCACGGTGATCGCGAGCGCAGCCAGCAGCAGGACCATGACGACGCCGGCGATCAGCACGCCGGACGGCGCCGCGACGTCCTCGTCGACCCGGATGTCCAGGTCGTACTGACCAGCGACCTGACCGAGGGCGCCGAGGATGCCGCCGACGAGCACGAGCCCGGTGCTGGTGAACGGCGCGTACCACAACCACCGGGGTGTGAACCGGGCCAGCGGCTCCTCAGGAGGGGGTACGACGTCGCCGGCGCCGTCCTCCGCCGGACCTGGTGTCGCCAGGTCCGCGCGCGCTGCGGCGCCGGTGAGCAGCCGGTCGCGAAGCGCGACTGCGTTCCTGGTGGCGAGGGCGTCGAGCTCGAGCCGGTCGCTCCCGTCGGTCGCGGCGGTGCCGGTGCCGATGCCGACCGTGCTCAGTCGCAGCAACCGGTGTACGACGGACGCGGTCAGGTCCACGGTGCGCACCCGGTCGAGCGGGGTCGACAGCCGTTGCCGGCTCAGGAGACCGCGCTGGAGCTCGATCCGACCGTCGGCGATCCGGTAGCTCGTCGTCAGGTAACGCACCACGCCGATCGCCACCGGGATCCCCACCGCCGCGATCATCGCGGCGGCGCTACCGCCCCCCTGGGTGGCGCCGAAGAGGAAGACGGCGGCCAGGGGGACGAGGAACCTGCGGAGCTCGGTGAGCGGCTGGACCAACAGCATCCAGGGGTCGAGCCGCTGCCAGGCCGTCGGCCCTGAGGAGTCGGGGGACGGGGTGTCTCGGAGGGTCACGTGGCGTCTCCGCCGGCTTCTTCCGCGCGCAGGGTGAGCTGGTCGACCAACGTGAGGGCGGTGGCGCGATCGAGTCCGTCGATCCGCAGCGCTCCGGCGGCCGAGGCGGTGGTCACGGTGAGGGTGGCGAGCCCGAAGAGCCGCGCCAGCGGGCCCTGGGCGTAGTCGACGGTCTGCACCCGGGACATCGGCGCGATCCGGCGCTCGCGTGCCCACCAGCCCCGCTGCGTGTAGACCGCCGTCCCGGTGATCTCCCAGCGGTGCACGAGGTAGCGCCACCGCGGCACGGCGAGCACATAGGCGACGGCGCCGGCTGCGATCAAGGCGACGACCCACCAGCGAGCGGCGTGCTCGGTCCAGAGCGCAGCGACGATCACGGCGCCGACGACGAGCACGAGGGCACTGACCGCGCACTCGACGGCCCACATCGCCTTGGCCCGTGGGTCGACCCGGTGGGCGGGCTCGCGCAGGTCGGTCACGACACCGACCCTAGGGCGGACCCGGTCAGTCCTTGAGCTCGCAGAGGACCTCGCCGTTGCCGACGGTCGCGCCGACCTCGGCCTTGAGCCCGGTCACGGTGCCGGCCTTGTGGGCCTTGAGCGGCTGCTCCATCTTCATCGCCTCGATCACGACCACGACGTCGCCCTCGGCGACCTCCTGGCCCTCCTCGACCGCGATCTTGACGATGGTGCCCTGCATCGGGCTGGCCACGGCGTCCCCGCTCGCGGCTGCTCCGGCCTTCTTGCCTGCCGCGCGCTTGGGCTTCCCCTTCGACCCGGCACCAGCGCCGCGGCCGACGGCGAGGCCACCGAGGCCGGCCGGGATCACGACCTCCAGGCGCTTGCCGCCGACCTCGACCACGACCTTCTGCCGCTCGCCGGGTTCTGCGCCGCCGGCGCTGTCGGCGGCCGGGCCGGCGTACGGCGCGATCTGGTTGTCGAAGTCGGTCTCGATCCACGTCGTGTAGACGGTGAACTGACCCTCGCCCGACGGGGTCGACGCGCCGACGTACGCAGGGTCCTGGATGACTGCCTGGTGGAACGGGATCACCGTCGGCATGCCGTCGACCTGGAACTCCGCGAGGGCGCGGCGCGACCGCTCCAGTGCCTGGGTCCGGTCGCGGCCGGTCACGATCAGCTTGGCGATGAGGGAGTCGAACGAGCCCGGGATGGTCTCGCCCTTCTCGTAGCCGCCGTCGACCCGGATGCCCGGCCCCTGCGGCGGGTTCCACTCGGTGAGCGTGCCCGGCGCGGGCATGAAGTTGGCGCCGCCGTCCTCGGCGTTGATCCGGAACTCGATCGAGTGGCCGCGGATCTCCGGGTCGTCGTAGCCGAGCTCCTCGCCGGCGGCGATACGGAACATCTCACGGACCAGGTCGATCCCCGTGACCTCCTCGGACACGCAGTGCTCGACCTGGAGCCGGGTGTTGACCTCGAGGAAGGAGATGGTGCCGTCCTTGGCGACGAGGAACTCGCACGTGCCGGCGCCGACGTAGCCGGCCTCCCTGAGGATGGCCTTGGAGGAGTCGTAGAGACGCTTGACCTGGTCGTCGGTCAGGAACGGCGCGGGTGCCTCCTCGACCAGCTTCTGGTGGCGGCGCTGGAGCGAGCAGTCGCGGGTGGAGACGACGACGACGTTGCCGTGCTGGTCGGCCAGGCACTGGGTCTCGACGTGGCGCGGCTGGTCGAGGAACTTCTCCACCAGGCACTCGCCGCGACCGAAGGCGCCCACGGCCTCGCGGACGGCCGACTCGTAGAGCTCGGGGATCTCCTCCAGCGTGCGGGCGACCTTCAGGCCGCGTCCGCCACCGCCGAAGACCGCCTTGATCGCGACCGGCAGACCGTTGGCCTTCGCGAACTCGACGACCTCGTCGGCGTCCTTGACCGGGTCCTTGGTGCCGGGGGCGAGCGGCGCGTCCGCCTTCTGCGCGATCTGCTTGGCCTTCGCCTTGTCGCCGAGCGCCTCGATGGCGTCCGGGGACGGCCCGATCCAGATCAGCCCGGCGTCGATCACCGCTTGGGCGAAGTCGGCGTTCTCGGCGAGGAAGCCGTAGCCCGGGTGGACGGAGTCCGCGCCGGCCTGCTCGGCGACCTTGAGGATCTTGGCGATGTCGAGGTAGGAGTCGGCGGGAGTGGCGCCGCCGAGCGCGTAGGCCTCGTCGGCCAGCCGGACGAACAACGCGTCACGGTCGGGGTCGGCGTAGACGGCGACGCTGCCGATCCCGGCATCCTTGCAGGCACGGATCACGCGGACCGCGATCTCACCACGGTTGGCGATCAGGACCTTCTGCAACGGCCTCAGGCTCTGCGTCGTCTCGGGCACTCGGAAGCCTCCTCGTATCGGAACGCTCGGCAGTCTAGGGCGACGCGATGCTGTGCCAGCACCTGCGTTCAGATATGGAGAGCGGTGGGGCGGCGGCTCACCGGTTGTGCTGCTGGTCGACCGTGAGTAGACAGGACGGATGAAGATCGCAGTCCTCGGCACCGGCATGGTCGGCCGGGCGCTCGCCGCCCGCTTCGTCGAGCTCGGCCACGACGTCTTGGTCGGCACCCGCGACCCGGCCGCCACCGCCGCCAAGGAGGAGTACGCCGCCTGGGCGGCCGGTCACCCGGCGATCGGGCTCGCCACGTTCGACGCTGCCACCGACGCCGCGGAGGTGGTGGTCAACGCGACCAGCGGTGGCGTCTCCCTGGAGGTCCTCGCCCAAGCCGGCGACCTGAGGGGCAAGGTCCTGCTCGACGTGTCCAACGGCCTGGACTTCTCCCACGGCTTCCCGCCGCTGATCGCGGCGCCGCAGGACGACTCGATCGCGGAGCAGATCCAACGCGCGCATCCCGAGGCGCGGGTCGTGAAGTCGCTCAACACGATGACTGCCGATCTGATGGTTCACCCCGAGCAGCTGCCCGACCCAGGGTCGGTCTTCGTGTCCGGAGACGACGCCGATGCCAAGGCGACGGTCACCGGGTTGCTCCACGACCTCGGGCACACCGACGTCATCGACCTCGGGGACGTCACCACCGCCCGGGGTGCGGAGTGGCTGATGCCGGCATGGTTGCGGGTGATGGGGGCGACCGGCTCCCCCTTCTTCAATTGGAAGGTGGTCCGTTGACGGGGGACCCGACGCCGCTGGTTAACAAGCGTTAACCTCGCGGGTTACGATGCGGTCATGACGTCCTTCGAGCTGTCCCGCGAGCATGAGGAGTTCCGCCGTACGGTCCGCGACTTCGCCGAGTCCGCGATCGCGCCGCACGTCGCGAAGTGGGACAAGGACCACCACTTCCCGACCGACGTCGTGCAGCAGATGGGCCAGCTCGGGCTCTTCGGACTGGTCGCGCCCGAGGAGTACGGCGGCGCCGGTCTCGCGCCGGAGGACGGTCCTTTCACGTCGCTCTGTCTCGCCATCGAGGAGCTCGGCCGGATCGACCAGTCGATGGGCATCACGTTGGAGGCCGGGGTCGGCCTCGGCATCAACCCGATCCTCAGCTTCGGCACCGAGGAGCAGAAGCAGACCTGGCTGCCGGACCTGGTCTCGGGACAGCGCCTCGCCGGGTTCGGCCTCACCGAGCCCGGTGCCGGCTCCGACGCGGGCGCGACCCGCACCAGGGCCGTGCTCCACGGCGACGAGTGGATCGTCGACGGCAGCAAGCAGTTCATCACCAACTCGGGGTGCTCGATCACGTCCCTGGTGACGGTGACCGCCCGGACCGGCGTCTCGGCGCGCACCTCGACCGGCGGCGACAAGCCCGAGATCTCCACGATCATCATTCCGGCCGGTACTCCCGGCTTCACCGCCGAGCCGGCGTACGACAAGCTCGGCTGGCACATCTCCGACACTCACCCGTTGTCGTTCCAGGACTGCCGGGTGCCTGCCGACCACCTGCTCGGGGAGCGTGGTCGGGGCTTCGCCCAGTTCCTCGCGATCCTCGACGACGGCCGGGTCGCCATCGCCGCGCTTGCCGTCGGGCTGATCCAGGCGTGCGTCGACCTGTGCGTCGAGTACGCCGGGGAGCGGCAGACGTTCGGTGGCCCGATCGGCCGCAAGCAGGGCGTCGCCTTCCAGATCGCCGACCTCGAGGTGATGCTGCACGCTGCCCGGATGCTCACCTACCGGGCGGCGGCGATGAAGGACGCCATGGGCACTCCTGGCGGCCCGAGCATGAAGGACTTCAAGCACGCCGCGTCGATCGCCAAGCTCTACTCCTCCGAGTCGGCCGTCAGTGCGACCCGGATCGCCACCCAGGTCTTCGGTGGCTACGGCTTCATGGAGGAGTACGCGGTCGCCCGGTTCTACCGTGACGCCAAGATCCTCGAGATCGGCGAGGGCACCTCCGAGGTCCAGCGGATGCTCATCGCCCGCGGGCTCGGACTACCCGTCGAGTAGGGCTGGCCGCGCGCCTTGCTCCAGACGTAAAGATGGATTCGGGAGCGGGAACGAACCGGATCGCCCACGATCGCGTTGAGGGGTTATCAACAGCGCAGAGGGGGTGACCGATGAGCATCGACGATGACTTCGCCGAGTTCGTCGGCGCCCGCTGGAACTCGCTCTACCGACTGGCCTACCTGCTGACGGCGTCGCGCGCCGGCGCCGAGGACCTTCTCCAGACCACGTTGGAGAAGGCCTACGTGAAGTGGGGACGGATCGGCCGGATGGACTTTCCCGAGGCCTACGTCCGACGGATGCTCGCCAACACCTTGGTGTCGGGCCGTCGCCGGGCCTGGATCGGCGAGCTGCCGACCCAGGACCTGCCTGAGCGTGCTGGTGACTCCAGCGACATCCCGGTTCTCGACCGCGCTGTGCTCTGGCCGCTGGTCTGTGCGCTCCCCACGCGCCAGCGGGCCGTGATCGTGCTGCGTTACTACGAGGACCTGAGCGAGGCGGAGATCGCGCATGCCCTCGGCTGCGCACCCGGAACCGTGAAGTCGCAGGCGTCGGCAGCAGTGGCAGCACTCAGACGGGCACTCGCCGCGTCGGGCATCGGGGAGGCGGTGGGCGAGTCATGAATCTCGAACAGGAACTCAGAGCGGTGCTCAGCCAGGAGGCGGAGATGACCAACGCAACTCGTCCGGACGTGGACAGCATGATCGCTGGCGGCCAGGACCGACGACGCCGGCGCAACCTCGCGTGGGCAGGCGGTGTTGCCGCAGCCGTCGTGCTCGTCGGCGGGAGCATCTATGGCGTTGCTCAGGCCGGCGGCGACGACGGGGACACCAAGACGGCGGCCGAACCGACCGAGACCACCGGATCCGAGCAGTCCACGGTCCCTCCGTACGAGGGTGAGGACGACCGGCTGGCGCCCGGCACGTACCGTCTGCCGGTGGCCGTCCTCGATAACGGGGACGAGATCGCCGCCGATGTGACCTTCGGTGGCGAGGGCTGGGAGTCCAGGAGCAACCCGACGGTGTCCGACGACGAGGGCGTGGCCGGTATCGGTGTCTACCAGCCGGTGGCGCTGGCGGGTGGATCCGGCTGCTCCGACGACCCCGTGGTGACCCACAGCCTCGGACGGACTCCGGAGAGCCTCGCCGGCCAGCTCGCAGGGCTGCCGCGCAGCGAGGTCGTCCAGCCGCCGACGCCGACCGTGGCGTTCGGTCTCGATGCCGTCCACCTGCGGCTACGGATCGATCCCGACTGCGACGTGCTGGCCGCGTACCGCCCGGCGGAAACCGCCCAGGGACCGCGCGGCATGACCTACACCAGGCTCAACAAGGTGCTGATCGTCGACTTCTGGGTCGCCGAGGTCGACGGGACCCTTGTCGTGGTCGACACGGTCCGCAACCCGGACACCCCGCCCGGGCTGGTGCAGCAGGCCGCGGACGCTGCCGACTCGGTCACCTTCGTCCCGGCCGAGTAGCCCGCGACCCGGCTCGTCTTTGCACGCTCAGAGCGTCGAGTCGGCTCTTGTCAACAAGAGCCGACTCGGCGTTTCAAGCCCAGAGGTCGGTCCAGGAGTGGCCCAGCTCGAGGACGAGGTCACGGAGCAAGGGAAGACTGACGCCGACGACGTTGTGGTGGTCGCCCTCGATACCGGTGACGAAGGCGCCGCCCAAGCCGTCCACCGTGAACGCTCCGGCCACGTGGAGCGGCTCGCCGGTGGCGACGTACGCCTCGATCTCGGCGTCGGAGACGTCGGCGAAGGAGACGGTGGTCGACGCGGTCGCGGCGGCTACTCGGCCGGTCGCGGTGTCGCGCAGGCAGTGCCCGGTGTAGAGCACGCCGGAGCTGCCCCGAAGGGCCCGCCAGCGGAGCACGGCGTCAGCCGGATCAGCCGGCTTCCCGAGTGACTGACCGTCGAGCTCGAGGACGGAGTCGCATCCGAGCACCAGGGCGCCGGCCGGGACCTCGTCGCGGTCGGCGACCGCTGCGCACTTGAGCTCGGCGAGCTGGAGCGCCATCTCGAACGGCGGGAGCCCGTCGGCCTGCGTCTCGTCCACGCCCGACACGACGACCGTCGGCTCGATGCCGGCGTGGCGCAGCGTGCTGAGCCGGGCGGGAGAGGCGGAGGCGAGCACGAAGGACGGCACGACCGAACCCTATCCGCGCACGACCTCGACCCCGAGCCACGTGGCCAGCGCCTCGATCTCGGCGTCGACGGCGTCGCCGGTCTCGGGCTCCCACGGGAAGTCCTCGTGCACCGCGAACACCCGCAGCACGCCGGCCTTGCGGTCGGCCTTGGCGTCGAGCTTCCCGACCAGCCGGTCGCCGTGGAGGATCGGCAGCGCGAAGTAGCCCCAGCGCCGATTGGCGGCGGGCTTGTACATCTCCAGGACGTACTCGAAGTCGAAGAGGTCGAGCGCCCGGGTGCGGTCATAGACCAGGCGGTCGTACGGCGACAGCAGCGCGGTGCGCGGCTCGAACGGCTCGTCGATCGCTGCCAACGCGTCGGGATCGACCCGCCACTCCCCGTCGATCCCCTCGACCGTCACCGGCGCCCCGAGACCGGCGGCGCCGATCTCCTCACCCTGCACCTTCGAGGTCGGCCGGGCGATCCCGAGGGAGCTGAGCCGCCGCGCGTCGAGCATCTCCCGGCCCTCGTCGTACGGCGGCACCACCAGGTCAGGTGGATAGACCCGCTCGGGCACGTCCCAGGTGCGGAGCTTCCCGCGCCGGCCACTGATCGCCACCTCGCCGGTGCGGCAGAGCAGCTCCAGCATCCGGTCGACGTTCTTGTCGTTGGTCCACCCCGAGGACCTCCACGGCACCTGCGAGGTGTCGGGCACCTCCGCCGCAGTCAACGGCCCCTCGGCGGCCAGCAGTGCGACGACGTCGGCGCGGAAGCCGGCGTTGGCCTCGAGCCACTCGAAGGAGCTCGCATGCATTCGGTCCGCGGCGGTCGCCAGCGCCGGGCCGATGTCGTCCATCGGCCGGACGTAGGAGGAGTGCTCGACCAGGGAGCGCTCCTCCTCCAGGGCGAAACGGAGGTCGGAGTGGTCGTAGCCGACGCCGAGCCGGGACCACGAGACGAGATCGACGTTGGGTGCGATCGCCGCGGTCGGGTCGATCTGCAGCAGCGTCAGGTGATCGACCGTCGCGACCAGCGACTCCGGCCGGTAGGCGTCGAGCAGCTGCGCGCGCACCGCGATCCGGCGCGCCTGGTCGCGATCGATCCTGATCACCAGCGGCTCACAACCGACCGAGCGCTGCCTTCAGCGGGTCGAGGCCGATCGAGCCGAGGTTGAGTGCCGCGGTGTGGAACTCCTTGAGGTCGAACCGTCCGTCAGCGCCCTTGCGCCCCTTGACCTCGTCGCGCGCCTGCATCCAGATCCGCTCGCCGACCTTGTAGGACGGTGCCTGTCCCGGCCAACCGAGGTAGCGGTTGACCTCGAACGCGAGCTGGCCGTCCTCCATCCGGGAGTGGGCGCGCATGAACTCGAAGACCTTGTCGCCGTCCCAGACCTCGCCGGGTCGCCAGCCGTAGGGGTTGTCGGCAGGGATCGTCAGGCCGAGGTGGACGCCGATGTCGACGATCACGCGAGCGGCCCGGAAGCCCTGCATGTCGAGGAAGCCGAGCCGGTCGCCGGCGTCGTCGAAGTAGCCGAGCTCGTCCATCAGTCGCTCCGAGTAGAGCGCCCAGCCCTCGCCGTGGCCGCTGACCCAGCACATGAGCCGCTGCCAGCGGTTGAGCAGGTCGGCGCGGTGCACGACCTGGGCGCACTGGAGGTGGTGACCGGGCACGCCCTCGTGGAAGACCGTGGTGGTCTCGCGCCACGTGGAGTAGATCTCGTGGTCGTCGGTGAACGAGAACCACATCGTGCCCGGGCGGGAGAAGTCCTCCGAGGGCGGCGTGTACCACGCTCCGCCGTCGTTGATCGGCGCCACCTTGCAGGCGATGGTGCGGATCGGCTCGGCGATGTCGAAGTGCACGCCGTCGAAGCCGGCGAGGATGGAGTCGGCCTTCTCCTGCATCCAGGCCTCGAACGCCTCGCGGCTGCCGCAGTCGCGGGCCGGGTCGAGATCGAGCGCCTTGACCGCGTCGTCGATCGAACCGCCGGCGACGATCCGCTGGGCGGTCCTGGCCATGTCGTCCTCGATCCGCTTGAGCTCCTCCCAGCCCCAGCGGTAGGTCTCCTCGAGGTCGACCTCGGCCCCGAGGAAGTAGCGGGACTCCAGGGCGTAGTGCTCGCGGCCGACACCGTCGACCTCACGGCCCTGCGGCGCCAGGTCGGACTCGGCGTAGCGACCGAAGTCGGCGTAGGACGCCGAGGCCTGCCGCGGCGACCGCGGCCAACCGGTCGCGCAGCCCGTCCGGGGCCGCCGCGACGAGGTTGCCGAAGTAGTCGCCGCTGGCACCTTCCTGGCCGGTCCAGCCGCGGATCTGGCTCGCCACCTCGACGTACTGCCGGCGGGCCGAGACCCGGCCCGCGGCGGCCTCGGCGTCGAGGGTCTCGCGGTAGCCCGCGACCGCCGCCGGCACCGCGGCGAGCCGGTCTCCGATGGTCTGCCAGTCCTCGTCGGTGTCGGTAGCCATCAGGTCGAACACCTCGCGCACCTCGTGGACCGCGCTGCTGATGACCGAGAACGCGGAGCGCTCGAACCCGGCGTCGGCCTTCTCGACGAGGAGCCCGACCCGCTCGAGGAAGGCGTCCTTGGCGACCTGCTCGCGCTCGTCGGACGGCTGGAGCGCGGTGACCTCGGCCAGCGCCCGTCGGTTGAGCTGCTCGCGGGCGTCGAAGCCGGCCGGCGAGAGGTCGGGCAGCTTGTCGTCGTAGCCGGCGATCCCGGCGAGGGTGGCGGTCACGGGATCGAGCGCGACGACGTCTTCGACGTACTGGTCGGTCCGGATGTCGACAGGTCGGGTCATGTCGCGACCCTATGCCGCGCCGGGGACAGGCAACACCCGAGCCGTCCGGCGGCGCGGTCCGGTCAGCGGGTGCTGGCCGCGACCGCTCCGGCGTAGCGGTCGGCCAGCACCTGCAGGTGGTCGACCAGTGCCGCCGGCTCCTCGACCGAGAAGTCGAGGCCGAGCATCCCGATCCACACCGCGACGACCTCGAGACTGTCGCCGCCCGTGACCAGCACGCTGCGGCCGTCCGACGCTGGGTTCCACGGTCCCGACCGCGGGGTTGATCCGGGCGAGGACCTCGCCAGCAGGAGCGGCCACGACGATCCTGGCGTGGACCGCCCAACCGGTGCGGGCGACCTCGCGCACGACGAACTCGGTCAGGTCGCCCGGGAACGCGACCGGGACGAATCCGCGGCCGCCGGGTGTACGCAGCGTCAGCCAGTCGACGCGGTACGGCGCCCACGCGCTCGTCGCCGGATCGCGGCCGACGACGTACCACCGGCGCTGCCAGCCCACCAGCCGGTAGGGCTCGATCTCGACCCGCTCGTCGTGCCGGTAGAACGCCCGCAGCCCGCGGTGGTCGCGGATCGCCGCCGCGATCTCGGTGAGCACGGCCGGGTCCACCTCCGGGTCCTCGACGTTGGAGTCGGTGTTGACAGGGCCCGCGCTGGTGGCGTCGCGGAGCGCGACCAGCTGGCGGCGCAACCGGTCGGGCAGGACGTGCTCGAGCTTGGCCAGCGCCCGGCCGCCGCTCTCCTCGAACCCGGCGACCCCGGTCACCGTGCGCAGCCCGACCGCGACCGCCACCGCTTCCTCGTCGTCGAGCAGCAGTGGCGGCAGCTTGGCGCCGACGCCGAGCCGGTAGTGGCCGTCGCGACCGCGCGTCGCGTCCACCGGGTAACCGAGCTCGCGGAGCCGGGCGACGTCGTTGCGCACGGTCCGGTCGGTGACGCCGAGCCGGGCAGCGAGCTCGGGACCGGTCCAGTCGACGCGCGCCTGCATCAGTCCGAGCAGCTCGAGGAGGCGGCCGGACGTTTTCTTCACTCCTCCATTTAACAGGAAGGAAGTGTTCCGCAATAGGTCATACCGTCGGTCTCACGAGCAGGAAAACCACCGAAAGGCAGTCCGATGACCGAGCAGATCACCCCCTTCACCATCGACGTCCCGCAGGCCGACCTCGACGACCTGCGCACGCGGCTCGAGCGGACCAGGTTCGCGCCGGCCGTCCCCGGCGACTCCTGGGACTACGGCACGCCGGAGTCCTACCTGCGGGACATGGTCCAGCGGTGGCAGTCGTTCGACTGGCGCGAGGTCGAGGCGCGGATCAACCTGCACCCCGGTTTCGTCACCCAGGTCGACGGCCAGCGGATCCACTTCCTCCACGTCCGGTCGCAGGTCGAGGACGCCACCCCGCTGCTCCTCGCGCACACCTACCCGGGCTCTCTGCTCGACTTCCTCGAGATGATCGACCCCCTGGTCGACCCCGAGGCGCACGGCGGCACCGCCGCGGACGCCTTCCACGTGGTCGTGCCGTCGATGCCCGGGTTCGGCTGGTCCACCCCGGTGGTCGACACCGGTTGGACGATGGCCCGGGTGGCTGCGGCGTACGACGAGCTGATGCGGCGGCTCGGGTACGCGTCGTACGGCATCCACGGCAGCGACGGGGGCGCCCTGGTCGGCCGCGAGCTCGCTGTCCTCGATCCCGAAGGGTTCCTCGGTGCCCACGTGCTGCACCTGTTCTCGTTCCCGTCGGGTGACCCGAGCGAGTTCGAGGGGTTCGGACCGAAGGAGTACGCCGCGCTCGAGCACATGCAGTGGTTCCAGTCGGTCGGCGGCTACAACCAGATGAACGGGACCCGGCCGCAGACCGTTGCCGCCGGACTGGCGGACTCGCCGGTCGCGGTGCTCGCCTACAGCGAGCTGTTCGAGAACTTCGGCAACGGGACCAGCCTGGTCCGCGCGGAGCAGGTGCTGGCCCAGGCCACCCTCTACTGGCTGACCAACACCTACGGCTCGGCCGCGCGCTACCACTACGAGGAGCAGCACGCCGACGCCGAGCCGGTCGTCAGCCAGGGACGGATCGGGGTCGCGGTCTTCCAGGACGACTTCCAGACCATCCGCTCGCTGGCCGAGCGCGACAACGCCCACATCGACCACTGGTCGGAGTTCCCCCGCGGCGGCCACTTCGCCGCGATGGAGGTGCCGGAGGACGTGGTGTCGGACCTGCGGGCGTTCTTCGCCTGAGCCTGTTGCGTGCCCCCGCCGACCCGGCTCATCTCGAGATGAGCCGGGTCGGCGCATTTCTCGACCCGAGATGAGCCGGGTCGGCGCATTTCTCGACCCGAGATGAGCCGGGTCAGCGGGGGAGGGCGCTGGCCCGCCAGGCACCAGGTCCGTGCGGCAGCGTGGTCCGCATCCGCTGGGCCGGGGACGCCCAGACCGACCGCGGCTTCTCCGGTGCGGCAACGCCGCCACCCATCGCGGCGAAGACGGCGACGACGGCGGCGATCTCCTCGGGCGTCGCGTCGGGGGTGAGCACGCGGAGGAGCGGTTCGTCTCTGGCTTCTTCGGTCAAGGTTTCCTTCGGCTTGTTCGGGGACGCTCCGCGCCCCGCTCAGAGCGGGATGTTCCCGTGCTTCTTGGGCGGGAGCACCTCGCGCTTCGTCCTCAGCAGCCGGAGGGCGCGGACGATCTCGACCCGGGTCTCGTGCGGCTGGATGACCGCGTCGACGTAGCCGCGCTCGGCGGCGATGTAGGGGTTGGCGAGCGTGGTCTCGTACTCGTCGATGAGCTCGGCCCGCCGGGCCTCGACGTCGCCGCCCTCGGCCTCCACGGCCGCGAGCGTCTTGCGGTGCACGATGTTGGCCGCGCCCTGGGCGCCCATGACCGCGATCTGGCCGGTGGGCCAGGACAGGTTGAGGTCGGCGCCGAGGTGCTTGGAGCCCATGACGTCGTAGGCGCCGCCGTAGGCCTTGCGGGTGATGATCGTGACCAGCGGGACCGTCGCCTCGGCGTAGGCGTAGATCAGCTTCGCGCCGCGGCGGATGATGCCGTTCCACTCCTGGTCGGTGCCCGGCAGGAAGCCCGGCACGTCGACGAAGGTCAGGACCGGGACGTTGAACGCGTCGCAGGTGCGCACGAACCGGGCGGCCTTCTCGGACGCGTCGATGTCGAGGGTGCCGGCGAACTGGGTCGGCTGGTTGGCCACGATGCCCACCGAGCGACCCTCGACCCGTCCGAAGCCGACGATGATGTTGGGCGCGAAGAGCGCATGCACCTCGAGGAACTCGCCCGCTCCGTCGTCACCGGGGTCGAGCACGGTCGTGATCACGTCGTGCATGTCGTAGGGCTGGTTCGGGCTGTCCGGGATCAGGGTGTCCAGTGCCCGGTCCTCGTCGGAGACCTCGAGGGCCTCGGCCGCGGAGTAGTCCGGGTCGTACGACGGCGGCTCGTCCATGTTGTTCTGCGGCAGGTAGCTCAGCAGTGCCTTGACGTAGTCGAGGGCGTCCTCCTCGTCCGCACCCATGTAGTGGGCGTTGCCCGACTTGGTGTTGTGGGTGCGGGCGCCGCCGAGCTCCTCCATCGACACGTCCTCGCCGGTGACCGTCTTGATCACGTCGGGACCGGTGATGAACATCGCCGACGTCTTGTCGACCATGACCGTGAAGTCGGTGACCGCGGGGGAGTAGACGTGGCCGCCCGCGCAGTTGCCCATGATCAGGCTGATCTGCGGGATCACGCCGGACGCGTGCACGTTGCGGCGGAAGATCTCCCCGTAGAGACCGAGCGAGACCACGCCCTCCTGGATGCGCGCACCGGCGCCCTCGTTGATGCCGATGATCGGCGACCCGGTCTTGATCGCGAGGTCCATCACCTTGGTGATCTTCTCGCCGTAGACCTCGCCGAGCGACCCCCCGAAGATGGTGAAGTCCTGGCTGAACACGCACACCTGGCGGCCGTCGACCGTGCCGTAGCCGGTGATCACGCCGTCGCCGTACGGGCGGTTCTTCTCCAACCCGAACGCGACGGACCGGTGCCGGGCGAGCTCGTCGAGCTCGACGAAGGAGCCTTCGTCGAAGAGCATCTCGATCCGCTCGCGGGCGGTCTGGCGGCCCTTGGCGTGCTGCTTCTCGATGGCCTTCTCCGACGCGGCGTGGACCGCCTCGTCGAGGCGGAGCTCGAGGTCGGCGAGCTTGCCGGCCGTCGTGTGGATGTCCGGCAGATCAGGGGTGTCGGTCGGTTCGGCAGTCACGGTTCTTGGCCTCCTTGGACTTCGAGTGGAAGGGTAGTGGTCGTGATCGGAGCCTCGGACCAGCGCCCACCCCTCGACGAGCACGTGCTGTCCGACGAGCTCGCGCTCACACCCGACGTGATCCTGGAGCTGCTCCCCGAGAGCCCGTCCACCAACCAGGTCGCGGCCGACCGCGCCCGCGACGGCGCCCCGGACGGCCTGCTCGTGGTCGCGGACCACCAGACCGCAGGGCGTGGCCGCCTCGACCGCACCTGGGAGACCCCGGCCGGCGCCGCCGTCACCTTCTCCCTCCTGCTGCGGCCGACGGTGCCGCCGTCGTCGTGGCCCTGGCTCCCGCTCCTGACCGGCCACACGGTGTCGAAGGCGCTCGCGTCGTTCGGCTACGAGACGCAGGTCAAGTGGCCCAACGACGTGCTGATCGACGGGCGCAAGGTCGCCGGCATCCTCGTCGAGCGGATCGAGACGGAGGGCGGACCGGCCGCGATCGTCGGGGTCGGCATCAACGTGTCGACGCCCGCCGGCGAGCTGCCCGTCCCGACCGCCACGTCGCTCTCCGTCGCCCACCCCGACCTGACCCCGACCCGCGAGGGCGTGCTGCTCGGCGTCGTGGCCGCCGTGCGCGAGGGGTACGACGCCTGGCAGGCGGGCGGGTCCGAGGCCGGCTCCAGGCTCGCGTCGTCGTACGCCGCCCACTGCGCGACGATCGGGCAGGACGTCCGCGTCGATCTTCCCGGCGGCACGGCGGTCGCCGGCCGCGCCGTCGACGTCGACATCGACGGCCGGCTGGTCGTCGAGACCCGCGGAAGGGGTCGAGAAGGTCGGTGCCGGCGACGTCGTGCATGTCGTTCCCGAATAGCAGCGGCGATGGGATGATCCTCGTGTGGCCATCTCAGAGAAGCTGCTCAACCCTGGCGAGAAGCTGTACATCTCCTGCCGGCAGCACCCCAAGGCACTGTTCGCGCCGATCCTCGCGCTGGTCGTCCTGCTCGCGATCGGTGTCGCCGCGCAGGCGATCCTCGGCGACGACAGCACCGTCGGGAAGTGGACTCCTCGCGTCGTGTGGGTGCTGGTCGCGCTTGCCGTCCTCTGGTTCGTCGTCCGGCCGTTCCTCGACTGGCTCACGACCGTCCACGGCGTGACCGACCGACGCCTCATCACCCGCAACGGCATCATCACCCGCCGCGGCCACGACATCCCGCTCGCCCGGATCAGCGACATCTCGATCGAGATCCACCTGCTCGACCGGCCGTTCGGCTGCGGCAGCCTGGTCGTCACCGACGCGTCCACCTTCGGCACCGTGCGTCTGAACGACGTCCCGCACGTCGAGGCGACCCAGCGCCAGATCAACGAGCTCCTGCACTCCCTCCACGGCGGCGCTCAGACGCGTCGCGCCGACGAAGGTGTCTGAACCGCCCGTCCCCGACGGCGGTGATGTTGCGCGCGCCCTCCTCGGGCAGACGCCGACGCTCACGGCGGCCGAGGCGGCCGCGAAGGCCGGACTGCCGCTCCGGGAGGCACGCCGGCTGTGGCGGACGCTCGGATTCCCCGAGCGCGGCGACGAGCGGGCCTACAACGACGACGATGTTGCAGCGATCTCGGCGATCGCGCGGGTGGTCACCGAGGACCTGGCCGACTTCGACCTGGCTCTCAACGTCGCGCGCGGCGTCGGGCTCAGCATGGCCCGGCTGGCCGACTGGGAGGTCGGCGCCCTGATCCAGCGGATCGAGGAGGCGTTCGTCGAGGACGGGGGTCCCACCGCGTCGCCGACCGCTGCGACGGACTGGGCTCTCGACAGGTACGGCGACAGCTTCGAGGTGATCCTCCTCTACGCGTGGCGCCGCCACCTGGCGGCCGCCGTCGCCCGGGTCGAGTCGATGCGCGCCATCGACGCCGACCCGCACACGACGGACCTGACCGTCGGGTTCGCCGACATCGTCGGCTTCACCGCGCTCTCCAACGAGCTCAGCCGGGAGAAGATCGGCGACCTCGTCGAGCTGTTCGAGGCCCGGTGCGGCGACGTGGTCGCAGCCAACGGCGGACGACTGATCAAGAGCATGGGCGACGCCGTGCTCTTCGTGAACGAGACCGCCCTCGGCGCCTTCGGGACGGCCGAGGGCATCATCAAGGTGGTGGGTCGCGACAAGAGGATGCCCGACGTACGCATCGGCCTCGCCACCGGCTCGGTCGTGATGCGGCTCGGTGACGTCTTCGGGCCGCCGGTCAACCTCGCCGCCCGGTTGACCGGGGTGGCGCGCCGCAACCGCGTGATCGTCGACCGGGACACCGCCGACCTGCTACCGAAGGACCAGATCGAGACCCGGCCGTTGCCGGCCCGGCCGATGCGCGGGTTCGGCGTCATGGAACCGCTCACCGCCCGCCGCGTGTGACCGGCGCGGCCCTCAATGCCAGAAACGAGACCAGAACAGGTAAGAAACTCCGAAATCAATTGCAAAATTTCGGGTGATCGCCCACCGGACAGGTGTCCTGATTCCTACGTTGACCATGTGTTCGAGGTGCAGGACGTGCGGCTCGACCCGGCGAGCCGGCGCACGTGGCGCGGGGACCGGGAGGTTCGGCTGTCCCGCAAGGAGTTCGACCTCGTCCACGCACTCATCGCTCGAGCAGGTTCCGTGGTCACCCGCGACGAGCTGATGCGGGACGTCTGGAACGCCACCTTCTGGACCTCGTCGAAGACCATCGACGTCCACCTCGGGTGGGTACGCCGCAAGCTCGGTGACGACACCCGGCACCCCACCCTGATCACCACGGTGCGGGGTCAGGGCCTCCGGTTCGAGACCGAAGTGGTCGTCAAGGCCTGAGCCCTGCTCGATAGGGTGCGGGCGTGCCCGACTCCGCTCCTCGCGTCGCCGTCATCGGGGGCGGCCAGCTGGCCAGGATGATGGCGCAACCGGCCGTCGCGCTCGGCGTACCCCTCCGGCTGCTCGCCGAGGCCGACGGTGTCTCGGCGGCCCAGGTCATCCCTGACCAGCTCGTCGGTGACTACCGCGACGTCGACACCCTGCAGCTGGTCACCGAGGGTTGCGCCGTCGTCACCTTCGACCACGAGCACGTGCCGACCGAGCACCTGCACGCCCTCGAGGACGCCGGCGTCGCGTGTCGCCCGGGCCCCGAGGCGCTCGTGCATGCCCAGGACAAGATCGTCATGCGCGAGGCGATGACCCGGCTCGGCGCGCCCCAGCCACGTTGGGCGCAGGTCGCGTCCGCGGCAGAGGTCGAGGAGTTCGGCCTGCCGTGCGTCCTCAAGGTCAGCCGTGGGGGCTACGACGGCAAGGGCGTGTGGGTCGTCCGCACCGCCGACGACATCGCGGAACCACTCGCCGTCGCTGAACGCACCTCGGTCCGGCTGCTGGCCGAGGAGCTCGTCGACTTCCGGCGTGAGCTCGCCGCGCTGGTGGCGCGGGCGCCGAGCGGCCAGGCGGCGGCGTACCCCGTCGTCGCCACCACCCAGCTCGGCGGTGTCTGCCACGAGGTGATCGCCCCCGCGCCCGACCTCGACCCGGTCCGCGCCGGGGAGGCGCAGCAGCTCGCGCTCCGCGTCGCCGGTGAGCTCGGTGTGACCGGGATCCTCGCGGTCGAGCTGTTCGAGACCGCCGACGGCATCCTCGTCAACGAGCTCGCGATGCGCCCCCACAACACCGGACACTGGTCCCAGGACGGCGCCGTCACCTCGCAGTTCGAGAACCACCTCCGCGCGGTGCTGGACCTCCCGCTCGGCTCCCCGGCGCCCCGCGTCCCGTGGACCGTGATGGTCAACATCCTCGGGTCGCCACGGCCGGACGTCGGCCGTCTCTACGACGGCTACCCGCACGCGCTCGCCCGCGACCCCCGGCTCCGGGTGCACCTCTACGGCAAGGAGCTGCGCCCGGGCCGCAAGGTGGGGCACGTCAACGCGTACGGCGACGACCTCGACGACGTGCTCGACCGGGCGCGGCACGCGGCGGCCTGGTTCCGTGGCGACCTGGGCAACGACAGCGACTGACGCCGTCGGCCGAAGAGGTCGCTCTGGCGACCGCCACGAGACCACCCTTCACTACGCTTCGCCCATGACTGCACGTGTGGGCATCGTGATGGGGTCCGACTCGGACTGGCCGGTGATGCAGGCCGCCGCGGATGCGCTGGCGGAATTCGACGTGCCGTACGAGGCCGACGTGGTGTCCGCGCACCGGATGCCCGAGGAGATGCTCGGCTACGGCAGGACCGCCGCCTCCCGCGGGCTCTCGGTGATCATCGCCGGCGCGGGGGGAGCGGCTCACCTGCCCGGCATGCTGGCATCGGTCACGCCGCTGCCGGTGATCGGCGTCCCGGTGCCACTGAAGTACCTCGACGGCATGGACTCCCTGCTGTCGATCGTGCAGATGCCGGCCGGCGTACCTGTCGCCGCGGTCGCGGTGGGCGGGGCCCGCAACGCGGGTCTGCTCGCTGTCCGGATCCTCGGGGCCGGGGATCCCGGCCTCCAGGAGCAGATGACGGCCTTCCAGGCCGAGCTCAGGTCGGCCGCGCAGGCCAAGGGGGCCGCGGTCCGCGACGCCGGCCTGCCCCCGGTGATCGAGTAGCGGGAAGAATCGCCGCGCTCTGGGTATTGACCCTTCATGGGCAAACCCTGGACGGACCGCGCGGCCATCGACCGGATGCTCGACGAGGGCGAGACCTGGGCGATCGTCGGGCTCGGCGCAAACCCGTGGCGGACGGCCTACTCCATCGCGCAGGAGCTCCAGGAGCGCGGCAAGCGGATCGTGCCGATCCATCCGAGCGCCGACGGCAAGCTGACCGTCCTCGGTGAGCTGGTCTACCCGACGCTCGCCGACGTGCCGTTCCCCATCGACGTCGTCGACGTCTTTCGGCGTTCCGAGGCCGCGGGCGAGTTCGCCGACCAGGCCGTGGCGGTCGGCGCGAAGGGCGTGTGGTTCCAGATGGGCGTCGTGGACGAGGACGCGTTCCGTCGTACGACGGAGGCCGGCGTGCCGATGGTGATGGACGTCTGCCCGTCGCAGCAATGGTTCCACCGTGAGCGCCGCGGTGCGTGAGGTCGCTCACAGCCCGACCCCCGCGGCTGAGACGAATCTGCACCAGACAGTAGGACTTCCTACTATCGAACATTGTGAGCGACGCCAACGATTCAGCAGTGCCGTACTACGGCCTCTCCGAGGAGCACCGAGCGATCCGCGAGGCGGTGCGAGCGATCTGCGACGCGAAGGTGGCGCCGTACGCCGCGGACGTCGACGAGAACGCCCGCTACCCCCACGAGGCGGCTGCCGCACTGCTCGCCGCGGACTTCCACGCACCCCACGTCCCGGAGGAGTACGGCGGCGCGGGGGCGGACGCGCTGGCGACGGTGATCGTGATCGAGGAGGTCGCCCGGGCGTGCGTGTCGTCCTCGCTGATCCCGGCGGTCAACAAGCTGGGCTCGCTTCCGGTGCAGATCGGGGGGTCGGAGGAGCTCAAGCAGAAGTACCTCGGCGCGCTCGCCCGCGGTGACGGCGGGTTCTCCTACGCGCTGTCCGAGCCGGACGCCGGCTCCGATGCCGCGGCCCAGAAGACCCGTGCCGTGCGCGACGGCGAGGACTGGGTGCTCAACGGTGTCAAGCGGTGGATCTCCAACGCCGGCGTCTCGGAGTACTACACCGTGCTGGCCCAGACCGATCCTGAGCTCCGCTCGAGGGGCATCACGGCCTTCGTGGTGGAGAAGTCCGACGAGGGCGTGTCCTTCGGCGCGCCGGAGAAGAAGCTGGGGATCAAGGGCTCCCCGACGCTGGAGGTCTACCTCGACAACGTGCGGATCCCCGGTGACCGGGTCATCGGGGAGGTCGGCTCGGGGTTCGAGCTCGCGATGAAGACCCTCGACCACACGCGGGTCACGATCGCCGCGCAGGCGGTCGGCGTCGCCCAGGGCGCGCTGGACTACGCGCTCGCCTATGCCAAGGAGCGCCAGCAGTTCGGCCGCGCGATCGCCGACAACCAGGGTCTGCAGTTCCTGCTCGCCGACATGGGCATGAAGGTGGAGGCCGCCCGGCAGCTGACCTACGCCGCCGCGGGCCGTTCCGAGCGCGGCGAGAGCGGACCTGACCTTCTTCGGGGCCGCCGCGAAGTGCTTCGCCTCCGACGTCGCGATGGAGGTCACCACCGACGCCGTGCAGGTGCTCGGCGGCTACGGCTACACCCGCGACTACCCCGTCGAGCGAATGATGCGGGATGCCAAGATCACCCAGATCTACGAGGGCACCAACCAGGTCCAGCGGATCGTGATGGCCCGGCAGCTGCTGGCTGGGATCCAGTCGGACATCTGATGGGCCGGCCGGGGAAGAAGCAGACCCGCTGGCTCACCTTCGCCGGCTACGGCATGGTCCTCGCGGGGGTCGCGGTGCTGGCGTGGGTCGCCTGGCAGTTCTGGGGGACCAACTGGGTCTCCGAGCGGCGCCAGGGGGAGGTCGCCGAGGCCCTGGAGGACGGCTGGGCCGAGGGCAGCGACACGGCGACCACCGACTTCGGCCGGGCGAGCGCGATCCTGCACGTCCCGCGCTGGGGTGACGACTATGCCGTGCCCGTGCTGGAGGGGTCGTCGGACGAGGCGCTCGCCGCCGGCATCGGGCACATCGAGGACACCGCCGATCCGGGCGAGGGCGGCAACTACGTGCTGGCGGGCCACCGGGTCACCCACGGCGAGCCGTTCGCCGGCTTCCCGGAGCTCCGGGAGGGCGACCTGGTCCTCGTCGAGACCCGCACGGCGACCTTCACCTACGAGCTCGACTTCGACGGCACCGACCTGGAGGTCCCGTTCACCGAGGGCTGGGTCCTCGCGGAGTCCCCGGAGAACCCCGACGGTGGCGTGCAGCCGCCGGACGACGCCGGCGAGAAGCTGATCACGCTGGTCAGCTGCGCCGAGATCTTCCACACCGAGCAGCGGTCCGTGGTGTTCGGGCACCTCGTCGACACCGAGCCCGGTCAGGGATAGATCTGCGGCAGCTCCGAGGTCCTCGCGGTGAACGTCGGCGTCCGCTTCTCGCGGAACGCCGCGACGCCCTCCTTTCCGTCGGCGATCGACGTGTAGAACATCGCGAGCGAGTCCGACAGGTGGGCCTCGAGCGGGTCGGCAGCCGCACCGTTGCGGTAGAGCATCTGCTTGGCGAAGCCGGTTGCGGCCGGGGACCGGTCGACCACGAACGACCGCGCCAGGTCGACCGCCGTCGGCAGCAGCTCCTCGGGCTCGTGCAGGCTGCGGACCAGTCGCCCGGCATGCGCCTGCTCGGCCGTGAGGATGTCGGCGGAGTAGACCCACTCCAACGCCTGCTGGATGCCGACGATCCGTGGGAGGAACCAGGTCGAGCACGCCTCGGGCACGATGCCGAGCCGACCGAACACGAAGCCGATCCGTGCCTTCGTCGACGCCAGCCGGATGTCCATCGCCAGCGTCATGGTGGCGCCGATACCGACGGCGGCACCGTTGATCGCACCGATGACCGGCTTGGGCAGCGCATGGATCGCCAGGGTGACCTTGCCGCCGGTGTCGCGGACGCCCGCGTCGTACGGCGGCTCGTCGTACTGCTGCCGGAAGTCGCCGGGGGTCGGCGCGAGGGACTCGTCGAGCCCGAACACGTTGCCCTCGGCGGACAGGTCCATGCCCGCGCAGAACGCGCGACCTGCGCCGGTCACCACGACCGCGCGCACAGCGTCGTCGCGGGCGTCGGTGAGGAAGACCTGCTCGAGCTCCCGGGCCATGGTCAGGTCGAACGCGTTGAGCGCATCGGGCCGGTTGAGCGTCAGTACGGCGACGCCGTGCTCGTCGACGCTCCAGTCCAGGGTCTCGTAGGTCAATTTGGTGCCACTCCTGCCGCGGTGCACTGCGCCTTGGTGATGTCGTCGGTGCGGTCCTCGATGATCGCGTCGAAGAGCGGCTCGCCGCGCTCGGGGTCCAGCGTGGTGGCGGACCCATCGGTGACCGGCATCGTGCAGGTCAGCCCGCCGTCGCCGATCTTGCCGATCGCGAGTGCCCACCGGCCGACTTCGATCGGTCCGGTGCCCTCGCCGAACGCGAAGAAGTCGGGGATCGCGTTGTTGAGGCGCCACCACCGCACCGGGTTGAGCACCGACCACGGCGAGAGCACCTCGTCGCCGATCGCTGCCACCACCTCGCGTTGACGGCCGACCCGATCGAGGTCGCCGAGGGTCGTGGCCCGCGTGCGGGCGTAGCCGAGCGCGACCTCGCCGTCAGCCTCCTGGCAGCCCTTCTTGACGTCGAGCCCGGCCTTGGGATCCTTGATCGCCTCCTTCGGGCAGATCTCGATGCCGCCCACCGCGTCGACCACCCCAGCGACACCGCCGAGCCCGATCTCGACGTACTCGTCGATCCGGATCCCGGTCTGCTGCTCGAGCGCGGCGACCAGCTCGGTGGGGTCGCCCGGGTCGTAGTAGCCGTTGATCTTGCGGCCGTCGACGATCCAGTCCCGCGGGAAGGAGAGCAGCACGTCCGGGCCGGAACCGGTGTGCAGCATCAAGATGGTGTCGGCCAGGGAGCTCTCCGGGTTGCCGGTGCTGAACTTCTTGCGCTCCTCCTCGCTCAGGCCGGCGCGGGAGTCGCTGCCGACCATGAGGTAGGTGGTGCCCGGCTGGTCGTCGGGCCGCTCGCCCTCGGGCTCGAACGCGATCTTCTCCACCTGCGTCCAGGTGAAGAACGGCACCGCGACCGTGTAGACCACCCACAGCAGGATCAGCGCGAGCACCAGCAACATCCACGTGCGCGGACGCGACCACACCCCGCGGCGACCGGTTCCCGAGCCGCCCCGGTGGTGCGGTGCGGGCGGTTGGTGCGGCGGCGCGGCGGCCGCCGGCGCTGGTCGCTGCGCCTGAGGCGGGACGGGCTGCCGCGGCTGGGTCGGAAGCATCCGGGTGGGCTCGGGGCGGTTGTCCGCGGGTGGCGGCGCCGAGTGCCGAGGGGACGGCGGCGGGGGCGGCGGCGACCCCGCCGGTCGGTCGCCGTACATCCAGTCGAAGTCGCGGTCGTCGCCACCGGCTCCGGCCGGGGGGCCGTTCGGGCGCTCTGCCATGGTGGAGGACGCTACCTTCCTGCTGTGAGCAACACGTTCGAGGCCCGCACACCCGGCTACTCGCGGATCGAGCTCGCCGAGGTGACCGCCCGCTCCCAGGCCAACCTTCTCGGCAACATCCACGGCGGTGAGATCGTCAAGCTGGCCGACTCCGCTGCCGGCATCGTGGCCCAGCGGCACAGCGGTGGGCCGGCGGTCACGGCTGCCCTGGACGAGATGGCGTTCCTCGAACCGGTCCGGGTCGGTGACATCGTGCGCACCTTCGCGCAGATCAACTGGGCGGGGCGCTCGTCGATGGAGATCGGGGTCCGGGTCGAGACCCAGCCCTGGGACGACGCGTCGAGCGCCAGCCTGCACGTCGCGTCGGCGTACTTCGTCTTCGTGGCCATCGACGGGGCCGGCGTGTCGCGCCCGGTGCCGCCGCTGCGGCCCGAGGGTCCTGACGACGAGCGACGGATGCGGGAGGCCGTCATCCGGCGCGAGCACCGACTGGCGAGCCGGGCCGCGATCGAGGCAGGCAGGTCCGGCAGGTCAGGAGGCTGACACCTCGGTGAGGACCGCCGCGACGGCGTCGACGGCCTCGTCCCGCCCGGGTCGCGGTGATGTGCACCGGCGGCAACGCCTCCGCCGACGAGATCGCCCGGCTCGCCGTCGCCTGAGCCCGCGGGCGGAGCGGGTCGGCCGCGGCGCGTCGCACGCTGTGTGACGGGTGTGACTGGTGATACTGAGCGTCACTGCACGCTTCCCCGGCAGGAGAGACACCCCGCATGGCCCAGCTGACCGCGCCCACCCCTCTGGCGAGCGTTGCCGACCGCGCGGCGCGGGTCCGGTTCCGGCGGGCGATCGCGTTGATGGCGATGACGCTGGTCGCGCCCGGGTCCGCCCAGCTGGTCGCCGGCAACCGGAGGGTCGGCCGGATCGCGCTGCGGGTCTGGATCGGGTCGATCCTCGTCGGCACGGTGGTCCTCGTCGCAGTGCTCCTCGACCGGCGGATCGCCTTCCGGCTCGGGACCAACGCCGACCTGCTGCTGCTGCTCTGGCTGGCGCTCCTCGCGGGAGCGGTCGGCTGGGCGGCCCTGTTCGTCGACGCCTGGCGGATCGGCAGCCCGCTGAGCCTCCGGCTGCCCCACCGGCGCGCGGTCGTGGGCCTCAACGGCCTGCTGTGCCTCTCCGTCGCAGGCACGATGCTGTTCAGCGCCCACCTCGTCGCCGTCCACCGGGACTGGGTGATCGCCGTCTTCGGAGACGGCGAGGTCACCGAGGCCCACGCCGGGCGCTACAACGTGCTCCTGCTCGGCGGTGACTCGGGGGCGGGCCGATGGGGTCTGCGCCCCGACTCGATGACGGTCGCGTCGGTCGACGCGGAGACGGGACGGACCGTGCTGATCGGGCTGCCGCGCAACATGGCGAGCTTCCCGTTCGAGGACGGCTCGGTGATGGACGAGGAGTTCCCTGACGGGTTCGACTGTGACGGCTGCTTCCTCAACGGGGTGAGCACCTGGGCCGAGGACCACTCCGACCTCTTCGACGACGCGGACACCGCAGGGATCGATGCCACCACGATGGCGGTCGAGGGCATCACCGGACTCCGGATCAACTACTGGGCAATGGTCAACATGGCCGGCTTCAAGCAGCTGGTCGACGCCGTCGGCGGCGTGACGGTCGACGTCCGGCAGCCGATCCCGATCGGCGGGCTCGGCGACGACGTCACCGGCTACATCGACCCCGGCAAGCAGAAGCTGAACGGCTTCGAGGCGCTCTGGTTCGCTCGCGCCCGCGAGGGCTCCGACGACTACTCACGGATGGCGCGCCAGAAGTGCGTCATGAACGCGATGGTGCAGCAGCTCAGTCCCGAGTCGGTGCTGAGGAACTTCGAGGACCTCGCCACCGCGTCGAGCGAGATGTTCTCGACGAACCTGCCCGCCTCCGAGGCCAGCACGTTCATCGACCTCGCGCTCAAGGCACGCGGCCAGAAGATGTCGACGCTCTCCCTGGTGCCCCCGCTGATCAACACCGGCGACCCCGACATAGAGCTCATCCACGGCAAGGTCGCCGAGGCCATCGACCGCGCCGAGGGCGATGCCCCTCCCGACAAGAAGCGCAAGAAGAACCCCGACTCCGTCACCGGCGGCTCGGTCGGGTCCCTCAGCGAGGGGTACGCCGCCAACCAGGCCGACGACCTCGCCGCCGCCTGCTGAGCTCCCCCACGGGTCGCTAGAGAGCCGCAACCACGGCGTCGTATGTCGCGCGGTCGGGGGCGGAGACCAGGCCGCCGCCGAGGGACTGGGGCGCGAACGGTCCGCCGTCCTTCCCGCCGATCCAGCCACCGGACTCCTGGACCAGCAGGGAGCCCGGGAGGTGGTCCCAAGGCTTGCTGTGGTTGTAGACCAGCGCCCGGGCGTCGCCCGCGATCAGGTGCGGGTAGTCGACGCCGCAGCACGCCCAGGAGAGCTCGAGCACGCCGAGGCCGGGGAGCTCGCGGCCGACCCACGACCGGCGGGCGGTGCGGTACGGCGGCCCCGGCTCGCCGTCGTCGACCGGCGTCGCCATGGTGAGGCGCTCCCCGTTGAGGTAGGCACCGGCGCCGCGCTCGGCGACGTACGCCGCGTCGTGCTGCGGCTGCCAGATCCACCCGCGGACGACCTCGCCGGCGCGGATCTCGCCGATCATCACGGCGTGGTCGGGGGACCCGTTGACGAAGTTCTTGGTGCCGTCGACGGGGTCCACGGTGAACGCGTGGTCGGCCTCGTTGTAGCGGTCGAGCAGCGTCGGGTCGTGGGCGTGGGCCTCCTCGCCGAGCACGACCGCGTCCGGGTAGGCCTCGGACAGGGCCGCGGTGAGCAGGACCTCGGACTCGTGGTCAGCGACGGTGACCAGGTCGCCCGGATTCTTCTCGGAGACCTGGTGGTCCTGGAGGGACCGGAAGCGCGGGTTGATCACCTGCTCGGCGACGTCCTGCATGAGGCTGAGCACGGCGTCGGTGTCCACGCGGCCACGCTATCGGTGGTGGTGGCTCAACCCGCAGTCCTCGGGGCCGTAGGGTGGCCGCCGTGCGGATCGTGGCGGTGGTGGTGACCTTCAACCGCCTGTCCCTGCTGCAGCGGCTGGTCGCCCGCCTCCGTGAGGTCGACCAGCTCACCGGGGTCCTCGTCGTCGACAACGCCTCGACGGACGGCACGGGGGAGTGGTTGTCCGTCGCTGACGTGGACCACCGCACGTCGGACCGCAACCGCGGCGGCGCCGGCGGCTTCCACGAGGGGTTGCGCTGGGCCGTCGAGGAGTACGACGCCGACCTGGTCTGGCTGATGGACGACGACGGCCTGCCGGACCCGGACTGCCTCGATCGACTGCTGGCCGAGACCGACCTCGACTTCTGGGGACCGCTCGTCGTCGACGAGACGGACCCCGAGCGCCTGGTCTTCCCGATCCGACTCCCGGGCGGCACCCGGGTCGTGCACGACGTGGCCTCCGCGCGGGCAGCGGGCACCGAGGGGCGGCTCGCCGACATCGTGATCCCGTTCAACGGCGTGCTGGTGACCCGCGCGCTGGTCGAGCGGATCGGCTATCCCCGGGCGGAGTTCTTCATCTGGGGCGACGACCACGAGTACCGTCTCCGAGCCGAAGCCGCCGGCGCCCGGATCGCCACCGTCGTCGACGCCGTCGTCCGCCACCCGTCCGTGGGCGATCTCGGTACGCCGATGATGTTCGGGCGGACGACGTACAACCACACGCCCAGCGACCTCAAGCACTACTGCATGGCCCGCAACAACACGCTGAACCTCCGCGCCTACCGCGGCTGGCCGCACGTGCTGCTGTTCTGGCTGAAGACGGTCTGGTTCTACCTCGTCACCAAGCCGCGACCCAGACGGATCGTGATGAGCGCGCGCGCTGCGGCCGCCGGGCTGCGGGGCGACTTCTCCGGCCACGAGAGGTACCTCTCATGACGGGTACTCGACGCGTCCCCGTCCAGCGGTTCGGGCGTCGCGGCCACGGAGAGGGTGGCCGTCGTCGTCGTCACCTTCAACCGCGCCGACCTGCTCGAGCGGATGCTGGGCGGGCTCCTCGCGATGGACCGCCGCCCGGACTGCGTGATCGTCGTCGACAACGCCAGCGACGACCACACCCGCGAGGTGATCGAGCGCGCCACGAACTCCGACCTGGTGGCGATCCACACGACCGACAACCTCGGCGGCGCCGGCGGCTTCCACCTCGGTCTCAAGACCGCCTACGACGAAGGCTTCGACGCCATGTGGCTGATGGACGACGACGTCGTGCCGGCGCCCGACTGCCTGACCCGGCTCCTCGAGGTCGACAACAGCTGCCTCACCGCGGTCCGCGAGGACCTGACGGGGGCGCTCGTCGAGAAGGCGGCGGTCCGGTTCGACCTCCGCAACCCGCTCTCGATCCGCCCCAAGACGGCCAGCGTCGACTCCACCTACCGGGACCGGTCGAGCATGCCGGCGACGGTGCCGGTCGACAACGTCTCGTTCGAGGGGTTCCTGGTCCGGCGCGAGGTGATCGACGCGATCGGGTTGCCGGACCCCTCGTACTTCATCTTCTACGACGACGTCGACTTCGCGATCCGCGCGCGGCGCGCCGGCTACGAGATCCTCGCCGTCCGCGACGCGGTGCTCGTCCGGCAGCTGGCCTTCGACCAGCAGCACGACCTGGCCGGCTGGAAGGGCTACTTCATGTACCGCAACCTGTTCGCGGTCCACTTCCGGTACGGCGAGAACCTGCCCGTCCGGCTCAAGCCGTGGCTGATCGCTCTCGTCGTGGTGCTGCTCAGTCCGCTCCGGGGCGGTCGCGCAGAGGCGCGGAACGTGACAAGAGCGCTCCGGGATGCTCGGAGGATGAGGACGCCTCCGGGTCCACCGGGTTGAGCCGCACCCGCCAGCCGACCCGGTTGCCGGTCGCGATGCCGGCGATCCACACCGCGAACGTGCCCAGCGCGATCCCACCGATCACGTCGACCACGTAGTGCCAGCCGAGGTAGACGGTGGAGAACACGGTCAGCCCGAGGAACACCCACGCCGCCGCCTGGATCCAGCGCGGGAGGCCCACGAGGCGGACGATGAGGCAGATGGTCATCATGATGCCGACGTGCAGCGACGCGAACGCCGCCACGGTCTGCAGGGTGCCGGCCGCCCAGGGGTCGGCCATGACGGCGACCCGGTCCGTCCACAGCCCTTCCTGCAGGGTGGTGTTGAAGGTGTGCGGCAGGTCGGCGAACTCACCTGGCTGGGCATAGATCGGCCCGAGCGACGGCAGCAGCAGGTAGAGCACGGCTCCGAGGCACCAGTCCACGGCGACCGCCGTGACATACCACGATCCCGCGCTGGTGTGCCGGGTCCAGACCAGCGCGATCGCGATCGACGTCGGCACGAGCACGATCCAGACGACGTAGACCGCCGACATCAGGTGCGCCATGAGATCGGTCCCGAACCAGGCGTGCAGCACCGCGGCAGGGTCGTGCCCGGCGAAGATGAAGCGGTCGGCGTCGGCCATCGTGTCGTCCCAGTCGGCGCCGTTCACGAACGGCGCCATGCTCTTGATGTTGCGGAACGTCGCATAGGCCAGGTACCACGCGACCACGCCGTTGATCGCGAACCACAGGTGCGAGGCGGGCCACCGCTCGGAGACGACCTCGCGCCACAGGGCGCCGAGGTCCCGCAGCGACCAGGCGGACCGCAAGCGCGCTCGATGCGCGACGCGCGGGAGGATGTCGACGAGGATCGTGCCGAACACGATCAGTGGCATCCGGACATAGCTCGGGAGGATGTCGTCGTCGGGATCACGGATCGGAAGATCCTCGATCACGGCCAGCACGACCATCGCGACCGCCATGGCCAGACCGATCACCCACGCCAGCCAGAACTGGTGCGCAGCCTGCCGGAGCCCGCCGGCGTACCCCTTGTTCACAGATACAGACTAATTCGACGTCGCCAGCGAATTCGGCAGCCCCCGCTGCCACGGTAGGATCGCCGATCGTGCCTACCCCTGATCTGCTTGTCGTCGGCTCCGGATTCTTCGGCCTCACCATCGCTGAGCGGTGCGCCACGGAGCTCGACCTCAAGGTCCTCGTGCTCGAGCGTCGCTACCACCTCGGCGGCAATGCCTACAGCGAGTTCGAGCCCGAGACGGGGATCGAGGTCCACAAGTACGGCACCCACCTGTTCCACACCTCCAACGACCGGGTGTGGGAGTACGTCAACCGGTTCACCGACTTCACCAGCTACCAGCACCGTGTCTTCGGCAAGTACCAGGGCCAGGTCTACTCGCTCCCGATGAACCTCGCACTCATCAACAGCTTCTTCGGCAAGAGCCACACGCCGGAAGAGGCACGGGCGCTCATCGCCGAGCAGGCCAGCGAGATCGACACCAAGGATGCCAAGAACCTCGAGGAGAAGGCGATCAGCCTGATCGGCCGTCCGCTCTACGAGGCGTTCATCAAGGGCTACACCGCCAAGCAGTGGCAGACCGACCCCAAGGAGCTGAGCGCGGACATCATCACGCGCCTCCCGGTCCGCTACAACTTCGACAACCGCTACTTCAACGACAAGTACGAGGGGCTCCCCGTCGACGGCTACACCGCCTGGCTCGAGCGGATGGCCGACCACCCGAACATCGAGGTCCGGGTCGACACCGACTTCTTCGACGTCGCCGAGGACTTCAAGGGCAAGGTCCCGATCGTCTACACCGGGCCGGTCGACGAGTACTTCGGCAACTCCGAGGGCCGGCTCTCCTGGCGCACGGTCGACCTCGAGGCCGAGGTCGTCGACGTCGACGACTACCAGGGCACCGGAGTTGTGAATGCCAACGACGCCGACGTCCCCTTCACCCGGGTGCTGGAGTTCAAGCACCTCCACCCCGAGCGCACCTACCTGCCGGGCAAGTCGGTCGTCGTGCACGAGTACAGCCGCTTCGCCGAGGACGACGACGAGCCGTACTACCCGATCAACACCGCCGAGGACCGCGAGAAGCTGCTCAAGTACCGCGACCTCGCCAAGAAGGAGCCGATGGTGCTCTTCGGCGGCCGGCTCGGCACCTACAAGTACCTCGACATGCACATGGCGATCGGCTCCGCGCTGTCGATGTACGACAACAAGATCAAGCCTCACTTCGCCGACGGCGCCCCGTTCGCCAGCGGCGGCGTCGACGGGACCTGAGCCGCAACCCTCAGTCAACCCCTGGCAACGCCCTCAGTTGACCGAGGGGGCCTCTCCGCTGAGGGTGACATCGGTGAAGATCATGGGGTGGTCGGAGATCCGGCTCGCCGTGCCGCCGCTCATCCGTACGTAGCCGGAGAAGGCGACGCCGGGGGTAGAACCGAAGATCCAGTCGATCCCGTGGTTCGCGGGTAGCTGACAGGGCGAGCTGACACCACCGTTGGCCGCTTGGGCGTTCGCTCCGGCGGTGACCCGGCAGAACGCCTCGGCCTTCTCGTTGAAGTCGCCCATCAAGAACGTCGGGATCCCGAGCTCGTTCGCGGACTTCGGCGCCTGGAGGTCGTTCATGAGAGCGATCTCCTTGGCGGTCGCGACGTCGCGCCAGTGCTGAGCGGGGCCTCGCACGCTCGCGGGGTTGTGGATGTTGATGAACCAGGCGAGCCGGCCGGTCTCCTGGTGCTCGAGGAGCACGTAGGGCATCGGCACGAGGTTGCCGTTGAAGTAGGGAATCGGGATCGTGTGCGCCTCGACCAGGTCCCAGACAGCGGTGTTCCATGCGATCGAGTTGCGCACCGGGTTGTTGCCGAGACTGAGCCCCGGGTAGTCGGCCCAGCCGCCGCCGGTCATCGACATGAAGGCGTTGTGCTGCTCCTTCTCGTACTCCTGGAAGCCCACGACGCTGACGTTGTTGCCGCGGATCAGCTGGAGTGCCCAGCCCATGCGGGCGATGCCGCCGGCCCAGCGGCAGCACTTGTTGCCACCCGGTTTGGTGTGGGAGAAGCCGAGCACGTTGAAGCTGGCGAGCCGGAAGGCGGCGGGATCGGCCTCGAGACCGTCGGCGGCGAGCTGGACGCGGTCGCGCAACCTGTCCGACCGGCGCTTCTCGGTCTTCTTGTCGGCCTTGTTGTCGGCCTTGTCGTCGGCCTTGTTGTCGGCCTTGTCGTCGCCCTTCTGATCGGTCTTGTCATCGGTCTTGGGGTTGGTCGGCGCGACGGTGACGTCGTCGGTGGCGACCTCGTCGGACGCGCTGGTGGTGACGATGGACGTCGGATCCGTGTCGTCGGTGGCCGTCGTCTGGTCGTTCGCCATGGCGAGGCGCGCAACAGCGAGAAGTGCTGCAACCAGCACGATGATGCCGAGGACAGGGAGCAGACGTGCGCGACGCGGCTGTTCGTGCTTGCCCACTTCTCCCGGCTTCCCTCCTGTGACACCGACATGGCTCGGTGTAGTGATCAACCCTACTCGACCTCTGGGGCTACGGCGGGTACCGCAACTTCCCGGGGTTTCCCTGCGCCACGCCCGGTCCCACCCACCCCAGTGGTCACAAGGTAAAGGGTTATCCTGCTGGGGAACGGGGTTCCACGAACCTCACCTGTCGTCTATCCGGGGAGATCCGTGCGCCGCGTATCGCTGCTGCTCGTTGCCGTTCTGACCCTCTCGTTCGTGGTGCCCGCCTCCGCGATGGGCCCGCGCGGCGGGTCGGTGTTCAACACCCCTGAGCCGTACGCCGGCGACGCGGCCAACTTCCGGATCGTGAAGAAGGTCGAGCACGCGATCCGCAACACGGTGCGTACGCGCAAGCACCGCCACCCGGTGATCCACATCTCGACGTTCCTCCTGGACCGCCCGACCACCGTCAAGACGCTGATCGCGGCCTGCCGCCGCGGCATCCAGGTGCGCGTGATCCTCGACGAGGACATCGAGAGCCGCCCCTCCCGCAAGCTGGTCACGGCACTCAACGCCGACAACGTCCGCAGCCGCAACCAGGACCCGCGGGCGGGCAAGTGCAACCGTCGCCTCGGTCCCTACAGCGGCGGCCTGCGGGTACAGCCGGGCGCCGACGACACCGAGCTCGACCTCTTCACTCCCCGCCAGGCACTGCGCAGCGTCGAGGCGCCCAAGCGCGACTCGGTGACGTGGGGCAGGGACGGCAGCTACGTCAAGAGGTGCGAAGGCAGCTGCCGCGGCAAGGGCGGCAACATGCACAGCAAGTTCTATCTCTTCAGCAAGACGAAGAGCTCCCACCACGTGGTCATGGTGAGCTCGTCCAACCTCAACCGCGGCGGTGCCGAGCTGGGCTGGAACGACATGTACCTCGTGAAGAGGCGCAAGGGCCTCTATCGCGGGTTCAAGGCCATGCACCGGCTGATGACCGACGACGTCCGCGCCGGCGGTCGCAAGGTCCAGGTCAAGGACGGACCCTACGTCGCCCGGTTCTTCCCGATGCGCGACGCCAGCAAGTCGACCGACCCCACCCTGCGCGACCTCAAGCGGATCCGCTGCCGCAGCGCGCTGGGGCGCACCAAGGTCCACATCTCGATGTTCTACTGGAAGGGCAGGCGAGGCGCCTACCTGCTGGACAAGGTCGCCGACCTGGCCCGCCACGGGTGCAAGGTCCAGATCATCTACGGCGCACCGTCCAAGCTGCTCGCCGAGCGGATGCGGAACATGGCACGGCGGCACCTCATCGACCTGTGGGACTCCCGCTGGGACTACAACGACGACGGCTGGAACGAGGTGCGCACGCACGCCAAGTACGTCTTGGTGAAGGGGCGGGTGGGCAAGGACCGCCGGGCCTATCGGGTGTGGACAGGATCGCAGAACTGGGTGGGTGGTTCGCTGTTCCGCAGCGACGAGACGACGCTCAACATCGCGCTGCGGTCGGCCTATGTCGAGCTACAAGTGGAACTGGGTGAACATCCGCAACCACTCGCGTCGGCTGCCCTACGACGTCTACGGCCGCTGACCGGGGTCCGACGATCTCCGCGGTCGTCCGGCCCACTAGAGTCAGCCCGGACATGAGGATGCCTGGTTCCCCTGCCCCGGCCCAGCGGGTGGTGCTGCACGTCGGCACCCCGAAGAGCGGCACGACCTTCCTCCAGCGCGCCCTGTGGCGTCATCGCGACAAGCTGGACGCGGTCGGGGTGACCTGCGCCGGCGAGCGGCACCACGAGATGTTCCACGCCGCGATCGAGCTGCGCGGGTCCTACGCCTTCTGGGGCAGGAGCGCCGAGGAGCTCGCGGGCACCTGGCAGCGGCTCAGCGACGGTGCCCGGGAGTACCACGGCATCACGATCATGAGCCACGAGCTGCTCGGCGCGGCCCGCCGCGAGCAGGCCGACACCGGGCTGGCCGCGCTCGAGGGTCTCGACGTCCACCTGGTGGTGACCGCGCGCGACCTCGCGCGACAGGTGGCCTCGGACTGGCAGGAGCGGGTCAAGAACGGCAACCCGGTGACGTTCGCGAACTTCTGTGCCAACGTGGCGCTCGAGCGGCACAACGGGTTCTGGCGCAACCAGCACCTGCTCGGCATCTTCGACCGCTGGGCTCGTCACCTGCCGCCCGAGAACGTGCACCTCGTCGTCGGCCCGCCGCCGGGTGCGGCACCGGACCTGTTGTGGCGCCGGTTCGGTGAGGCCGCCGGTTTCGACGCCAGCGCGTTCGACCCGACCGTCGAGGAGCCGAAGGCCAACCAGACCCTGGGGGCCGTGCAGGTCGCAGTGCTGCGCCGCGTCAACGAGGTCCTGGACGGCCGCATCGAGCAGCCTGCCTACAGCAAGGTAGTCAAACGGGTCTTCGCCCAGTCGATCCTGGCCGCACAGTCCTCGGCGCCGGCCCAGTGCCCGCCGGACCTCGTGGAGCGCCTGGGGCAGATCGCGATCAACCAGAACGGCGGGATCACCCGGCGGGGCTACCGGGTCCACGGTGACCTCGGAGAGCTGGTGCCGACGTCCGGGACCGGCACCTGGACCGACCCCGACGCCGTCGACCCCGAGCTGGAGACCGCGGCCGCTGTCGCTGCGATCGCGGAGCTGCTGGTCGAGAAAGCCGTGCCCGAGCCGGAGGACCGACCACGGCATCGTGCCCACCGCCCGTCGCGTCGGTGGTCGCGTTCGTCGCCGCCTCGCCCGGCTCCGCGCCTGAGCGTCCGAGGGGCTATCGTGCGCGCCATGCGGCCCCGGGTGTTCCTCCACGTCGGCAGCCCGAAGACCGGCACCACGTTCCTCCAGGACGTGCTCTGGTCGCAGCGCGACACGGCGCTGGAGCAGGGCCTGCTGCTGCCCGGAGAGCGCTTCAACGACCACTTCCTGGCCACCCTGGACGTGCGGGGCCTGGCCCACGACCCGGCCTATCCCGAGCGTGCCCGCGGGATGTGGGACCGGTTGGCGACCGAGGCGCTCGCCTGGGACGGCTCCGTGCTGATCTCCCACGAGCTGTTCGCCGGGGCCACGGCCGAGCAGGCCCGTCGCGCCACGGCGACCCTCGCCGAGGCCGCCGAGGTCCACGTCCTGGTGACGGCTCGCGACCACGTCCGCCAGATCAGCGCGGAGTGGCAGGAGCACGTCAAGCACCGGTCGGCGGCGACGTTCGGCGCGTTCATCGAGGAGGTGCGCACCGACACCGCGCGCAGGAGCTGGTTCTGGCAGGTGCAGGACTATGCCGTGCTCCTCGAGCGGTGGGGTGCCGATCTTCCTGGCGAGCAGCTGCACGTGGTGACCGTGCCCCCGTCCGGTGCCGACCCGGCGTCCTCTGGGATCGCTTCGCCGGGCTGCTCGGTGTCGACCCTGCCGCGTTCGACACCGTACCTGCAGCGCTCGAACAGCTCGTTGGGAGCCGAGCAGGCCGAGCTGCTGCGTCGGGTCAACCTCGAGCTCGGTGACCGGCTGCCGCTACCGGGCCCCTACCCGCTCGTCGTGAAGAACGTCCTCGCCCACCAGATCCTCGAAGGCCGCGAGCAGGCACCCGGCTCGCGCTCGACGCGCAGGACCAGGAGTTCGCGGCCGACGCCGCGCGGGTCATCGCGGACAGGATCGCGGCGCATGGTGGCCGACGTCGTCGGCGACCTCGACCGACCTGACTGATACGCCCCGCTCGTCGGGGGAGGGCCGGCTGCGGGAGCGGACCCTGCGGACCCTTACGCCGCACCCTCCGACGCCGTGCTGCTGGCCGAGAGCGTGGCCACGATTGCGGACCTGCTCGTGGTCCTCAACGAGCGCCGGGCCGCCCTCCGGCGGGCGGACGACCTGACCACGACCGCCCGGGAGAAGCCGATCCGGTTCGCCCTCGTTCACGCCAGCGAGCAGCGGCCGCTGCTCCGGAGGCTCCGGGCGGCCTACCGCGCCGCCAGGGAACGGCTCGGCGCCGGGTCGGACGCCTGAAGCACGCCGCCCCGCTCTTCCGATCGACTCGCTGTGACCTGGTCCGGGCGAGTCATCGGGCACACCGAAGGGACCCCTGTTGCGCTAGAAGGCTTGCGTGATCAATGTAACTGATGTGAAACTCACATCCTGACACGCACCTCGTCGCACCTTTGGTAGCGACACGCCGACCAGGAGGAATTCTCCCGTGTGGAACCCGCGACGTCCGAAGTCCGCACGACTCGGCGCCCTCGTCCTCGTCGGTGCTCTCGCGCTCGGCCTGTGTCCGTCGGCCAGTGCGTCACCCACCCGTTCGGCGGCACCCGCAGCGGAGCCGAAGGTGAGGACATTGCGGATCGCGACGTTCAACACGGCCGCGACCTCCTCCACCCGGCAGGGCTTCAACGACGTCAAGAACCTGCTCGCCGCGGGACCGGACATCGTCGCGCTCCAGGAGATGTCGAGCTGGGAACGCCGTGAACGGGTCCGCAAGCGTCTGCTCGACTGCGCGGACTGCACGTGGGACGGCTGGATCCCGGTCCCGGCCGTGCAGGGCGGTCAGCCCGTCCTGTGGCGCTCCGACAAGTTCACGATGCTCGGCCGCGACTGGATCGAGGTCGCTCCGGAGACGTTCGTGGGTGACCGCGGCGCGGGCCCGGCGACGATGCACGCGAAGTACGTCGTCCGCGTCCGGCTGCTCGACAACCGGACCGGCCGCAGGATCTGGATCCTCAACAACCACTTCGTGCCGACCGTCGAGGGCTCCGACGGCAGTCGCAACGACAACTACCGGCGGACCCGCCTCTACGCGCGGCACATGGCCGGCCTCCAGGCGGTGATCGACAAGATCCGCGCGGAGGAGGGCGGTGGCCTCGTGTTCGTCACCGGCGACTTCAACGTCAACTACCGCAAGGACAAGATCGCCCAGGACCCGATCTTCCCGTACGCCGCACTCGGCACCCGCGCTCTGCACTCCAGCTACTACAAGCTCGGTGAGCCGGCGACCGGCACGCACGTGCTCGACAACGGCTTCGACAAGCGCCTCATCGACTACGTGCACTTCAAGCGGACCCGGCGCGTGACCGCCGTGACCCAGCAGATCGTGCGCCGCATGAACTCCGACCACCGTCCGTTGATCGTCGACTTCAACGTGCGCCGACGCGGCTGCTGGGTCGGCGGACAGCTGGTCTGCTGAATCGCTCAGCGGCTAGTGCGAGTGGTTCCGCACGACCTGCCAGTAGCCGACGTACTTGCGCCACAGGCGCCGGCTGCGGATGTTGATGGTGTTGTCGTCAGCGCGGTTGAGCGAGCCGTCCGACCAGTTGGCGGTGCCGGTCCACACGCCGCGGTAGCGGCGGTTGGAGCCATAGGTCCCGCGCACGGCGATCGACTTCATGTGGGTACGGGTGTTGACGTAGCCGTCACCGTCGGTGTCGATCCGACTGTCCCAGAAGTCGATCAGGCCCGCGCGCTCTGCGTCGCGCATCCGTCTCCCCAGGCCGCGGTCGATGGCGCCGATGATGATCTTCACCCGGCAGCCGTGTCGGGCGAGGCTGCGGATCTTGTCCCAGAGGTAGTTGCCCCGGCGACCGTTCCACCAGAACTGCTGGATGTGCAACGACGTCTTGCCGAAGGCGCTGGAGCACCTGATCCTGCGCAGGTCCCGGAGGAGCGGGTCGCGGTCCCTGCCGCCGTCGATCGGGAAGATGCGCGTCGTGTACGGGCCGTCCGTGATCTGCAGCAGCTCCGGGCCGGCGCGCTTCTGAGCCGTCATCAGCCGGTGGACCCTCACCAGGAAGTCGAAGGTCTTCGGTCGGTTCCTCATCACGACCAGGTCGTTCCAACCCCGCCCGGCGCCCCCACCGTTGAGGTTGGACGACGACACCATGACGACGTTGCGGGCCGCGCCGCTGTTGGACATCGCGTACATCTTCGAGTGCATGTTCGCGTTCGCGGCACCTCGGCAGGAGCCCGAGCACTTCAGGACGTAGCTCGCGTCCCTGCCCCAGGTGACCTCGCGACCGGTCGGCTGCCGCAGGCTCCGCCGGGTCTCCCGAGCGGTCATCAGGGGGATCCCCTGGTCGGGCCGGTCGGACTGACGGAGACCGACGTGGTCGGCGCGGAGCGCCCGGTTGCAGCGGCCGGCCCGGGGGTCGTTGTCGGCGACGCCGTCGCGGTTCCGGTCCCGGACGTTGTCGGCGTTGAGCACGGTCACGAGCCTGCGCAGCGGGCGCGTGACGACGTCGCGGTCGATGATCACCCGCACGGACACCCCGCGGCGGCAGGCGCCGATCAGAGCCTTCGCGCTCAGCGGGCGGTCGAAGAGGTAGCCGGTCACCAGGATGATCGGACGAGGATCCCGCCGGGTCCGTCGTACGTGACGGAACGCCTCCTCGACTGTTGCGGACGATCCGCGTGTTCTCAGCAGGGGAGCCCCACGGGTTCGGCACGTTGAAGGTCGGGCCGGGGCCGGGCCGGTAGCTGTTCGCGGGCAGCGGCATGATCGTCAACGGCAGCAGGAGCACCAGCAGTGCTGCGGCTCGGCGCATGGGCGTTCCCCCAAGACGACGGACAGCGGGCGACGGGAGCCGTACCGCGGGACGAATCCGATGGTCGCACGCAGCGGCCCGGGTGTCCGCCGAATCATCGGATGCAGGCGTGTCGAGCGCCTCGTCGGACCGCCGCAGGCCCCTGCTAGGTTGACGACGTGTCGCAGGGGACCGAGAACGACAAGCAGCCGACCATCCACCTGGTCTCGACGGCGGGCCATCCGAACTTCGGTGACGAGTTCATCGCAGCCTCGTGGCTCCGGTTCCTGGCCGAGCGCCAGCCCGAGTCCGACGTCGTGCTCGACTGCCCCGACCCCGGCATGGCGGCGTTCCTCTTCGAGGGCCTGCACCCCCGGGTGAAGTTCACCAACATCCTGTGGCGAGTCAGCTGGATGACGATGGAGTCGGACCCCGACGAGGGGGACGAGATCGTCGACCGGCTGATGACCGACCTCGGCAGCCCGCTCTTCGACTTCGGGCTGATCGAGGTGCGCCGCGCGACCACCGTGCACCTGATCGGCGGCGGCCACATCACGGCCAACTGGCTGCACCACGGCCGCCTCGTCCGGGCGGCGCGTCGGCTGGCCGAGGTGGCCGGCGCGCGCTTCCTCGCCACCGGGCTCGGCCTGATGCCTCCGATCGACCCCGCGCGGATCCGTGAAGACTTGGCCGCCGCCGACCACGCCACGGTGAGGGACAGCGCCAGCGCCGAGATGGCCGGCGTCGAGCTCGGCGTCAACGACGCGTTCCTCGGTCTGCCGCGGATCCCCGGCTTCGGGGCTCGGCCCGACCCGACCGGGCAGCCGGGTGACGTGTGGATCAGCATCCAGAGCGACCTGGCCGAGCCCGGGGTCTTCGAGGCCAATGTCACCGCGGTCCGGGCGATGCTCGAGAGCGGCCGGTTCGACGGCCGGACCGTCCGATACCTCGAGTCGATCCCGGGCACCGATCGCGACCGCCGGGCCTTCGACCTGCTCGCCGACCTGATCCCGGCCGAGAACTTCATGTCCTTCGTCCAGCTGTGGCACGAGGGCTTCCCGGGTCAGCCCCTGCAGTCGTGGATCACCACCCGCTACCACTTCCACCAGCTGGCGGCGGCCGTCGGCGCGGAGGGAGTCGCGATCGAGATCGACGACTCCTACTACCGCACCAAGCACCAGTCGCTCGTCGATCTCGGCACGGGTTTCGCCGTCGCGCCGGTGGGCTCCGACAAGCTGCCCGAGCCGACCAGTGACCCCGAGTTCCGGCTCGAGGCCGGCCGCTTGCACCGCGCGAAGCTGGCCGAGGCCGAGGCGCTCTATCCCCGTGCGCGCGCTCCCAAGCCGGAGCCGGCGCTCGAGCCGGCCGCACCGCCCGAGCCGGCACGGCCGAAGGGCATCTTCGGTCGCCGTTGAGCAGCGCCTGTTGGGAGCGGCCTCAGCGCCACGTCGCGACGATGCGGCACACGTGCGGGTCCTCGCTGCGGAACGGCGCCAGTCCGGTGCCTTCCTCCAGGTGCACCACGCGACCGCCGTTCGCCTCGATCTCGGCCTGCACGAGCTCGGGATCGAGGTAGCGACGGAAGTGCTTGCCGAAGAAGTGCTTGTTGCGCGCATCGCGCTCGGTGCGGAACTCCAGGAACAACCGCCCGCCTGACCGCAGCGACATCGAGGCCATCCGCCAGAAGTTCTTGCGGCCGCGGTCCTCCAGCGCGTGCAGGAGGAAGCGCGCGTAGAGATCTACCGGGTGCTCCTCTCGGCTGAGACGGGCCCCCATGGCCAGAGCGGCGCGGGTGTCGTAGAAGTTGAGCGCCTCGAAGGTGGCGTTCGGGGCTCTTCGTGCGGCCCACCGGTTCCCGCGCATGACCGAGCCCAAGGAGTAGTCGACGCCCAGGACGGCCCGACCGCTGCGGGCGAACAGCCGGGAGTCCCGCCCGCCGCCGCAGCCGGCGTCGACGATCATGGCGTCCGACGGGAACTCCTTGTCCACCCAACGGGCAAACGGTGACGGATTCCTGGCGAGGCGCTTGCCCTGGGAGCCGTTGAACGCGTCCCACCGCTTGCGGTGGGTGATGAGCCCGCCGAAGAACCCGCTGAACCGACGCTTGAGCCAGGCAGGACTGTCGTACTGGAAGGCCGGATCGGGCACCCGCCAGCCCTCGCCGTAGGCCGCGGCGAGCATGGCCTCGGGGTCGGCCGGCGCGGGCACCCGGTGTCCGCACAGGTCGACGTAGGAGACGGGCAGCACGTCGTCGCGGCTCAGCCGACAGCCGATGTCGATCGCGGTGTGGAACGTGTCGCCGATCCAGAAGGCGGTGAAGATGTCGATGTGCCGGCCGGACCCGTCCTCCATCAGCACCCGGACGTTGAGCCGCGAGCCTGAGCCCCGGCGGACCAGCCAACCGTGCTCGGTCAGCGTCCGTTGGATCCGGAAGCTCTCCCGTGCGATGTCGACCGGCGTCTCGTGCGAGGCGACGTAGGCGAGGTCGACGTCGTTGTCGTAACCGATGAGCTGCCCGTTGCGGACCGCTCCCAACAGCGTTCCGTAGGCGATGTAGGCGGGCACGCCGCACTTCGTCCCCAACGCGTCGAGCAGGTCGGACACGTGCTTCATCAGCTCGTCGACCTGTTCGGACCCCTGGCTGTCGAGACGGACGATCATCCGTCCCCACTTGTCCAGGACCAGCGGCCGGCCGTCCTTGTTGCGCACCGAGATCAGCTCGTCCCGGTCGCCCAGCCTGGCCGACGTCGATCCGACGACCTCCTGGGTGACGTGGTCCCGCAGCTCGATGTCGGCAGCTCCGTCGAGGTGGGACCGCAGCGCCTTCGGCCAGGCGCAGACGAAGGACCCCTGGCGGCGGCGCATGTCCCGCTCAGGCTGGAGCGACCAGACGTGCAGACCGTTGATGACGACGTCGTAGGTGCGGTCGACGGTGAGGTCCCCGTGGAGGGTGATGCCGCGGTCCGTGGCCGTCAGCTCGGCGGAGGTGGGCAGGGACATGGAGAGTCAGCGGCCCCTTCGGGAGAGTGCCCGGCGGACCCGGGTGCGTACGCGCGGCACCAACCGCTTCGACGCACGGGCGCGCAGCCGGTCGCGCTGCAGCGTCAGCGTGCGTACGTCGGTCAGCATCCGCTCGATCGCGACAAGAGCCGACTCGAGGACCTCGGAGTCCGTGACGTCCGAGGGGTGACGAAGGTCAGGGTCCTGGGGCGCGGGCACCAGCTCCTCGAGGTCGCCGACGACGTCGTAGCCTGCGGACCGGATCGCCTCGATCGCAGCCCTGCCGCGTTCGGCCAGCACCTCGGCCTGTTCCGGCCGGAGGGTGAACCGGTCCCCGTTCTGGGCCAGGAGGACTTCGTGCGCGAAGTACCCGCGGAGCCAGCGGTGTCGCTCGGGCGCGTCGTCGAGCGGCGTCGACAGGTGCGGCTTGAGCCTCCGCAACAGCTCCGCCTGGACCACCCCGAGCGACTGGTTGCTGAATGCCGCGCCGAGGTCGAGGGTGTCGGGATCCACCTGCACCACCGAGCAGAAGCGTCGCAGCAGCAGGTCGCGTGGTGCGCCGGACTGGGGGACGGTCACGAGGTGCACCCGCTCGGGCGGGACCGAGGCGCCCCAGCGCTCGAGGGTGCCGACGATGTCGTGGGCGTTCCAGCCCCACGGGCGTGGGAGCCGGTCTCGGTCGGCGCGACGGAGGAACGTGTCGAGGGTCAGGTCGAGGCCCATCTTGAGCGACTCCTGCCAGTCGGCCGCGAACTGGCGGACGTAGTCGCGGGCCGTCAGCACGACGTGGACCTCGGCGGGTGCGAGCCGCTCCAGGGCTGACCGCGCCTGCTCCTCGGTGGCCATCCCGAAGAACTCGTGACTGATGATGCCGACCCCCGGCCACTCGGCCAGCTCGTCGACCAGCCGGTCCCACGCTTCGACCCGGTCGGCTCGTCGCGGGTGCTTGGTGACCTCGCGCACGACCTGGGACGCATGGAGGTGATCACGCGCGGTCGCGCCGGGGTAGAGCACGCCCTGCTCTCGCAGCGCCTCTCGGTTGTGGCGCATGACCCCTTGCAGGAACGTGGTGCCGGTCTTCGGTGCGCCGACGTGGAAGTAGACCTGGGTCGCCATGTCGTCTCGGTGTCACTCTCTCGCAAGTACGTCGACGTCGATGCGTCCTGCCCCTCGGCCCGATCTCACAGGGATGCCGAGTAGCGCTTCAGACGATCAGCCAGCAGTTCCTGGTCCTGCTGGGCGATCGGGACGAGGAGCTCCTGGACGACGTCGGTGAGCTCAGCCAGGCGCATGTTGAGGCGCCTGCCCTCCTGGAGCTCGGTCTCCACCTCGGCGAGCCGCTGCTCGAGCGCTCCGCCGCCACGACGGATGGACCGTCCCAGGCGACCGGCGCGGGACGGTGCGGAGGGCGTGTCGAGCGCTTCCTCGAGGGCCGTGAGCCGCTCCTCGATGACGCGCAACCGGTCCTCGACGGTCGTCGCACCAGGCTCGTCAGGTGGCTTGCTCACTGCTACCTCTACTCATCGTGGCTCGGCGGCTGCTCCCGGCACGCGGCAGCCAGCGCCAGACTATAGCGACGTGTGCAGGGCAGGGTCGCGCGGCGGTCGCGCCACCGCGTTCAGGACCTGCAGGTGGAATTGAGTTCCGGGCCCGCCGGATGGAAGGATCCCGTCCCGTGCCCAGGACCGTGCTCACTTTCGGAACCTTTGACGTCTTCCACGTCGGGCACCTCAACGTGATCGAGCGCGCCGCAGACCTGGGAGACCGGCTCGTGGTGGGGGTCTCGTCCGACGCCCTGAACGAGCGGAAGAAGGGGCGGGCTCCGGTCTTCCCCGAGCACGAGCGGATGGCCATCGTGCGGGCGCTCTCGGTGGTGGACGACGTGTTCCTCGAGGAGTCGCTCGAGGGCAAGCGAGACTACCTCACCACCTACGGGGCCGACGTTCTCGTCATGGGTGATGACTGGGAGGGCAAGTTCGACGAGTTCCGCGACATCTGCGACGTGGTCTACCTCGCCCGCACGCCCGCGATCTCGACGACGGCGGTCATCGAGCGCATTTCTACCCGCTAGCTCGCCGGGATCTCGCCGGCCGCGATCGCAGAGAGGCGATCTCGGCACCGAGTGGCATTGCCTGTCGCACCAGGCTGGCGATCTCGGTCAGCGCCAGACCGACCTCGGGCGTGCGCTCGCGCAGCTGTCGGTCGAGCTTGGCCCGCAGAGCGAGTCTGGCGTCGTCAGGATCGTCGGCCGGGTCCTCGGGCGGGTCCTCGTGCGGGTTGCCGTCCGGGTCCTGGTGCTGGGGGTCCTCGGGCTCACCGGACCCGACCTCGCAGGAGCTGTCCGCACTCCACGACCCGTCGTCGTCGGCATGTCTCTCTCGAAGTGCCGCCGCCTTGTCCGCGAGCTCCCTGATCGCTAGGGCCAGCCCGTCGCGCGCCCATGCGGCGGCGAGCAGCAGCTCCTCGTCTGTCGGAGCCGCGAGCTCGCCGGGCACCTCCTTGTCGGCCTTCTGGACCGGGAGGTCCTCGAGGTCTCCGACGAGGTGGACGCCGCTCGTCCGGATCGCCTCGCGTACCCGCTCGTTCCACCGGGCTGACACGTTGCGGCCCTCCCGGTTGAGGGTGACCTTGCGCTCCTGGTCGGCACGCTCGCCGAGGATGTCGCGGGCGAGGAGCGCCTTCATCGTGCGGAGGTACTCCGACCGCGCTACCGGTCCGAGCTCGATGTTGAGCAGCCGCATCAGCTCGCTCGAGGGGAGACCGAGCGACGCGTTGCTCTCGCCGCTCCGCTCGCCGCAGCGCGACGGGTTGATGCCGACGACGCCCGCGAACCGCTTCCAGAGCAGGTCGGGGTCGTCGCTGCGGTAGGGCACGGTGACCACGTGGAACCGGTCCGCACCCACCAGCGGCACCCAGGTGTCGATCATCCGCGGGATGCCCATCGCCCGGTCGATCATCCGTTCCGGGCGGCTTGCCGCCACACCGTCCTTCTCGACGATCTGCCGGAGCCCCCAGATCAGCCGGCGGAGCGGGACGTCGGCACCGTTCCGGCAGTTGGTCTGCCACTGCGACCGCAGGACCGAGGCCGTGTCGCGGACGGTCAGGATGACGTGCACCTCGCGCCCTTCGGTACCGCCGAGCGAGGTGACGATCCGCGCGGCAGCCTCGGGCTTGGCCCAGCAGAGGAACTCCATCGACAGCACGCTCGCCTTGCCGCGGTGGCCGGTCATCTCCTCGGCGAGCCGATCCCAACGGCCGCCCGCAGCGCGGGTCACGTCGGTCTTGTGCGCCGCGGAGGCCCGGGCGAAGCTGAGCGCGTCGTGGGTGGCGAGCACGACGTCCCGCCAGCTGCGACCGGGCAGCAGGAACCCGGTCCGGGTGAGCACGTCACGGTTGGCGGCCATCACCCGCTGGAGGTACGTCGTCCCCGTGCTCGGGCCGCCGATGTGGAGGTAGACGGGCGCCGGCCGATCGCGCCGATCCAGCCATCGCGGGGCCATGCGGCGGACCCTATCAACCCGGAATGTGACGCATTCGGCACCGGCGCAGGCTAGCAGGCGATTCACGGTCGGCCACCCCTGCGCTGATACCTTGATCTTCGTCCCAACTGAGCCCTGCGTCGAAGGAACACGCCCTCGTGAGCGAAGCCGCCACCGACACCACCCCAGCGTCACCGTCGACCGCGGACGACGGCGTCCGGGTCGTGCAACGGCTGGTCCTCCCGGCCGACCAGGAGCTCGACGTCCAGTCGCTCTACGTCAGCGGGGTCACCAGCTTCTCGTCGGGTGGAGACTCGATGTCGCGCCAGTCGGGCGGTGACTACGCGAGCGTGGACGAGGCTCCCGAAGCCGACGAGGACGAGGAGAGCAGCTCCGAGGGCAGCAGCGGGATGTCCGGCTTCGGCCGGATCACCGACGGCTCCGGCGTAGCTGTCGACCCGCACCGCCGGGTCACGCTCGGCACGTACTTCAACGCGTTCCCCGCCAGCTACTGGCGCCGGTGGACCGAGTTCTCCTCGGTGCGACTGACGACCCGCGTGCGCGGCCACGGTTCCGTGATCGTCTACCGGTCGACCGCGAAGGGCCACGTCGTCCGTGCCGACTCCTACCGGATCGACAACGAGGCCGGCGAGAGCATCACCTTCGAGCTGCCGCTCAAGCCGTTCATCGACGGCGGCTGGTACTGGTTCGACCTCGAGGGCGGCCACGGCGAGCTGGTGCTCGAGGACGCCCAGTGGGGCTTCGAGACCGACCGGGTCCGGAGCGGGCGCATCACCATCGGCATCACCACGTTCAACCGCCCCGACTTCTGCGTGCCGCAGCTGGTCAACCTCGCGTCCAACCCGGCGGTGCTCGGCATCATCGACGAGATCGTCGTTGTCGACCAGGGCAGCAACAAGGTCGTCGACGACCCCGGCTTCGAGGCCGCCGCGGCCGGCCTCGGCAGCAAGCTGCGGATCATCGAGCAGCCCAACCTGGGCGGCTCGGGCGGCTTCTCCCGCGCGATGAACGAGGCGATCTCGATGGGCGCCTCCGACTACGTCCTCCTCCTCGACGACGACGTCGTCTGCGAGCTCGAGGGCATCATCCGTGCCGTCGCCTTCGCCGACCTGGTCAAGACGCCGTCCCTGGTCGGCGGCCAGATGTTCAGCCTCTACGACCGGTCGGTGATGCACGCCTACGGCGAGTCGATCGCGAAGTACCGCTGGTTCTGGGGCCCCGTCGCGCCCAGCGTCCACGGTCACGACTTCGCCAAGAAGTCGCTGCGCCAGACCACCTGGATGCACCGGCGCATCGACGTCGACTACAACGGCTGGTGGATGTGCCTCATCCCCACCCAGGTGATCCGTGAGGTCGGCCTGTCGCTCCCGATGTTCATCAAGTGGGACGACGCCGAGTTCGGCCTCCGGGCCGGCGCGCACGGCTACCCGACGGTGACCCTCCCGGGTGTCGCGGTCTGGCACGTGCCGTGGACCGAGAAGGACGACACGCTCGACTGGCAGGCCTACTTCCACGAGCGCAACCGGCTGGTGTCCGGACTGCTGCACTCGCCGTACCCCCACGGCGGCAAGCTGGTCCGCGAGAGCCTCGAGAACCACGTCAAGCGGCTGATGTCGATGCAGTACGGCACCGGAGAGACCATCCTGCTGGCACTCCAGGACGTCCTCGACGGCCCCGACCGGATGCACCACGACATCCTGCACCGGCTCGCCGAGGTGCGAGCGTTGCGCAACGAGTACGACGACGGGCAGTCCGAGCCCGAGCTCGACGCGTTCCCGGCGCCGCGCCGCAAGAAGCTGGAGAAGCGCGGCAAGGGCATCCCGGTGCCCACGACCACCGTCGGCAAGGCCAAGATGGCCGCGATGGGGCTGGTGCGCCAGGCGCTTCCCACCCGCGAGCTCGCCGGGGAGCACCCCGAGGGGATCGTGCCCCACGTCGACCAGCGGTGGTACCGGCTGGCGCACTTCGACTCCGCGATCGTGTCGTCGGCCGACGGTGTCGCGGCCTCGTGGTACCGCCGTGATCCCGCCGCGTTCCGCGACCAGATGACGCGCTCGCTCAAGATGCACGCCAAGCTCTACCGGGAGTGGGACGAGCTGGCCGAGCGGTGGCGCTCCGCCCTGCCCGAGCTCACCTCGCCGGAGCGCTGGAAGCTGACCTTCGAAGGCATCGACGACGAATGAGATTCGGCGCTCGGCGTCGAGCAGCAGGTAAGCACGCGGGCGAGCGGTCCGGACGCCGTCGCGGGCCATCGGAGATCACGGCGCAGCAGATCCCGACCCCGCCGGTCGGCAGTCCCGGAGCGACGCATGCCGCGCCACCGCCTGCGGCCGCGCCACCGGGATACCTCGCCCCACCCGTGCCCGTCCCCGAGCCGGAGCTGTTGCCTGCCGCCGGCGGCCCGGTCGAGCCCGGGTCGGTCGAGCCCGGATCGATCCACCACACCGCGGAGAGGCCGGCGGTCCAGGACGGGCCCGAGGACCCCGAGAGCCGCCAGGACCGCCGGCGCCAGCTTCGCTCCGGGGAGGAGCCCGAGGGCGCGGCGCCGCCCGTGCGCGTCGTACGCGACGTCGCCGCTCTCCCGCTCACGCCGCCATCGGCCAACAACGGTCTGCTTGCCGTCTTCCAGAAGCGCTACCTGCTCAAGCTGCTGGTCAGGCGGGAGATCAGCGCGCGCTACCAGGGCTCGTTCCTCGGTCTCCTGTGGTCCTACATCGGGCCGTTGTGCCAGTTCTTCGTCTACTGGTTCGTGATCGGGACGATCCTGGGACTGCACGACGAGGTCGAGAACTTCGGCATCCACATCTTCTCCGGACTCGTGGTCGTGCACTTCTTCACCGAGACGTTCTCGGCGGGGACGCGATCCATCGTGCGCAACAAGTCGATCATCGTGAAGCTGCCGCTGCCGCGGGAGATGTTCCCGGTCGCGTCGATGCTGGTGTCGCTGTTCCATGTCTTCCCCCAGCTGCTCATCCTGACGGTCGCCTGCCTGGCCTACGGCTGGGTCCCCGACCTCGGCGGTGCCGCGGCGCTGCTGCTCGCACTGTTCATCGCGATGGTGCTCGGCACCGCCTGCGCGCTCATGTTCAGCGCCGCGAACGTGTTCTTCCGCGACTTCGGCAACATCGTCAACATCCTGCTGCTGTTCGTGCGCTTCAGCGTGCCGATGATCTACCCCTACGCCTTCGTCGAGGAGCGGTTCGGCGTGGCGGCCAAGTACTACCTGTACAACCCGTTGGCCGACTGCGTCCTGCTCGTCCAGCGCGCGTTCTGGGTCGGCACCACGGACGACCCCGCCGAGACCGCCCGGACCGATCTACCGCCGGACCTGTTCACCTGGGGGCTCAGCATGGCCGGTGTGAGCATCGTCCTGCTGGCGGTCGGCCAGCTGATGTTCAGCCGGCTCGAGTCCCGGATCCCGGAACGGTTGTGACGCGATGACCACCTCGATCGTGCTCGACGACGTCACCAAGACGTTCAAGCTGCGCTTCCACCGCACCATCAAGCAGATGTCGGTGGCCAAGATGCGCGGCCAGGAGACCAGCGCCGACTTCAAGGCCGTCGACGGCGTCTCGTTCACCGTCGAGCAGGGGGAGTCGATCGGCCTGATGGGGCTGAACGGCTCGGGCAAGAGCACGCTGCTCAAGGTGATCAGCGGCGTGATGAAGCCCGACGGCGGGTCGGTCCTCACTCGTGGCCGGATCGCCGGACTGATAGCCACCGGCGCCGGCTTCCACCCGCAGCTCACCGGCCGCGAGAACCTGTTCCTCAACGCCGCGATCCTCGGCATGAGCGAGAAGGAGACCAACCGCAAGTTCGACGAGATCGTCGACTTCGCCGGTCTCGGTCACCGTCTCGACACGCAAGTCGGCCACTACTCCTCCGGCCAGAACGCCCGGCTCGGCTTCGCCATCGCGATCCACGTCGACTCCGACATCTTCCTCGCCGACGAGGCGCTGGCGGTCGGCGACAAGCCCTTCAAGCGCAAGTGCCTGGCGAAGATGCGGGAGATCCGCGAGAGCGGCCGCACGGTCTTCTACGTCAGCCACGCGGCGGGCCAGGTCCGCCGGATGTGCGACCGTGTCATCGTCCTCGAGAACGGCCGGCTGGCCTTCGACGGGGGAGTCGAGGAAGGCATCCACTTCCTCCACTACGACGGCGACGACGAGGAAGAGCTCGCCGACGAGGACACCGGCGACGATATCTGAGTTGGACTGGCCGAGCGTGTCGCGGATCGTGCGGTCCGCACGGACCATCGCTTCGCTCGGCCCCCGGGCATTGCGCCTGGCCACTCCAGTCGGCGCAGCGTGGCCGAGCGGTCACTTGACAAATCTCGATGTCGTCGGCGTGTCGGCTGGTAATTACAACTTTGTAGTTACTCAGATCCTCTTCCCAGCCCCTGTGACGCATGTGAAAGTTGCTACCTGTGTGACACCTTCCCCGCGCACAACTGGAGCAGATCTCTCATGCTTGCGAGCCCCGTCCCGAGCCCCGAGGGCGCCGTCGACCCCCACGATCGTGCCCGTCGTGCGCGCGCCGTCCGGCGCAACCGGTTCGTCTCCGCGTGCCAGCAGCTGCTGGCGCTCGGCCTCGTGCTGGCCGCGCTGACGCCGGCCGCGCGCACGATCACCATGGACGTGCGGCCCGCTTCGCCGACCGATGCCTCCACCCGCTCGGGCAGCTCGCTCCGTGCGGCCTCGGCGCCGGCGACCGTGCCGACCACGGCGGTCGAACCAGACGTGGCGGAGTACAGCCTGACCGCCCCTACCGGTGCCCGGCTGGCGCCCGGCGCGCTGCGCGCGAGCAGCCGTCGTACGGCGACCGGTGGTCAGGAGCTCACCAGCGATGCCGTGCCCGTGCTCGGCTACGGCGCCGTCGGTGTCACCTGGGAGCACGGCCAGCAGGTCGCCGACGACGCGCTCGCGGTGGAGGCCCGGACGTTCGAGGACGGCGCTTGGTCGGACTGGACCGAGGTGCCCTTCCACGACGACCACGGCCCGGACCCGGACAGTGCCGAGGCGCGCGCGCGCGCGTCCGGGTACCGAGCCGCTCCTGGTCGGCGAGGTCGACGAGGTGCAGGTCCGGGTCGCCACCGACTCCGGCGCCCCGGCGGACATGAAGCTGGCCGTGATCGACCCGGGAGAAGCGACCACGACCGCGCGCGAGAAGCCCGAGATCGACACCGACACCCTCGACGGTGACGCGGACACGGACTCGACCGCCGAGACCAGTGAGGGTGAGCTCGCGCTCCGTGCGAAGGTCGCCGCCCCGAAGCCGAAGATCTTCTCCCGCGCCCAGTGGGGCGCCGACGAGCGGATGCGGGACGCGTCCTCGCTGCACTACTACGAGGTGCACGCGGGCTTCGTCCACCACACGGTCAACGCCAACGCGTACACGCGCCGCCAGGTGCCGTCGATCATCCGCGGCATCTACGCCTACCACACCCAGTCGCTGGGCTGGAGCGACGTCGGCTACAACTTCCTCGTCGACCGGTTCGGCCGGATCTGGGAGGGTCGCTTCGGCGGCGTCAGCCGGCCCGTCGTCGGCGCGCACACCCTCGGCTACAACGACAACTCGTTCGCGATGTCGGCGATCGGCAACTTCGAGACCGCGCGGCCGACGAGGGCGATGGTCCGCGCGTACGGCGCGTTGTTCGCCTGGAAGCTCGCGCTCCACGGCGTGAACGCCGCGGACTCCCGGCAGTACGTGACCAGTGACCACTTCAAGGCGATCAACGGGCACCGCGACGCCGGCGCCACCGCCTGTCCGGGTATCAACCTCTACAACCGGATCCCGCGGATCCGGGAGCTGGCAACAGCTGCGCAGCAGGGGTGGGACGGTCGCGAGCTGGAGTCCAGCCTGGTCGCCGGCGCCCGGCCGGACCTGGTGCTGCGTCGGGCCGTCGACGGCAAGGTGTTCCTCCGCCAGGTCGTGCCGGCCGACTCCGGCTACCGGCTGGGCAAGAGGGTGCCGACCGGGCTGCTGCTCCCCGACGCCGACCGGATCATCAAGGCGGGCGATTGGGACATGGACGGCCACGGTGACCTGATCGTGAAGGAAGGCGGCGGGCTCTGGCTCCACCGCGGCGTCGGCAGGGGCAAGTTCGCCGCGGCCACCCGGCTCGCGACAGGTTTCGGACGGGTCACCAGGCTGGCGGCGGTGGGTGACTTCACCGGCGATGGTCGGCCGGACCTGATGGGCCAGCCCGACGGTGGCTCGATGCGGATCTATCCCGGCGCCGGGGCGTCCGGGCTGCGCAAGAGCTACACGGCGTACTCCCCGGTCCGGGGCCGAAGGCACGTCCCCATCGGCCGATGGGACCGCGACGGCGCGCCGGACAGCCTGATCCGCAGGCGGACGGGGCTGGTCCTCTACTACGGCAACGGACCGGGCGGGTTCACGCGCCGGAAGTCCATGGCGCTGCCGGTCGCGGGCTACGACTGGCTGGTCGGCGTCCACGACGTCGACATGACCGGCCACAGCGACCTGATCGCCCGCACCAGGAGCACCGGCCAGCTGTGGGTCATCCCGGGCAGTGCCGCCGGGTTCCGCTCGCGGGTGGCGATCGCAGGCGGCACCCAGGAGTACGACATGGTCGGGTGACGGCGACGGGTCGACAAGGACCTGGATGAGGTGCCTGGCGCTCAGGCGGGGAAGCGAGCGGTGGCGTGCTCGGCGACGTTGATCGCCTCGAGCCGCTCCGCTCCGGCCCGGGTGACCAGGACGAGTGAGCCGCCCTTCGCGAGCGGCTCCGTGAAGGTCGCGAGCTCCGGTGGGGAAGCCGGGCTCGCGGCCACCAGGAGGCGGCCGCCGTCCGGGAGGAGAGTCCCGGCGGCGGCCGCTTCCCACAGCTCCTGCTGGGAGCGCCGGACGCCGCTCAGGGCGACCGCGTCGTCGTCGGCAGTCGGCGGGTCCCAGGGGATGAAGGCGTCGGGCTGGGACCAGATCTCGATGCCGACGTCGTGGACCCCGGTCGGGACCGGCTCCGCGAACCGCACGCCGAGCGGCAGCAATGAGCAGGCGAGGACGACGCGCTCGGCGGCGTCGCCGGCCCAGCTGTCGAGCTGGTCCGGGCCGCACACGACGGCGGTCGGGTCGTCGTCGTCGGTGACGACCAGCCCGGCGCTCCAGGCTGCGCCGAGGAACACCGGCAGGAGCCAGTGCGGCGGCAGGTCGATCCGCAACGTCTCTCCGCGCTCGACTCCCAGCTCGTCGACGAGGAGGGAGCCGGCCTTCGCGACCCAGTTGGCGTACGTCGTCACCGAGAGCTCGACGCGTTCGCCGGTCTCCTCGTCGTAGAACGTCACCAGGGGTCGGCCGGGGTCCCGGCGCAGTCGGTCGGCGAGCACCGCAGCGAACGTCAGCACGGAGCCGAGGATAGGCGCGGCCCATTTTTCATCTAGGGTGGCGGGGTTCTACGACAGCGAGCAGATGGGGGGTTCGGCGTGGTGGACGGCGCGATCGACGCCTTCTGGGCGGTGATTCCGGCAGGAGGTGCCGGCACCAGGCTCTGGCCGTTGTCCCGGACGTCCTCGCCCAAGTTCCTCCATGACCTGACGGGCAGCGGACGCACCCTCCTGGAGCAGACGCACGACCGGCTGGCACCCCTGGTCGACGACCGGTTCCTCGTCGTGACCGGCCGAGCGCACGAGCAGGTGGTCCGCGAGCAGCTGCCGTCCCTCGGGGCCGCCGCAGTGCTCGCCGAACCCTCGCCGCGCGACTCGATGGCGGCCATCGGCCTGGCCGCAGCGGTCCTCGAGCGGCGCGCGATCGAGAGCGGCGAGGACGTGGTGATGGGGTCCTTCGCCGCCGACCACGTCATCACCGACGCGGCAGCGTTCCACGGCACCGTGGCGGAGGCGGTCCGCGCCGCGCGGGAGGACTGGTTGGTGACGATCGGCATCGAGCCGACGTTCCCGAGCTCGGCGTTCGGCTACATCCGTCAGGGTGACGGGCTGTCGGGCCACGAGCACGCGCGGGTCGTCGACGCCTTCGTCGAGAAGCCGTCGGTGAGTGTCGCGGAGGAATACCTCGCGACCCGCGAGTACCGGTGGAACGCCGGGATGTTCGTCGTCCGGCCGGGTGTGCTGCTCGACCTGCTCGCCGACCGGAGTCCCGGCTTCGCGGCGAGCCTCCGCGAGCTCGGCGCCGCCCCCGACCGCATCGACGAGCTGTGGCCGCGGCTTCCGAAGGTCGCGATCGACCACGCGGTCGCCGAGCCGGCCGCAGCCGCCGGACGGGTGGCCGACGGTGCCCGGCAGCTTCGGCTGGGACGACGTCGGCGACTACGACTCGCTCGCCGGCATGCTCGGCGAAGCCGAGAAGCTCAGCGTGCTGGGCGACCCGGGGCTGGTGCTGTCGCAGCAGTCGACCGGCCTCGTCGTTCCCGCGTCCGGACGGGTGATCGCGGTGGTCGGGCTCGACGACGTCGTCGTCGTGGACACCCCCGACGGGCTGCTGGTCGCGTCTCGCGACCGGGCCCAGGACGTGAAGGCAGTCGTCGCCGAGCTCGAGGACCGGGGCCGGGCGGAGCTGACGTGATCCGCCGGCGGTGACGGTCTACTGCTGACCCGCGTAGCCGCCGATCGGCTCGGGCGCGTCGTAGTAGGGGTATTCCTTCATGAAGGCCTCGAGCGCCTCGCCGCTGGGCTCCGAGCAGTACTGCCAGACGCCCTTGGACTTGCCGGTCGCCTGGTCCGCCGACCAGTGCGTCAACGCGATGTGCTGGCCGTCGGGGAAGTCGCCGCCGTCCTCCGAGGTCCACGGCGCCGCGATGAACGACAGCCGGTTGTTGGTGTCGCTGAAGCTGAGCTTCTTCGCGATCGCCCGGATCTCACCGATGGTGGCTGCGTCGTCGGCAGCGGTCTCGTCGTACCAGAGGATGGTGAAGCCGTGCTCGAGGTTGTGAACGAGCGCCTCGAGCTCGGGGCGCGAGTCGTCGTTGTAGTAGCGCTCCTCGATCGAGACCGGCGCCACGCCACCCTCGTTCCAGTGCGGGCCGAACGCCGGAGGGGCGTCGTCGTACTCGATCTGCTCGCCGGTGGTGCGGTGCTCGCCGCTGCCCTGGGCGTTCTTGGTGGTGATGTCGCCGCACACCGAAGCGGGCCCGCCGATCTCGGCGAGCGGGTCGTCGGCGTACTTCTGCTGCTCGAACCACGCCCGGACCGGGTTGAACGCGGCCAGCACGACGATGATGAGTGCGATCGCGATGCAGACGGCCAGGATCACGAAGCCCTGACGCTTCTCTGCGCTGCGCTGCTTGCGCCGGATGTCGTCGATGACCTTCTGGCGGTCCGACTTCTCGGACTTGGTGGTCTTGGCCACAGTGCGGCTTACCTCGGTGTCGTGGGGCGGGTCGCGGCGAGTCTACGGAGTCCGGGGGCGTAACCGGAGATCGGCGCCGGGTTCGCCGACCTCGACCGTCCAGCCGTGGGCCCTCGCGACGATGCCGGTCGCCTCGAGGCGGCGGTCGCCGCACCTCACTTCGTTGTCGTCGACGAGCACGCCGGCGATCCCGACCCGGACCAGGGCCGCGGCCATCTCGGTGACGGAAGCCGGGGCACCGAAGGGCGGCATGTCCTCATCAAGGGCGCCGACGGCGCGGATGACGGCCTCGCGAGCGCCGTAGCCGAACAGGTCGGCACCCTCGGCGCGGATCAGGGCTGCTGCGCCTGGTCCGTCGTCACCAGGCGGGAGCACGAGGTCGGCCCGGCCGCGGACCACCGCGAACGGACGTCGGCCGAGCTTGCCCTGCGCCAGCTCGGCCACGGATGCGACCTCGTCGGCCACCGCCGGCGCGGTCACGGCGAGCTCGTTGCCGTGGGCGTCCACCCGGCCGACGAACGACTCCAGCACGACGATCCCCGCAGCGCCGATCGCGATGTCGGTCTGCCCCTCGCGCCAGGCCCGGCCGGCGGTGTCGGTGACGATCACGCCGACGTTCCTGCCGACGCGGTCGGCGATCGCGGTCCGCAGCCGCGCCGCAGAGGCGTCCGGGTCCACCGGCAGCAGCACGACGGTGCCGCGAGCGACGTTCGACCCGTCCACTCCGGCCGCGGCCATGGTCAGCCCGAGCCGGTTGCGCACGATCCGGGTGGAGCCGCGACGAGCGACCAGCCGCACCGTCTCGGCGGTGACCCACTCCTCCCTGTCGCCCTCGACCGTCCGGTCCTCCGCCTTGCTGACCACCTTGCTCGTGACGACGACGATGTCGCCGTCGGCCAGCTCGACCAGCGGTAGCAGGAGGTCGGCCAGCTCGTCGCCCGCCCCGACCTCCGGGACCCCGTCCGGGGCCGTCACGATCAGCATCACCGCCGGCCCAACGCGATCGCGGCCGCAGCCATGGCGGCGGTGGCGTCGTGGTCGGTCATCATCAGAGGTACGGCGGCGCACCGGATCCCCGACTCCTCGAGCGCCGCGACCTGGTCGGCGTCGCGCTCGTCGACCAGCCAGCCGTCGAGCACCCCGCCGGTCGCTCCGCGCCCCGTAGTGGCGGCCCACCCCTGCCGGCACTGACCTCGACACCGATCGACGCGAGCAGCTGCTCGGCCATCCCGCGCACGTGGCTGCCGCCGACGATGGGGGACAGGCCGACGACCGGCGCGGTCGTGGTCCGCAACGCGTCGCGCACCCCGGGAACGCCGAGGATCGTGCCCACGGAGACCACTGGGTTGGAGGGCGGCAGCAGGACCAGGTCGGCACCGCTGAGCGCCTCCAGCACGCCCGGTGCCGGGGAGGAGTCGTCGATCCCGACCACCACGACCGTCTCGGCGGCGACCTCCGCCCGCAGGCGTACCCAGTACTCCTGGAAGTGCACGACCCGGCGCCCGCTCGGCGACTCCGGGTCGGCGATCGCGACGTGGGTCTCGACCCGGTCGTCGGTCATCGGGATCAGCCGCACCCGGTCGCCCCACGCCGGCGCGAGCCAGCGCTTGCAGAGAGCCTCGGTCACCTGGGACAGCGGATAGCCGGCGTCGATCAGCTGGGTGCGCACGAGATGGGTGGCGATGTCCCGGTCGCCGAGGCCGAACCACGTGGGCTCGACGCCGTACGCCGCCAGCTCCTCCTTCGCGCTCCAGGTCTCGTCGCGACGTCCCCAGCCCCGATCCGCGTCGATGCCGTCACCCAGGGTGTACATCACGGTGTCGAGGTCGGGGCAGACCTTCAGCCCGTGGACCCACCAGTCGTCGGCGGTGTTGGCGACGATGGTGACCTCCGCGTCGGCGTCGACGCCCGGCAGCGTGCCGGCCGTGATCCCGTGCAGCAGGCCCTGGAGGAACCGCGCTCCGCCCGTCCCGCCGGACAGCACCGTCAGCTTCTTCATGGGGGCAACTGTGCCGCGTCCCGGCCCTCCCCCTGGCACGGGGGGAAGAACTTGCGTGATAACGCTGCGCCCATAGCAGATTGAGGGTTGACTATGTGGGTATGACATGCGTGTAATTCCATTGGTGTCGTTAAAGGCACTGCGGGGGTCGAAAGGGGCGGAACGGTGAGAGAACTATTCCTGGTCGAGGATGTGGACACCGATGAGGATCTGGGGTGGCAGGAGCGTGCCTTGTGCGCGCAGACCGACCCCGAGGCATTCTTCCCGGAGAAGGGCGGGTCGACGCGCGAGGCCAAGAAGGTCTGCCAGACCTGTGAGGTCCGGGTCGAGTGTCTCGAGGCGGCACTGATGAACGACGAGCGCTTCGGCATCTGGGGCGGCTTGTCAGAGCGTGAGCGTCGCAAGCTCAAGAAGCGAGCAGTCTGATCTGATCTGGATTGCGCGAGCGTGTCGCAGATCGTGCGGCACGATCTTGAACTGCGCGAGCGATGTCGCAGATCGTGCGGCACCGCCCAGGCCATCGCTTCGCTCGGCCTGCGGGCGCCGCACGATGCGGCTTCGCCGCCGTGCGACACGCTGCCGCGCCGCGGTTGGCGTAGGCGCAGATTGCGGCTGGTTGGCGGCGAACGGTTGCGATGAGCGTTCTCGTGTGACCCGTCGGTAGGCTCGCTCCTCGTGTCCGACGTCGCCGTGGTGCTCGTCAGCCACGACGGGACGTCGTGGTTGCCGGCGGTCCTCGACGGCATCCGGGCCCAGACCGCACCCGTGGCCGGCGTGCTCGCCGTCGACACGGGCAGCAAGGACGGCAGCGCCGACCTGATCGAGACCGCCCTCGGCGCCGAGCCCGCGGTCGCTGCCGTCGTCCTGCGAGAGAGCGGCCGTACGTCGTACCCCGGCGCCGTCGGGCTGGCGATGGACGCCCTGCCGGACCACGGTCTCGCGACCGAGTGGATCTGGCTGCTGCACGACGACAGCAACCCGGCGCCCGACGCGCTCGAGCAGCTGCTGCGGGCCTCGGCCGCCCGTCCCGAGGCCGACTTCCTCGGCCCCAAGCTGCGCGAGTGGCCCTCCCTCAGACGGCTGCTCGAGGTCGGGGTGACGATCAGCGGCACCGGCCGCAGGGAGACCGGCCTCGAGCGCGGTGAGTACGACCAGGGTCAGCACGACGAGGTGCGTGAGGTGCTGGCCGTCAACAGCGCCGGCCTCCTGGTCCGTCGTACGGCGCTCGCCGAGCTCGGCGGGTTCGACCCGCAGCTGCCGATGTTCGGCAACGACATCGATCTCGGCTGGCGCGCCGCTGCGGCCGGTCACACGACGCTGGTCGTGCCCCAGGCCGTGGTCTTCCACGCAGAGGCGGCTCACCGGGGCATCCGCCGGACGCCGCTCACCGGTCGGCACACCCACTACCAGGAGCGCCGCGCGGCCCTCTTCACGCTGCTCGCCAACAGCCGCGGCGCGACGTTGCCGTTCCAGGCCATCCGGTTGGCGCTCGGCTCGGTGCTGCGGATGCTGGGCTTCGTCGTCGTCCGATCGATCGGCGAGGCGCTCGACGAGCTCGCCGCGCTCGTCTCCGTCTACAGCCGCCCCGGCCCGCTGTTCGCCGCCCGTCGACGGCGCCGGGAACGCCAGTCCGCGCCACCCGACCGCCCTCGGGTCAAGCGGCTGCTGGCCCCTTGGTGGCTGCCGTACCGGCACGGCCTCGACCTCGTGAGCGACCTGGCGGCCGCGGCCACCAACCAGGCGGCCGACGTCGCCGAGCGACGTCGGGCGGCCGCCGCCGAGCGTGACCCGTCACCACCGGAGGCCCGCCACAAGACCGACGACGACGAGGACTTCGAGGACAGCGGCCTGGTCGCCCGGTTCCTGACGGACCCGGTCGCGGTCGCGCTCGCCGTCGCCGCTGTCGCGTTCGTGATCGGCGCCCGTGACGCGTTCGGCGCAGTGAGCGGCGGCGCACTGTCGCCGGTCCCCGAGGGCGCCCGTGACTGGTGGAGCCTGCACTACGAGAGCTGGCACGCGATCGGCTTCGGCAGCGCGGTGCCGGCGCCGCCGTACGTCCTGCCGCTCGCGCTCGTCGCCTCGGTCCTCGGCACCACCACCACGATGACGGTGCTCCTGGTGGCGGCGGCCCCGGTGGCGCTGTGGGGCGCGTGGCGGTTCCTTCGGGTCGTCTGCCGGCTGATCAGCCGGTACGGCGCGCCGCGCTGGCTGCTGCTCTGGGGGTCGGTCACCTACGCCCTCGTCCCGTTGGTGGCGGGCGCGTGGGGCGGCGGCCGTTGGGGCATCGTGGTGGCAGCGGCCGTGCTGCCCTGGCTGGCCCACGCGGCGCTCGGGTTCGCCGAGCCCGACAGCGCGCGGCGCTGGCGCGCTGGGTGGCGGACCGGCTTGCTGCTCGCCCTGCTCGCTGCCGTCGCGCCGGTGATGTGGTGGCTCTGCGCGATCCTCGGCGCCGTCGTGATCGCCGCGTCGGCAGTGGTCGTCCGCGGCGCGATCCTGGACCGGTCGGTCTGGGGACCGCCCGCGACCGCGCTCGCCGTACCTGCCGTGCTGCTCGCTCCGTGGTGGCTCCCCGCAGTGTGGGAGAAGCGCCGGCGGCACCGTGTTCCTCGACGTCGGGCGCTGGCCGACGCCGTCGACCGACGGTCTCGACCTGCTGGTCGGACGCTTCGGCGAGCTCGGCGCGCCCTGGTGGCTCGGCTTGGCGCTCCCGGCGCTGGCCCTGCTCGCCCTGATCCCGCGGGCAACGCGGATCGGCGTGGTGCTGTGCTGGCTGGTCGCCGCCGTCGCGGCCGTGGTGGCCGTCCCGCTCGGCCTGACCACCGTGGACCTCACCGGTGCCGCGACGCAGCAGGCCGGACTCGGATCGGTGCTGCTCGTCGTCCACGGTGCGTGGGTCACCGCAGCCGTCCTCGGGGGTCTTGCGCTGACCGAGCGCTCACCGTCGCCGGTCGTGCTGCCCCGGGTCGCGCAGGCCGCGACCGCGGTGGTCGGCGTCGCTGCGGCCCTGGTGCCCGTCGCCGGACTGGTCTGGTTCGCGGGGTGGGGCGGCGACGAGCTGCAGTCGCATCCCGGGAGCGGGATCCCGGTCTACATGTCCCAGGAGGCCGAGCGCGCCGACGAGCACGGCATCCTCGTCATCCGCGGCAGCGTCGCGGACGGCCTCACCTACGAGGTCGAGCGGGGCGACGGTCCCACGGTGGGCGAGGACGAGATCGCCGACCTGACCGAGGAGGACGAGGAAGCGACCGCGCTGGTCGGTGACCTCGTCACGGCACCGGCGCCGGAGGCCGTTGCCGGCCTGACCGAGCGCGGCATCCGGTACGTGGTGCAGCCCGCACCGGCCGACGCCGCCGTCGCGACCCGGCTCGACGCGACGGCCGGCCTGGTGCGCGCGAGTGCGGAGGACCGGAGCACCCGGGCCTGGCAGGTGCTCGAGGAACCGGAGCCCGCCTCGATCGAGGGTCCGCGCTCGTGGCCACGGATCGCGCTGCTCGTGCTTCAGGCGGTCGCGGTCGCGGTGGTCGCGGTGCTCTGCCTCCCGACGCTTCGCGGGAGCAGGCGATGAGCGACGAGCAGCAGGGGTCCGGGTCGCCGGGCCGACCGGTCCGGGGCGACCGGGCCGGGCAGGCGCGGCATCGTGCAGCGTCGCAAGGTCGATGCGCTCGTCGTGCTCGCGATCCTGCTGCCGCTCGTCGTGGCGGGCGCTCTCGCCGCCACCGAGGGTGAGGACCCGGAGCCGTGGGCCGACGCCCCGCCGACCCCCGCGCGGCTCACGAACGCCTCCTTGGTGTGCGCTGCGGCGGCGAGCAGCACGGCGGGCGACGTGGCGTTCTCGCGGGTGCCGGGCATGAGCGGTGGTGACGTGGCCGTGCGGGTCGCCGAGGGCGACGCCATCGAGCTCGCGCCGAGCGGTGACCTCGATGTCCGGTCCGGAGAGCTGACCTCCGTCGCGACCGACGGCGACGTGCTGGTGACGGGCGAGGACGCCGCGGCACCGGGACTGGTGGGTGGCCGCACGGGGCCGGCCAGGGCCGCCGCGGAGTGCCGAGCACCGACGTTCGACGAGTGGTACGTCGGCATCGGCGCCGCGGCCAAGCACTCCTCGACCATCGAGCTGGCCAACCCGGACGCCGGCCCCGCGATCGTCGAGATCGCACTGTACGGCCGCCACGGCCTGCTGCAGGAGGAGGAGCTGCGCGGCATCCGGGTGCCGGGTCACGAGGTCCTGCGGCTCGACCTGTCCCAGGTCATCCCGCGGCGCGGGACGCTGGCCGCTCACGTGATGGTGGTGCGTGGCCGCGTGGCGACCACCGTCCGGCACACCTATGACCCGCTGGGGCGCGGAACGCCGCGGTTCGACTTCCTGCCCGGCCAGACCGCGCCCGCCGACGACAACCTGCTGCTGGGCATCCCCGCCGACGCCGCGGGAAAGGTCCACCTCTTCAACCCGGGCGAGGACGAGGTCCGGGCGACGGTCCGCGTCGTGTCGGACTCCGCGATCTTCACTCCGGCCGGGCTCGAGGACGTCGTCATCCCCGGCGGCAGGGTCCGCCAGCTGCGCTTGTCGCAGGTGCTGACCGAGGAGGCCGCCGAGGGCGCCGTCGGGCTCCAGGTCGTCGCGGCCCAGCCCCTCGTCGCATCCGTCCGGGTCGTCGACGACGACCTCGGGCTGGTCGGCCCGTCGACCGCGATCGGTGCCGAGCAGCCGGTGACGTCGGTGGTCCCGGAGGGCCCCAAGCAGCTGGTGCTCGCCGGCGCCGAGCGGGCCGGCGTGGTGCAGGTGACCGCGACCGACGCCGAGGGCGAGCTCCTCCTCGACGAGGAGCGGGTCGAGGTGGGAGCCGATCGCGGCCACAGCCTGGAGCTGCCGGACCGGGCGGTGCTGGTGACGGTCCGGGCGCGCAACACCCCGATCGCCGGCACGATCATGCTCAGCGGCGGCCGGGTCGGCGTACTGCGCCTGTTCCCCGCCGAGATCGACGCCGACGTCCCCGTCGTACGCCCTGAGTAGCCGACCCGGCAGAGGCCCACGCCGAGATCGCCTCGACCCGGCTCCAGCCGAGCTCGGGACGCGTCAGTCGTCGGGGTAGCGGGAGTCGACGGCGGACGGCGGGATCCCGAGCAGCTCGGCCACCTGCTCCACCACGACGGTGAGCACCATCGCCTCGAGCTCGACCCGGTCGGCGGCCCGGTGCTCCAGAGGTCGGCGGAACACGACGAGCCGGGTCGGGGTCGCGCCGGACCCGCGGACGAGCGACGACAGCGGCACTGTCCCCGCATCCCAGTCGTCGGGCAGCTGAGGGGTGTCCTCGACGGCGTACTCCACCAGTCCGAGCCGGTCCGACCACCGTTCGTCGAGGTCGGTGACGACGTCGAGGACCAGCTGGTCGAAGGACTCGCGGCGGCTGCGCGGGCGCGGGGGCCGTCCCACGTCGGGGTGCCCCAGCGCAGCGGGACCGCGGAGCCCCCGGCCACGCCGGTCGCGCCCGGAGCGCGGTGCCGTCGGGGAGTCCTCCACGAGCCGCGAGCCTATCCGGCGTGGTGCCCGGCACGCGGTACCGTCTGCCGCGTGAGTCTCGCCCGGCGCTGTTCGCGCACCGCCTGCACCCGCGCCGCGGTCGCGACGCTCACCTATGTCTACGCCGACCAGACCGCCGTCCTGGGCCCGCTGGCGACCTACGCCGAGCCGCACGCCTACGACCTCTGCTCCTTCCACAGCGAGCGGCTGTCCGCACCGCGCGGGTGGGAAGTGCTGCGGCTCGCGCTCGACCAGACCATCCCCGGCCCGACCGAGGACGACCTGCTCGCCCTCGCCGATGCGGTGCGCGAAGCCGGCCGTCCGGTCGCGCCGATGCCGGCCCCGGTCCGCGAGACCGGTCGGGAGGTCGCCCGCCGCGGCCACCTGCGCGTCCTGACCTCCGACTGACCAGCCCCAGCCCGACCCGAGGGAGCGCAGCGCCGACGGGCGCGCCGTGTCGGCGAGCGAGCCCATCTACTAGGTTTGCGGCCATGTCAACGACCTCGCCTGACAACGTCAACGCGGTCTTCAAGGCGTACGACGTCCGCGGCACCGTCCCGGAACAGCTCGACGAGGACTTCGCCCGGGCCACCGGTCAGGCCTACGTCCAGGTACTGGGTGCGACGGCGATGGTGATCGGCTACGACATGCGGCCCAGCTCGCCCGACCTCGCGGGGGCGTTCGCCGACGGTGCGACGGGCGCCGGTGCCGACGTCACGATGATCGGCCTGGCGTCCACGGACCAGCTCTACTTCGCGTCCGGCCACCTCGGTCTTCCCGGCGCGATGTTCACGGCCAGCCACAACCCGGCGCAGTACAACGGCATCAAGATGTGCCGCGCCCACGCGCAGCCGGTCGGCCTCGACACCGGCCTCGCCGACATCCGCGACCTCGTGGCCGGGGTCTCGCCGACGCCTGCGCGGTCGGGTCGGACCGGCTCGATCTCCAGCCACGACGTCCTCCAGGCGTACGCCGCGCACCTGCTGTCGCTCGCTCCCGTCTCCGGCCGCAAGCTCAAGGTCGTCGTCGACGCCGGCAACGGGATGGCCGGCCACACCGCGCCCGCGGTCTTCGAGCGGCTCCCCGACCAGGTCGAGCTGGTCCCGATGTACTTCGAGCTCGACGGCACCTTCCCCCATCACGAGGCGAACCCGATCGAGGCCGCCAACCTGGTCGACCTGCAGCAGCGGGTGCTCGACGAGAGGGCGGACATCGGGCTGGCCTTCGACGGTGACGCCGACCGCTGCTTCCTCGTCGACGAGCGCGGCCAGGCGGTGTCGCCGTCCACCCTGACCGCGCTGATCGCCGCCCGCGAGCTCGACAAGGAGCCGGGCGCGACGGTCATCCACAACCTGATCACCAGCCGGGCGGTGCCGGAGATCGTCACCGAGCGCGGCGGCAAGCCGGTCCGTACCCGGGTCGGGCACTCCTTCATCAAGGCCACCATGGCCGAGACGGACGCGATCTTCGGCGGCGAGCACAGCGGCCACTTCTACTTCCGGGACTTCTGGCGCGCCGACTCCGGCATGCTGGCCGCACTGCACGCGCTGGCGGCGCTCGCCGGCTCCGACCAGCCGCTGTCGGCACTGCTCGCGGACTACGAGCGCTACCCGATGAGCGGCGAGATCAACTCCGAGGTCGCCGACCAGGCTGCGGTGCTGGCCGAGCTGGAGGCGACGTACGCCGGCCGCGACGACGTCGAGGTCGACCACCTGGACGGACTGAGCGTGGTGTCGCCTGACTGGGCGTTCAACGTCCGCGCTTCCAACACCGAGCCGCTGCTGCGGCTCAACGCCGAGGGGAAGGACATCACCACCATGGCCGCCATCCGCGACGAGGTGCTCTCGATCATCAGGGGTCAGCGGTGAGCGCCGGCGGTGCCGGCGTGGCTCCGGAGCTGCTCGCGATCATCGTCTGCCCCGCGTGCCACGGCGAGCTCGTGCTCGCCGACGGCGGCGAGCCCGGGCAGTCAGGCCAGTCAGAGAAGCTGAGCGAGTCAGAGCTCGTGTGCCAGGGCTGCGGCCTCGCCTACCCCGTCCGCGACGGCATCCCGGTGCTGCTCGTCGACGAGGCCCGGTCCACCCGCTGATCCGCCCGTTCTGATGACCTGGTTCGACGAGTCCCGCCTCGACGACGAGATGGCGCTCGGCAGCGCCGATCTCCGCCTGCGCACCCTGGCCGAGTCCGGTGCCCGGATCCGACGGGAGGCGGACGCGGCCACCGAGGCGCTGGCAGAGGCGGTAGGCCGCGTCGCCGACGCCCGGCCCCGCGCGGTGATCGCCGCCGGCCCGGACTCCCGCCTGCTGCGAGCCGTGCTGGAGCCCTGGTGCCCGGTGCCGTTCGTCGCCTGGCCGTCGGCCGGCCTCCCGGGCTGGGCAGGCAGCCTCGACCTGGTCGTCGTGCTGGCTCCCGACGGTTCCGACACCGGCACCGCATCAGCGGTCGCCGAGGCGGCCCGGCGTGGCTGTCAGGTGGTCGTGGCGTGCCCGACGGAGTCGAGCGTGGCGATGCACGCTGCCGGACGGTGGACGACGATCCTGCCGACGGAGACCGGTGACCAGCTCGCGACCGCGGTGGTGATGCTCTCCTTCCTGCACCAGGTCGCGCTCGGCCCGTCCTCCGACCCGACCGCCGTCGCCGAGGCGCTCGACGACGTCGCGATCTCCTGCTCCCCGCAGCGGGACATCTCCATCAACCCCGCCAAGATGCTGGCGATCTCGCTCGCCGACGCCGCACCCGTCGTCTGGGGCGGCTCGGTGCTCGCAGCCCGGGCGGCGCGTCGGGTCGCCGAGCTGATCCGTCGTACCTCCGGCCGCACGGCGGTCGCCGGTGACGCCGAGCACCTGCTGCCCGTCATCGAGGCCTCGCGGCCGCGCAACGTCTTCGCCGACCCCTACGCCGACGGGAGCAGGGCAGGGAGCGAGCGGCGTCCGGTGCTGCTGGTGCTCGACGACGGCGCCGTCGACCCGGTCGCCCAGGAGCAGCGCGACCGGCTCGAGGCGGCAGCACGTGCCGGGGACGTGCGGGTCGAGGCGGTCACTGCCGAGGCCGATGGTGAGGTGGCGCGCTACGCGTCCCTGCTGCTCAGCGGCACCTACGCCGCGGAGTACCTCCGCCTCGGCCTCGTGGAGGATTGACCGTCACCTTGGATGCCCCGGGTCGAACCGGGTAGCAGAAGAGTGAGATGTCCTCCCCCCAACGCTCCACTCGGGACCCGTGGCTCGACAACGCCAAGATGGCGCTGGTCACACTGGTCGTCGTCGGTCATGCCTGGGCGGTGCTGCCCGGCGGCGGCGTGGTCGGCCACCTCTACGACTTCCTCTATGCCTGGCACCTGCCGGCCTTCGTGTTCGTGACCGGCTACCTGTCGCGCAGGTTCGAGTACTCGCGGGCCCGCCTGTGGAGCCTGGTCCGGACGCTCGCCGTGCCCTACGTCCTCTTCGAGTGCCTGCTGGCTCTCTTCCGGATATGGGTCGGGGGCGAGCACCTCGAGGACCTGTTCGCGGACCCGCACTGGCCGATGTGGTTCCTCACCGCCCTCATCTTCTGGCGGCTCCTCACCCCGCCCTTCCGGAGGATGCCGGCACCCGTCGCGATCGCGATCGCGGTCGCGCTGAGCGCCGCCTCCGGCATCGTCACGGGCGAGGCGTCCGACCTGCTCGACCTGACCCGTGTCGCCGGCCTGCTGCCGTTCTTCGTGCTCGGTCTGCACGCGAGCCCCGCCGGGCTCGAGCGCCTTCGCGCGCCGGCCGCGCGATGGGTCGCCGTAGCCGTCTTCGCGGGGATCTGGTTCCTGTCCGCCTACCTCGACGACCTGGCCAGCACCGAGTGGCTCTACTACCGCACGCCGTACGACGAGCTCGGCGCCGGGGACGTCCGCGGCGTGCTCGTCCGGATCGCGCTGGCCGCGGTCGCCGTCATCGGCTCCTTGGCGTTCCTGGCCCTGGTGCCGCGCTTCGAGGGCTGGTTCACCCGGATGGGCTCGATGACGCTCGTCGTCTACCTCTGCCACGGGTTCGTCGTGCTCGGGCTCGAGTACGCCGGGTATGCCGAGTGGGCCGGGGACAACCCGGTGCTGGCGCCGATCCTGACGTTCGTCGGTGGGGTCGCGCTCGCGCTGCTGCTGGCGTCCCCGCCGGTCTCCCGTCGACTCCTGTACGTCGTGGACCCGCTGGGCCGCGCTGAACGCCAGGTGAAGGAGGCAGTGCAGCTCAACGCCGTCGCGCAGGAGGCCGGTAGCCTTCCCGCCATGGAGTCTCAGACGGTGCCGCCTCGATGAGCGCCGGCCTCTTCGGCCTCCTCGACGACGTCGCGGCGATCGCCAGGCTGGCGGCCGCCTCGGTCGACGACGTCGGTGCCGCCGCCGGACGGGCGACCACCAAGGCCGCAGGCGTGGTCGTGGACGACACGGCGGTCACGCCCCAGTACGTCCACGGTCTCGCCGCCGAGCGCGAGCTGCCGATCGTCAAGAAGATCGCGTTCGGATCGATCCGCAACAAGCTGGTGTTCATCCTCCCGGTGGCGCTCGCCCTCAGCCAGTGGCTGCCCGACCTGTTGCCGGTCATCTTGATGATCGGCGGCACCTTCTTGGCCTACGAGGGTGCGCACAAGGTGTGGGGCATGGTCGCAGGACACCACGACCACGACCGCCCCGTGACCGAGATCGGACCGGAGGCCGAGAAGGCGATGGTGGCCGGTGCGGTGCGCACCGACCTGATCCTCTCCGCGGAGATCATGGTCATCGCGCTCGACGAGGTCGCCGACGAGAGCTTCTGGTCGCGGCTCGCGATCCTGGTCGTCGTCGCCTTCGTCATCACTATCGTGGTCTACGGCGTGGTCGCGCTCATCGTGAAGATGGATGACGCCGGGCTCCTGCTCACCCAGCGAGACTCGGCCTTCGCGCAGCGGCTCGGTCGCGGGCTGGTCGACGCGATGCCCAAGCTGCTCGCGGTGATCTCGGTCGTCGGCACCGTCGCCATGCTCTGGGTCGGCGGCCACATCCTGCTCGTCAACCTCGCCGAGGTCGGTTGGTGGGAGGCGCCCTACGACTGGGTGCACCACCTCGAGGAGGACGTCGACCACGGGGTCCACCTCGCGGTGCTCGGACCGACCCTCGCCTGGCTGGTCAACACGTTCTTCTCCGCGCTCGTCGGCCTCGTCGTCGGAGCAGTCGTCCTGGCAGTCGTCCAGGTCCTCCCGTTCGGGAAGGGTGACAGCGACGACGCGCACAGCGCTGCTGGTGCTGACGACGGCAGCGCAGAACCGGCACCGGACGCCTAGCTCCCCGACGATTGCTCGTGCCTCGCCGCCCGCTTGTAGGGTGGGTACCAGTCCTGTGCGGGAGATCCCGACGAAGCGCAGATGCGCCGCAGAGACAGCCTCCGGAAGTCATCGAGGAAGAACTTTCATGGACTACAAGGTTGCTGACCTGAGCCTGGCCGACTACGGCCGCAAGGAGCTCACCCTCGCCGAGCACGAGATGCCCGGCCTGGTCTCCCTGCGCACGACGTACGGCGACGCCCAGCCGCTGAAGGGCGCCCGCGTCGCCGGGTCGCTGCACATGACCATCCAGACCGGCGTGCTCATCGAGACCCTCGTCGCCCTCGGCGCCGAGGTCCGCTGGGCCACCTGCAACATCTTCTCCACCCAGGACCACGCCGCTGCCGCGGTCGTCGTCGGCCCTCCGTCGAAGGGCGGCACCGTCGACGACCCGCGGGGCACCCCGGTCTTCGCGTGGAAGGGCGAGAGCCTGGCGGAGTACTGGGACGAGGCCGAGAAGGTCTTCGACTTCAAGGACGCCGCCGGCAACGTCATCGGCCCCAACATGCTGCTCGACGACGGCGGTGACATCACCCTGCTCGTCCACAAGGGCGTCGAGTTCGAGAAGGCCGGCGCGGTTCCCGGTCAGGACTCGACCGACAACGAGGAGTACAAGGAGGTGCTGCGCGTCCTGGCCCGTTCGCTGGCGAACAACCCGACGCGCTGGACCAACATCGCCAACGGCATCACGGGCGTCTCCGAGGAGACCACCACCGGTGTACTGCGTCTCTACGACCGGTTCAAGGAGGGCTCGCTCCTCTTCCCGGCGATCAACGTCAACGACTCGGTGACCAAGTCGAAGTTCGACAACAAGTACGGCTGCCGACACTCGCTGATCGACGGCATCAACCGCGGCACCGACGTGATGATCGGTGGCAAGGTCGCCGTCGTCTGCGGCTACGGCGACGTCGGCAAGGGGTCCGCGGAGTCGCTGCGGGGCCAGGGCGCCCGCGTCATCATCACCGAGATCGACCCGATCTGCGCGCTGCAGGCGGCGATGGACGGCTACGAGGTCAAGCGCCTCGAGTCGGTCGTCGAGTACGCCGACATCTTCATCACCACGACGGGCAACTTCAACATCATCCGGGTCGAGCACTTCGAGAAGATGAAGCACCAGGCGATCGTCGGCAACATCGGTCACTTCGACAACGAGATCGACATGGCCGGCCTGGCCAAGATCCCGGGCATCGTCAAGGACGAGATCAAGCCCCAGGTCCACCAGTGGATCTTCCCTGCGCCGGACGGCGGGCAGGGCAAGAAGATCATCGTCCTCTCCGAGGGGCGGCTGCTGAACCTCGGCAACGCGACGGGTCACCCGTCGTTCGTGATGTCGAACTCGTTCACCAACCAGGTCCTGGCGCAGATCGAGCTCTTCACCAAGGTCGAGGACTACCCGGTCGGCGTCTACGTCCTGCCGAAGCACCTCGACGAGGAGGTCGCCCGTCTCCACCTCGACGCCCTCGGTGTCGAGCTGACCGAGCTCACCCAGGAGCAGGCCGACTACCTCGGTGTCCCCGTCGAGGGCCCCTTCAAGACCGACCAGTACCGTTACTGAATTGCGCGAGCGTGTCGCAGATCGTGTGGCGCCGCTCGGACCATCGCTTCGCTCGGTCCGGGGGCGCCGCACGATGCGGGCTTCGCCCGCGGTGCGCCACGCTGCCGCGCTGCGGGTGTCGCGTAACTGGGGGTCGAGGCTCCTCGGCGGCCCGCGGCGGCGGCTCCGGACGTCGCGGGCTGTCACCGCGTGCGGGGCGTCGTGCGCGGCGCCGCCTACCATTGGGACGTGAGCCAGACCGCCAGCGCGTCGTCGTACGCGACGAAGGGACGCGTGCTCGTCGTCGACGACGACGCTCCGCTCGCAGAGATGCTCGGCATCGTGCTCCGGCAGGAGGGGTTCGACAGCCAGATCTGCGGGCGTGGTGACATCGCGCTCGCGGCGTTCCGCGACTACCGCCCCGACGTCGTGCTGCTGGACGTGATGCTGCCCGGACGCGACGGCATCGACGTCTGCAAGGAGATCCGCGCCGAGTCCGGCGTACCGATCGTGATGCTGACCGCGAAGGGCGACACCGTCGACGTGGTCGTCGGGCTGGAGTCAGGAGCCGACGACTACGTCGTCAAGCCGTTCAAGCCCAAGGAGCTGATCGCTCGGATCCGGGCACGCGTACGACGCACCGACTCGGTCACGTCCGAGACGCTGACCCTCAAGGACCTCAACATCGACGTCGCCGGCCACAGCGTGACCCGCGAGGGCGCCGAGATCCCGTTGACGCCGTTGGAGTTCGACCTGCTGCTGTGCCTGGCGCGCCGGCCGTGGCAGGTGTTCACCCGGCAGGTCCTGCTGGAGGAGGTGTGGGGCTACCACCACGCCGCCGACACCCGGCTGGTCAACGTTCACGTCCAGCGCCTGCGGTCCAAGGTCGAGCACGACCCGGAGCATCCCGAGATAGTCCTGACCGTCCGCGGAGTCGGCTACAAGGCCGGGAGCTAGTCGAGTGGAGCCCTAGTGGCGCGGATCGCGCTCCCCATCCGACTCCGGCGGGCGCTCACCTTCTGGCGGCGCTCGATCCAGGCGCGGGTGGTAGCGAGCACCCTCGTCCTTTCGGCGATCGTCATCAGTGCGGTCGGCTGGTTCCTGCTGCAGCAGGTGCGGGACGGCCTGCTCCAGCACCGCGTCGACGTGGTGGTCGGGGAGGTCGAGGCGGAGGTCGCCGACACCCGGGACCGGCTCTCGGCTGCTCCGGGCACCCAGGACGACGCCAGTGTGCAGCGGGCCGACCTGATCGACCCGATCATCGAGGCGGGCGAGAGCCGGGGGTACGGCGTCGTCCTCGGCGGGCCGGCCGGCAGCGGAGCCGAGCTGGCCGACGGCGGCGCCCATCGCACCAGCGGACTCGAGCTCTCGAGCGTGCCGGAGCGGCTGGAGCGGCACTTCGACGGCGTCAACCGCTCGACGGCGTGGACGTACACCGAGATCGTGCACACGTCCTCAGACGGCACGACCGAGTCCGAGCCCGGGATCGTCGTCGGCTCACAGGTCCAGCTGCCCTCCGACGGGCAGACCTACACGATCTACTTCCTCTTCCCGCTGACCGAGGAGGAAGAGACGCTCGGACTGGTCACCCGGGCGCTACTGGCCGCGGCGGCCCTGCTCCTCGTGCTCGTCGCCGGGATCACCTGGTTGGTGACGCGGCAGGTGGTGAAGCCGGTCCGGATGGCGCGCCGGGTGGCCGAGCGGCTGGCAGCCGGCCGCCTGCAGGAGCGGCTCCGGGTCACTGGCGAGGACGACCTCGCCCGGCTCGCCCACTCCTTCAACCAGATGGCCTCGAACCTCCAGCGTCAGATCCGTCAGCTCGAGGAGCTCAGCTGGGTGCAGCGGCGGTTCGTGTCGGACGTGTCCCACGAGCTCCGCACACCGCTCACGACAGTCCGGATGGCCGGCGACGTGCTCCACGACGCGCGCCGGGAGTTCGACCCGACGACGGCGCGAGCCGCCGAGCTCCTCCAGGCCGAGCTCGACCGGTTCGAGACGCTGCTGGTCGACCTGCTCGAGATCAGCCGGTTCGACGCTGGCGCTGCGCTCCTGGACGTCGAGGACATCAACCTCCTCGACCTCGCGCACCGCGTCGTCGATGCCGCCCGGCCGCTCGCCGACCAGCGCGGCGTGCTGGTGGTGGTGGAGCAACCGGAGCGGCCGGTCCGGGCCGAGATCGACGTACGTCGCGTCGAGCGCATCCTGCGCAACCTGGTCGCCAACGCGATCGACCACGCCTTTCCCGACGACCCGGAGCGGCCGGTCGTGGTCCGGATGGCTGCCGACGACGAGGCGGCGGCGGTGACCGTCCGCGACCGGGGCGTGGGCTGGCGCCGGGTGAGTCCGCGATGGTCTTCAACCGGTTCTGGCGCTCGGACCCGGCGCGCGCCCGTAGCAGCGGCGGCACCGGGCTGGGCCTCGCCATCTCTCTCGAGGACGCCCACCTCCACGGTGGCTGGCTCCAGGCGTGGGGGCGACCGGGGGAGGGCGCGCAGTTCCGCCTCACCCTGCCTCGTCGCGCCGGCAGTCCCCTGCGGCACAGCCCGTTGCCGCTCGCGCCGCTCGACGAGTTCGAAGAGCAGGACGAGCTCGACGACACCGCCGAGCCGGACGACGACACTCCGGCGACCGGTCCGGGCCGCCCGGCGACCCGGGGGGTGAGCACGTGAGCAGGGTCGCGCGTGTGGTGCTCGGGCTCGCCCTGGCGGTGCCGCTGGCCGGATCGCTGACCGGCTGCATCGGCCTTCCCACGGACGGCGCGGTCGTCGACGCAGACGTGGCCGGCGAGCAGATGGAGGACCAGGTGTCCTCCATCGACGGCCGCCCGCCGCAGCCCGGGGCCTCCCGGGTCGAGGTGGTCGACGGCTTCCTCGAGTCGATGATGGCCTGGCCGATCTCGACCAACGTCGCCAAGGAGTACCTCACCGACGACGCAGCCGCGGAGTGGAGCCCCGACTCCACCATCATCTACTCGAGCCTCGCGACGCCGCGTGAGGACGGCAGCACGGTCAGCCGCCGGATGCGCGACGCGACACTGCTCGACCAGTCCGGCGGCTGGCGCGGGGCGATCCCTGCGAACCGCAGCACCCTGGAGTTCCAGCTCACCGTGGAGGACGGCGAGTTCCGGATCGTCGACCCGATGGACGCGCTCGTCGTCAGGACCACCTGGTTCCAGCAGCGCTACCGCCAGGCCTCGCTGTACTACTTCGACCCGACCGGACAGGTGCTGGTCCCGGAGCCGGTGTTCGTGCCGGCGGGGGAGTCGTTCTCGACCAACCTGGTGAATGCGTTGCTGGCGGGGCCACCGGCCCGGTTGCGCGGCGTCGTCGACACCTTCATCCCGTCCGGCCTCAGCGTCGGGCTGTCGGTGCCGGTGGTGGACGGCATCGCCGCGCTCGACCTGCAGGGGGACGCACCGCAGACCTCGCCGGCCGTGGCCGAGCTGATGCTGGCCCAGCTGGCCGCCACCCTCTCCCAGGAGCCGGAGATCACGGCACTGCGAGTGACCATCGGGGGCAAGGCGGTGGACCCACCCGGCGGAGCCGCACAGTACGACGTCGACTCCGCCGAGGCGTTCGACCCCGCGGACACCGGAACGGCAGGCGTCCTCTACGGGCTGCAACGGGGCCGGGTCGTGTCCGGCTCCGTCGACGACATGCGGGTGGTGGACGGTCCCCTCGGTCGCCAACGACGACGGCTCTCATCGGTCGCCGTCGCCCCCGTCGGCGATCGGATCGCTGCGGTGAGCGAGGACGGGCGTCAGGTGCTCATCGCGCCCCTGCGGTCGCCCGAGGGCGGAACAGCGGTCGCCCGGCTGATGTCCGACGGCACCGGCATCACCCAGCCGTCCTGGGACGCGTCGGGACGGCTGTGGGTCCTCGACCGAGGACCGGACGGCGCGCGCATGCTCGTCTCCGACGACGGCGTCACGGTCCGCGAGGTGCGCGTGCCCGGCGTCTCCGGGACCGACGCCCGGCGGATCCTGGTGTCGCGCGACGGAACCCGGTTGATCGCGCTGGTGAGGCGCTCGGACGGCGACCAGCTGGTGGCGGCCCGGGTGATGCTCGGCAACCGTGGCCGGGTCGCCCGCGTCGTCGACTCGACCGTGATCCGGACGCTCACCGGGCAGCAGGCGATCGATGTCGCCTGGACCGAGGCGGCCCAGGTGGCAGTGGTGTCCCCGGCGCGACCGGGTGAGCTGTTCGAGGTCGAGACGGTCGCCGCCGACGGGGCCACGGTGGGCGTCGACACCCTCTCGACGGTGGTGATGGGCAGGGTGATCGGGCTGGCAGGGGAGCCCTACACAGAGACGCCGGTCTATGCCGTGACGCGCGACGTCCTCGTCGACATCCGCACCGGCGAACGGATCCCCGCCCCGCGCGTCCGGAGCCTCGACTACGCCGGCTGAGTCCACAGGCTGTGGTGGCGGCGGTTGCCGGGCGCCTGAGCCCGTGGTCGCATCGGGCGGATGACCCTCGTCAGCGCCCTGCTCGACGCCGGTGCCGACCTGCTGCTCGGTTCGGCCTGCGTCGGGTGCGGTGAGCCCGGACGGGTGCTCTGCCGGGACTGCCGGTCCGGTCTGCCGACCAGTGCGGTCGAATCCTGGCCGACCCCGACTCCGGTCGGGCTGGCCCGTCCGTTCGCGACCGGAGCGTACGACGGCGCGCTGCGGGCGATGGTCGTCGGCCACAAGGAGCGCCGTCTGCTCGGGCTGACCCGCCCTCTGGGCGAGCTGCTGGCGACGTCCGTGCTCGCCGCGGCCGGCCCCACGGCTCCGCTGCTGCTCGTCCCGGTGCCGTCGCGGCCGGCGGCGGTCCGGGACCGCGGGCACGACCCCACCCTCGCGATGACCCGGCGGGCCGCCCGCACCCTCCGGACGCCGGACCGGGAGGTCCGCGTTGCCCGCCTGCTCCGCACCCGCGCCGGCCTGGCCGACCAGGCCGGGCTCGGTGCCGACCAGCGCCACGCCAACCTCGCTGGCTCGATGGCCAGCCCTTCCCGCGCCGTACGACGGCACTCCGGCCGCAGCGCGCACGTCGTGGTCTGTGACGACGTGATCACCACCGGGGCCACGGCCCGCGAGGCGCAGCGGGCGCTCGAGGCGGTCGGCGTCACCGTCCTCGCCGTCGCCGCCGTCGCAGCCACCCGCCGGCGGTACCGCCCACCGGACCAGAGCCCGGAATAGTGGCCCAGCCCTTTCGAGGCTTCCGATCACCGACTAACGTCTCTACATGGAGTCCGCCCGGGTCCGTGGTTGCGTCGTCGGGACGCCGCGGGTCACTCCGGGCGTCCCACGACAAGCCGATGCCAGTCGCAGGCGAAACGGTCCACGTAAGTCGACGCTCGCGTCGACGATCACGGTGCGGCTTAGTCGTAAGTCCTGCCCAGCCTCGGTCACCAGATGTGACCGCCGGCGGGAGAGGGTGGTCGTGGCACCAAGCCGCAAAGCCCCAGCAGGCGGGTGTGGGGACGAAAACCAGGTCGGCCGGGCGGGCTCCGGTTCTTGGACGGCGCGAGCTGACGTCGGCGCTCGCGTCTCGTTGCTTCTCTGATCGTCCGCGCCCGGGTGCGCGGAACACCTGAATACATGTCCTATCCCCAACTATTGGAGGTACCTGATGGACGTCGTGGTCACCGGACGGCACTGCGAGATCTCAGACCGCTTTCGCGGACACGCAGCCGAGAAGCTGACGAGGTTGGAGAAGCACGATCATCGGATCATCCGGGTCCACGTCGAAGTCGATTGTGAACCCAACCCGCGCCAGCACGACCACGCCGTACACGTTGAGCTCACTGCCTTCTCCAAGGGACCGGTGATCCGCGCCGAGGCCGCCGCCGACGACAAGATGGCGGCGCTGGACATCGCTCTGGACAAGATGGCCTCCCAGATGCGCCGCGCCGCCGACCGGCGCAGGGTGCACCGTGGCCGACGGGCACCGGTCTCGGTCGGACAGGCCCTCGCAGGGGTGCCGGTCGACGGGCTCACCGCCGCCACGAGCACGGTCGAGGAGGAGGACACCGTCGAGGAACGGCGCGTCGGACCGATCACGGTGACCGGCGACGGGCCGCTCGTCGTCCGCGAGAAGACCCACCCGGCGAGCCCGATGACACTCGACCAGGCGCTCTACGAGATGGAGCTGGTCGGCCACGACTTCTACCTCTACGTCGACAAGGAGAGCGAGCGTCCGGCCGTCGTCTACCGGCGCAAGGGCTACGACTACGGCGTGATCTCGCTCGATCTCGGCACCTAACGGGAAGCCGTCACGACCCGCAGGTCAGCGGGGGGTGCGGTCCTCCGGGCGCTGGTGCGTGCCATGATGCTCGCGTGGTGAGTGGGAACGAGCCGGTGCGGGTCCTCGTGGTCGATGATCACGAGCTGTTCCGGCGTGGCCTGACCATGCTGCTCGGCGTCGAGAACGGCATCGAGGTGGTGGGGGAGGCCAGCGACGGGGCCGAGGGCACCGCGCTGGCCGTCAGCACCGCACCCGACGTGGTGCTCCTCGACGTCCGGATGCCCAAGCAGTCAGGGATCGAGGCGTGCGTCGCGATCAAGGCGGCGTCGCCGACGACCAAGATCGTGATGCTCACCGTGTCCGACGAGGAGGCGGACCTCTACGAGGCCGTCAAGAACGGCGCCTCCGGCTATCTGCTCAAGGACTCCTCGATCGAGGAGGTCGCCCAGGGCATCAGGGTCGTGGCCGAGGGTCAGTCACTGATCAGCCCGTCGATGGCCGCCAAGCTCATCGACGAGTTCAAGACGATGTCGCGGCCCGACCGATCGCAGGGTCCGGCGCTCCGGCTCACCGAGCGCGAGCTCGACGTGCTGCGACTGGTGGCCAAGGGCCTCAGCAACCGCGACGTCGCCCACCGTCTCGCGATCAGCGAGAACACGGTCAAGAACCACGTGCGCAACATGCTGGAGAAGCTCCAGCTGCACTCGCGGATGGAAGCGGTCATGTACGCCGTCCGCGAGAAGCTCGTCGAGCTGGAGTAGCCCGCCCCCTGTGATCGTCGAGCACCCCGACCCCCGGGTCGTCGAGTAGCCCGAGCGCTGTGGTCGTCGAGTAGCCCGAGCCGCTAGGCGAGGGCGTATCGAGACGCCCGCACCCGGGCGCGGACCTCGGCCGTGGGCATCTCGCTGCGTCTCGATACGCCGTCGCTCGTTCCTCGCGACGGCTACTCGACGACCGGGGGCTTCTGCTCGTCGAGTAGCCCGAGCCGCTAGGCGAGGGTGTATCGAGACGCCCGCACCCGGGCGCGGACCTCGGCCGTGGGCATCTGGCTGCGTCTCGATACGCCGTCGCTCGTTCCTCGCGACGGCTACTCGACGACCGGGCGGCTCGTGACCGGGGGACGGCTGCTCGACGACCGGGCGACGGCTGCTCGACGACCGGGGGTGTCGGCGCGGACGCCTAGGGTGAGCGCCGTGGAGTCGCTCTCGCTCGCGCAGGCCCGGCGGATCGCCCTCGCGGCCCAGGGGTTCGCCGACAAGCGGCACATGCTGCCGACCATGCGCACGTTCCAGCGCACGCTGGCGCGCACGGGAGTGCTCCAGGTCGACTCGGTCAACGTGCTGCAGCGGGCGCACTACATGCCGCTCTACTCCCGGATGGGCTCCTACGACGTCGACCTGCTGCGGCGTGCGGCCGAGGGGCGGCCGCGCCGGGTGGTCGAGTACTGGGCGCACGTACAGGCGTTCATGCCGGTCGAGCTCTGGCCCGTGATGCGGTTCCGGATGGCGCACTACGCCGACCGGGAGTTCAAGTGGTGGCCGGGGATCGACCCGATGCTGCGCCAGCAGGTGCTCAAGGAGGTCGAGAGCCGCGGGCCGGTCACCGCACGCGACCTGGACGACGGCACCCCGCGCGCCAAGGGCAGCTGGGGCTGGAACTGGTCCGCCGCCCGCAAGGCGCTCGACCTCCTCTACATGACCGGCGACATCGCGATCGCCGGGCGCAACGGACAGTTCGAGGTGCGCTACGACCTGCCCGAGCGGGTGCTCCCCCCGGAGGTGCTGGCCGCGCCCGCGCTGACCGAGGAGGAGGCAGTGCTCGAGCTGGTCCGCCGGGCGGCCCGGTCCCACGGTGTCGCCAGTGCCAACTGCCTGGCCGACTACTACCGGGTCAGGATCGGCCCGGCCCGCGCCGCAGCAGAGGAGCTGGTGGCGGCCGGCGAGCTGGAGCGGGTCAGCGTCGAGGGGTGGCGGCGCCCGGCGTACCTGCACCGCGACGCACGGCTGCCCCGCCGGATCAGCGCCCGGGCCCTGCTCAGCCCGTTCGACCCGGTGGTCTGGGAGCGCGCCCGCAGCGAGGCGCTGTTCGACTTCTCCTACCGGATCGAGATCTACACCCCGGCCGAGAAGCGGGTCTACGGCTACTACGTGCTGCCGTTCCTCCTCGGCGACCGGATCGTGGCCCGGGTGGACCTCAAGGCGAACCGGCCGACGCGGGTGCTGATGGTGCAGGGCGCGTACGCCGAGCCGGCCGCCCCGCCGGAGACCGCGACCGCGCTCGCGGCCGAGCTGCGGCAGCTCGCAGGCTGGCTGGGGCTCGACGAGGTCGTCGTGGCGCCGCGGGGCGATCTCGCCGCCGAGCTCGCCGGAGCAGTTGGATAAGGTGCGCGGCGTGAGCCAACGCACCCTGGTCCTGATCAAGCCCGACGCGGTCCGCCGCCGCCTCCTGGGCGAGGTGCTCTCGCGGTTCGAGGCCAAGGGCCTCACCATCGTCGCGATGGAGCAGCGGCGGATCGACGCCGCCCAGGCCGACGCGCACTACCACGAGCACGTCGAGCGCGACTTCTACCCGCCGTTGCGCGACTTCGTCACCAGCGGCCCGCTCGTCGCGCTGGTGCTCGAGGGCGACGAGGCGATCGAGGTCGTCCGAGCGATCAACGGCGCCACCGACGGGCGCAAGGCCGCGCCCGGGACCATCCGCGGCGACTTCTCGCTGTCCAACCGCGAGAACCTCGTCCACGGCTCCGACTCCCCGGAGTCAGCGGCCCGCGAGATCGAGCTCTGGTTCCCCGGCCTTAGCTTCTCAACAGTCACATCGGCAACACGCGCCTCGGCGTGCCTCCGTGGTGAGGGCGTGACCTTTACCTACGCTCGCAGGCGGGGGATCCCGGATCGTGCGCTCGGGATCCGCCCCCGGCGTACCGCCTGTACGGGGTGCGTCGGCTTCCCCGTCGCGCGCGGCTGGGACTGACCTACGGAGGTCGGGCCCGAGGCACGTCTGCGAGGGCAAACGTTGAGGGTGAACAGCATCATCGGCCGGGACCTGGCCGTTGACCTCGGCACCGCCAACACCCTGGTCTACGTCCGTCGGCGGGGGGTGCTGCTCGACGAGCCCAGCGTGGTCGCCCTCAACGACTCGACCGGCGACGTGATCGCCGTCGGGCACGAGGCGAAGGCGATGATGGGCCGCACCCCCGACAACATCACCGCGCTGCGTCCGCTGCGCGACGGCGTGATCGCCGACTTCGAGGCGACCGAGCAGATGCTCCGGCACTTCATCGCGCGCGTCCACCGGCGCCGGTACTTCGCGAAGCCGCGGATGGTGATCTGCGTGCCGAGCGCGATCACCCCCGTGGAGCAGCGCGCGGTCAAGGAGGCCGGCTACCAGGCCGGCGCCCGTCGTGTGTACGTCGTCGAGGAGCCGATGGCTGCGGCCATCGGAGCCGGGCTGCCGGTCCACGAGCCCACGGGCAACATGGTCGTCGACGTCGGCGGCGGTACGACGGAGGTCGCGGTCATCTCCCTCGGCGGCATCGTCACCAGCCTCAGCATCCGCACCGCGGGCGACGAGCTCGACGCGGCGATCGTCGCGTGGATGAAGAAGGAGCACGGGCTGATGCTCGGCGAGCGGACCGCCGAGGAGGTCAAGACCACCCTGGGCTCGGCCTTCCCCTCGCCGGGAGAGCCCGAGGGCGAGGTCCGCGGCCGCGACCTGGTGACCGGCCTGCCCCGCACCGTCACCGTGACCACCGCCGACGTCCGCCAGGCGCTCGAGGAGCCGCTGCACGCGATCGTCGACGCCGTCCGGGTCACCCTCGACCAGACCCCGCCCGAGCTGGCCGGGGACATCATGGACCGTGGGATCGTGCTCACCGGCGGCGGCGCCCTGCTCCGCGGCCTGGACGAGCGGATCCGCCACGAGACCGGCATGCCCGTCCACCTGGCCGATGACCCGCTGGTGTCGGTCGCGCTCGGGGCCGGGCGCTGTGTCGAGGAGTTCGAGGCGCTCCAGCAGGTCCTGGTCACCAATCCGAGGCGCTTCTGATGGCTCTCGACACCCGGCCGCCGCGGCAGAGCCCGGTCCGTCAGGTCGCGACCCCGCGCGAGCGGGACGAGGCGCGCGGGTTGCCCTCCCGCTCGCTGCTGGTCGCGCTGGTGCTGGCGTGCGTCGCGCTGATGGTGGTCGACCGCACCAGCGGGGAGGAGTCTCCGGTGGCACCCGTGCGACGGGTCGTGGGCGAGGTGCTCGGCCCGGCCCAGGCCGGCGCGAGCAGCGTGCTCGAGCCGATCCTCGGCATCCCCGACGTCCTGCGCACCAACGCCGCTCTTCGTGCCGACCTCGACGACGCCGAGCGGGCGATCGACGACTACGAGGAGCAGGAGCGCACCTCGTCGTACGACGACAACCGGCTCGGCGAGATCCGAGGGCTCTGTCAGATGGCCACCGGCACCGGCTACCTGCTGGCTCCGGCGCGCGTCGTGGGCTACGGATCGGCGCAGTCCTTCTCGAGCACGGTCACGATCGACGCCGGGTCCGACGCAGGGGTCGGTGCGGACATGACCGTGGTCAGCGCCGACGGCCTGGTGGGCCGGGTCATCGAGGTCACCAGCCACACCGCGACCGTCCTGCTGATCGTCGACGCGGGCTCGACCGTCGGTGGCCGGGTCGGCGACAACCTCGAGAACGGCTTCGTCGAGGGACGTGGCGGCCTCGGCAGCGGTGAGCCGCTCAACCTCGACCTGATCGACCACACCGTGGTCCCGGAGATGGGCCAGACGGTCGTGACCTGGGGCAGCGAGGGCGCCGGTCCCTACGTGGCGGGCGTCCCGATCGGCGAGGTCTCCAAGGTCTACGAGGACCTGCGTGCGGGCACCTACCGCGCCGTCCTCGAGCCGTACGTCGACTTCACCTCGCTCGCCGACGTGGGCGTGGTGGTGCCCTCGGGTGACGACACCCGGGTGATCGAGCCGGGAGCGTGCTCATGAGGGGAACCCAGCGACTGGTCGCCGCCCTGCTCGTCGTGGTCACCGCGCTGCTGCTGCAGGTCACCGTCTTCCCGCACCTCGCGTGGCACGGTGTCGTGCCTGACCTGGTGCTGCTGTCGGTCATCGGCGCCGCGCTGGTCACCGACCCGCGGTTCGCTGCCCTGCTCGGCTTCGGCGCCGGCCTGCTCCTCGACCTCGCCCCGCCGGCCGACCACGCTGCGGGCCGGTGGGCGCTGGCCCTGCTCGTCGTCGGCTACGTCGTGGGCCGGCTCGCGCACGATCATCACTCACAGCCGGGGCAGATGGGACAGCCAGGGCAGGCGGGTCCCGGCCGTCCCGCCTACCTCCTGATGCTCGTCGCTGGTGCCGGCGGAGCCTTCGTCGGCACCTCGATCTTCGCGCTGTCCGGGATGATCCTGCGCGACCCTGCGGTCGGCATCGGTGACATGCTCGAGGTGGTCCTCGCAGCGGTTGCCTACGACATCCTCGTCGCTCTCGTCGTGCTGCCGGCGACGGTCTGGATCTTCACCCGGGAATCGGGCCCCCGCCCGGCCCAGGTCACCCCACGCCTGCCTCGGCGGACGCCTGTCTGATGTCCTCGACCAGCAGCTCCTCGCACCGCAGCCGGTTACGGCTGATCGTGATCCAGACCCTCGCGTTCTCCCTGTTGGCGACGCTCGGTGCGCGCCTCTACTACCTGCAGGTCGTGACGGGGGAGGAGTACCAGGGCAAGGCCGCGTCCCAGTCCGTGCGCGACGTGGTCGTCCAACCGCAGCGCGGCCTGATCGTGGACGCCATGGGACGGCCGCTGGTCACCAACCGACTCACCTGGGTCGCCTCGATCGACCGCACCGTGGTCGGCCGGATGGAGCCGCGGGTGCGGCGCGCGCTGCTGGAGCGGGTCGCCCGGGTGATCGAGGTCGAGCGCCGCGAGATCGCCCGCCGACTGGTGCTGTGCGGCACCGAGGGCGCCAAGGAAGGCGTGTGCTGGAACGGGTCGCCGTACCAGCCGGTCCCGGTCGCCCAGGACCTCGCTGACGCGACCGCGCTCCGGATCAGCGAGCAGCCCGAGGACTTCCCGGGCGTGGTGGTGGTGCAGCAGAGCGTGCGCGACTACCCGGAGCCCTTCGACATCAACGCGGCCCACCTGCTCGGCTACCTGAGCCCGATCACCGACGAAGAGCTGACGGCCGCCGAGGTCGGTGGCGACACGTCGGTCAACGGCGCGTCGGTGGTGGGCCGGGCCGGCGTCGAGAAGGAGTACGACGCGTGGCTGCGCGGGCAGCCCGGCTACGAGCGGGTCAAGGTCAATGCCAACGGCGAGGTGATCGGCGAGGAGGCGGACGTCCGGGCGCAGCCCGGTGACACGCTGGTCACGTCGATCGACGCCAAGGTGCAAGGGGTCGTGGAGCGTCAGCTCCACCAGATGATCATGACCGCCCGGGGCACGGTCGACCCCGTGACCGGACGGCCCTACGAGGCCGACTCCGGTGCCGCCGTCGTCATGGACGTGAACACGGGTCGGATCGTCGCCATGGCCGGCCAGCCGACGTACGACCCCGAGATCTGGGCCGACGGGATCACCCAGAAGCAGCTGCGGCGGCTCTACTCCGAGGCCGCGGGCACGCCGCTCCTGGGCCGGGCGATGCAGGGCCAGTTCGCCCCGGGGTCGACGTGGAAGCCGTTCATGACCGCGGGCGCGCTGACCCACGGCTACGGCACCGACACCCGGTTGAACTGCTCCTCGGCGTTCACCGTCGGCAACCGCGACTTCAAGAACTACGAGTCCGGTGCCTACGGCTACATCTCGTTCGCCGATGCCCTCCGGGTCTCCTGCAACACCTTCTTCTACCGGATCGGCTTCGACTTCTGGCAGCGTCTCGGGTCCGACGTGGCTGACGTCGACGCCAAGGACCCTCTGGTCGAGCAGGCCCTCGACTTCGGGTTCGGCAGCGCGACCGGGATCGACATCCCAGGTGAGTCCTCCGGCCGGATCGCCGACCGCAAGTGGAAGCGTGAGTACTACCGGTCGATGAAGGACTACTACTGCGGCATCGCCGACAAGCCGCAGGACGAGAAGACCAGCGACTTCGTCTACAAGTTCGCCTACGAGTTCTGCCTCGAGGGCTACGCCTACCGCGCCGGTGACGCCGTCAACTTCGCGATCGGCCAGGGCGACACCATCGTCACCCCGCTGCAGCTCGCCCGCGCCTACGCTGCGATCGCGAACGGCGGCACGCTCTGGGAGCCGCGCGTCGGCAAGGCCATCGTGTCGCCGGACGGCGAGGTGATCCGGCGGATCCCACCCTCGAAGGGCGGCACGGTCGGCGTCCCTGCTTCGGTGCTGACCTACATCGACGAGGCCCTCCAGGAGGTCTCCCGGACCGGCACGCTGGCCTGGAAGCTCGGCGGCTTCCCGTTGGATGACGTGGTGCTGCGTGCCAAGACCGGTTCTGCGGAGGTCTACGGCAAGCAGTCCACGGGATGGGTCGCGTCCTACACCGACGACTACGTCGTGGTGATGATGATCAGCCAGGGCGGCACCGGGTCGGGCTCGACGGGTGACGGCATCCGCAAGATCTGGGAGACGTTGTACGGCGTCGACGGCGAGACCGTCGTCCCCCGCAAGGCCGCGATCCCCGGGACGGTGCCTCCCGAGGAGCTTCCGGTCTTCAACCGTGACGGCTCGATCCTGCCCCCCACCCGCGAGGAGGACTGAGATGGCCGCCCCCACCGCTACCCGGACCTCCGCACGGTCCCGCCGGGCCCCTAGCGCGGGTCGGCTGCGCTGGCGCGAGCTGGACCTGCTGCTGCTCGGTGCGGTCGTGCTCCTCAGCATCGTCGGTTGCGTGCTCGTCTGGTCCGCCACGATCAACCGGGACGACCTGACCGGCGGCGATCCCAAGGCGTTCCTGGCCAAACAGGTCGTCAACCTCGGCATCGGCCTCGCGCTGATGGTCGTCGTCGCCGCGACCGACCACCGCTGGGTCCGGATCCTCGCGCCGGTGGCCTATGGCTTGGCCGTGCTCGGCCTGGTGCTGGTGCTGGTGATGGGCACCACCATCAACGGCTCACGGTCGTGGTTGATGATCGGCGGCCTCTCGCTGCAGCCCTCCGAGCTCGCCAAGCTCGCCGTTGTCGTCGGCATGGCGCTGGTCGTCGCCGAGCGCAGCGAGGGCCGGTGGCGCGATCGGGTCGGCACGGTCGACGTGCTCCTCATGCTCGCGGTGGCTGCCGTCCCCGCCGTCCTGATCCTGGCCCAGCCCGACCTCGGCACCATGCTGGTGCTCGGTGCCACGGTGTTCGGCGTCGTCGCCGCTTCCGGCGCGCACCGACGCTGGCTCGCCGTGCTCGTCGGGTCGGGCGTGTCCGTCGCGGTCTTCGCCGTGGCCACGGGCTTCCTCGAGCAGTACCAGGTCGACCGGTTCCTCGCGTTCACCGACCCCGGGCGGGACCCGCGCGGCGCCGGCTACAACGTCGAGCAGGCCCGGATCGCGGTCGGCAACGGTGGCCTCTTCGGCCAGGGCCTCTTCGACGGCTCGCAGACCAACGCCGGGTTCGTCCCCGAGCAGCACACGGACTTCGTCTTCACGGTGGCCGGTGAGGAGCTCGGTCTCGTCGGCGCCGCCCTCCTGATCGCGCTGCTCGGCATCATCATGTGGCGAGCGCTCTCGATCGCTGCTCGCAGCGACGACGTCTTCGGCCGGATCGCCGCTGCAGGCATCGCCTGCTGGTTCGGCTTCCAGGCCTTCCAGAACATCGGGATGTGCGTCGGCATCATGCCCGTCACCGGAGTACCCCTGCCGTTCGTGTCGTACGGCGGCTCGTCGATGTTCGCCGGCATGCTCGCGGTCGGGCTGCTGCAGAACATCCACCTGCGCACGATCTCCGCCCCCGCAGCCCGGATGCAGCCGGCCAAGCGGGTGCTGGTCCGGGGCTGAAAGTGCTCACGCCGCGTGTGACAGGACCTCCGCACCAGGCAGGACCGGCCCGGCGTCATTCCAACCCGAGACGGGCCAGGACCCGGTCGGCGGCGTGGCCGTCCTCGAGCACGCCGTACCGCTCCCGGAAGTCGGCATAGGGTCCGGCGTAGTCCTCCGCCGCTGCTGGCAACGAGGCGAGCACCTCGCCGAGCTCCTCCTGGGTGCGGACCACCGGGCCCGGCGCTTCGTCGAGCAGGTTGAAGTAGAAGCCGCGGATCGAGTCCTGGAACTGCTCGAGGTCGTAGGCGTAGAACACGATCGGACGGCCGGTGATAGCGAAGTCGAACATCGTCGAGGAGTAGTCGGTGACCAGCACGTCGGCGGCGGCGTAGAGGTCCGCGACGTCGGGGTAGTACGACGCGTCGATCGCTCGGGGTGTGCTCGCCAGCCGGGACCTCCCGGTCACCATGTTGTGCGCGCGGACCAGGAGCACGTGGTCCGGGAGACGGCGGAGCAGTGCCGCCGGGTCGAGCGCGAGAGGCACCTCGCCCAGGTCGTCGGTGAACACCTCGTCGTCGCGCCAGGTCGGCGTGTAGAGGACCGTCGGCGCGTCCTGGGGGATCCCGAGCGCGGCCCGTACCTTTGCGCGCACATCGGCCACCCCGCTCCGGGAGAGCACGTCGTTGCGCGGATAGCCGGACTCGAGGACCTCGCCCTCGTAGCGGAACGCGCTGCGCAGCCGTGGCGTGCTCACCGGGTTGGGCGAGAGCAGGATGTCCCAGGTGGCGACGTCGAGGTCGAGGCGGTCCAACCGTCCCGGCGGTGCCCAGAGGACGTCTCGGTGGATCCGCTTCAGGGGCGTCCCGTGCCAGGTCTGGAGGTAGGTCGTCCCCGCCGGTTTGGTCCAGGGCACCTCGACGTGGGTGTTGGCGACGACCAGGTCGGTCGACTCGAGCGTGGCGCCCGCCTCGGGGCCGTCGACGTCGATGGTGCGGGTGCCGGGCGGGAACGCGGCGAGGTGGTTGCCGTCTGCGAGCCACACGTGGTCGATGTCCGAGCGTCCGCTGAGCCTCTCGTAGAGCGCCCGCGGATTGTCGGAGTAGCGCCCGTGGAAGCTGTACCAGGCGACTCTCATCGGGCACCTCCCGGTGACAGGATCGCGACCAGGTCCTCCCAGTCTTCTGCGACCATGATGGCGCCCGCCCCTTGCAGCGCGTCTCGCCGGGCAGCGCGTTCACCCGCAGGCACGTAGGCCAGGTTTCCCAACGTCGGGATGCCGGCGGCGACTGCCGAGAGCACGCCCGCCTCCGCATCCTCGATCGCGACCGCCTGGTCCGGGGCGACGTGCAGCTCGCGCAGCGCCAGCCGGTAGACCGCAGGGTCGGGCTTGCTCGTCGGCGTCGGCAACGAGTCGAAGGCGCTGAACCGGTGCGCCTCCGGGAAGAGCGACGACAGGCACGTCACCTTGAGGCAGGTTCCCAGCCGGGTCAGCGCGCTCGAGGTCACCACGGCCAGCCGGAAGCGGGATGCCAGGTGCTCGACGGAATCCGTGACCGCCTTGTCCGGCAGCAACGTCACTGCCAGGTGTTCGGTCACCGCACCCTTCTCCTTCTCCACCCACCGGGCGAGCTCGTCGTCGGCGAGGGGCTTGCCGAGGGCGGACGCGAGGTCGATGGCCAGGCTGCGGAAGTTGCGTCCCGACGCCGTACGGCGCAGCTCGTCGGCCTCGTGGCGTGACGAGGACCCGAGCGCGGCCAGCAGCTCGTTGACGACCACGACCGACGCTTCGAAGGCAGGGACCTCCGAGTCGAAGAGGTTGCCGTCCGCGTCGCAGAGAACCGTCGTGACGCTCGCCAGGTCCGGCAGGCCGGACCGCGCTCCGGGTCCGGGATCAGCTCGCTGCCGCACCCGAGTTCCTCTCTGTCGAGGTCGGCGAGCGCCCGCCGCACGCCCGCGACCAGTCGCGGATCCCGCCCGATGTCGCCGAAGACGTCGTGCACCGCGAGCAGGGGGCGGGGGTCGTGCCGCGCTGCCTGGGCCAACGGTTTCAGCTGGGCGGCCCTCGGGTCCTCCAGGTCGATCAGCTCGTCGGCCCCCGACGCTGCCGCCAGGTGGCTCACCCAAGCGGCGAGGACCAGGACCAGCTTGGAGTGCGGCCGTCCGGTCGCGAGCGCGTCGCGCAACGACGGCAGGACGTAGTTCTGGATGCGGATGGATCCGCGCCTCCGGAGTCGTGCCAAGGGATCCTCCATCCGGTCGTCGGCCAGGCGACGCAGGACCGTGTCGCGGTAGTCGGGCAGGTCGAGCCCCGACGCGGGGGAGAGCCCGGGAAGGATCTCCGCGTCGATCATGCTCCGCACGAACTGGGCCACCTGAGGGTCGGCGAGGGCTTCGGCGGTGGTGGTGTGGCCGCTTCGGAGCCCGAGGTACCCCAGGGCCACGTGGGTGCCGTTCAGGATCCGGGTCTTCGCCGCCACGAAGGGCGCGACGTCGGCAACCAGGCGGACGCCGACCTCCTCCAGCGGCGGTCTGCCGGCGGCGAACTCGTCGGTGAGCACCCACTGGCTGAACGGTTCGGTCATCACCGTCAGCTCGTCGGTCACCCCGAGCTCGCGCTGGAGCTCCGCACGCCGCTGCGGCGGCGCGCAGTAGGAGATCCGGTCGACCATGCTCCGGGGGACGGCCACATGGCGCTCCGTCCAGCGTGCCAGCTGTGCTGAGCGGCGTCCCGCGGCAGCCGTGAGAGCCGCGCGCGCTGCTGCCTGGTTGTCCGGCAGGTTGTCGCACGAGACGAGGGTGATGGGCGACCCGCCACTGAGGCGCCGTTCGTCGAGAGCCTCGGCAACGAGGTCGAACGGGTCGGTCCAGCGGCCGGAGGACCGGTCCGCCGGGGCGGTCCGGTAGGCCGGCGCGGTGACGGTCAGTGTCACGATTCGGCAGCGCGGGTCGGTCAACGCGCGGAGCAGCCGGTCGCGGTCACGCCTGGCGTCGACGTAATCGTCCAGCACGCCGATCACCCGGGCTTCGCCGAGGTCCCCGGGATGCACGGTCCACAGCCGGTCCTGCTTGCGCAGAGGGTCGGCGATGGCAGCCGTCCGGAGGCCTGCACCGACCAGGCCGCACGAGCGCGAGATCCCGCGCTCCGCGAGCTCGTCGAGATAGACGCACAGGTGTGCGCGCGCGAAGCCGCCCAGGCCGAGGTGCACGAAGGTGGGATCGAGGGCGGCGGCGTCGTACGAGGGGACCCGCACTCGCTGGTCCACGGCGCGCAGCGTCTCTCGGGAGAGTCTTGGTGTCGCGGAGACGACTGCGGCGGTTCCCATTTGCGCTCGATTCCGGCGGAGTGTTTCAGAAGCCGCAGCGGTTTCGACGGATTCGAAGCACGTGGTTACTGCCCGTTCCGGCGTGGTTCATCGTCGTCCGGGGTGCCGTACCGACGCGCGTGCCGTTCACCCGTGCTGTCGCTGGGCGGGCGGACGAGCTAGCTGGCCTTCTTGGCAGCGGCCTTCTTCGCGGGCGACTTCTTCGCAGCCTTCTTGGCCGGGGTCTTCTTCGCAGCCGCCTTCTTGGCCGGCGCCTTCTTCGCGGTGGCCTGCTCCTCAGATTGCTCAGCAGTCTCCTCTGGTCGGCCTTCTCCGGCTTCTCCGCGTCGGACTGCTCGCCCCGAGCGGACCTGGCATCGTCGACCGAGCGCTGGAGTGCCGCGAGGAGGTCGACGACCTCGCCACCGGTCTTGTCGAGGTGGGCGTACGGCGGACCTCGCCGCCCTCGATCTTCGCCTTCACGACCGCTTCCACGGCGGCGGCGTAGTCGTCCTCGAACTCCTCGGGCTCGAAGTCGCCGGCGAGGGTCTCGACGAGCATGTGCGCCATCTTGACCTCGGCGTCCTTGACCTCGCCGCTGTCGATCTTGAAGTCCGGGGTGCGGATCTCGTCGGGCCACATCATCGTCTGCATGACGATCACGTCGTCGCGGACGCGCAGCACCGCGGTGGTCGTGCGCTGACGCAGCGCGACCGTCACCACGGCCATCCGGTCGGCGTCCAGGAGCGCCTGCCGGAGCAGGGCGTAGGGCTTGGCGCCGGTCGACTCGGGCTCGAGGTAGTAGGACTTCTCGAACAGCATCGGGTCGATCTGGCTGCTGGGGACGAATTTCTCGACGGCGATCTCGCGCGACGACGTCGACGGCAGCTCGGCCAGGTCGTCCTCGCTGAGGATGACCATCTCGCCGTCCTCGGTCTCATAACCCTTGGCGATGTCGGCGTAGGGCACCTCTTCGCGTCGATCGAGCACACCCGCTGGTACTTGATCCGGCCGCCGTCCTTGGCATGCACCTGCCGGAAGGACACGTCGTGGCTCTCGGTGGCGGAGTAGAGCTTCACCGGCACGCTGACCAGGCCGAACGAGACGGCACCCTTCCAGATTGCACGCATGCTCCCAGCGTACGGCCCCCCACCGACCTGCCACCATGATCGCGTGGCGGACGTGGCCGGAGGGCACACGATAGGCGTGGTCGGCGGCGGCATCGTCGGTCTCGCTGTCGCCCGCGAGCTCACCCGCCGTCGCCCAGGCACGAAGGTGCTCGTCCTCGAGAAGGAGGACCGGCTCGCCGCCCACCAGACCGGCCACAACTCCGGGGTCGTGCACGCCGGCATCTACTACCGCCCGGGCAGCCTCAAGGCCGAGCTGTGCTCCCGCGGCCGGGAGCTGATCCGGGACTACTGCCTCGAGCACGAGCTGCCCTACGTCGAGTGCGGCAAGCTGGTGGTCGCCGTCGACGCCGACGAGATGGGCAGGTTCGACGCGCTGGAGCGCACCGCCGCCGCGAACGGCGTGCCCGGCCTCCGCCGGATCGGCGCAGACGAGATCACCGGCATCGAGCCGCACGCGACCGGGCTGGCGGCGCTCCACTCGCCCCACACCGCCATCACCGACTTCGGTGCCATCGCCGAGCAGCTGGCGAAGGACGTCGCGACGCGCCGGAGGGACCGTGCACCTGTCGACGACGGTCACCGGCGTCCTGCGGCACGGCGGCCGGATCGGGATCGCCACGGCGGACGGCGTGCACCGCGTCGACCACGTCGTCCTCTGCGCGGGGGTCCAGGCCGACCGCCTCGGCCGACTGGTCGACGGGCAGGAAGAGCCACGGATCGTGCCGTTCCGTGGCGAGTACCTCCGGGTCGTCGGCCCAAGCGCGACCTCGTGCGCGGCGATGGTCTACCCGGTCCCCGATCCGCGCTACCCGTTCCTCGGCGTGCACTTCACCCGCCGGGTCGGTGGCGACCTCGAGATCGGCCCCAACGCGGTGCTCGCCCTCGACCGGGAGGGGTACGGCGACCGCCCGAGCCTGCGTCTCGCGGACGCGGTCGCCACCTTCGCCCATCCCGGCTTCTGGCGGATGGCGCGGACCCACTGGCGCACCGGCGCCCGGGAAGCTCGCAGCTCGCTGTCGACGCGCGCCTACCTCCGGGCCGCGCAGCGCTACGTGCCGGGCATCGGGCCCGAGGACGTGGTCCGCGCCGGCGCCGGCGTCCGCGCTCAGGCCGTTGCCCGCGACGGGTCGCTCGTCGACGACTTCGTGGTCGTCAGCGGCAACGGGGTGACCAGCGTGCGGAACGCGCCGTCGCCGGCGGCCACCTCCAGCCTCGCCATCGCTGCGTATGTCGTGGACCGCCTCGGCGCCGTCGGAACGGCATGATGGGCCCGGTCCGTTGCTCCTGCCGATGCTCGCCACCTCGGGCACGCACGTGCCGACGGGCGAGGACTGGTGCCACGAGGTGAAGTGGGACGGGGTCCGTGCTCTCGCGACCGTCGGCTCCTCCGGCGTTCGGCTGACCAGCCGCAACGGCAACGACATCACCGGCGCCTGGCCGGAGTCCTACCGCCCCGCCGGTCTTGCACGACCTGGTCGTCGACGGCGAGATCATCGCTCTCAACGAGAACGGCCTCCCCGACTTCCGCGTGCTCGCCGAGCGGATCCACGTGCGCAAGGCGACGACGGTCGCCCGTCTCGCCGAGCGGGTCCCGGCGACCTACATGGCCTTCGACCTGCTCCGCCACGACGGAGAGGACCTCACCGTCAAGCCGCTCTCGGAGCGCCGCGCCCGGCTCGCCGCCCTCGACCTCGGTGGCTCGGGCTGGCAGGTGCCGGGCACCTACGACGACGGCGGGATGCTCTTCGAAGCCACCCGGTCCCAGGGGCTCAAAGGCATCGTCAGCAAGCGGCAGGACTCGCGCTACCGGCCAGGGGAGCGGACCCAGAACTGGCCGAAGTTCGCCCACCGCCACCGAGCGTCGTACGTCGTCGGCGGCTGGCGGCAGCAGACCGGCGGGACCCACCTCGCGGCACTGCTCGTGGGTCAGCCCACGGCCGCGGGCCTGCTCTACCGCGGTCGGGTCGGCAGCGGCATCGGGCCCAAGCAGTCGCGGGTGCTGGCCGACCTGGTCGCACCGTTGACCCGGAGCGTCAGTCCCTTCGTGGACGAGGTGCCGAAGGTCGACGCGCAGGGCACGACCTGCTGGAGCCGCTGCTGGTGGTCGACATCGACACGCACGGAAGCGGCTACGACCGGCTCCGGCAGCCGTCCTACCAGGGCGTGCGCAGCGACCTCTCGCCCGAGGACCTCAGGGCAGCCGATGAGTGAGGTCCACGTCGACGTCGAGGGACGCACCCTGAAGCTGAGCAACCTCCCGAAAGTGCTCTACCCGGCGACAGGCACCACCAAGGGCGAGGTGCTCGACTACTACGCCCGGATCGCACCCGTGCTGCTCCCGCACCTCGCCGGCCGACCGGTCACGCGGATCCGCTGGCCGCACGGCGTGCAGACGATGAGCTTCTTCGAGAAGAACGTGCCGGCGGGCACCCCCTCCTGGCTGCGGACCGCGGAGGTGCCGACGACCGGCTCCCGAGCTCCGAGCCGGCACGGCGACACCCTGGTCTTCCCGATCGTCGAGGACTCGCCACGCTGATGTGGATGGTCAACCTCGCGGCCCTGGAGCTGCACGTGCACCAGTGGACCGTCGACGCGTCGGGGAGCCGCTCGGCGCCGACCGGCTGGTCGTCGACCTCGACCCGGGCGAGCCCGCCGGGCTGCACGAGTGCTGCCAGGTGGCCCTCCGCACCCGCGACGCACTCGCCGCGCGCCGACTCGACGCGCGGCCGGTCACCAGCGGCAGCAAGGGCCTGCACCTCTACGCCGACCTGTCGTGGGTCCCCTCCCCCTCCGACGAGGTGACCGGTGTCGCCAAGGAGGTCGCCGAGGAACTCGCAGCCGCGCACCCCACGCAGGTCACAGCGACGATGACGAAAGCCAGACGGCGAGGGCAAGGTCTTCCTCGACTGGTCGCAGAACGCAGGCTCGAAGACGACCATCGCGCCGTACTCGCTGCGCGGCAAGGACCGGCCGACCGTCGCCACCCCGATCTCGTGGGAGGAGGTCGAGACCGGGGCGGAGGAGGAGCTGGGGCTCGACCAGTTCACGATGACCGAGGTGCTGCAGCGCGTCGAGGAGCACGGAGACCTCTTCGCCTCCGACGCCGTCGGCTAGCTCAGCTGTCGACGCATCCCGTAGACGTCGAACTCGTTGACCGCGCCGGAGTCGGCCTCGCTCAGCGAACCGCCGTCGACCTCGTCGAGCGTGGCGTCGATGAGCAGCTGGAACTCCGGCGACGGCGCCGTCACCCGGATCGCAGTGGTGTCGATCCGCCACCCGTCGCGGCCGAGATCGTTGAGCACGCCGATGAGCGTGGTGTTCTTCTCGGCGACGACTCCTTCGAACCCGTCGGCCGCCTCGATCAGGAAGACCGGCCGGGCGACGGACAGTGTCGTGGCGTCGTAGAGCGGCACCCAGAGGCGGGCGTACTCGAACGACGACGCGGTCATGCCTCCAGCATAGGTCCGTTGCCCGACACCCGCGCCAGGGTTTCGGCCCGGATCACGCAGAGCGGAGGGGGCGGACCGCTGCAGGGTCGACCAGGTTGGCCAGGTTCAGGGCCGCGCCGAGGACCAGCCCGTTGCCGGCGACGGGCGGGACGTCGACCACGTCCGCGACGACCACGGTGACGTTGTCGCGGCTGCCGCCGTCGAGCGCTGCCTGGACCAGGTTGATTTCGCCAGCCGCAGCGACGGCACGGTGAGGATGGCGGCGAGCGCCGCCTCCTGGAGCACGTCGCTCAACCCGTCGCTGCACAGGAGCAGCCGGTCACCAGGCCTCAGGTCGAGCCACAGCAGGTCGGGCGTGGGGGTGCTCAGCGCGTCGACCGCCTGGAGGACGACGTTGCGGTGCGGTGACGCCGCGGCTTCGTCCGGGGTGATCCGTCCGGCGTCACCATCGCCTGCACCATCGTGTGGTCGTGGCTGAGCTGGGTGAACCCGCCGTCGCGCAGCAGGTAGGCGCGCGAGTCACCGACGTGGCACATCGCCGTGCGGACACCGTCGGTGAGGATCGCCGTGAGCGTGGTCGCCATCCCCAGCCGGCCGGCATCGGCCGCGACCCCGATCGCGAGCTGGGGTGCGCCTCCCGGTCGCGGCAGCGAGACGGCGAAGGGGTCGTAGCCGGGGCTCGCGAGCGCGCGGGCGCTCTTGACGTACGACGTCGTGGCCGACGCCACCTCGCCGGCAGCCGCGCCGCCCACTCCGTCGGCGACGCAGAGCAGGTAGGGACCGGCGAACCCGGCGTCCTCGTTGTCCTCCCGGACCCGGCCGGTGTCGCTCTCGGCGGCGAAACGGAACTGCAGCATGACCCTCACCCCTTCACGGACACGCTGCCCGTGTTGCCTGAGGAACGCCTGGGAACCGCCGATGAGTTCCCTGGGACCCGCGTCAGGACCACCGAGACACGACGAGCCCGCGCTAGGAGCGGAAGCCGACCTGCCCCACGGAGCTGCGGCCGATGTGCACGTAGGCGAGCTTGTCGGCCGGCACGACGGTGCGCTGGCCCTTGGTGTCGGTGAGGACGAGCACGCCGCCACCGGAGATCGCTTCGGCGACGAGCTTCTCGATCGCGTCCGTCGTCTCGTCGGTGTCGACGCTCAGCTCGCGGGCGGCGTTCTGCACGCCGATCTTGACCTCCACTGAGGCTCCTTCAGGTTCGTGGGGCGAATACTTACGAGATTAGTCCGTGAGCGGATAGCCCCGGATGCCGCGCCAGGCCAGACCCGACACCAACGCATCACCGCCTGCTCCGGGAGAGGCCGCCGGAGTCGGTCAGCCGGGAACCACACACCTGGCTGATGCCGACGAGGGAGACGGCGAGCAACCGCGCCGCGGCTGCCGGGAGGCCGGTGTCCTCCTGGATCACCTCGGTGATCATCCCGGC